>NZ_AJGU01000001.1 GCF_000260795.1 Treponema sp. JC4
ATGATGAAAACGGGGATATTACTACTGTCTGGGATTCAAATGATGACGGCGTAACTGACTGCAAATTTGTAAAATATGCTCCAGAAGAGGGAGAAGCGGTAAAAGACCTTACAGTTTATTATGATAAGAAGGGCAGGGAAACTATTTCCATGATCTGTCTGGATGATATTCCTGTAAAGCTGACAGAAAATCAGAATCATGAACTGATTATTTATGCCGGAAAATTTGGTGAAGTATACTGGATTGAAAATCAGGGTGAAGAAGAACTTGAATCAAAAATCCTTGATAAGCTTGGACAGGAATTCGGTACGGAAATTACACAGGGTAAAACCTTCCTTTTGCAGATGGACGAGACAAGAGTTTCTGTTATTAGAGTTGGAAGTAAGCTCTTTTTCAGAATTGTACCTGAAGAGGATTTGGTGAAGAAAAATGAAAATTAATATAGAAAGAAAATGTTTTTTTAAGGCTTTTACGGCTCTGCTTTTTTGCGGGGCTTTTTCTGCTTCACTTCTGACTTCCTGCAGAAGCCTTCAGCAGCCGGATAATATTGAAGGTCCTATTGATTATTCTAACTATGATGTTGTAGAAGCGGAAATTAAGCGAATCCGTGATTTTATGGAAGAGGAACCTGTTAGGGCTCTCTGGCGGGCTGAACTTTTGGGACGCGAAGATGTAAAGGCTGAATGCCTGGACGAGGTTTATAAGAAATTTAAGGTAGCCTTGTACGACAAAAATACACTTCTTGCTTCTAAATATTATACAAGTCTGAAGTCGGCAAAGCATACTTTTACAAGGGAAGAGGAAGTAAAGTATAAGGAAATCTATCTTTCTTCTGTTCCGGGGCTTAGCGGAAAAAATTCTAAGGCGCCTAAGACAGTTTCTGACTGTATGCATGCAACTGTTACAATCTGGGTTGACCGGGGAATTAAGGTTCGCAATGGTGCCGGTTATCCTGATATCATCATTGGTTCGGGCTTTTTTATTGACGAGCGGGGATATCTTGTAACAAATCATCATGTAATTGAGTCCATGGTGGATTCAAAATATGAGGGCTATTCGCGTCTTTACGTTAAGTTGCTTTCAGATCCTGATACAAAGATTCCTGCCAAGGTTATCGGTTATGATTCAGTTCTGGATCTGGCATTGCTTAAGGTTGAAATTGAGCCGGATTTTGTTCTTAGTCTTGGTTCCAGCAGTGATTTGAGCATTGGTGATAAGGTAAGCGCAATTGGTACTCCAATCGGACTTGAAGGAACTTTGACTTCAGGAATTATTTCTTCTACAGACCGAAAGCTTGAAACTCTTGGAAATGTATTTCAGATTGATGCGGCTGTAAACTCTGGAAACAGCGGTGGTCCTTTAATTGACCAGAATATGAAGGTTCAGGCTATTGTTTTTGCCGGAATGCTTCAGTATCAGGGACTGAACTTTGCAATTCCTGTTGAATATTTAAAACTTCTTCTTCCTTATATGTATCGTCCGGAAGTTCCAAAGGATGAAAAGCAGCTTGAAGACGAACCTGAATCACTGCAGGTTATGCATCCCTGGATTTGTGCTTATGGACATACAATGCGGGTTGGAAATAAAAAGACAGGTCTTGAGGTTCAGTATGTAATGCCGGGTGGTTCTGCGGCACTCAGCGGTCTTAAAATGGGAGATGTAATTACAGAAATTGACGGAAATCCAATCAAAACTATAGAAGATTTCCAGCTTTATGAGATTTCTGCCCAGCCAGGAACTATGGTTTCCTGTAAATATAAAACTCAGGGGGCAGAGGGCGATAGTGAAGAAAAATCCTGTCTGCTCCTTTTTGAAGAACGCCCTGAATCACCTCTTACTTTGATTTATAAGAGTGATTTTGTGGACAATTCTTTTATTCCGATTTATGGTATGCAGGTTACCCGCGCTTCTTCAGAAAGCAAGAAGATTTACAAAATCACTAAGGTTATCCGCGGAACTGTTGCTGATGAAATGAGTTTTTCTGAAAATGATCAGCTGGGACTTTACGGTGTTAAATTTGATAATGAAAATAAATTTATTATGACTCAAATTATGATTCAGAGAAAAAAGAAGGGATTGATTGATGTGGGAATGGTGCTGACTGCCCCTTATGATAATCCTTATTATTTTTAATGTGCCGTCTGCCGGTGCTCTAGGAGAATTAAATTATGGATATGAAATATAAGCGCAACTTCTGTATTGTTGCACATATTGACCACGGAAAGTCTACTCTTTCTGACCGCCTTATTCAGAAGGCTAAAATCATCGATGACAGAAAGATGATGAACCAGATTCTTGATAACATGGATATTGAACGCGAACGCGGAATTACAATCAAGAGTCAGGCAGTAACAATTCCTTATCACGCAAAAGACGGAAACGACTACGAACTGAACTTTGTAGATACTCCGGGCCACGTAGACTTTTCTTACGAAGTAAGTCGCGCTATTGCTTCCTGCGAAGGTGCCCTGCTTTTGATAGATGCTACTCAGGGGGTTGAAAGCCAGACGGTTTCTAATATGTATATGGCGCTGGAACAGGATTTAAGAATTGTTCCGGTAATCAATAAAATTGACCTTGCTTCGGCAGATATTCCTTCCTGCAAGCACCAGATTGATAAAGAACTTGGCCTTGATTCAGAGGAGACTCAGCTTGTTTCTGCCAAAACAGGAGAAGGAATTGATGAACTTCTGGAAGCTATTGTAACAAAGTTCCCCGCTCCTACCGGCGACCCAAGCGGAAAACTTGCTGCCCTTATTTTTGACTGCCACTACGATGCCTACCGCGGTGTAATTGTGCACGTGCGAATGAAGGAAGGTACTGTAAAAACCGGCGACGTTATCAAAATGATGAGTTCCGGCGCTGAATATAAGGTAGAGCAGTGCGGTGTATTTAAGATTAATTACGAAGAAACCGGAAAGCTAGAAGCCGGCGATGTCGGTTACATTATTGCGGGAATTAAAACTGTAAGCGACGTTCGCGTTGGTGATACTATTACCAGTGCGGTAGACGGCCTTGAAGAACCTCTTCCTGGATTTAAGGAAGTTAAACCTGTTGTTTATTCTTCTATCTATCCTATGGATTCAAACGACTACGAAGAGCTTAAAGTCAGCATGGAAAAACTTAAGCTTAACGATGCCAGCCTTATTTACGAAAAGGATAATTCCCTTGCCCTTGGTAACGGTTTCCGCTGTGGTTTTTTGGGACTTTTACATCTGGAAATTATTCAGGAACGTCTGGAGCGCGACTTTGACCAGGCTGTAATTTTTACAGCGCCTTCTGTTCGTTACAAGCTGGAATTGACGACTGGTGAAGAGACTTACATTGATAATCCGTCTGAATACCCTCAGGGACGAATCCGCTCTGCAGAAGAGCCTTACATTAAGGCAAGCGTAATTACTCCTGCAGAATATATTGGTTCAATCATGTCTCTTTGTACAGAAAAACGCGGAATGCAGACCAACATGCAGTATCTTGATGAAAAACGCGTTGAACTTACTTACGAAATGCCGCTTGCCGAAGTTCTTTTTGATTTTTACGACAAGCTTAAGAGTTATAGCCGTGGTTATGCTTCTTTTGATTACGAAGTTATCGGTTACCGTCCTACAGAACTTGTAAAGGTTGATATTCTTTTGAACGGAAAAATGGTCGATGCCCTTTCTCAGCTTACCTTTAAGCAGAATGCCGTTGACCGTGCCCGCAAATTCTGTGAGCGTTTAAAGGACGAAATCAGCCGCCAGCAGTTTAAGGTTGCAATTCAGGGTGCAATTGGAAGTCAGATTATTGCCCGCGAGACAGTAAATCCTGTTCGTAAGGATGTTCTTGCAAAGTGTTACGGTGGTGATATTACCCGTAAACGCAAGCTTCTTGAAAAACAGAAGGAAGGTAAAAAGAAGATGAAGATGATTGGTGACGTTGAACTTCCTCAGAGCGCCTTCCTTGCAGTTCTGAAAGACCGCGAAGATGAAAAATAGGCTTGAGTTCTGCGATGATAAATAATTTGCTTTTATGCTGAAGTGAAATTATAATCATTTAAATAACATTTATTTATTGATTGATGTTTTATGCATCATTGGAGGATTTTATGAAAAGAAAACTAATTGCTGTCTCTGCGCTTCTTGCGCTTTGTCTGACATCAAATGTTTTTGCAGCTAAGGCAAAGCAGGCAAAGGTGAAGATTGAGATAGTAAACCGTCCTGGAATGGCTTTGGGTACAGATATTCCAAACTGGGTACAGGCTGTTTTGGAAGGTGACAATAAAACTATTGCTAAATCTCTTAAAATTGATTTAAAAGAGCATCAGATTTTTGTTTTCTCTAATCAGGGAACTGATCTCGAATTTTTGAAGACATGGACTGATCAGGTTGATGTACAGCGTCAGGTTGCAAACTCCTTCTCTCTTGCAGTAGGACAGTCTGCAAATGCTGTATTCCAGGGTTCTTCTGGGGAAGAAAATAAAAAGCAGATGGCAATTGATCAGACAATCAAGGCTCTTTCTGCTATTGAAATCAACGGACTTCTTAAAGAATCTCAGTATTGGATTCAGTTCAGAAAGCCAAAACAGGGTGTAAAAATTACTAAAAAATCACCTGACAGCGCTTATGAATATTACTATGAATACTATGTTGTATTTACAATGAGCCGTGACATTTACGATGCTCAGCTTGATGCTGCTTTGAATGGTATTGAAGACAATGCTTCTGAAACTGCCATTTTGAAGAAAGCTTTGAGCGAAAATCTTCGTGCGCCTTTGCTTGATAAGGCTGCTGACGAAAGTGTTGAATATGTAGAAGAATAATCAGGGGGATATATGAAAAAAATTATTATTTGTTTACTTGCTGCTCTTACAATCTGCAGTTCTGCATTTTCAAAAGCTGTAAAACGTGGTGGAGCCGGAGATCTTACTCCTTATTTGAGCGAAACTGATAGCCGTGAAATCAGTAAGGATATCGTGGATCAGATTATTAAAAATCCTAGAGTTGCAAAATTTGAGGATAAAAACGGACGTCCTCCTGTAGTTACAATCGGAAAGATTAAAGATGAAACAGGTGAGTTCTTTGATACTCAGATTATTGCAAACAGTTTGAAAACTGCGGTTTTGAACAGCGGCGTTCTTGAGTTTATGGCTAACTCAGATGTTCGTGAGCAGATGCGCGATGAAGTAATCATGCAGCAGGATCATTCTGCTGAAGAGCTTGCAAAAACTCTTGATATTGAAGATGCTGCGGACTATATGATTACAGGTTCTGTAAAACTTATGGTTCAGAATAACGGCAAAAAGCAGGAGCGAACTTACATTGTAAATATCGAACTTACAGATTTGCAGACACATAGAACTGTGGCAATGTTTGAACCTTCAGAAGAAACAAAGGATTTCTTAAAGAAAACTGCTTCTGTTAAGAGCAGATAGTTTTTCTTTATTATTGATGGCTGTCCTGTGAAAAATTCTTTTTCCGGGGCAGCTGTTTTTTTTAGGAGTATTTATGAAAAAACTAATCAGAGGTCTTGCAGCTTCTTTTCTGCTTGTAAGTCTCTTTGCAGCCTGTGCCACAACTTCTGCTGTTGATAACGAAGCCGCTGAAAAAAACAGAGAAAACTGAAACTCAGGAGAAGAAAAAGCCTGTATCCAAAAACAAAAAAAAGAAATTTGATCAGGAAGCCTATAATTCAGCCTTTGAATCGGGTGATTATGAAACCTGTATTTCCATGCTGAATGAAAAAAATGCAAAAAAGGAACTGAAAAATACAGTTCGAAATGAACTTGATATAGATATGCTTATCTATTTATCAAAGGATTATACTGGGGCCGGAAAAGCTTTTCTTGATACCTACTATCAGATGCAGCAGCTGAGCGCAAATATGACTGTCGGTGATATAATGAAGGCTTCTCTTGTAAGCGAAAATTCTGTTACCTATTCAGGTGCAGAATACGAACGCTATTTAGTCTGGTCTATGCGCCTTTCGTCAGCCCTGAATACAAATCAGAATGATGTTGCCTACGGTATTATGAAAGATTACGTCGGAACATTTATGGATGAAATTCAGGCTTTGCGTCAAAAGAATAAAGAACTTGCCGAAGCATCTGCAAAAAAACTTGATAGTGATGAATTTGCAGATGCAAAATCATCTCTTGCAGAAGCTGGGGCAAACTTCAATTTTGGAGAAAAACCAAAAATCACCGGTAAAACAAGTTATGAAAATTCACCTTTCTTTAATTATCTTGGAACTCTTGCTTATGCTGTAAATAATGATTTTGATCACGCTTACGAATTTGCTTCAACTTACAGAGTTAATAACGTAAAAGATGTGATTAACGTTCCTGAAGGAAAAGGCCGCCTTGAAGTTGTTGCTCTTTCCGGCATAATCGGAAAACGAAGCGATGCTGGCGAAGGAGTTGAGCCTATTGGAATTCATATTCCGATTAATGGAAACCTCTTCTCTATTTATGGTAAGGTTGCTTATCCTGTTTTTAATCCTCCTGAGCATTTGATTAATAATGTTCGCGTAACTCTTTCTGACGGAAGCTGGGCAAGTGCCCTTCTTATTGAAGATTTTGATGAGGCTGTCAAAATTGACGTTAATCAGAAGGCTCCGGGAGCTTTCAGCCGTTCGGTATTCCGAAATATCGTAAAGAATTCTGTTTCTGTTGGTAGTGTAATTGCGGCTAGTGAAAGTTTGAAGCATGCTGATGGTAATCCTATTGCCCTTGCGGCAGCCAGAATCAGTTTTAATGTTGCAGTTGATATTGCGGCAAAAGCTGTTATAAAAGCTGAAAAAGCTGATATCAGACAGGGAGAACTTTTTCCTCATAAGGCAAGTGCAGCAGGCTTTTCTTTAGCGCCAGGTTCCTATACTGTACAAATTGATTACTGTCATGATAATACGGTTATAGAATCTAAGACTATTGAAAATGTTCTTGTAAAAGCTGGAAAAGTAAGCGTGGCGGTATCACAATGCGAAAAATAAAAAAAGGATTTATTAAAGCTCTTTGCTGTCTGCTTGTAATTCAGGCAGGCGGCATGGTAATGGCTGCTTCAAAAAAATCTTCCTCAAAAAAGAAGGCTATGCCGGAATGGGTAACTCAGCCTTCTGCGGTTTATCCGAATCCTTCATATATTACATATGTTGGAAATGGAGCAGACAGAAATATAAGTGAAATAAATGCGCTTCAGGGCTTGGCTTCGGTTTTCGGGCAGTCAATAAAGTCTGATTCAACAGCTTCCAGCAGACTGACTCAGGCAAAAGAAAATGGACTGGTTGCAAATACCAATACTCAGGTTTTTAGTCAGGAAGTAAAACGCAAGGTTGATGTTGATTCATTAATAGGTGTTGAGGTAAAAGAATTCTGGTTTGATGATAAGGATACCTGGTATGCAATTGCAGTTCTTGATAAATCAAAGGCAACAGAGCTTTATTCAGACATGATTAAGAAAAATGCTGCTGCCATTGAAACTGTAATTAAGAACGGTGAAAAAGATTTATATTCCTTCGACGGTTTTGGTGCATATGATTTTGCAGAAGATATAGCCCTGGAGAATGAAAATCATCTTAAGAAACTTGCTGTAATAAATCCGCCGGTCGTGGATGATTTAAAATCTTTCTGTCCTTCATCAAAGAAATTGCATGCAAAAAAGATGGAAATTGCAAAGCAGATTCCAATTTGTATTCAGACTTCTAATGATGAAAATGGCAGATATAAGGATGCATTTAGTCAGGCAGTGGCAGAAGCCGGATTTAAGGCAACTGCTGATACTTCTGCGCGATACCAGCTTCTTGCAAAATTTGACTTTGAACGTTCTGATACTAGTGACAAAAAGACGGTTCGCTGTCGTTACAATGCTGAAAGCTACATCCTAGATAACAAAACATCTCATCAATTAGTTCCATTTTCAATAAAAGGCCGCGAGGCTCATGTAGATTATGATGAAGCAAAGCATAAAGCAGAGACTTCCCTGACAAACAAAATCAAAAAAGATTTTTCCAAAGCCTTTTATGATTATATAAGGTCGTCTGTAACAGAATGAAGAAAATAACTCTTTTTACAATCGTTAGTTTTCTCATTTCATTCCATGCCTTTTCAGAAATTGTAAAATGGAAAGGTATGGAAATGGGACTGCCTCAGAATCCAAAGTGGCTTGAAACCTATATTTTAAACCATAATGAAAAGCTATTACGAAAGAAATTGGGTATAGCAAAAGACGAATGTGTTCTTGTTGGAGTTGGATGTGCCGCTGATTTAGAAACTGCAAGAAGTCTTTCTCAGCTGGATGGGCAAAATAAAGCTTCTGACTTACAAAAAGACAAAAAAAATCGCCTTGTTCCCGTGTATGAATACTGGGAAGAAGACGATGAAAAGGGCTTTAGCGTTTATTCTGTTTACACTTATTAAAAACCCATTTTTTTGTAAAAAATTCCTAGTTATTGCACAATTTTCCACATAATTCTATTATATAGTAACGAACTTAGACCTTTGCGGCTGAGATTTGTGTGGCTTGGTCAAATTGCACCAGGTATTTCTTTCTTATCATTAATATAGACGTGATCCAATGGAGGACAGGTACTATGACTACTCTTGATTTCCCTAAGTGGAAAAGTGAAAATCGTAAAATTTCTATGGTGACTTGTTATGATTCGACTTTTGCGCGGATTATTAACGATTCTGACATTGACTGTATTTTGATTGGCGACAGCTGTTCTATGGTTATGCACGGCGAAAAGACTACTGTGCCTGCAAAAATGGAATGGATGGTTGAGCATACCAGAAGCGTTCGCAACGGGGCGCCGGACAAGTACATTGTTGCTGATATGCCATTTTTGACTACCCGCAAGGGAATTGAATATGCAACTGACTGCGCTGGTCAGCTTCTGGTTGCGGGTGCTAACTCTGTAAAAATTGAAGGTATGTACGGGCAGGAAGATGTTGTTGCCCACATCGTTCAGAGCGGTATTCCTGTTATGGCTCATCTGGGCTTGACTCCGCAGTTTTATAACGCATTCGGCGGCCACAAGATGCAGGGTAAAACTGAAGAAGCTGCTGAAAAAATAATTGAAGAAGCAAAAATTGCGGAAAAGCTTGGCTGCTATGCTATCGTTCTGGAATGTATTCCGGCGGCTCTTGCGGCAAAAATCACTAAGGCGGTTTCGATTCCGACTATTGGAATTGGAGCGGGCGTAGAGTGTGATGGTCAGGTGCTGGTTCTGTTTGATATGCTTGGCATGAGCGGATTTAAGATTCGCTTTGTTCGCCAGTATTTGAACGGACTTGAATTGATTAAGGGCGCCCTGAATCAGTACAGTGCGGATGTACATTCGGGAGAGTTCCCTAAGGGCGACGAAATAAAGTAATAACGGGGCGTTGCGGGGTGTCCCCGCAGAGAGGGTGGTGGAAGACTGCGAAGCAGGCTGGAACCAGGGGGAGACTTCCCCCTCCCAATTAAATATATCGAGGCGAAATATGAAAATTATTAAGACGGTTGAAGAATTTAAGGAAATTAGAAAAACTTTTGGCGATAAGAGCGTGGGTTTTGTGCCGACTATGGGCGGACTTCATAAGGGGCATTTATCGCTGATGAAGAGGGCGATTGCGGAAAACGACATCAGCGTGGCCAGCGTTTATCTGAATCCGACTCAGTTTAACGACAAGAAGGATCTGGAAACTTACCCTGCTAACTTTGCAGATGACTGCGCGCTTTTGGAAAAGGCCGGCGTGGACTATCTTTTTGCGCCGACTTACCCGGTTATGTACCCGGATGACTATGCTTACATGCTGACAGAAAAGCGTTTCAGCAAGGAATTGTGCGGTGCTAAACGACCGGGACATTTTGACGGCGTTTTGACTGTTGTAATGAAGTTTTTCAATATTGTGCGTCCGACCCGCGCTTATTTTGGCGAAAAGGACTTCCAGCAGTATAAGCTTCTGGACGGAATGGTTAAGGCTTTCTTTATGGATATTGAGCTTATTCCTTGTCCGATTGTTCGCGAAGATAACGGCCTTGCAATTTCAAGCCGTAACAGAAAATTGAGCCCAGCTGGTCTTGCCCTTGCTCCTAAGTTCCATGAGATTCTTGCGGGCGGCGGTTCGGAAGAAGAAATTGCGGCTAAGCTTGAGGCTGCTGGATTTAAGGTAGATTACGTTACTAAGAAGGATGACAGACTGTATGCAGCTGTGTTCTTAGAGGAAGTAAGACTTATTGATAATGTGGCAATTTAAGTTGTAAAGCAAAAATGACGCGAGGGAGCGGTGCGTGGTGCGAAAACACTCTGATTGTTGTGACCGCTTGAGCGGTCAAATCTATAGTTACTTTGCAACAATCAGCGTGTAGCGCGATATCGCGCGGTTTCGCATCACACACCGCGACCGGAAGTCTTTTTTGCTTTGGAAGGTTGATTTCTACAGGAGTATAAATTATGGGAAAGAATATATTACTTCATGTAACCGGCAGTATCAGCTGTTATAAGGCTTGTGCGCTTACGAGTCTGCTGACTAAAAACGGTTATAATGTGCGCGTTATTGCAAGCGAGGATGCGCTGAAGTTTGTGGGGGCCGCAAGTTTTGAAGGACTTAGCCATAACAAGCTAGAAACTTCTATGTTTGGAAACGACGACCCGATTCCTCACATTCATCTTGCGCAGAACTGGGCTGATTTGATTATTTCTTACCCTTGCAGTGCAAATACAATTAACCGATTGGCTGCCGGCCTTGCTGATGATTTGTTTGGCGCTGTCTGTCTTGCAAATAATTTCCAGAAGCCGCTTTTGATTGCCCCTGCTATGAATACAAATATGTTCCGTCATCCGTCTGTTCAGGAAGGCTTGAAAAAGCTGGAAGGCTGGGGAGCAAAGATTCTTCCTTGCGGGGAAGGTGAACTTGCCTGCGGTACTACAGGAGTTGGAAGACTGCTTGAGCCGGCGGAGGCATTGGAATATATAGAAAAAGCTATTTCATAAGGAAAAGACATAGCAAAAAAAGGCGTGAGGGAGCAGGGCGTTTGGCAAAAACATTCTATTTTTGTCTGCCGCGCTAGCGGCGCATTTAATAGTTTCAATACAAAAATAGCATGTAGCGCCTTATGGCGCGGTTTTGACAAATGCCCTGCGACCGGAAGCCTTTTTTAGGTGAACTCGTTTATTAATGAGGTTTTATGAAGATTTTAATTACTGGCGGCGGTTCGGAAGAGCCTATTGATAACGTGCGCGCTGTCTGCAATTTTTCTACCGGGCGTACTTCGGCTTTTCTGGCGGATTTTTTTGCGGATGTAGGGCACGAAGTAACGGAAATTGTTTCTGAGCGTGCGGTAAAGGCCCAGAAAGCCCGCCTTCTGACCTATAAAACTTTTGCCCAGCTGGCTTCTGCTTTGGAAAGTGAATGCCGTAACGGCGCTTATGATTTGATTGTTCATGCGGCGGCTGTGAGCGACTACTCGCCTTATCAGATTATAGTTGACGGAAAAGAATACGAGTGCGGTTCGGTAAGCAAAGTGCCTGCCGGTGTAGAACTTGTGGTAAAGATGAAGAAGAATCCCAAGCTGGTAGATAGTCTGAAGTTTTGGAGTGGAGATAAGACAAGAGTTATCGCTTTTAAGCTGACTTCAAATGCGAGCGTGGGCGAGCGGAAGGTGGCGGTGAAAAAGGTGTTTGACGCTAACGAAAATTATCTTTTATCTCCTGATTTTGTGGTGTCGAACGATTTGAGCGAGATTAAGGGAGCTGTCCATCCCTGTGTGATTTACGGACGGGCAATGGAAGAAGCGGCGAGGGCAGGCGACCTTGCGGGGCTTGGTAAGGCGATTTTGAATCTGGCAGGAGAAAGTGAAAAATGATATTAACAGTTGATGTTGGAAATACACAGATTACGGGCGGTCTTTTTGAGGACGGAAAGCTTGTGCTTCAGTTCCGCCAGACGACCAGTGCTAAGACGACTTCGGATGAAATCGGGCTTTTTTTCCGCTCGGTGATTCGCGAGAATGGCTTTCGCTGGCAGAAGGTTGAGAGAATCGGTGTCTGCTCGGTTGTTCCTTCTATTAATTATTCGCTTTCAAGCGCTTTTACAAAATATTTTAATCAGAAGGCGCTTTTTATTCAGGCGGGAATTAAGACCGGTTTGAAATTGAAGTATGCCAATCCTAAGGAAATCGGTGCTGACCGAATTGCGGCTGCCATTGGTGCCATGTCGCTGCATCCGGGAAAAAATCTGATTGTAATTGATATGGGAACGGCTACGACGATTGATGTTGTGACCAGCGGAAAAGAGTATCTTGGCGGTGCCATTATGCCGGGTATGAAAATCAGTGTGGAAGCACTGGCTAGTGGTACGGCAAAGCTTCCGATTGTAGAAATTGTCCGCCCGGAACATGCCTGCGGAACTTCTACAATTGAGGCGATTCAGTCGGGCTTGTATTGGGGAAATCTTGGTGCTGTCAAGGAACTGACCCGCCAGTACGAGCGCACTATTTTCAAAGGTGAAAAACCTTATATAATTGGAACCGGCGGATTTTCGCGCATTTTTGACGGCGAGTCCCTTTTTGACGAAATGTGCCCGGAGCTGGTGCTTCTGGGAATTAAATGCGCATTGGATATGAACTAAAACGGGGCGTTGCGGGGTGTCCCCGCAGAAGGGGTGGCGAGCAACAAAGTGCGAGCCAGGGGAAGGCTTTCCCCTCCTGAAATAGATTTTTGAGGTGAAATATGGATATTACAGTTTTGAAGGCTAAATTACACAGAGCGACTGTTACGGACGCTAATTTGAATTACGAGGGGTCAATCAGCATTGATACTGAACTTTGTAAGGCGGCTGGAATGCACAACTGGGAAAAAGTTGACATTCTGAACGTAAATAACGGCGAGCGCTTTTCGACTTACATCATTCCAGGAAAAAAAGGCGAGATTTGTCTGAACGGGGCCGCTGCCCGCAAAGCCTGCGTGGGAGACAAGGTGATTATTGTAACTTACACCACGATTGAGGAAAAAGACGCCGACAGCTGGCAGCCGAAGGTTGTGCTGCTCGGGGAAGACAATTCAATAAAAGCTGTGAAAAACTAAGTCCCCAGGAGGGCCTATGACAAAAGAAGAAATCACTGGGCGGCTTTTTGAGCTTCAGGATACAAAATACCGCGACTTTCAGGCTAAGCTGATTCCTAACATCGCTGCTGACAGCGTGATTGGGGTAAGGACTCCGGCTCTTAAGGCTTTTGCAAAAGAATTGCACAAGGCCGCCTCCAGCGACGAAAAGGCAGCCCTGGCAGTCAGCGATTTTCTTTCTTCTCTCCCCCACAAATATTTTGACCAGAATCAGCTTCACGCCTTTTTAATCAACGAAGAAAAGGATTTTGAAAAGTGTATTTCCCAGGTAGAAGCTTTTTTGCCTTATGTTGATAACTGGGCGACCTGCGACCAGGCTTCTACAAAGGCTTTTCAGAAGCATAAAAATGAACTTTTGCCTTACATCTTCCGCTGGATAAAATCTGAACACACTTACACCGTGCGTTTTGCAATCGGAAAACTTATGCAGCTTTTCCTGGACGAGGATTTTAAGCCGGAATATCTGGAAATGGTTGCCGCCGTCCACTCGGAAGAATATTACATCAACATGATGATTGCCTGGTATTTTGCCACCGCCCTTGCCAAGCAGTACGAGGCCACCCTCCCTTACATAGAAAAAAATCGCCTTGAAAAATGGACTCACAATAAGGCCATCCAGAAGGCGATTGAAAGTTACCGAATTACTGATGAGCAGAAAGCGTATTTGAGGACGTTAAAGATAAAGTAAGCCTTTAGTTTAACTTTACCGTAACCGCCTTTACAATCTTCTTTGCCGTCGTAAGATTTTCCGTGCTTTTATTGATTTTGCCGTCTTCGCCTGTCAGCGAGCCGGTGCCTTCAAATTCCAGTGTGATTTCCTGCCCGGGCGCAAGTTCTGCCGGGATTTTTGCAGTGTAAACTACCGAGGGCTGGCCGTTTACGCCGGAAGTTTTCTTGGTGTAAAAATCGTTGTAGTCAAAGCTGTTGTTGAATTCGGCTTTTATGATGTAGTCACGGACTTCGATTTGCGCGGTAAGAGTAAGGGCGGATTTTGGAGTGGCCCCTGTGACGGCATCGAGATTGTGGGACACTGTCACTTTGTCAGATGCACTTTCATTTTTAGACGCCCCATACCAAACCGGCAGAGACTCCGGTCTTCCTTCCTTAGGACCAAAAATCCAGCTTTTGTGACTGGCTCGTTCAGTAACATAAAGCGTGCGTATATAATTTCCCTTTTCATCTTCCAGCCAGACAGCCACCTGAGGCTCCCGTTTTTCCTTCCAGTGTTCGCCCGGACTTACCTTTACCGAAATCTCCTTTGCAAAGGCCCCCGCAAAGCTAAATAAAATTAAAATAGCGCTGATAAATTTTTTCATAATCCTCTCCGTTTCGTATTTGATATATTCACCTTTCTAACAACCTTAAATCCCGAAGATTTCAGAATTTCCTTCACCGCGCGAACTGCCCCTATAGACTGTCCGCAAATGTAATTAAAAGGAAAGGGCGTTGTACAGCTGGTAACGATTACCGCCTTTTTCCCCTTGTGAATCGGGCGAGGAATCCCCATTTTTGATTCAGCCATCATAACGCCAACAAGCCTGTCAAAAAGCGATTTTAATTTTCCGTTCATGTTGCCCCAGTAAACAGGCGTTCCCACAAAAATCATATCGCAGTTTTTGATTTCGCAGGCGATTTTGTGAGCGTCATCAAGCTGCATAACACAGTCAGATTTCGACCGGCAGGCCATACAGCCCTTACAAAAATCAAAAGACAAATCGCAAACGTCTTCCCAAATCACCTGACAACCGCCCTCATTTGAGTCTGTGCCGGCAGCCACACTAGCAGTAAGCTTTTCCAGCTGCCGTCGCAGAGTCTTAGCCACATTTCCATTTTTCCGCGGGCTGCCATTCAAAACTAAAATATTCATTCAGTGAAAATCCCCTTACACCACAAGTCAACAAAGCGTCCGGTAAAATCCTTCCTGTTTTCCCAGTATTCTGGTTCACTTTTTTTCAGAAGCACCGCCTCGATGCAGCCCCAAAGCCCCGACACAAGAATATCGATATCAAGCCGCACGTTATCCGATTTTGCCAGCCCCAGACTCACAGCCCGCGACAAAAGCTCTCCGCCCGTTCGGTTACACACATAAAAGGCTTCAATCATTTCCTCGCTCGCGTCGTCCGCCGATTTTATTCCCTGCATAACAAGCAGAGCCCGCCGCGGATTTTCAAAACACCAGTCCTCAAAAGTGCCGATTGCGTTCAGAATATCTTCCCTGATATCCCCGCCTTTGACACTCTCCTTAATCCGCCCGTTCAGCTCATTAAGACAATCCAACGACACCGCCTGAAAAAGCCTGTCCTTATCCTTGTAGTAATGATATATATTCGTCGCCGTAATCCCGCATTCCGCCGCAATATCCCTCATCCCGATCTGCTCCGGATTTTTTTTCATCAAAAGCCCCAGCGTCTTTTCTTTGATAAGCGCTGTAATCTGCGTATTCGGATTTCGCATAATTCCCCCGTGGAAAATAATATCTAACAGTGATATTTTAACAGTGTTATATTATAAAGTCAAGAAGAATAAAAAAAAGAGGGGGAATCCTCCCCCTGCCTATTCCTTCTTAATCTCAAACTCCATAAAAATAGTATTAGTTTCAAAAGAATAAACGTATTTGAAATTATCTGTCAGCTTTAGGGCAACCCAGGTTCCAAGATTTGCAAGTTTGTCTGCCTCTTTAGATTTATTTAGAGCCGCAATTCGTTTTCCTACATCATATTTAGGGCAGTTATCCTGCAGGCGGATAATCAGTTTATTATCAGAAAAGACAGCACGAACATCTATCAGAGGAGTTCGCTTTCTTTGCAGAGGAAATCCGTGCTTGACCGTATTAGAAGCCATTTCTTCAAAGCAGACAGCCGCCCGGTTGGCAATTTTTTCATCAAGCTTGTGACCGATGCAAAAAGCACTCAGCATTTCTGATGTTAAAGCAACATCTTCCATATTCCTTATATCCAGGGCAATAATGTCTCCCGGCGGAATCTGAAAGTCATCAGGCAGATTAAGATAATCTTCTGCCTTTGGCCTGAAATGGCGCTGCTTAATTACATAATAAAGCCAGATGCTTACAAGCGAAAGCAAATCGCTTAGAGTGTAACAGAGCAAAACTCCGTAAACTCCAAAGAAAAATCCAAGAAGAAGGCTGCTTACAATAGGGAAGACCACAGTAGATGTGATAATCATAATTCTCATGTTACCCATCTGCTGAACCCTCTGTAAGTAGCTGATTCTGGAGCGGACAAGCGCCTGTAAAGGAGTCTGCAGGGCAACGCCGATTATCGTAATCCAGATAAAATGAGTAACCTGACCGCCCTCCGGCGAATAGAAAACCGAAATCGGCCATGAAAGCAGCAGCAGAATGATGCTGACGGCACCGCAGAAAATTCCGCAGGTAGTATGAACTTTTTTTCCAAGTATAAGCTCGGCCTCTGAATTTTTCTCGCCGTAGTAAATTCCTGCCAGCAGCCCCACAGTATCGGCAAGACCAACCGCAAAAATCTCAGAAAGCTCACAGAGATTTGCGCGGACAGACATAGCTGTCATGGCCATCGTACCGCCGTAAAACAAAACAAGCTTATTTACAAATACCGGCCTGATAACATTTCCCAGCCTGCGCCAGGCCTTTTCTGTTCCATAAGAAAGCCAGTGAAAAAATTCAGAGAAATTTGTTTTGAGCGCAACAAAATGCAGATAATGAGACTTTCCAAGAAAATGAAGCATAAGAATTATCAGTCGTACATATCTTGCAGCCGACGATGCCAGACCTATTCCAAAAAGTCCCAGTCCCATTTTGACCGCAGCAAAGTCCAGAATGATATCAAGAACAGCATCTACGTTTGATGAAATTACCACGCGTCTGCGTCCGTTATCAATCTGAAGTGCCGGAGCCAGCACCGCACAAAGAATAAAGGCTGGTATGCCGATTCCGATTCCCCGGATATAATCCGAAGCTCCGGCAAGTAGAACGACATCATTTCCCGAAGCTCCAAAAGCTGTCGCAACCCCTTTTGAATAAATCACGACCCCCGCCATCGAAATCAGCGAAAAAATACCGGAAATATAAAATACCGTGCAGAAAATCCGGTTGTATTCCCCAACATTACCCCGTCCCAGTTCCTGAGAACAGATAGTAGACATTCCGGTCGCAAAAAGCCCAAAGAAAATCGCAATAATACTGAAAATCGGTTGTGCAATACCAAAAGAAGCCATTGCCTGCGCAGACATCAAGCGGCTTACAACAATACCGTCAATCAGCATGCTTCCTACCGCTGACAGCTCAATAAAAGACGCCGCGAGAAAGTTATCCATAAAAATCTTGTTTATAATATTCCAGCGGTTATAGCCATTGTTTTTCATTATCCTGCTTACCCTTATCATGTTAATTTTATCCTATTTATCAGAGTAAACAAGAGAATTTTTTTAGGAAGGAATAAAGTAAAATTTATTTTACAACCGTTCTAATGCTTCCCATCTTCATGCGCTTCTCGCGGGTGTCTTCCAGGAGAGCCTTGAGAGTTTCGGCGTCTTCGTTCTGGATGGCGGTGCGGAAGCTGGTCATCATTTTCTGGAAGTTGTCGATGTGCTGAACAAGTTTTTCTTTGTTGCTGATGAAAAGCTCGGTCCAGAGAGGGGCGTTTATCATGGCGATGCGGGTCAGGTCTTCGAAGCTGCCGCCGCCGAAGGCTGTGATTCCTTCATCCTGGGCGCTTTCTACAAGGGCGCTGGCAATTACGTGGCAGAGCTGGCTGGTAAATCCGATTTTGTAGTCGTGGGTATCGCAGGTAGTTTCGGTGATTCTTGTAAAGCCCATCAGGGTGATGAGGTTTCTCATTACATCAAGATTTTCGGGCTTGTTGTAGTCTTGCGGAATCAAAATGTAGTTGTGGTTTACGAAAAACTGGGCAGATGAGTGAGCGTAGCCTTCTTTTTCGCCGCCGGCCATAGGGTGACCGATGATAAAATCTACATCCGGGCGGAGAATGTCCGGCATGGATTTTTCAAAAATGCCTTTTACACCGCTGATATCGGTGATGATTGAACCTGATTTGAAGTAGTCGCGGTTGTCGCGGATAAAATCCAGGGTGGCGTGAGGGTAAAGGCAGATAAAAAGTACGTCGCAGAGGGGAAGCATTTCCTTTACTTCATCGGAGGTGTAGATGCCGTCTACAATGCCATCGGCGGTTGCCTGGGCAAGGCAGGCTGTACTTCGGTTGCAGGCGAGTATCTGGCCCTGAGAGCCGTTCTGCCAGAGGATGTTCTGACGGATGGCTTTAGCAATTGAGCCTCCCATAATGCCGAGGCCGACAATGCCGTATGTAAGTGTGTTTAATGCTTTCATAAAAATTCCCCTTAGGAAAAATGCTCCCGCAAGGAACCGTCATTTACTCCGCCGAGAACGAGGTAAGGTATTTTATTATACCGCAAGCCTGCTTACAGCAGCCTTGCTCTTCCCTCGTTCAATGCTCCGCAAATGACGAACCCTTGCTCCGCATTTTTCAAAAACTTTATCTTCCTAAATCATTATTCAAACTACAGCGTGCGTCCTTCTACTGCAGCGTACTTTCTCATCTTATCCATGAGCTCTTCGAAGAGGGCTGGTGTAAGCTGCTGGCTGGCGTCGCTCAGGGCTTTTTCCGGGTTGCAGTGAACTTCGATTTCCAGACCATCGGCGCCGGCTGCAATTGAAGAGCAGGCGAGGGTGCCTACCATCCAGCGGATTCCGCAGGCATGGCTTGGGTCCAGCACTACCGGAAGGTGTGTGTATTTGTGGAGGTATGGAACGGCGCTTACGTCCAGGCAGTTACGGGTGTAGCCGTCGAAGGTGCGGATTCCGCGTTCGCAGAGGATTACGTTTTCATTGCCGTTTGCCATGATGTATTCGGCGCTCATCAAAAGTTCCTGGATTGTGCCGGAAAGACCGCGTTTAAGGAGAACTGGCTTGTGTGTTTTTCCAACTTCCTTAAGAAGGTCGAAGTTCTGGAAGTTGCGGGCACCAATCTGAATCATATCTACGTTTTCAAAGTATTTGAGTTCGCTGGCGCTCATAAGCTCTGTGCAGATTGGAAGTCCTGTTTCGGCTTTGGCTTTTTCAAGGAGCTTGATTCCTTCTGCGCCCAGACCCTGGAAGCTGTAAGGAGAAGTGCGTGGCTTGTAAGCGCCTCCGCGGAGAATTGTTGCGCCTGCTTTTTTTACGGCGCGGGCAGCGTCCATAATCTGCTCTTCGTTTTCTACAGAACAAGGACCGGCGATAATTACAACTGATTTTCCGTCGCCGATTGTGCATGGTGTTACACCTGCCTGACCGCCACCAACTTCGATTACAGTGTTATGCGGGTGGAAGGCGCGGCTTGCCATTTTATAAGGAGCCGATACGCGTTCAGCTTTTTCTACAATGTCCATACCCAAAAAGTCATCAGGGTCAACTTTTGAAGTGTCGCCCAGCAGACCCAAGATGGTCATGCTTTCACCTTTTGAAACGTGGACTCCAAAGCCTTTTTCCTTGAGGCTGGCAATAAGTCCGTCTGTCTGTGCCTGTGTGGCTTCCTTTTTCAATGTGATAATCATAAAATGCTCCTGTGTAAGCGAGCCGGTCAGAGCTCGCGGTGTGCAATAGCAAAGCGTTAAGAAAAATTGCGATGCAGCAATTTTTTAGCTTTACCACATATATATAAAAAAAGGGAACTCTTTTTAGAGTTCCCTTGTATTTACCTTAATTTAATGAAGTTTCATTTATATTAACGGCACATACCAAAGAACCCAGAAGAGAAGAAATAATACCAGTAATAGTAAAAGTAAGCCAGCTTTGTGCCGTATTTCTGAGAAGTCTGAAATGTGAAGTTTAAGTTTGCCTTCATATTTTTAATATATATTAAGTTCAAAAATTATGCAAGTGTTTTTATGCATAGAAACACTTATTTATTCTTGGGAATTCGTATTTACCCCGTTTCGTGCTGCCAAGCCAGCCATTTTTGTAAAGGTTTTTTCTATATATTGTGCCTCGCTTTCGGAGAGGGCAGCACGGGCCAGAAGACTGCGCCAGAAGCGTTCCATATCCGGGCGGCCTGCAAGCTTAAAAAAGCCGATTTTCTGAAGGTTATCGGTAATGTTTGCAACGGTTTTGTCCAGGCGTGAGAGCGAAAGCGGAGTATAGCCTGCGTCAGTTTTTCCGCTGGCCTTCATATTCTGGCGGAAAAGATGATAGCAGATAATCTGAACGGCGTGAGAAAGATTAAGAGAGCCAAACTCCTTCGAGGATGGAATTGCAACTCCCAGTGTGCACATATCAAGCTGCTCGTCTGTAAGACCGGTTCTTTCGTTTCCAAAGATTATGGCAACCTTGCCGCTTTCTGCAATCTCTGCAAATTCTTCAGGCAGTAAAAGTTTTCCCTTGCGGTTTTTTCCCCGGCGTCGGGTAGTTCCGGCACTCAAAGAGCAGTCTGCGGTGGCGGCATTTATATCCTCATAAAACTTAGCCTTATCAAAAATATAGGCCGCGTGAATTGCCAGTACGTGAACTTTTTCCACATCATAATCTTCACGCTTTCCTACAATTCGCAGTTCCTTAATGTCATTATTAGCCATGGCACGGCAGGCGGCCCCGATATTTCTGGCTTCATCAGGATGATCCAAAACAATAACAATATTTTCCAAATTCATGCAATAATTTTATCGTTTTATTTAAAAAATGTGTTAAAATATTCAGGCTAAATGTTTTTTAATTTAATAAATCATGAAAAATTGACTACTTCTCACGGGCGTTCTGAACTCATTGCCTTTTTTACAACGCTTTGTGCCCTTATCTATCATGCAGGGGTTCTGGTAGTTTTTGGAATTCTTCGTGTTTATCCTATGTTCTTTTTCAACATTTTTAGCGTCAGTCTTTTTACAGTTCTTCTGATTTTAATTCCCCGCCATCATTCTTATGTGCTACTTTATCTTATTGCTTCGGTTGAAGTTACAGTTCATCAGATTTTTGCCGAATACTGTCTTGGTTCCTATACAAACTTTAAATTTTTCGTCTTTTTGATGGGAACCCTTCCATATCTGGTTTTTGAAGAGAATTTTAAGATTTCAGCGATCTTCACTTCTATAACAACCACAATTTTCTTTGCCTTGAATTTTATAAATTTTAAGAGCCGCTTTATTCTTCATCCTAATGCTCTTTTGACCTTCCGAATGGTGAATATCATTTTGAGCCTTACGATGATTATTCTGGTTATCTTGATTTATACCTATGTCGTCCATTCGGTAGAGGTCGAACTGAAGCAGCACGGCGAAAATCTTGAAAAGGAAATCCGTCTGGCTGCCTTTATCCAGCAGAATTTCTACCGTCATGATTCTGTTGTAATTCCCGGCTGGGATGTTGCCTATTACAACCGTCCTCTTGCGGGAGTTTCCGGCGACCTTTATGATTTTTATAATACCCCGGACGGTACAAACGGAGTGGGACTTTTTGATGTTTCGGGGCACGGAATTTCCAGCGGTCTTGTAACTATGCTGGTAAAAAACATTATCCAGCAGGAGTTTACAAATCAGCAGGATTATGAACTTTGGGAAATAATGAATATCATTAATGACCGCGTTATTACGGAAAAGGGTAAGATTCAGAATTATCTTACAGGTATTTTAATGCGCATTAAGGATAGTGAAATTGAAATTGTAAATGCAGGTCATCCTTATCCTATTATTTACAGAAAGGATTCCGGAATATCTGCCTTTTTAGAAAAGTCTGGAGAATTTGCCGGCGGTTCAATTGGTATTTCCGGTTTCCCGGCTTATTATTATTCCCAGTTTGTTCATTTTGACCGGGGTGATGAAATCGTTCTTTATACTGATGGAATTTCTGATTGTGAAAATTTTGAAGGCGAGCGTTTTATAACAAGAGCCTTTATGGAACAGGTAAATAACTGCGCAAATCTTCCTCTGCAAGAGCAGATAAAGCAAATTAATCGATATCTTAAGCAGTTCCGTGCAGACGGTGAAATTAAAGACGATATGACTATGATTATTCTGAGGAAAAAATAGGGAAAGTCATGCTGACCCCAGGCCTTATTTTTTTCCAAGCAGAGTAAAGTCGTGGGCTTTGCTGCAGAAAATAATTCCGCTTCCGGCCTTCTGCATGCATGGAAGTTCCTTTATTGCCTGAACAACCTGATCTGCATTTTCAGCCGGTACAACAATCATCAAAAGGTCTTTTTCCGGCACAATTTCCATTCCTAAGAATTTTGCATCGCCTTCTTTTGCAGTTCCGCGGGCACTTAAAATTGTTCCGCCACCGGCACCTGCCTTTCTTGCTGCTGCCATTGCGTCGTCTGCATAGCCTTTATTTACGATTACGTTTATTACAGTGTATTTCATTTCTTCTCCTTCCTTGTCCTTGTTGACTGTTTTTTCTGTGGACGCTGAATCTTCTGTATGGCCAGCCTTAATAAAGTCCCCTATGTTTATGCTGAAAAGAACGCCAAAGCTTTTTTTCTTGTTTTCTGTGGCGGAAATTATTTCTTTGCGCACATCATCATAAATTGAATCATCTACAATTACGTAGGCAATATCCTTAGAGGTGTCGCCAAGTCCCAGAAGCTGAATGATATTGCTTTGTGCGGTTCCGCGCGCCATCATGATTGTTCCGCCGCCAGCGCCTTTTGCCGCCGCTGCGCCTGTAATCAGTTCGCCGCAGTCATGCGGAACAATGCTTACTATCAGTTTAAACATGCTCAACTTCTCCTTCTGTTTTTTTCTGCTTCATCTTAAAGACAATTCCCATAATCTGAATTGCAATCAAAGGCATCATGGCAACCAGTGCAATTACTCCGAAAGATTCACTGCCGCCCGAACCTCCGCTCGCAGCTCCAATCGTAAAGGAAAGTACAAAAGTGGAGGTAAGAGGCCCCGATGCAACTCCGCCTGAATCAAAAGCAATTCCTGAAAACATAGCCGGGCAGAAAAGCATTAAAAGCATGGCAAGAAGGTAGCCCGGAATAAGCACAGACTTCAGGCTAAAGCCGCTGACAGCCCGCCAGAGGGCAATTCCAATTGCAATTGCCGTTCCCACCGAAAGAAAGACCAGCAGCATTTTTCGCTTGATTGTACCACCCGAAACCTGCTCCACCTGTTCGCTTAAAACCCAGACCGCAGGCTCAGCGCAGACAATAATGGCGCCGAGAATTAAACCTGTTACAATCAAAAGTAAGTACCAGGCTCCTCCTGCGCTCAGTGCCTTCTGCCCAAGAATGCGTCCAAGTTCCGCTCCCGCATCAGAAAATCCGCCGTGAACTCCCAGCAGAAAAATTATCAGGCCGGTAAAAGAATAAATAAAACCAATTACAATTCTTGTAACCTGTCTGGCAGTCATTTTCAAAAGCCAGATCTGAAAAATTACAAAAAGAGCAAAAATCGGAAGAATAGAAAAAAGCGCCTCGTGGAAAATTTCTCCAAATACGCTTGCAAAAGGCTTAAAAAGATTTCCTGTCAAAGATGATTCGGTGGCGGCTGCAAAATCAAGTGCCGTACAGTCACCCGCAATTTCCACACCACTTTCTGCAAGGGAAGCAGCCGCCCCCGCTGCCGCCTCCGAGCCTGCGGAAGATGTAAAGCTTACAATTCCATAAATTAAAACCGCAAGAACAGGTCCTATGCTTGCAATTCCTGTAAGTCCAAAGCTGGAGTTTTCATCTTTAGAAGTCATTACGCGGGCAACACCAATTCCCAGTGACATAATGAAAGGAACTGTCATTGGTCCTGTTGTTGCTCCTCCCGAGTCAAAAGCGATTCCTATAAAGGCATTTGGAACAAAAAAGGAAACTGCAAAAAGAATTATGTAGGAAATTAAAAGGGTTATTTTAAGTGGCAGTTTTAAAACCGTGCGTAAGAGGCCAATCATAATAAAAATGCCTACGCCGACTGCAATTGCAAAGGTGAAGCTGGTTTTATTTACAAAATGAAATACGCTTTTTACCTGGCTTCCGAATACCTGAATATCAGGTTCAGCGGCTGTTACAATAAAACCAATTACAAAGGCTGTTATCAAAAGAAGGGGAAGGCTTTTTTTTGCTGTAAGTGCCGCGCCGGAACGCTCTCCCATGGGCTGAATGCTAAGGTCTACGCCAAGCAAAAAGAGGGTTAGCCCGAAAATCAAAAGAAGGCCGCTTATTACAAAGCGAAGCAGAAAAATTTTTTCCAGGGGGGCAACAGTAAGTCCCAGTGCCAGTACAATCAGAATGACCGGCAGAACTGAGACTGCTGTTTCTTTGAATTTGAATAATATATTCATCTATTAAATTAAATGAGTTTGATAAGCTCCAGAACAAGCTGAGCACTTGCTTCTGCTGCAGAATCCTCGTTGAAGTTGTAAGTATTTTCGCCTGCATCATCAGCCATGTCGCTCATACAGCGTAGAATAAGGAAAGGTACTTTGTTAAGAGTGCAGGCATGGGCAATAGCGGCTCCTTCCATTTCTACACAAAGAGGATTGAAAACTTCCTTAATATGATTTTTTACGGCTGAATCAGAAATAAACTGATCGCCGGAAGCAATTCTTCCCTGAAGAATTTTATGCTCGGCTGCGAATTTTGTATTTGCAAAGGCTTTTACAGCGGCGTCTGCCATTGTCTTGTCTGCTGTAAAAAATGGTTCCATTCCCGGAACCTGACCAGGTTTATAGCCAAAGAATTCAATATTCAGGTCGTGGTAAACAGCTTCTGTAGAGGCAACAAAGTCAAAAATCTTAAGTCCGCCGCCTGTTGCTCCGGCAATACCAGTATTGATGATTTTAGCAACACCGAATTTAAGGGCAAGTGCCTGAGCACAGAGAGCAGCGTTTACCTTTCCAACGCCACTTCTTACAATCACAAGATTCTTGCCGTTTATAGTGCCTTCAAAAAAAGTAAGTCCTGCAAAATCTGTACTTACCGGGTTTTCAAGTTTTGAACGGAGCATTTTTACTTCTGTTTCCATTGCTCCGATAATTCCAATTTTTGACATCTGAAACTCCTACTTCTTTCTTTTGATGAATTTATAGTGTTCAATAGTAGTATCAAGCAGTTTTCCGCTTAAGTCAAACTTTGTTACAATAAATTTCATTGTGTATTTGTAGGCAAAAAATCCAAGTACAAGGCCGACAAAAAATAAAATGAAGAAAGAAAGCTGAAGAATTGTTGGGCCGCTTTCGTCATTAATCTTTATAACCTTGAACATAATCATCAGGTCTGACCAGAGAAGAATACAAAGAATAATCAAAGTTTCAATAATCTGGATTAAAGTTGAAGCAAGAATAAAAATATTTGATGCCCGCTGCTTTTTGCGGTATTCAATTTTATCGTGCTTACGGCGTTCAAGTTCTTCCGGTGAAAAATCTGCGTTTTCAATCATTTAGGCTGTCTCCTGTGTTTTCTTTTTTTCATTAAAAATAAATGATGCAAAAAGTAAAATTCCGCATACTACAACGGCAGCATCTGCAACGTTAAAGGTTGGCCAGCGTTCTAAGCCGAAAAGTCCGTAGAATTTTACATCAATAAAATCTACAACGCCTTCCGGGCGGAAAATGCGGTCAATAATGTTACCAAGGCCACCGCCTACAATTCCCATGATTGTCCAGCGCTGAAGCTGAGTAAAATCCTTGTTGCGGAAATAAACGCGGACAACAATTATTACCACTAAAAGCGGCATGAGGGAAAATACAAGCTGACGAAGGCGCTGTCCCCAGCTGGCACCCAGACTGAAGGCTACACCCTTATTTGAAACATGAATTATGCGGAGAAAATCTCCGAAAAACTGAGCTCCGATTGTGTAAGGGGGAATATTTTTTACAATCAGTATCTTTGTAATCTGGTCTAAAATAATTACAAGCAGGGCAAGTGATACAGGAATAAGCTTATTTTTTAATTCTTTTGTCATAAGTTTAATATAACCTCTTTTTGCTTTACTTTAAAGTTTTGTCGGTAAATCAATAAAAATACATTCAATGTCAGTCTCTTTTTCAAGTTTTTCTTTTACAAGATTTACTCCAAGAGTTTCTGTCTGGTAGTGGCCGCCTGAAATCATGTTGATTCCACATTCTTCAACATAGTGGTAGAGTTCGTGGCTTGTTTCGCCAGTGATGTAGGCGTCAAGGCCAAGTTGGATTGCTGCCTCAACGTCTTCTGTGGCACCGCCAGAACAAACTCCAACCGTGCGGATTTCTTTTTTTCCAAAAGGAAGGATTGCCAGAGGTTTTTCTCCCGGCGCCAGGGCTTTTTTTGCCAGCTCTTCAACGGACACAGGAGCAGGAAGCTCTCCCCAGAGTCCTATTTCCATCCCGAGCCATTCAGCGAATCTTTGAACCTTTTCCAGATCCAGTCCGATACGCGCCGCAAGGCCGGCATTGTTTCCGTAAGGAATGTTTGCGTCCAGGGGAATGTGGTAGGCAATAAGGGCTAAATCATTGTTTATAAAAGTAGAAATACGCTTGTAAAAGCTTCCTGTGATTGTCTGACAGCCGCCCCAGAAAAGTCCGTGGTGAACAAAAAGAGCATCGGCTCCCGCTTCTGCAGCAAGGCGGGCAGTAGCTTCGCAGGCATCAACTGCAAAGGCAACTTTCTTTATTTCTTTTTTATCAGGTTCTTTATTCTGAATCTGGATTCCGTTCAGCGAAACGTCACGGCTGAACTCTTCCTCTTTTAAAAATGCGTTGAAATAATCATTCAGCTGATTTAAGGTCATCAAGTTTCTCCTTTGTTAAAATTGCAGCACGCTTTGAATTATCGCCGCTTTTATCCCGGTCAATTTCAAAAACTGCTGCCAGAAGAGGATCTGTGTAGTCTACAAAACCGTAGCCAGCTGTCTTGTAAACTGATGAATCAAGTTCATTCATATAGAAAAGACCTGCAATTTCTTCCGGGTGGGTTTTCTGATAATCCTGAATTGCAGTATTTGCCATAAAATCACTGGCAAGAATGTATTTTGTTTCTGGCGGGAATTTCTCCTTTAATAGCTTTAAAACGGCCTCGCATTCAAGGGAATAATTGTAGGTGTAAAATTCTGCCTGTGAATTGAAGTAAAACTTGTCGCGCAGGCTTGCCACTATCATTCCAAAGCGGCGGAAAGACTTTTTATCAAAGAAATTGTGGAGCCAGAGACTGTCTTTGGTGTTTATGTCCGAGCTGATAACTGTATAACCAAGTTGAGCCAGCTGCAGGAGATAGGGTATATAATGGTAAGTTTCTGCCCTTTTATCCGGAAAGAATACAAAAACCGGCGTTTGTAAGAGATTTTGCGAGTTAATGACTGAATAATCCCCCGGCGCCGAAGGCGTTTTTTCATCCTTTATAAAAGTATGAAGTGCCAGATTTGTCTTCTGCAGGGGAGATGCTTCTGTAAAGCCGCTTCTGAAATCACCGGTATAACGTTCTGTGCTTATTTTGATGTTGGGTGCGCTTGTGTTTACGTGGCGGTTTGTAAGCGGAGTTGAAGGGGCAAAATAAATCAAAAATACAAGACTTGCGGCGCTTATAAGGGTTGTTGAAATTGCCCATATGTACATTCTTACGGTGTAGTGGTCAACGTAGAGGCGTTCAAAATAGCGGTAAAGGGCGTGGAAGTTGGAAAGCAAAACCAGAAGGGCGAGCACGAACCCCAGGCCTGTAAAAATATCAAAGCCCCAGGAAACAATCTGAAAAATGGAAAGGATAAAGGCGACTGGTGAAAGCAGTACGATGGAGTCTTTGCGCTGTTCTACAAAAAAAACGCGGCCGTTGGTTATAAGCAATAGTAAGAAGATAAGGAATTCACCGGAAGTTTTCATAAGTACATAATATAGTAAATGATTAAAAGCGACTACTAAAAATGCTTCCGGTCGCAGAGCCTGCTTCAAAACCGCGCAATAATGCGCTACACGTTGTTTGTGGTTTAGAAACTATTTGACTGGCCGCTTTCGCGACCGCCACAAACAAAGTGTTTTTGAATCACGCTCTGCTCCCTTGCGCATTTTTTGCCTACATATTTATTACTTCTCTTTGCACCTTTCAGAAATTCCTCTATAATAAATTCATGTCTTACGAAGTAACAGCTACAAGAAGGAGGCCGCAGAAACTTGGCGATTTGGTTGGTCAGGAATTTGTTGCCGAAACTTTAAGAAATTCAATACTGTCCGGAAAAATTGCTCATGCTTATCTCTTTTCCGGCCCGCGCGGATGTGGAAAAACTTCTACTGCGCGTATCCTTGCAAAGGCTCTTAACTGCCAGAACGGACCTACTCCAGATCCTTGCTGCCAGTGTTCGGCTTGTCAGGAAATTACAAAAGGTTCAAGCCTTGATGTTATAGAAATCGATGGTGCGTCAAACACCAGTGTAGAAAATATCCGTCAGATTAAGGATGAAGTTCTCTTCCCTCCAAGCAACTGCCGTTATAAGATTTACATAATCGACGAAGTCCACATGCTTTCGACTTCGGCATTTAACGCGCTGCTTAAAACTATTGAAGAGCCGCCTCCATACGTAATCTTTATTTTTGCTACTACTGAACTTCAGAAGGTTCCGGCTACAATTAAGTCCCGCTGCCAGCAGTTCAACTTCCGCCTTGTTGCAATCGACAAGGTAAAGGAATGCCTTGCACAGGCTGCCGCAGAACTTAATATTCAGGCTGATGACGAAGCCCTTTTCTGGATTGCCCGCGAATCTACCGGCTCAATGCGCGACGCCTACACTTTGTTCGACCAGGTTGTTGCCTTCAGTGACGGTCACATTACTTACGAAAAAATCCGCGATAAGCTTGGCCTTGTTGGAATTGAGCGCCTTAATAGTCTTTTTGAAGCCTGCGCAAAAAATCAGGCAGATGCTGTAATTAATCTTCTTGATGAATTCTTGCAGGGCGGTATTTCTATTGAGCAGCTTATTTCTAACTGTGCAGATTATCTTCGCTCCCTTCTTTTGATTAAGAGCGGAGTTACTAAAGAATCTCTTTTGGGAAATTCTCCTGAGCGTTACAGCCGCGAGGTGCTTACAGCCTGGAACAATATTCAGATTGAGCGCGCCCTCAGCATTTTCCTTCAGCTTTACCGCGATATCCGCTATTCTCTTAGTCCTCGTTACGAGCTTGAACTTGCCTTCAGCCGTCTCTGCTGGATTGGTCAGTATGTTTCTAACATGGAAGTAAAAAAGGCAATTGATGCGGCACAGGCTCTTTTAGCAGGTGCTCCTCTTGCATCTTCCCCTGTGAATGTTCAGCCTTCTCAGACCAATCAGCAGAAGATGATGAGTTTTGCACAGCCGCAGGTGCCTTCCCAGGCTGCTGCGGCTCCACAAACTCCAGTTCAGCCTGCTCAGGCTCAAACTCAAGCGGCTGCGCAAAATTTTCAGAACGCGCAGGGCAGTCAGCCTGTAAATGGCAGCGGCTCTTCAATTCCGCACGGGCTTCCACGCCTTTCCATGCTGGATAATGCACCGGAAGAAGATTATCCGGAGGATGATACCGGCGGGGGCGGGGCTCCAGAGGGAGAGCAAAACCCTTTTTCTAATGGCGGTTTTAGTTCATTGCCGCCTGAACAAACAATGGACAAGGCAGATGAACAGCCAAAAGAGCTTGATGAGCGCTTAAAAATTAACGTTTCTTCTCAAACAATTCAGATTCAGCCGGATCAGGTTATTTCTGCGGCAGAGTCTGAAGGCAATTTTGGCTATTCTTTTAATCCTGACGACCCTAACGATGCTCAGCTTGATGCAGAAGCAGAGCTTGGTGATGATAACTGGTCCAATGTGGACGAGCCGCCACCAGAAGCCTATTACGGCGAAGAATTTGACGAGGGCCCGGGGGCAGGTTTTGCCCCGCAGAATCCTTTTGGGCCTCAGACTGTGGCTGCAAGCGGAACTGGGGCAGCGGGCAATAATCAGATTGTTACGGCTTCCGGACCGGTAGCGCTTTCTAACTTCCGCGAAAACGTGATTCAGAGCCTTTCGACCAGGGACGGTTTTGCTGCATCGACTTTGCAGAAGACCTCGGACTGGAGATTGGGGAACTCTCAGGGTAGCGGCGACCGCAGCGTAATCATCATTCAGGCTGATTTGTATTCTGAGTATGATATTTCGATTTTTAAGCAGAAAGAAGCAGTTATTAATGCGGAACTTTCCTCAGCTGCGGGTTCTTCTGTTGTACTCCAGGTTGAGCTAAAAAAAATGGAGACAGCCGCTGCTCAGGTAAAAAAGGAAATTCCACCTCAGGTAAAACTTTTAGTAGATATTTTTAAGGGAACTTTAATAGGGCGCTAAGGCCCAGGAAGGTAAAAATGAATCCATTTGATATTTTGAAAAACGCAGGTCAGATTAAACAGCAGGGCGAAAAGCTTCAACAGGAGCTTGCCCAGATTACAGCTGAAGGTTCATCCGGCGGAAGAATGGTAACCATCACTTTGAACGGAAAGTTTGAAATGAAGGGCATTAAGCTTGATCCGATTTGTGTTGATAACCGCGATGTGGGCATGCTGGAAGATTTGATTGTAGCGGCTCATAAAAACGCAATGGATAATATTCAGGAACAGATTAAAGAAAGAACATCTTCTCTGCTTGGCGGCCTTGATTTAGGCGCTTTGGGATTATAATGAGCACTTTTGACGACTTAACAAATAATTTTTCGCGTCTTCCGGGAATCGGAAAAAAATCTGCAGTACGCATTGTAAACTGGCTTTTGAAGCAGGATGGCGCTTACGTGCAGAAGTTTGCCCAGAATCTTGGAGTGCTGCAGGAGAGGGTTAAGCCCTGTAGGCTCTGCGGCACCTGGACGGAATCTGATACCTGCCCGATTTGTTCAGACCCGCTTAGAGATTCTTCCATTATTTGTGTTGTTGAGCAGCCCCAGGATGTTTCTACAATAGAAGCTTACGGGGAATTTAAGGGGCTCTATCACGTGCTGGGCGGTTTGATTAAGCCGCTGGAGGGAATCGGGCCTGCTCAGCTGGCAATTGCACCCCTTCTGGACAGAATCCGCGATGGAAGTGTCAGCGAAGTTATTGTGGCAACAAATCCGACGGTGGAAGGAGATACAACTGCCCTTTATCTGAATAAACTGATTATGGAGCTGGGAGTTTTACCTGCTGGCGGTGGACGTGATAAAATTAAAGTAACCCGCCTTGCTACCGGAATTCCTGTTGGCGGCGACCTTGAATACATCGATAAGAGAACATTATCTTTAAGTTTTAGGGGACGAAGCGAATTTTAGCGAAAAATAATTTGCTTTAACAGATTTTTCTTATTATAATTTTAAATACAAAAATTCGGAAGGAAAATTTATGGATACAAACGATTCTTTAGTTCCAGGCTTTGATTCGGAAAAAGATGATTCGATTCAGTTTTCGTTGCAGAAAATAGAATCAGTAGATAATGGATGTTTAATTTCACTTTATGGATTTGTTGATACCTATAATTCAACTTTCTTTCAAAATCAGATAACAAAGATTATTACAGCCGGATATATCAATTTGATTATTGACTGTTCAATGGTTACAACTATTGCTTCAACAGGTCTTGGTGTTTTAACTAACCTTTTGAAGATGGTTCGCGCTATGGGCGGTAACATTATTCTGGCAGAAGTTCAGGAAAATATTTACGATACCTTTGAGCTTTTGGGTTTTGTTCAGTTCTTTAATATCAAATCAACTGTTGATGAAGCATTTGCATATTTGACAGGCCGCACAAAGAGTGAGACTGTAGCTTCATTCCCAAAAATTGTAACTTGTCCTAGCTGCGGAAAAAATCTTAAGGCGCCTCATGCAGGACGCTTCCGCTGTCTTGAATGCCGTTCTGTTCTTGTAGTAGCGGAAAACGGCCTTGTTACAAGAGAAGAATAGGAATTATACGAATACGTAAAAAGTTAACTTTTTTACGTATTTTTTTTAACCTTTTATCCTTTTAACAATCCTTTCAGGAAATCGGTTTCATTTAATCAAAAAGAAAACGTAAGTAATTCCGAAAATTCTGTATTTAATTATGGTAAATCGGGTTTATAATAAACCTAAGAAAATTTTCAGTTGTTCGATTAGGAGGAAACAATGAAAAAAATGTTAAAAGTTGTTGCCGCTATGGCTTTGGCTTCGACTGTGCTCTTCACATCTTGCGGTGGAAGTAAAGGAAGTGGAAAAAAGACTGTTGGTGTTGCAATGCCTACTCAGTCATCTGAGCGCTGGATTAACGACGGTGCTAACATGAAAAAACAGCTTGAAGCTGCAGGTTATGCTGTTGAATTGCAGTATGCAGAAGACGATGTTCAGATGCAGGTTTCTCAGCTTGAGAACTTGATTGCTAAACAGGTAAACTGCCTTGTTGTTGCAGCTATTGACTCAACAGCTTTGGTAAATGTACTTGCTACAGCTAAACAGAACAATATTCCTGTAATTGCTTATGACCGTTTGTTGATGGATACAGACGCAGTTTCTTACTACGCTACATTCGATAACAAGGGTGTTGGTACAGCAATTGCTAAATACATCGAAACAGCTAAGTCTCTTAAGACAGCTAAAGATGAAGGTCGTTCATATACAATCGAATTCTTCATGGGTTCTCCAGATGATAACAACGCTTTGTTCCTTTACAACGGTGTTATGGAAGTTCTTAAACAGTACCTTGATAACGGTGTTCTTAAATGTAAGACAGGCCGTACATCATTCGAAAAAACTTGTATTCTCCGCTGGTCTCAGGAAACTGCTCAGCAGTGGTGTGAAAACTACCTTTCAGGTTTCTATGCTAACGAAAAACTCGACATTGCTTGTACAGCATTCGACGGATTCGCTTATGGTGTAAAAGCTGCTTGTGAAGGTGCAGGATACAAAGTTGGTGTTGACTGGCCACTTATCACAGGTCAGGATGCTGAACTTATGGCTACAAAGAACATCATCGCTGGTTCACAGACATGTTCTATCTACAAAGACACACGTCTTTTGGCTTCAAAATGTGTAACAATGGTTGAAGCAGTTCTTAAGGGAACTCAGCCAGAAATCAACGACCGCACACAGTACAACAACGGTAAACTGGTTGTTCCATCTTACCTCTGTACTCCAGTTGCAGTTGATAAATACAACGTTGATGAAGTTATCGTTGGCGGTGGCTATTATACAAAAGAGCAGCTTGGTCTCTAATTAAATACCAGGTCTGGGGCTTTCGGGCTCCAGGAATCGGATAAAAGCCAGCTTTAGAGCAAAAGCTTTAAACTGGCTTTTTTTTTGGAAGAACTAAAAAAAGGGAAAAAAATGGCATCAGAATACATTCTGGAAATGAACAACATCACAAAAGAGTTTCCTGGAGTAAAAGCACTTGATGACGTTAATCTTAAAGTAAAGCGGGGAGAAATCCATGCGCTTTGCGGTGAAAACGGAGCTGGTAAATCTACTCTAATGAATCTCCTGTCTGGTAACTATCCATTTGGTTCATATTCAGGCGATATTATTTATAAGGGTGAACTTTGTAAATTTCATGATATTAAAGCCGGCGAAAAAAAAGGTATTGTAATTATTCACCAGGAACTGGCGCTCAGCCCGTATCTTTCGGTTGCTGAAAATATTTTTATGGGTAACGAACAGCTAACCTGCCGTGGCGTAATCGACTGGGATAAAACCCGCGTTAATGCCAAAAAAATGCTGGAAAAAGTAGGACTTGGAGACGAAAACATCAACGTTCCTGTAAATACACTTGGTGTTGGAAAACAGCAGCTTATTGAAATTGCTAAGGCTCTTAGCAAGAACGTTGAGCTTCTGATTCTGGACGAGCCTACAGCATCTTTGAATGATGAAGAAAGTGCTCACTTGCTGGATATCTTGCGTGGGCTTAAAGAGCAGGGAATCACAAGTATTATGATTTCCCATAAATTAAACGAAATTAATGCAATTGCCGATTCAATTACAATTATCCGTGATGGAAAGACAATTGAAACACTTATTAAGGGACAGGATGATATGTCGGAAGACCGTATCATCAAGGGAATGGTTGGTCGTGAAATGTCTAACCGCTATCCTCCTCGCGAAAACATCAAAAAAGGCGATGTAATTCTTGAAGTTAAGAACTGGAATGTATTCCATCCGGAAGATGAAAACCGCCAGATGATTAAGAATGTAAACTTTAATGTTCACGCCGGTGAAGTTGTTGGATTTGCAGGTCTTATGGGTGCCGGTCGTACAGAACTTGCCATGAGTATTTTTGGTAAGAGTTATGGTCAGAAGATTTCCGGTGAAATCTACATGCACGGCAAAAAAGTTACTATTAATAACGTAAAGGATGCCGTTAATGCGGGAATTGCCTATACTTCGGAAGACCGCAAGAACTACGGTTTGAACCTGATTGCCGATGTTAAGACTAACATGACTATGGCTGCATTGCGAAACTACTATGCCCGCAAAGGTGTTGTAGACAGCAATAAAGAGATTCTGGATTCAGAAGATTTCCGTAAGAAAATCAACGTAAAGACTCCATCTGTAAACCAGGTTGTAGGAACTCTTTCTGGTGGTAACCAGCAGAAGGTTGTACTTGCAAAATGGATGATGACTTTGCCTGATGTTCTTATTCTTGATGAACCTACCCGCGGTATCGACGTTGGTGCTAAGTACGAAATCTACTGCGTAATCAACGAGCTTGCAAAAGCAGGAAAGGCCGTAATCGTAATTTCATCAGAAATGCCAGAAGTAATTGGTACCTGTGATCGTGTCTATGTAATCAGCGAAGGTGAAATTGCCGGAGAATTACAGAAAGACCAGCTTTCTCAGGAAAACATTATGAAGTGCATTGTAAGCCATAATTCTTAAAAAAGAGAGGAAATAAAATGAGTGATGTAAAACTTACTAAACATTATGAAAACATCAACATAAAACAATACGGAATGGTTATTGCTCTTGTTGCAATCTTCCTTTTGTTCAACCTTTTCACCGGCGGAAAGAATGCTTCGCCAATGAATATCAACAACCTTGTAATGCAGAACGGCTACGTTGTTATTATGGCAACTGGTATGCTTTTGTGTGTACTTACAGGTAACGTTGACCTTGGTGTAGGTTCTATTGTAGCGCTTACAGGTGCTATTTCTGCAATCTGTGTTGTAGATTTGCACTTCCCGATTTTACTCGCCTTCCTTACAGCTCTTCTGGTTGGTATTGCTTGTGGTGCTTTTGCAGGTTTCTTTATTGCAAAACTGGGTATTCCGCCTTTCGTTGTAACTCTTGCTACAATGCTTATGGGGCGCGGTCTTACTTACACAATGCTTAAGGCTCAGACAAAAGGTCCTACACCTCAGGCTTATAACTGGATTGGAGCAGGCTTCCTTCCAACAATCAGGATGGGAAAGATTGACCTTGTTACAATTGTGATTGCTGCTGTTGCAACAGTATTCATCATCCTTGGTGATATTAAGGCTAACCGCACTAAACTTAAGTACAACTTCAACGTAAACCCACTCTGGCAGCGTGTAATTAAGCTTATCGTAATCATCTTTATCTTGTGGTTCCTCTTCCTTAAGCTTGCACAGAACAACGGTGTACCTATCGTTCTTGTATTGTGTGGAATTATCGTAGCAATCTACAACTTCATTACAAGCCGTACAGTTGCCGGTCGTCAGATTTATGCTCTTGGTGGTAACGAAAAGGCAGCACGTCTTTCTGGTATAAACACACGCAGCGTATTCTTCTGGGTTTATACAAACATGGGATTCTTAGCCGCTGTAGCAGGTATCGTTCTTTCTGCCCGCAACGGTTCTGCAACTCCAAAAGCTGGTGATGGTTTTGAAATGGATGCCATTGCTTCCTGCTACATTGGTGGTGCTGCAACTGCCGGTGGTATTGGTACAATTATTGGTGCTGTTGTTGGTGCGTTTGTAATGGGCGTTTTGAACAATGGTATGTCTTTGATTGGTTGGTCTACTGATATTCAGAAGATTGTTAAGGGTGCCGTATTGCTGGGTGCAGTAGTATTTGACCTGGTTTCTAAAAAGAGAAAGTAAATATAAAATTGGGAGCAAAAAATGCTCCCGGTCGTGTAGCGCAAGTCAAAACCGCGCGATATCGCGCTACACGCTGATTGTGGGAAAGAAACTATAAAAATGGCCGCTCTCGCGGCCGTCACAATCAGAGTGTTTTTGCCCCGCGCTACACTCCCTCGCGCATTTTTCCTTCCTACTTATTATTCTGTTTATATTCTTCAATTATCTTTTCTTTAAGCCCGTCTAACCCCTTAGGCATGAGTCCACAGCATTTTTCTTCGGTGCAGTAGCCGATGGATTTGCAGGTTGGGACGAAGTAGTTGTCGCAGATCCATTTCCATTCTTCGGAGTAGGCGCTGAGTTTGGTTTTGATTTCGCCTGCAAGGGTGCGGATTTCTTTTAGAGCACGGTTGCAGAGGCGCATGTTCATAAAGTGGATAAGGCCGCGCAGGTTGATTTTCCATACGATTTTTGTGTGCATGCCCAGCGGCAGAATGTTTGCACAGTCTTCTTTTTTCATTCCAAGTTCCAGGAGTTTTCCGTAATTTTCAGAAATGTCGCCCATGGTTTTTGCAATCTGTTCTTTCTGTTCTTCTGTGCTGCCAGGATTGTAGTAGGCAAAATCTTCAAAATTGATGTAGCGGGTTGAATCCTGAAGGCGGGTAACGCCAATAATATGGGTATAAAGTTCGCGGATACAGCGGGCAGAGTAGCCTTCTATAATCATTTCTACGGTTGGATATTCTGCGGTGCGTAAATGTCCGCTCTGGATGCAGGATTTTCCGCGTTTAATATTTTTTTCTACGTCTGTAATGTCTGAATTCCAGCATACGCCGGCATTTTCCCCGATATGTGCAAGAGGGTCTTTTTCAGTTCGTTTTTCAATAATTGTAATCATGAGTTTATTTTAGCGGAAGTGCAAAAAAAAAGCACGCTGAAAAGCAGCGTGCCTCATCATAAAAAGAAAAGTCTAGAACTTCCAGCAGATTCCTACAGTCGGAATGACTTTTACGCCGCCGCGGGAAAGTGTTTTATCTTCAGTTTTCTGGTCGCCATCTTCAGTTTCATAGTGAATATAAGTTGGACAGTTATATCCTAAAGTTGCACTTGCGAAAAGAGAAAATCTGTTTACAGGTGTCCATGCAAATGTTGCGTTTAATGCAGGGAGGAAAGAAGCATAGTAAACTGTCTGTCTGAATTTAGGATCTTTTGAGTTGAAAGCTGTTGAATCATAAGTAAGTACAGTAAAATCATAACCAATCATTCCGTAGAAACCGAAGAAGAACATATCAGTTCTGATTGGTGCCCATCCGGCTCCTATAAGAAGGTCCTGGTTAATACCAATCAAGTAACTGATTTCTGAACCTGCAGGTGTATCAACATTACTGTTTGAAAAGTTTGTGTCTACAAGTGCGCGAACAGAAAAACCGTTCGACATAAGAACACCTGTGTAAGAAACATCAATACCTGTCTGAACTGACATTTTCAGGTTTTCAAAATCCTGCTTTTCAGCATACATTTTTGAAGAAGTTGGAAGTCTCCAGCCGAAGCCAAGGAAGTTTTTCCATGCTTCACCAGCAAATGCAGAAGTACTTAAAAGAAGTGACGCTGCGATGACCAAAATTTTTTTCATAGTTTTTCTCCTGAGAAATTTTTAATAGGAAAATAATAATGAATTGTTATATTAAATGCAAGATTTCAGGCAGGAATATGAATCCAGGTCAGTTCGTGCTTGTTGTAGTTTAAGTGAAGGATGCGGCTGTGAGGAATATCGGCGAATTTCTGAATTAAAGGCCAGTCAATTTCGCCCTGCATTTTGATTGTACAGATCATTTTTAAGTTGGGATTGTATTCAAGCCACATAGTAATCCACTGAAGCAGGCGTTCCGGGTAGCAGATTACGTCGCTGAAAATCCAGTCAAAAGGCCCGATTTCTTCCGGCTTAAAGGTAAATGCGTCGTGAGCCTGGAAGGTAATCAGAGGATTATTCATCAAGGAGTCGGCAAGAGGGGCGCGGTCAACGGCAAATACGTTTGCGCCAAGTCCTGCTAGAACCCAGGTCCAGCCTCCTGGACAGGCTCCTGCTTCAAAACAGCGGTCGCCAGCCTTTGGAAGTTCGCAGCCGGTAAAAAGACGTGCCATAGTAAGGCTTTCCTGAATTTTAAGGTAAGCCCGGCTAGGCGGATTTTCGTGGTCTTCTATAAAATGAAGCGTACCTGCCGGCAGATTGCTTGAAGTTTCTGCACTTGCAATAATCGTATGTTCATCAATCAGAGTGTAAAGCCCGATTGGAGAAGAAGGGATTTCTACCGGGAAGTTTCTGTCCTTAAGATTTATGTAGGGAAGTTTTTCCTGAATCAGGTTTGCGCGGCGGAAACAGGTGTACTGATATGGCGCCCAGTTGCGCTGGATTTTTTTAAGCTCTCCTGCTGCCTCTCCAATTGAATCAAAGGTCAGAAGAAAAGGCTTTATCATTGTACAGCGGGCCCAGTAGGGAAATCCTGATGAAAAATCCTCTGCTGTCAGATTTTCAAAATAAAATAAATCACCGTAGCGGGCTGTCGGCTTATCATTAAGAGAAAAACGTTTTTTAAGTTCAGAAAGCAGCATTTCTGTCTGTTCCGGGAAGGGAAGAAATGCAAGACCTGAAAGTTCTTTGATTTTTGTACTCATTGATTTACTTTATCTGCGGAAGCTGGTCTTCGGAAAGCTGTTCCAGATGATCTATGAACTCATTGAGACGGTTTGCATCAGGCGAGTATAAAATCTTAAAGCCGATATAGGTGCTGCCGTCCTGTTCATTTGCCCACTGTGGAAGACATTTCAATTTTAATGGAATAGGATTTTTTGCGTTTGAAGGAAGAATTTCAACTTCGTATTCATTTTCAAGTTCAACTACAACTGGAAAAGCATAATGCATTTTAAGCCCGCCTGCACTGATGTCGTCTAGAACACCCGGCAGAGCGCAAAGTTCGTGGCATGTGATTTTTCCAATTTCTCTATAGCGAGTATCGCTTCTTTTCTCAAAATCCATCTTATAAATATTAATTATACGGAAAGCAGAATTATTTTACAACCATCACCTTTCGGGTTTCGTCTATTCCAGCTGCCTTGATTATTACAAAATACATTCCACGTGCACATGGAGATCCGGCATTATTTTTTCCATCCCAGTAGTAAAAATGTTCTCCGGCCGATGCACTGCCGCGGTTCAGGTATTTTACGATATTTCCGTCCAGCGTCATAACGATTACATCAAGATTTCCGCTGGAAGGCATGTTTACTTTGACAACGGTTTTTTCTCCGTTTAGCGAATTAATTACGTTGTTTAAGATTGTTACTCCACCTCTCTGTTCATTGATAGATTTAAGAGTCATGTACCATGGGGTCAGACTGAGAAGGTCTGCCGGGTTTGAAAGGGTGAAGGCAAAGAGCGGATTTGGATTTGTTAATGTGTAAGTGTCGTGCTCATAATCGCATTGTGGTGAAAGATAATGAGGAATAAAAGCCCCGGCTGAATCGCAAAGCATGTAGAGGAAGTCTGTTTGTGAGCCAGGTCGAAATCCTTTTACCTTTTCTTGAGGAATCTTAATGATGTAACCGTTTAAAGGTGAGTCATTTATAAATCTACTTTTTTCTAAATCATGTAAGAAGTGAGAATTAAAATCCGGAGTGTAGCTGTGGAAATCCATAATTGAAGCGCCGGAATTGTCTGGCAGCCAGGCTTCAGAAGTTTTATCATAATTTGTATTAAGGGTTGGGAAAACTGAAGCTGAATCCGGACTATCTGTGATAAAGAGTTTTAAGACAGGAGGATAATCGCTTTCTGCTGCTGAGTCATTTCCCGTGTTTACTTTTGATACAATAGAGATTTCCTGGCCGTATGGCAAAGTTCCGTAGTTTTTCTGTGATTTAGAAAAATCGTGAACGGCTTCTGAATTTTCACTGTAGATGTTTTTAAAGAAATCCTGATCAGCCCCCTCCGCTGTGCTTACTGCTGAAAGATATGCATAAGAAGGGCTTACAGCACCAAGTGCAAAGTCGGATATAGTATGGGCAGTTTTTAGAATCATACAGTTTTCGCCGTCTTCGAGGTGATCTTTGTCGGTTTCCTGAATGAAAGAAACATATACGCCTTTTTCTTCTGTTACGTGGTCATAGTTTGTAGGAGGGTATAGGTTACTTCCATCATCTTTTTTAGGGTGAACAAGGCGGATGTAAAGGTTTTGTATGTCTGCCAGGGTGACGTTTCTGGTAAGTTTTAGAGTTACAATTTCTAAACCACTTGAAGTGTTTTCTATTGTAGCAGTCTGGCTCTTATCAATTTGAAGATCAGAAGAGACAGGATTTCCTGAAGCATCAATAGAAATAAGTTCAAAGCAACGAGGGAAAATCTCTTTCATTGGCTGGGTGATTGTTTCTCTTGTAACTACCATTGTTGATTCATTTAAATAGTAATAAGAAATTTTATTATTATCTGTAACAATAGGTTTAGAGAAGGTTAGAGAAATTTTATTTCCCCCGATTGCACTAAGAACTGCGCTGAAAGATGGCGGAATGCGGGGAGTTTTTTCTGATTCCGGGATTCCGTCTGTTACGGCGGTAAAAGATCTGTCGCTGTAATCATCAGGATCATAAGTATAATTTTTTAGTCGTTTACCCCATTTATCTGTAAGAAGATAGCCGCTGATAATGATGAATTCTTGATTGTTTTCATCATAATCAAAAATATATTGAGGAATGTAGAGACTTGTTTTTACCCGCTTAAAATGACCTGTTGAGTCTGTGTATCTTCCGCTACCTACATAGGTTCCGCTTGCGTCAGTGTTCCAGGTTGTACTTGAAACAATGTAGATTGCTGTAGGATTTGCAGCAGGAAGACCTGTTCCACTTTTAGAATTGTAAACCGCAGTTACCTTACCGTAAATAGACATTGAGTCTCCAATATTGATTTCATTTATCAAATTGGAATCTGCAAGTTCGCTGTTTGTGTTGCGCAGGGGGCGTTTTTTATTGTCGAACTCAAGGTGGATGCGGTTATCGGTTACGGTATAAGCCTTTGTAATTTCAAAATCTTCGTAGTCAAAGTTTTTACAGGTGGTGAGAGTGCAGTCTTCTGCCGGAATCTGGGCCTTTGAGCCGTTGGAAGAGCCATCCTCGCATTGAACGGTTATGTTTGAAATATTTGAATTTATTGCTTCTGCACAGAAATTCTCGGGACTGTCATTCTGAGGAATGATGATACTTGAGTCTGCCCCGCCAGTCAGGCTGGCTCCGTTTATGTAGAAGTTTCCTTTTTTATCACTGCTGTTTCCGGCCTTTAGGGCTGCGTTATCAGAAAGAAGCAGGCTTGCATTTAAGTCGGCCTTATCAATGACTGTGCCGTCAGGCAGGGCCAGCAAATCAGATACAGGAATGTTTACGTCAGTCCAGCCGGCCGGACGGGTAGCAAAATGATCGTAGGTGAAAGTTGAGTTCTGGTAGTTTGTACCCAGAATAATCAGGTCATTCAGGGCTGAAAGGGTTTTGTTTACTGTAAGAGAGCCTGAATAAACGATTATGTTTTTTGCAGAAATATCAAAATTAAAGGTCTGAGCTTCTTCTGTTTTTATATAAAAATTACCCGGAATTGCAGAATCCTTTTTGAAATCAACGCTGGCAAAAAGATAAAGGTCATTTGTAAGGGGGAAATCCCTGTATTCAAAAGTACCAGATTTAATCTTAAGGTCATAAAAACTTGACAGTTCCGGCTGAGAAGAAGAAAAAGACGGGTTAATGATTGTCTGTGTGCTTTCGTCTGTGAGCTTTTCAAAAATGACGGTTCCGCTGCCTGCTTCAAAAATACCCGGCTGATCAGAGTCAGTTTTTTTATCAGTAAGTTCTATCCTGTTTATGGTAAGGTTTCCGCCTGTCATCGTGAGTTTGGCATTTTCTGTAATCTTGAGGGATTTTACTTCATATGAGCCAGAATCAGCTGTAAAAAGCGGCTGGTTAGCTGCAGCAGGGATAGTAATGTCAAAGGTTTTTAGACAGTCTTCAAAGGTCTTTGTTGAGTATGAAAAATACCAGTTATCTTCGTTTTCCCATTTTTCGTCAGCAACACCTGTCCATTTATATTCCCGAGGAACACCGTCTGTTACGTCTGTGTAGGCTGAAGAAAGAGGAGAATAGGCTTTTAATCTTTTTCCCCATTTGTCTGTTATCAGATATCCGCAGATTAAATTACCGCTTGAATCAGAAACATATTGAGGAATGGTAAGGCTTGGAATATTTTCACTTCTGATGCCTGTGTGGTTTGTGTAGTCATCACCTCCTGCAGAAGTTCCAGTAGCGTCCATGTTCCAGCAGGTTTGGTCGGTGTAAAGATATACGTGTGATTTTAATGCAGGCGGTACATCACTTCCGTTTTCTGAATAGTACTCCGCTGTAAAGCCTTTTCCGTCAGAAGTGGTGATTGCATTAAGATCTATGATTTTTCTGATTTCGCGAGGAAATTTCAGATAAATGCGGTTGTCGTATACTGTGTGAGCTTCTTCGATATTTAATTCGTCGCTGTCGAAATTCTTACAATTATCAAGTGCTATAGTTCCACTGTAAGGAATCTGGGCTTTTGAACCATCAGATGAATTGTCGGAAAGGCATTTTACTGTGCAGTTTGTTATTGTAGCTTCTATTGCTTCGGTACAGAAGGTTTCCGGGGTGTCATTCTGAGGAATTGAAATAAACCATTCTCCTGTTCCGGTCAGGCTTGTTCCGTTAATGTAAAGGTTTCCGTTTCCTCCGGAAGCTGACAAAGCAGCAGTTCCGGCAGAAAGGGTTGCTCCTGCGGTGGCTGTAATTTTTGCTGAAAATGTTTGGAGTTTGCTTTCGTCCGGCAATTTGCCTATATCAGAAACCGGGATATTTACACTTGTCCAGCCGTCAGGTCTAGCAGCAAAATGATTATAATTGAATTTACTGAGGTCACTCTCATCTGGTTTATATTCTGTTCCTAAAATTATAAAATCCTTCTCCGCTGCAAGAAGTGATGTTGCTGTGCTAAGGTTTATTGTTCCGCCATATGCCAAAATATATTCTGAACTTATAGAATCAGCTATATCTGTTGTACCAGACAGGAAGTATATGTTTTTTGCAGAATAGTTTTCTGCAAGGTTTAGGCTGCCTGCCTGTGCATTAATCAGAAGATTTGTAGTTGTTAATGGATTTGTAGCTGTAGAAATTGTCAGGTTATCATTAAGTATTAAATTAGTTACAGAAACCGGGCTTTCGAGACTTAATGCGGTTCCAGATAATACTTCCATACTTTTGATACTTGTGACTGCATCCGTACCATATTTTATTTTTGCAGTTGCTCCTGAAAGCTGAAGCATACCGCCAGTTTGAGTGAAGCTTCCGTTATTTGTGAATGAGCCTGCATTTAACATTCCCATGTTTTCTATTGTCAAAGAAGCCCCAGCTTCAATTGTCATTGATTTTACCTGCCAGCTTTGGTTAGAAGCTGCCCTTGTTGAGATTACCGGAGAATTTGCTGTAGGTTTTATTGTGATATCATTTTCCTGAAGGTTTTGTTCAAGAGATTTATCTTTGTGCAGATTGTACCAGTTCCTTTTTATTGCCCATGAAGTGTCAGCCTGACCTGACCATGTTGGTGTTTTATCGGTACCGTCGCTTGTTCCTGTATAAGGACTGTAAGGCTCTAGGTGTTTGCCCCATTTATCTGTGATGGTAAAGCCGTAGTCTGATGTTTGTGGAATTGTGAGGCATGGAACAACAGAACGCCATTCTGATTTTGAATCTGTGTAATTACAGGCGACTATAACAGCCTGAGGATCTGAAGGATCCATATTACCTGTGGCATCCATATTCCAGGTGGTTTTATCTGTTTCTATGTAGAATACTGTAGGACGGAGTGGGTCCGGGTTGATGGATGTGTCTTGCGGAACTTCAGTACTGGTAAAATAATTTCCGTCTGAAACTGTTATTGCATTTATGATTTTTTGATCACTAAGTTCTCCCTGGGTGTTTCGGGTTTCCCGGTTCATGGTGATTTTGATTTTGTTGTCGAATACGGTTTCGGCACTTTCGATGATGAAATTTTCTTTGTCAAAATTATGACAGGTGTTATCAACGGAGCCTCCACCTACAGGAATTTGTGCTTTTGAACCGTCCTCACTGCCGTCTGAGCAGGCAACCGTAATGTTTCTTATTGTTGAAAAAATTGAATAGGCACAAAAATGTTCAGCAGAATCATTTTGAGGGATAATTATTTTATTGCCGCCAGAAGAGCCGTAGAGGTTTGCCCCGTCTATAAAAAAGTTACCCTCTCCGCTTGTTCCTGCCTTAATGTCTGCTCCTGCTGAAAGATAAAATGTTGAAGAGTCGGACCATGGATCATTGGGATTTATGTCCAGAGAGACAGGTGTGAAGCTATCAATCCATCCATCCGGTCTGTTTGTAAATTGTTCATATGTATAGATTGTATATTTATAATTTGCGCCGCCTATTATGAAATCTTTTTTTGCAGAAAGAGTTTTTTCTGCGGTAATGTTTCCGTCACGCAAAAGAATGATTATGCTGTTTGCTTCAAAATCTTCGGTGAGGGTGATGTTTTTATTTGTGACAGGTGAGTAACTGGCGGTTTGAACTTGAAGCCAGCCTAAAGTTAATTTTTTCTTTGGATCTGTTCCTTTTGAAAATGAAGAGCCTGAGTTTAAAGTTAGCATTGTCAAATTCATATCAAAAGGCATTGTAAAACTTGCATCTTGTCCTATGGAAAGATTACCAAGTGTTATTGAGTCAGAAAAGGCACGAATGAGAGTTGGGTTAGATTGGGAGTTGTTAAGTTTTGCTAATTCAAGAGTACCATCATAAGTTCCATAGGCATTTTTTTCTGAAATAAATTTTCCTGTACCTGTGGTTACTATTTTATTTGTTGAAAGCTGGCCACTTTTATGTGTTACTTTAGAACCTCCTGTTATGGTAAGGCTACCAACAGAAATATTACTTTCGATAACAGGCTGTCTTGAACTTGATTGCTCAGAAATTACAATATCATATTCGCCAAGATTTGAAGGGTCAAAACCTGCAATTCCAGAATAGGACCAATTATTTTTGTTTGTCCATTTATGATCTTCTGCACCTGTCCAGGTTGGGCTTTTATAATGCCATGATAAACGACCAATTTCCATAAAACTTTCTTCAGGTTGTTTTCCATCTGGACTATAAAATTTAATTGTTATTCCATTTTTCTTTGTTGTAATTGAATCACTGCAAGAAAGTTTGTATGTAGTAGAAACTTTATTATTAACTATTGGGTGTGTTGTATCTGTTGGTCTTGCATAAATAATTGAATCTCCTGAAGAAATATTTCCTGTTCCTATTTCTCCATCTACCAGAACTTTGGAATTTGTTGTATTTCCTACTTCCGTTATGGTGTATTCTTCATCACCAGCAATTTCTACTTTATAAGGAAAATTTAAATTCCATTCTCCTGAGTCAAAATAACGGCGCGTAAATGTAATTGTTGCATCAGAAGTGGGAAAGTTATCTGGAATTGTTATATTGCAAGAATAGGCTGGTGTTACACCTTCACCTTCGTAAGGTAAACGCTTTTCAGCGTTTATTAAGTATTTTATATTTGCAGGTCCCCAGTTTACGATTCCACCACCATTTGGCATATAAAGATAGCCGTCTCCTTGAAATGTTAGTGTTCCATTACTGTTTGCCCATAAAGTTTCGGTTATGATTAGTTTTGTAGTTTGATCAGCGATAGTAAGTGTGTGTGTGCCACTACTTGGAAAGTCTAGTGTGTTGGCTTGAAATGTTCCTGAACCAATAATATCTACGTTTGCATTTATAGAATGGGCATTATTTTCGGCTATAAGCATTAATTTTACAGTACAGATTATTGTAAAAGAGCTTAAATTTATTGTAATTTTGTTACTACCTTTAGTATTTAGGTATAAATCATGTATTACAATACTCTTATCAAGTGTGATAGTTGTTACTGCTTCTCCTGTTACAAAAGCAGCATCAGTATCAGTATGTGGATATTCATTTTCTCCAGTAGCAGTCCAATCAGTGTCTTCGCTTCTTCCTATTGTTTCTGGAACAGTTGATGAACCGGTATATTTTTCCCAGTTAGCATAATTCGACCAGTTTGTATTGTTTCCATTTCCACTCCAGCGGTAAGCAGTTTGCGAAAAAAAATTCTGTGTATTCAATAGTAATAGACAAAATACAATCGTTTTGAGAAGCTTTTTAAAATGTCGGAAGCTCAGAAATCCTTTCATATAATATAGAATATTATCACGCAGAAAGAAGGAATTTTCAAATTTTTAGGAAAATCATTGCCGGAATTTGTAAGTTTTTTTTGTGGACTTAAATATTAACTTCAGGGCTTAGTTTTAAAAATTCTTCCGGCATTAGAACTTTGATTTTTGAGCTCTTGAAGCCATCTGTATCACGCGTGATTATGTAATCACATTTAAAAGACTGGGCACACTGATCCTGGAGGCAGTCTTCAAAATCTTTGAAAGAGGAATTTTCTAAAGCAGATAGAATTTTTGTTTTATCTATGCTTTCTATTTCAAAAACAGAAATTAGAGAAATAAGCAGCCTTCTTAATTTGGCATCATCATATTTTTTTCTGGCTATATACCAGATGTTGTTAAAACTGTGGGCTGCTATTACACCTTGCAGCTCTCCATTCAGGCAGGCCTGGAAAATTCTGTTTGAATTGTAATAAAAAGGTTCTCGTTTTAGGAAAACATCCAGCAAAATATTTGTATCAATTAAGATTGTATTTTTCATTCAAAGCATCCTCTAAAGCTTTTTTGTAGTAAGGATCATCGGAATCTGAATAGCAGGGAGTTACTTCAGCTAAAATTGCCTGTATGTTTTTCACGGCTTCCTTTCTTCTTTTTAATTCTTCGCTTTCATCCTCGATATAATATCTGATATGTTGTCCTGCTTTTAATTTTGATTTCAGTCGTGAATCCAGAATCTTTATGGAATCTCCGTCAAAAATTCCATCGTAAACTTTTCGAGGTGTAGTTCCATATTGGATTTGTGGTTCTGCAAAAGTAAGCGGGGATGCTTCTTTTGTTTTATACAGAAAAGCTTCATGATTTGTTTTTTCAAGTGAAGGTATTTTGTTTTCTATTATGAAAGATTCTTTTACAGAATAAAGTTTTGCAAGTTCTGAAAGTGTATGCGTATTAGGAATGACACTTCCTTTTTCATATTTTATATAAGATTGACGTGAAATACCCAGTTTCTGAGCCACTTCTTCCTGTGAAAGAGAATTTAATTGTCTTAGGTATTTTAGTATTTCTTTCATAGTTTTATTGTAGTATAAATTTACAGAATGTCAATTAAATTTGAAGTATATATTTACAAGATGTAAATTACTGGGGGTTTTTAAGGGGGTAAGCAAGTTCTTGCGTCCCCCTTAGGCGAAGGGGTGGGCGAAGACCGCAGGGCTGAGCCCAGGGGAAGGCTTTCCCCTCCTTCCTCTTACTTTTTTCTATTCCCTGGCCTTTATTTGCTGTATAATATCCCTATGAGTTACCGAATTATCAATCCAGTTTTGTCGGGGTTTTATCCTTCGCCTAGTATTTGTGCGGCGGGAGGGAAGTTTTTTATGACGGCGGCTTCCTATACTTATTTTCCGGGGCTGCCGCTTTTTTCCAGTAAGAACGGGGTTTCGTGGGCGCAGATTGGAAATATTATTTCTTCCGGGGCGCAGCTGGATATGAGCGGGCGTGGAATTGAAAAAAGACTGATGACGCCGACTATCCGTTTTGATCCGAACTATGGTGAAAAGGGGCGTTTTTACTGCGTGGCAAATCAGGCGGATGGAATGGGAATTTTTCTTTGCTTTAGTGATTCGCCTGCTGAATGGTGGTCTAATCCCATCCATATTGACGGTGCTCACGGTTATGATCCTTCGATTTTTTTTGATGATGATGATAGTGTCTGGTACTGCGGAGTTCGGGAAGCAACTGAAGATAAATTTTACGACAGTCAGAGTGAGGTTTTTCTTCAGCGTATAGACCTTGAAAGTGCCCGGCTTTTTGGCGAGCAGAAAATCATTTTGAAAAGTGATTCGCGCCGGACTGGCTGGATTGAAGGGCCTCATATTTTTAAGTACGACGGCATTTATTATCTTCTTTTCAGCGAAGGTGGATTTACCCTTAATCACGGGGTTAGTATTGCCCGTTCTGCTAAGATTGACCAGGACTGGCAGATAAAAGATACCAATCCGATTTTTACTCACCGCAACATGGGTAAGCAGGCAAAAATCATAAACATTGGTCATGGGGATATTTACTGTGATAAGGACGGGCGCTGGTGGCTTGCTGTCAGTGGATGCCGCCCTTATGGTGATAAGCAGTCGCGTTTTATCAATATGGACAGGGAAACTTTTATTCTGCCTGTGCGCTGGGAAGATGGCTGGCCTTTAATTGCGCCTGAAACGGGTAAGGTTGAAAATGCCTATAGTTTGAGCGGCCTTGTGGTTAAACGTGCTGATGATGATGCGGATGCGGTTATCACTCCTGTAATTGATGACTTTAATGAGGGGGCGCCGAATCCTTACTGGCTTACTAACCGGGCTTTCTGCGAAAATCTGATTAAGTGGGATGAGGTTTCTGGAATGTTGAGGCTTTACGGGGGCGCTGCAATTCAGTCGGAAGAAAATCTTGCTATGGTTGTGCGTCGTCAGACTGCTTTTTGTTATGAGGCCTGTACACAGCTTACCTGTCATTTTGTAAATCAGGGGGACTGCGCGGGTATTATCTGCTATCAGAATGAAAAATATAATCTGAGGTTGCAGTTTAAGTACCTGGGCATGGTGATTGCGATTCAGTTTATCCGTACGATTGACGGCAATGACGAGGTGGTAAAGGAAGAAATTATTGGCGGCGGTACTAACGAGTTCAATGGTATTTTCCGTATTGTTGCTGAAAAGCAGCTTTTGAAGTTTGAATTTGGTGCTGATGAGCGCAGTATGATGATTTTTGCGGCTGATGTTGATTCGAGTTTTTTGTCGCCTGATAAGTCGGGTGGCCGTTCGGGGGTAACTCTTGGCATGTTTGCCATTGCGGGCGGCGATTTTAATCAGAAGCAGTTTTATGCTGATTTTGACTGGTTTAAGTATGAGAACATTACAAGAGAATTCGTGTCCTAAATGCACTTAAGCCGTCAGGCTTAAGTGATAGCCGGTGCGGAAGATTAATAGTTGTAGTGCAGATTACGACCGGCGCATTGAAAATGAGCAATATTTTTATTATATTTATAGAAAGTATATTCACAGAGGAATAAAAAAATGAAATCACTTTACGCATCTCCTCTTTTTGATGATGAAGACGAGGAAGAGAAAAAAAAGGCACCAGAGATGCCTGATCCGCTTACTGAAAAATTCTTAAAAACACGTCAGATTATCCTTTCGGGCGAAATCAATAAAGACCTGGCAGATAAGATTGTCCGCCAGCTTCTTGTTCTTGAAGCAGATGATGCTAAAAAAACAATCTACATGTACATTGATTCTCCTGGTGGTGATGTTGATGCCGGCTTTGCAATTTTTGATATGATCCGCTTTATCAAATGTCCTGTTGTTCTTGTTGGTATGGGTCTTATTGCCAGCGCTGCAACTCTTGTTCTTCTTGCTGTTCCAAAAGAAAAACGTCTTGGACTTCCAAACAGCCGCTACCTTATTCACCAGCCGATGAGCGGAATGAAGGGTGTTGCAACTGATATTGAAATCCACGCAAAGGAAATGGAAAAAACTAAGGCTTTGCTTAACAAGCTGATTGCTGATGAAACAGGAACTCCGCTTGAGCAGGTTACTCAGGATACAAACCGCGATTACTGGCTTGATTCTGAAGAAGCTGTAAAATACGGTCTTATCAGCAAGATTGTTACAAAACGCACAGATTTGCCTAAATAACTATGACATTTACTTTAAACGACGGCCTTATAGAACAGATAATTTCCGCTATGGAAAATCAGGAAAGAAGCTTCGTACTGAGTGCTGATTCCTCTTCCCTGCTGGAAAAAACTGCCGACGTTAAAGCTGATGATAATCTTTTTTACGAACTGCCTGAATGGAATCCATCAGATGGTTTTGAACTTAGAGAAGCGTTTGTAGATCAGCTTCACATTCCTCAGGTAAAAAAGGAATTGAAGGAGGTTCTGCATTCGGGAAGGGGGGTATTTAAGAATTTTAGAAATGTTCTGAAAAATTATCCCGACGCTGATAAACGATGGCATATTTTTAAACACAAGTTTATGTCGGCACGTATCAACGACTGGTATAATTCTTTGCGAGAGGTGTGGGGACTAGAAAAGTTAGATTATTTTTCGGAAACCGATGAAGATTTAGTTCATGATGATTTTTCATTTGAAGAGTATAAGTCGGGCGAAAATCAAAAGGAAGTCCTTCAGCAAACCTGCGCTTTTTTGACAGACGATAGTTCGGAATTACCGGACGATTTTAGAAAATCATACTACACTTTGCTTGAAGACAGATTCAAAACTTACGACCTTGTAGGACAAAAAGGAGTTTTGTGCCGTTCTCAGGCAGATGAATTTGCGGGTTGTATTACCGCAGCTGTTATGGTTGGAAATCAGGAAAAAACGATGGTTATGACAAGTTTTTTTGTTCCTGAAAACTTCCGTGGACTTGGAATTGGTACGGAGTTAGTAAATTTACTTCTTAATCAGCTGAGAGTTCAGGGAAAAAAATGGATTTTACTGCCAAATATTTTTATTCCGTCTTTTTTTGAACCGTTATTAATACGCAGAGGTTTCAGAAAAATCAGAAACGGATTTGTTGCAGAAATCTAATTTATTTTTAGCGCACAGCGCAGTTTACATTTATTTAATTAGGAGTTTCACATGGCTTACAGACACGATAATCGTGAATTTGAAATTAACGAAGAACAGGTTGCAGATTTTCTTCAGAATGCAGTAGAAAAGGTTCGTACATCTGAAGATGTTGATGTTCTTGCTCAGCTTAGCAAGCTTTTTAAGAAAAATGTTTCTCTTACAGTACGCAAATATGTTATTGCCCTTATGCTTAAGGAATCTTTGAAACATTACCGCTTCTTTGGAAATAAAGTTAGAAATGATAAATTCTCTCGTACAGACAGAAACGACAGAAATGACCGCCGTGACAATCATTCAAGAAACGAATATAAAACTTCTTTCCGTCAGGAAAAAACAGAGGATGAAGCAGCTGCTGAAACTACAGAAGAAAGACCTCGTCATCCACGCGTAGAAATCCCAGAAGCTGATGCAATTTCTATCTTCATCAGCATTGGTAAAAACCGTCGTGTTTACCCACGTGATTTAGTTGGTATTCTTATTGCAATTGCTGGTCTTGACCGCGAACGCATTGGTGACATCAAGGTTCTTGCTAACTACTCTTTTGTTCAGCTTTACAAGGATGATGCTCAGCAGGCTATCGATAAATTGAACGGTTATGACTACCGCGGACGCAAGCTTGCTGTAAGCTATTCTCGCCAGAAGTCTGAAGGTGAGGATGCTGAAGCTGATTACGCACAGGACGCTGGTTCAGAAACTGTTTCTGACAAAATTGATTCAGGTTACGAAGCACCTGCAAGCATGACAGAGCAGGATATGGCAGCAGAAGATGCAGCAGCACTTGCAGCGGCAGAAAAGGCTGCGGATAATGAGCCATTTGGTGAGAGAAGAGTCTAAGACTCTTCCTGATTGATAGCAGACCGTTAAGAAAATTGCGTGAGCAATTTTTAGGTCTACCTGCTTGAATTTTTAAGTAGGAGTTTGGGCTAAAATATGACCTTCTGCCATTGAGCGGGGGTCATTTTTTTTGAGTTTGTGAAAATGGATAAGTTTTATTGCTTACAGACCGGCGTGTTCGGTGTAAATACTTATATTGTTCCGCTTGAAGAAAAGGGGAGCGGGGATAGCGACCTGCGTCCCGCGCTTGTAGTGGACCCTGCGGCCTGCATGCTTACAGGAGACGCTTCTAAAATCACAGGTTTTCTGGCTCAGAAAAAGCTTACCTGCCGGGCAATTCTTCTTACGCACAGCCATTTTGACCACATTATGGGAATCAGCGTGATTAAAAAGGCCTTCCCGGACGCTAAGGTTTACGTGCACAAGGCTGAGGCTGGGGAGCTAGGTTGTGCTGAGCGGGGTGAGGCCGGCGGCATTATAAACCGCAGCATTCTTTCTTCTTTTGAGATGGAAGCGGTTCTGGAGGGCGTTGCAAACCAGCCGGAGGCGGATGTCCTGCTCAACGGTGGGGAAGTGCTTTTTAACGACTGGAAGGTAATTCACACGCCGGGGCATTCGCCTGGTTCTGTATGTTACTACAGCGAAAAAGCAGGGCTTCTTCTTAGTGGCGATACTATGTTTTACCACAGCTGGGGAAGAACTGATATGCAGGGTGGTAACGAGGCTCAGATTTACGCAAGCCTTTCTTTGCTGAAAAAAACTGTAAAAGCCGGGACTTTAGTGTTACCTGGCCACGACCATTTTGGTTTTAAAATAGAAGAAAATTAGGAGGTTTTTATGATAGATGTATCCCACGTTTCCCGAAACTTCGGGGATTTTCGTGCGGTAAGTGACGTTAGTTTTTCTATTCCTAAAGGTCAAATTGTTGGTCTTTTGGGTCCTAACGGAGCCGGAAAAACTACGACAATGCGAATGATTACGGGCTTTTTAGCTCCTTCAGCCGGCGAAATATTTATTGATGGAAGAAATATCCAGGAGTCGCCGGTAGAAGCAAAGCAGAAAATCGGTTATATGCCGGAAAGTGCGCCTTTGTATGGCGACATGATTGTTGAAGATTATCTGCGCTACATTGCAGAGATTCAGGGTGAAAATCCTGAAGAAAAGCTTCCGCTTTTGTGTAAGGAATGCGGTCTTAAAGAAGTAATGAGCAAAAATATCAGCGAGCTTAGCCGTGGTAACCGACAGCGAGTTGCTCTTGCTCATGCACTTATGCACGACCCAGAAATTCTGATTCTGGATGAGCCTACTTCCGGTCTGGACCCTAACCAGGTTGAAGACGTTCGCGCAATTATCCGTGAGATTGGTAAAACCCGAACTGTAATTGTTTCTACCCATATTTTGAGCGAAGTTGAAACCTTGTGTTCCCGCGCAATCATCATAAGCGGTGGTAAGCTTGTTGCGGATTCTTCTATAGAAGAACTTAAGGAACGCTTTGGACACGAGCTTTCTGTAAAAATTACGGTGGGCGGCTCTTTTGAAGACGTAAGCGCAAAACTTAAGGGCCTAGCCGGCGTTGCAAATGTTACTCTGCTTGGTAGCGAAAATGTGAATGGTCCTGCTGCGTCGGAGACAGCCTTGAACAACATTCTCATCAGCGTGAGCGGTAACGAAGAAATCCGTCCGGCTGTGGCTAAGACCTGTGTTGAAAACGGCTTTAATCTTTACGAAATATCAGTTCAGAAAAACAGTCTTGAGGACGTATTCCACGCCCTTACAGAAAAGGCTGAAAAGTAGTGGGGTGGCGCAAAAATGAAATCAAATAGAAAAAATCCTGCGCTGATAATTTTTACGCGCGAATTTAAATCATATTTTACAAGCCCTGTGGCTTACATTGTTACAGGTCTCTTTTTAATCATCTCTGGAATTATGTTCTTTTCTACATTCTTCCTTAATAACCGTGCAGAAATGCGTCAGTTCTTTGGACTTCTTCCAATCATGCTGAGCTTTTTTGTTCCGGCTCTTACAATGCGTCTTTTTGCAGAAGAAAAACGCAGCGGTTCGCTTGAAACTTTGATGACCCTGCCGGTTACCGAAGTTGACGTTGTTACCGGAAAGTATTTTGCAAGTCTTGCAGGCACTTTGATTATGCTGGTGCCAAGTCTTTTTTATGTAATCACCCTTGAGATTTTTGGTGCTCCGGATTACGGCCCGATTATCGGCGGTTACATCGGCGCAATCTTTTTGAGTGCAAGCTTTACTGCAATCGGAATTTTTGCTTCATCAGTCACAAAAAATCAGATTATCGCTTTCTTTACAGGCTTTATCATCTGTATTGTTTTGACTTTGATTGATGTATTCCTGGTTTTGCTTCCGGCTCCGCTTGTAAGCTTTTTGAGCTTTATTTCGGCAAGCTCTCACTTTACTTCAATTTCGCGCGGAATTATTGATACCCGCGATTTGCTTTATTTTATTTCGCTGACATCACTTTTCTTTGTAATTACTGTAAAAGTTCAGCAGCAGGAGAGTAAGTAAGATGAAAAAATTCTTGAAATGGTTAAAAAGTCCTGCCAGTGACTTTGCGCTTTTTATTCTTCTATTAATTCTGGCAAATTTGGCTGCCCACAATGCCTTCCTCCGCTTTGATTTGACAGCTCCAAAATCTTATTCGCTGTCTAAGGCCAGCCGTTCAATTGTAAAAAATATTGAAGAGCCTTTGAATGTGCGCGTTTTCTTTGCTGATAACCTTCCGGCTCCTTACAACGGGGTTGCTCAGTACGTAAAGGATATTCTTGTAGAGTATAAGGGCGCTGCCAACTCAAAATTCAGCGTAAACTACATGGATATGTCTAAGCCTGAAAATGAAAAGATTGCCCGCGAATACGGACTTCATCAGATTCAGATTCAGGAAGTAAAAAACAACGAAGTAGGCTTTAAGCAGGCTTATATGGGAATTGTTGTTTCTTACGGAGACAGCATTGAGCTGATGGACGGAATTACTTCTGTTGACGGCTTTGAATATTCTTTGACAACAAAGATTTCCAAAATGATTAGCCTTTCTGACACTCTTGCAGGACTTGCCGGCGGAGAGAAAATTACTTTGACTCTCTATACAAGTGATGCACTTTCAAGCTTTAGAGGTCAGGCAGAAGATGCTTTGAGAGAAGGCGTTGCTGCGGCTAATAAGAAGAACCTTGACCGTCTTGCCTTCCGCGTTGTTAGCCCGGCTGCCGGTGAGGTTGACGGACTTTGTGAAAAATATGGACTTCCTCGTTTGAACGTTCAGGGAAAGACCGGAGCTGTAGAAACTGCCGTTTTTGGCGCTGTTCTTGAATATGGAGAAAAGTTTGCCCTTCTTCCTGTTCAGATCCGCCGTTCTTTGTTCGGTTATGGTGTTGGCGGCCTTGATGATGTAGAAGGCACAGTTTCTTCTGCCCTTGAATCGCTTCTTTCTAAGACTACAAAAATCGGTTACATCACAGGACACGGAGAAGTTTCGCGAGAGGCTCAGGCAAATCCTTATGGTCAGCAGGATATGAATAACGCTGCTAACTTTGAAGCAATTCTTTCTGATATGTACGAGCTTTCGGATATCGACTTGAGTAAGGATGAAATTCCTGTTGATATGGGACTTGTAATTGTAAACGGCCCTAAAGCTGACTTCAGCGAGACAGAACTTTACAAGCTCGACCAGTTTATCATGAAGGGCGGAAACGTGCTTTTCTTTGTTGACGGTGTAGTTCCAGGTCAGCAGGATTATTACGGAAACGTAAGTTTTACTCCAAACGAGGTGAACATTGACCGCCTGCTTGAAAAATACGGGGTAAGTCGTGGAAAGAACCTTGTTCTTGATAAAAACTGCTACACACAGAGCGACCGCCAGACTGGAAAAATGAACCTTTACTGGGTTCCTGTTTTGCAGAAAAACTCTCTGGCTAAAAAGAACGTAATCACAAAAAATCTTGGTTACGTAATCATGCTGATGAACTCTTCTCTTGATGTGACTGGGGCTGAGGCTAACAAAAATCTTCGTACTACAGTTCTTGCTAAGTCTTCTGAAAATTCCTGGACAATGGACAAGAACATTATGCTTAATCCAAACCTTATGATGCCGCCGGCAGAAAAAGATAAGATTAAGGCTCAGAATCTTGCAGTTCTGCTTGAAGGTAAGTTTGACTCTGCCTTTGAAAGTGCACCGGAGCTTCCGGAAAGTGAAGAAAGTGAGGATGCAGGTGCAAGTGCCGTTAACGACGCTGCTTCAACAGATTTTTCAAAAATCGAAAGTAACGCCCATCTTAAAGCTGGTGTTCAGAGCGGAAAAATCATTGTTTTCTCTTCTTCGAACATTACAACAGCTCAGGTTATGGACGGGAATGCCAGCGGTAACCCGATTGCAATGTTCCTTTTGAATGCGGTTGATTACCTCAACGGTAATGAAGACTTCTGTACAATGCGTACAAAGGGACTTTCAATTAATACCCTGACTGTGAAATCTGCAGCTTTTGCAAAAATCATGCAGTATTTTAATCAGTTTGGTCTTGTTGCTCTTGTTGCCGTATGTGGTCTTGTAATTCTTAAGAAACGCAGTGCCCGCCGAAAGCAGATTGATGAAAAATATAATCCTGATGATGAAAGGAGAATTAAATAAATGCAGAAAAGAAAAATATTTTTACTTAGCGCCTGCGCTCTTTTGCTTTTAATATGTATTTTGCAGGCAGTTTTACTGAATAAATCTTCGGTTAAAACTTTTACCCTTAAGGAAGAGCCGGACAGACTTACAATTGAAAATGGCGGAAATACAATCCTGCTTGCTAAGTCTGGCGACGAATGGGTAGTGGGAGATTCAAAATATCCTGCCAACTCCGCTAACGTTGATTCTGTTGTGAATGCAGTAAAATCTGTTAAGGTTCTGGACCGCGTGGGAAGTGCTTCCAGCGAAGCTTCAAAAATCCGCTATGATTTGACAGACAGCAAAAAAGTCACAGTTACAGCTTTTGCGGGGGATAAAGAACTTCGTAAAATCACTGTGGGAAAGGCTTCTTCAACAGGTTCTCAGGGTTATATTATGATTGACGGAAGTAACGATGTTTATCTTGCTTCTGGTAACCTGAACAGCATCTTTGGAAAGTCTATTTCTGATTTGCGCAGTAACAGTGTTTGGACTCTGGAAAAGAATATGATTGGTTCCGTTTCTATTAAAAAGGCAGACGGAACTGAATGGAAGGTTTCGCGTGAAGGTCAGGCAGAAAACATGACCTGGAAAATCGACGGACATGGAATTGTTACCGGCGAAGTTGACGGACAGAAGGCTGAAAGCTGGTTCGGCGAGTTTGCAACTTTGACTGCCAGCAGCTGGGAAGAGGACTCTGCAAGTCCTGCAGGAACTTATCTTCTTACTTGTGAAGTAGAGGCAGGCGGAAAAACTGTAGCTCTCGACTTGTTCCAGACAAAAGAAGAAAAGGATGATCAGCCGGCTGAATACAGCGCATCTTCTACAGAAACTCCTTATACCTTTGATCTGGCTTCATATTCAGCAAGAAAATTCTTAAAGAATCCGGAAGAGCTTTTAAAATGATTAAATTAGTAGCATTTTTAGGAAACTACGGAAAAGAATATGAAAAGACCCGTCATAACGTAAGCTGGTTTTTTGAAGACTCGCTTCCTTTCGTGGGCCGCCTGAACTGGCAGAGCAAGTTTAAGGGGGAAATTGCAAGTTTTACCCCGGCTGAGCTTAGCCAGTGGGCCTGCGATTACAAAATAGCTTCTAAAAAGGACGGCTCACCTGTTCTTGTCCCGGAAGAAGCACCGGCTCACATTTACTTCTTAAAGCCTATGACTTACATGAACCTTAGCGGCGAAAGTATTATTGAAGTTGCAAACTTTTATAAGATCAAGCCGGAGGAAATCATGGTGGTTCATGATGAACTGGAACTTGCTCCTGGTTTTGTAAGTTTTAAGTGGAGCGGCGGTCTTGGCGGTCACAACGGTCTTCGTTCAACAAAAGCCGTTCTGAATACTCCGGATTTCTTCCGCCTTCGCTTTGGAATCGGACGTCCGACTTTACCAAATCAGGGAGTTGCTGACTACGTTCTCAGCCACTTTACTGCAGAAGAGGAGCCTTTGATGCAGAATGTTTTTAGTCAGACAAATCTGCTTCTGGTAAAAGCCCTGCTTTCAAAAGAGCCTAAGGATCTGGTTCAGGCCTGGGGAAAAAAGAATTTACTATAAAATACGACTGACTGCAGGTCAAATATATTCCTGATACTTATTTGCTTTTTTTCAACCTTTTGATATACTAGGATAATAGGTTGAGGTGAATATGATAGTTTCTACACGCGGAAGATATGCGCTCAGGGTTATGATTGACCTTGCAGAACAGCACGAAGACTCATTTACTCCGCTCAAAGACGTTTCGGCAAGACAGAACATTTCTCAAAAATATATTGAAGCAATCATGACTATGCTTTCTAAGGCTGGTTTTGTTGACGGAGCACACGGAAAGGGCGGCGGTTATAAGCTGAACCGTAAGCCGGAAGAGTATCGCGTGGGCGAGATTTTGCGTCTTACAGAGGGCACTCTGGCTCCGGTTGCCTGTCTTGAAAATGCTGATTATAAGTGTGACCGCAAGGCGGAATGCCGTACCCTTCCAATGTGGACAAAACTTGACGAACTGATTGAAGGCTACCTGGACAGCGTCACCCTCAAAGATCTGATGAAAAAATAAATCCAAGGAAAATTTATGACTTATACCAATCTTGATATGCCAAAGGCAGGGGACACTGTGCTTGTTGGAATGAGCGGCGGTGTCGATTCAACTTTGACTGCTCTGATGCTCAAGCAGAAGGGCTGCCGCGTTATCGGTATTACAATGTCTTTGTGGGACGGAAAACTGCCGGAAGTAAAATCTGACAAGCCCATGAAGGAAGCTTGCTACGGTCCTGGTGAAGAAGAAAATATTGAAGAATGTCAGAAGTTTTGCAGCGAGCATGATATTGAATACCACGTTGTTGATGTAAAAGAGCAGTATCAGAAAAAGGTTCTGGAATATTTTAAGAATGAATATCGCAGCGGAAGAACTCCAAACCCTTGCATTATGTGTAACAGAAACATTAAGTTTGGTGCCATGCTGGAAGCTGCTAGCGCAAGCGGAATTACTTTTGACTACTTCTGTACCGGTCACTATGCGCGCATTGTCCGCCCGGACGAAGGCCTTTACGGCACTGACAAGCGTCCTTGTATGATTGCCGGTGCAACTGATGTTTCAAAAGACCAGACTTACTTTTTGTACAGAATCCCAAGTTCTGTGCTTGAAACAGTCCGCTATCCTCTTGCCGTTATGAAAAAGAGCGAGGTTTTTGAGCTTGCCCGTCAGGCAAATCTTGATGCCGCAAACCGTGCAGAAAGCCAGGACTTTGTTGGCGAAGAATACTTTGACATGATTTTCAGTGATAAGCCAAGTGTTCCGGGTGATATTATTGACCTGGACGGACATATTCTGGGCCGCCACCGGGGAATTGAACACTACACCGTTGGTCAGCGCCGCGGTCTTGGAGTTTCTGCAAAATATCCTGTTTACGTTCATTCGATTGACGCTAAAAACAATCTGATTGTTCTTGCTCCGAATGATGCCCTTAATTCCGGCGCCCTGATTGCTGATGATTTTGTCTGGCCTGGTGATGTAGAACCGCCTGAGGGAAGTGTGATTGAAGCGCTGGTAAAAATCAGACTGGCTTCTAAACCGGTACCTTGCAAGGTGGAACGCTACCAGCCTGCAGAAGGGGAAGAATTTACCGGTCAGCCATGGAAAATCACTTTTGATCAGCCACAGAGAGCTGTCGCTCCAGGACAGTCGGCAGTTTTGTATAAAGACGGCGTGATTATCGGCGGCGGAATAATTTCTAAGACTGTTTAAGCTCTGGGTAAACCTTTTGAAGCGAAAACTTTTTCTTTCTTTTATAATCGCAGTTTTTCTTCTTTTTAGAATGAGTGCAGGTGGAATAGGTGCCGGCGCTACGGCTGCATATGATGGAGACTTTTGTCCCCTTGCAGGAGCTCGCCTGGATTATGCGGCTGATACAATTCCCTTTGTTTTTACAGCTGACCTTTACTTTTCTGATTATAAGGTGGAAGCTGCACTTGGCGGTATAGAATTTCTTGCAGAAAATATTCATTTATTCAAAGCGGTGAATTTCTTTTATGCACCTGAACTTTGTGCGGGTTATAATTTTATTGATAATAAAATTATTATAGAAAATGCCTTTTATCTGGGACTGAACGGATTCTGTACTTCACATCTGCAGCTTTTTGTGCAGGGGGGCTGGGCACCTCAGCTGCTTTTTACGACAGACAGTCTGAAGCTGAAACTTGCTAACTTTCCTTTGCGGGCAGGTTTTAGGGTCTGGAATAAGTAAAAGGGGGGGGCGTTGCGGGGGCTCCCCCGCTGAAGGGGTAGGGCGCAACGAAGTGCGTCCGCAGGGGAAGGCTTTCCCCTCCTACAGAAAATTTCTTTCTTTCAGCCAGTCCAATAGTCTTTCGTTCCATTTAAAGGTGCGTAAAAACTTACACTTTTTCATGCCAAAGCCGTGACCGCCCCAGGGGTAGTCTGTAAAGGTAAAGTCAGTGGCAGCTGCTTCCAGTGCCCGGGCAAGGCGTTCAGAGTTTTCGTAAATTACAACCGGGTCATCGTGGCAGGCTACCAGGTAGGTTGGCGGCATATCAGGGGGAATCTGCTTTTCCATGCTGAATTGCAGACGCTTTTCGGCAGGCGGATTTTTTCCGATAAGGCTTTTTCTTGACCAGCGGTGGCCTATATATTCTTCCATTGTAACGACCGGGTAAACTGGAATTACGAAATCGGGCTGCAGATTTGCCCCGCCCCAGGTTACAAGGTGGCCTCCCGCGCTGTACCCAATCAAACCAAGCTTCAAAGTCTCGTCTGTCGCGCCGTAATTTTCCGGGGACTTGCGGACAAGTTCCACCATGCGGCTAAGGTCTTCCATCATGGCAGGGGCGTGGTAGCCCCGGTTTGCTGTCCTGTAGCGAAGAATTATTGCCGTAGCCCCCTGCTGGTTGAACCACTTTTGGGTTGGGATTCCCTCGTTGAGAATATCAAGATGGTGGTAGCTTCCGCCCGGGCAGATAATTACAACTGTTCCCTTAGGATTTTTTGGAATGCTGACCTGGGCAAGAACGCGGTGGTAATACATTCCGCGAACGCCCTTCCAAATGTATTGATTGTAGAGGCCGGCCTGGTTAACGGCACTTTTACTTGTCCCGGAGGCACTAACACTTGCTTCAACGGCACTTTTACTTCGCCCAACTGCACTTGCATTAAAGAGACAAAAACTTAAAAAAATCGCTGTCAGAATTTTTTTCATTAAAGGATTTCCCGTAACAAAGCCTGAGCTGAAGATAAATCGCTTTTTTCCAGATTAATTTCCCTGCCGCAGGTCTGGCTTTTTTTGCCCGAAATTACAGCTGCAAAAACAAAAGGTTCGTTCAGATCTGTACCGTCCGCAGTTTTTGCCGGGAAGTGCCCACTATATTCTTCAGGAATAAGTTCGTTTCCAAAAACAAAAATCTGGGCTTCTTCATCACCGCAGAGAAGGGGTGCTGCTGCTGTCAGAAAGGCATCCTTAAACTGGTTTTCTGCGGGAAAAAGCACCGAATAGCCGCTTTTCAACTTACAGGCAAGGGAGGCAAGGCCAATAGGCGCATTAAAAACCGAATAAGAAAAGGAAGCCGGTAAGATTTCCTTATCAATCAGAGTCTGTCGGCTCACATCCAGCTGGCGTTTTATGTCGCCGTAAGTTGAAACAAAGGTTTGTTTTATGTCGCCACAGCCGCTTTCTTCAATAATATCATGAACTGCCTGAATGACCATTTTGCAAAGCTGACTCAAACGGCGGCGGAAAAGTGGCGGGGTAAAGGAAATTGCAGGAGCCTCTGTCGTTTTCAAAATTGAGCGGCTGCCATTTTTCCATTCCTGCCATTCTTCTGCACTTGTAACTCCAGGCGCCCAGCAGAAAGGTTTTGATATATAAATCTTTTTGTCCATAAAATCACCCGTGCACTTATTTGCTGAATTCCAAAAGCGTATAATTATTTGAGCCCAGATTATGATGTGCCGTCTTTAATTTCAGGCCGCTTTCTTCAATAGCCTGAACCAGCTCTCCGTATCTGTACATCTTGCTGTTTCCGTTTGCCATGCAGGTAAAATAAAGGGAAGTTGCCTGCAAAGAATAGGAACTTGCCATAAATCTCTGTTTATCCCAGAGAGGTTCAAGAACGTAAACGCTGCACTTATTATCCACACAGGCATAAATCTTTTTTGCAATCTTTGTAATCTGATGAAGAGAAAAGCAGTCCAAAAACTGGCTCATCCAGACAGCGTCAGCACCTGCTGGCAGCAGATCACTCTGATCTAAAATATTTCCTGCCTGGGTAGAAATCCTCTTTGCAAAACCTGCAGCCTCAGCATTCTTTTCTGCAACTGAAGTCTGACCCGGTAAATCCATAATCGTAACGTGAACGTCCGGATCGTATTTGCAGCAGGAAATTGCCCATTTTGCAGTATTTCCCCCGATATCTACAAGATGGGCAGGCTTTTTTGCAAAAACAATCGGAAGGGCATCAGGGAAAGCAATGTCAGAATAAAAATGATCAAAATCAAACCAGCTTTTCTTTGCGCGTTCCGGGAGAGAGGACAGGGCTTCGTAAATTGTAGTCCATTTGTCTCCAAAAACTTTCAGACCTTCAGGCTTTCCGCTTTTTATAGAAGCGAGTAAATCCCAGGCTCCCTGATAGCAGATGTCATTTGTAAACCAGAAATTAGCCTTTGTCAAATCATCTTCCAGAAGCATCCAGCCGGTTTTTCCAAGCACGTAGCGCTCGTCACTTTCAAAAGTACTGTCACTGGAAAGTTTGATAACTCCCATTCCAAGGGCAATTTCGCAAAGGAGATTTATGCCATAGAGACTAACGCCAGACTTTTCTGCAAGCTGGTTTGCCTTAATTCCACTGTCGCCGGCATCTTCAATCAGCTGTAAAATCCCAAGTTCCAGCATTGCACGTACGGCCTGAAAGGTCATAGGCGAAAAAGCAATTTCCTGAGCATGAGTTTTTGCGTCAACTGCACGAATATCATCTTCTTTAAGGCTTTCCGGCGTAAAAATCGCCTTGTCCTGTCCCTTGTTTTCAGTTTTTTTATACATTTTTTCCTCTTATTCCTTTTTTATTATCAAAGAAGCGTTTGAACCGCCAAAGGCAAAGCTGTTGCTCATACAGGCTCTGACTTCTCCCTTTTTTCCGCAGCTTCCTGCACTTACAAAGTTCAATGCAGGCAATTCTTCGTCCCGAATTCCGTCCCAGCTTTGAGCAGGAAGAAGGAAAGATGAAGTGTCATCGGGCGCAATGGTCGGAATGCAGTTTGAATGGCTGTTTCCCCTGCCACTTTCTGCAAGGAGAGCGCCCGCTGCCATTTGTAAAGTTTCAAAACAAATTGCCAGCTCTAAAGCGGCTGCAGCACCAAGTGTGTGTCCCGTTGAGCCTTTTGTTGAACTGCAGGGAACCTTATAGTCTCCAAAAATCCTGTCTACAGCCTTAGATTCCATGCTGTCGTTGAATTTTGTTCCTGTTCCATGGAGGTTCAGATAGCCTATATCTTTTGCAGAAAGACCTGCTGATTTAAGAGCCCTTTCCATAGCGGCTGCCGCTCCCTTTCCTTCCGGATCAGGGCTTGTCATGTGGTAGGCGTCGGCAGATTCTCCATAGCCTGCAAGAATAATTCCTGTCTTGTCTAAATCTTCGCGGCATAGAAGGAAAAAAGCTGCTGCTTCACCCATAGTAATGCCCTTTCTGTTTTTACTGAAAGGATTTGTCGGCTCAGAAGATATTGCTTCCAGAGAACCAAAGCCCATCAGTGCAGTATCACTTGCAATATCTGCGCCCCCTGCAATTACTGCATCGCAGATTCCGGCCTTAATAAGCTGAGCTGCCTTTATGATTGCAACTGCGCTTGAAGAACAGGCGGTACTGAAAGCATTTGCAGGACCTTTTAAACCAAATCTTTCCTTAATAAAACGGGCAACATATTGAGCGCTCTGTTTTTCTATAGAATAGTCTTTAAAATCTCCCTCTGTAAAAAACTTAAGATGAGAAGGGCCTGAAAGTTCTGTCAGGTTGTCGCAGGAACCTATGCAGACTCCAATTTTTTCTGCACCGAATTTCTGTAGGGCAAGTTTTACGGTATTTACAATCTGATTTAATGCCGCATTTTCCATACGGACAATTTTTGAATCAAACTGAGAAGTGGCTTTATCGCCGCCTGTGATTTCCTCAAAATCATCTTTGTTTACGGAAGCTGCAAAATAATCCTCTCCACTTCCGACTTTTCGTTTTTTTATAGAAGAATTATCTGCCCGGCAGACTGCCTCAAAAAGCTGGCCGGAAGATTTTCCTGCCGCACAAATTACGCCAGGTTTGCTAAGAAAAATTTTCATAATTACTACTATTATAAAGCATTTTTTGTATTTTGTATTTGTGCTTTTTTGAGTTATAATTTTTTAAATGAAATTTCCTCTTCTCTGGTTTTGTGCAGCATTTTTACTTTTTTCAATTTTCGCTAAGGGTTTTATTAAAACTAATCGCCTTTCATCAGAAACAGAAAGTCTGAATACAGAAATTATTGAGCCGGAGGAAGAAAAAGCTTCCGTTGAAGTTCCTGCCGAACCTTCTCAAGTTCTTGAAATCAAAAACTTTATGACTTTTTATCCGGATCTTGATTATGAAATTTCATTTGATGAAAAATATAATGACTGGAAAATAAAAATTACTGCCAGCACTTATCTGAATCGTGAAGATAAATCTGCGTCAGAAAAAGCTTTGAAAAAATCTGCCGACTTTTATTGGGCTGATGGCCGCCTGCTGCCTGAAAATCAGCTTGCACACAAGGATGATTACTGGGTCTTGCAGTATAAGTATTCAAATGAGTTGAGGGATCCAAAAACTTTTACAGAAGAAGAGCTTGAAAACATCAGAAAATTCGGCTCCAGCGAAAACCGGAAAAGTGACGGCGGCACTCCGATGTTCTTTTTTGACTTTCTTTATGCGGCAAAGTCCAGACCTGTGATTGAAGAGCATATTGTCCGAAGCCGCTTTCTTGGAAAAACTACTAAGGTTCATGAAAGAATTTTGCCGGCCCTAAAGCGGGTTGAAGCAGAAATCTGTCTGGAAGCGGGAATCTCGGTTGAAAATCTAAGTTCGCCAGAAAAAATTGCCAAAATTGATACAAAAAGCCAGGGGCTTACTCCTCAGCAAAAAGAAATCCGGGAATTTATCGTAAGTCTGCGTTCTGCCGATGCCTACCACTGGCGGGAAATTGCGGAAACAAACAGGAAATCCTTTCATAGTTACGGAATTGCGATTGACCTTTTGCCCCGCCGTCTTGCCGGTCGCTCCATTTACTGGGGCTGGGAAAAAGAACGCAGCGGTGACAACTGGATGCTGGTTCCTCTAAAAGGCCGCTGGATGCCGCCGGAAGCTGTTATAAAGATTTTTGAAGCAGAAGGTTTTATCTGGGGCGGTTACTGGATTATTTTTGACAACATGCATTTTGAATATCATCCGGAACTTGTTGGAAATATGTAAGCTGGCAAAAAGGGCTTCCGGTCGAAAAGCGTATGTCAAAACCGCGCGATATCGCGCTACACGCTGATTGTGGCAAAGAAACTATTGTCATGGCCGCTCTCGCGGCCACCACAATCAGAGTGTTTTTGCCACACGCTTTTCTCCCTCACGCCCTTTTTGCTGTTTGAAATTTCTAAAATTCCGGTTGGCATATAAAATGCATCTTTTCATGTGTGGTCGGGTGGGTAAAGGTAATTTCCTGGGCGTGGAGCATTAGGCGTTCTCCGGGCAGGCAAGTGCCGTAGAGGGTGTCGCCTATAATTGGAAGGTGGAAACCGTGGATGTCGCTTGAATGAAGGCGCAGCTGGTGGGTGCGGCCGGTCTGGGGTATAAAGAGTACTCTTGTTGCTTTTTTTGTGCTTCCGTCTGGGGCTCGGTAGGTCACCTGACCAAGATTTTCCCAGTCTGTAATTCCAAGTTTTCCAAATTCTTCGTCGTAAATCTGGTGAGGACGATTGTCCGGATCAAGACGGAATTTTAATTCAATTCTTCCAGTTTTTTCTCCCTGTTTTGGAGCTGCCTCTCCGTCTGCTTTTTGAAGAACTCCATCCAGCAGGGCTATGTATTTTTTATGAACTTCCTTGGCTTCAAACTGGCGGTTAAGTTCGCGGTGGGCTTCTTTTGTAAAGGCCAGAATCATAATTCCCGAGGTTTCCATATCAAGGCGGTGAACAGCCGGCTGATTAAGCTGGTTTGTAAAAGGGAAGAGAGCCTTCATGCGGCTTTCAATGCAGTCCTGTTTGTCGGGAGTGCGGCCTGGAACTGAAAGCAGCCCCGACTGCTTGTTTACCACGAGGATCGCGTCATCACGGTAGAGGATTTCAAGTCCCAGAATTGAAGGAAGAATGTAGCCGCAGCGTTCGTCGCAGGGCGGGTAAGAGCTGCCGCATTTTTTGTTTGGGCTGTCTTTTCCGTAAAAAACTTCATCCATGCTGAATGGAATAAGATTGTTCTCAAAAGCGTAGGAAAGAAGTTTTGGCGCACAGCAGTCGCCGGTTCCTGTCGGGGGAAGTCGGCCTCCGTGTCGGGCGATTATTTCATTAAGAGAGATTTTCTTTCCGTCAAAGCGGGTAAAAGTATAGAGATCAAAAACTCTCTGAAGTGATTGGGTGGTCAGGGCTGTTCGGGCGGCGGAAAGTTCTTTTTCGCCGGCATTTATGCGCGCTGTCAGCTCGTGGATTGCAGCGTCGTTGGCGGCCAGGGCGGCTTCTATCTGGGAAGGGGATGCCAGCGGTGGAACGACGATTTGCGGCTGGGAAGAAGATGGAAGTTGCAGCTGCATGCTGATTCCCGACACTGCATGCAAAATAACTTCTTCCCCTGTTTCAACTTTTTTACAGATTAAGGTGCCCAGCATAAGACCGTGCCCCTTACGTTCCTCGCTTTCTTTTGTAAGCTGAAGGAGTTTTGCTTCTCCCTTTTCCAGAAGCGAAATCAATTCAAGATTTTTTTGATGTGCCTGCTCGCAAGGAAAGGGAGGAAACATTATTTAGTCCAGATTTCTGATTTCAACTTTGCCGTCGTCAGTTCCAAGGAAAACGATAGGCTTTTTCTTGCTGAAAAGACCAACTTCTACAACACCTGTAAAGGAGTTTATTTTGTCTTCCATGGCTGGAACGTCAATTGGTTTTTCCCAGGTGCAGTCAAGAATCCAGTTGTTGTTATCTGTAATTACAGGACCGCATTTGCGAACTCCCTCGCGGAGAACAGGTTTTGCGCCTGTTGCTTCAAGTTGGCGGGTAACGCTTGCTCTTGCTTCCGGAATTACTTCTACTGGAACCGGGAATTTTGTTCCGATTGTATCTACGCGTTTTGTTGAGTCTGCGACTACAACAAAGATTTTTGAGTTATATTCTACCAGCTTTTCGCGGACGTGGGCTGCTCCACCGCCTTTAATCAGGTTGCAGTCAGGGTCAACTTCATCTGCTCCGTCAAAAGTAAGGTCAAGTTCTCCGTTAATAGCCGGGTGATTCATAGAATAAACCGGGATTCCGTATTCAAGGCAGGCATTCTGAGCCTGGAAACTTGTAACAACGGCTTTTACATCTTTAATGCTGCCTTTTTTAAGGTGTTCTGCCAGGCGGGTTATAGCCGGCATTGCTGTAGAACCTGTTCCAAGTCCAATCTTCATTCCGCTGAAAATCAGCCCCTTTTCAATCAGCGTATCAATCGCTGTGTTTGCTACCATTACTTTCTGTTCTGACTGTGTCATTAGTAGTCAACTCCTGTGAATAATTTAAACTGTTCGTATGCCTGATATTCGAGCATCTTATAACCGTTGCAGACCTTACAGCCCGCGGCAGACGCGCGTCTCATCACCGGTGTAGAAGCCGGTACATAAACTATATCAAACACCTTTTCAGTTCCACGGAATTTATAAAAATAAATAGGGTCGTTTTCAGGAGAAATTGGCCCTTCGGCATTCATGCCAACAGAAGTTGTCTGAATAATAAGAGAAGAGTATTCATCCAGAATCATGGCAGAAGTTTCATCAAGTTTGGCAGCCATAAAATCATATTTTTCTGCAAGCTTCTGAGCAGTTTCAAGAGTTCTGTTGAAAATGCAGGCTTTCATGCCGAGTTTTTTTACAGTATAGGCAATTGCCTTTGCGGCTCCACCTGCACCGATAATCGAAACCTTCATCTTCTTGGTTTTTACATTGCTTCCAAGAAATTCCAGAAGGGCACGTTCAAAACCTGTACAGTCTGTATTGTAGCCGATCCACTTATAATTTTTGCGGACTACTGTGTTGCAGGCGCCAATCTGCATAACTTCTGGAGAAAGTTCATGCAGATAGTAAAGTACAGATTCTTTGAAAGGAATTGTAACACTCATTCCCTTTACGTCCAGCTGCTCTGCAAAGTTCAGGGATTCAGAAATCAGCTGAGAACGGATTGGGAAATAAACTGCATCAATCCCGTGATGGCGGTAACCCATATTATGAATTTCAGGACTTGAGGTTTTTACAAGAGGCCAGCCTGTAATTCCAAAAAGCTGGGTAGATTTAGATATTCCCTTGAAGTTATAAAGGTCGTTCAGGACAACCGGGTCAATGTGGCCGATTGAGGCAGTTTTATCTGCTGTTTCCTGAGGCGAGGTATAAGTCATGTAGGAGTTTGAAATGCTTGTAAGAATGCGGGACGGCATTCCTTCTGCGCCCATTGCAACAAGAATATGGTCGTAGTTTGTCATCAGAGAACTTTCATGAAAAAGATTTACTACGTCCGAAAGGGTTTTAGGCATGAAGGCAATTTTAGGAATTTCATAGCCTGTTTTTCTCATTGCATCGCAGCGTTTTCTAAGATTATGAATCGGCTCAGTCATATTGTGGCAGCTTCGGATAATCCTTACACCAAAGGCCATTGCCGCATCCTGAATGCTAGGAATATGATAGTCTTCCTCAAAATCTACATAGGCAAAGTTTCTTTTTTTGTCAGGGTCTGCAAAAGCAAGGGCTCTTCCAAAAAGATTTGTTCTTGAAAAGTCGTTTCCTGTCCAAAGTCCTCCATCGGAATCCCGGCGGATTGTAAGGATACAAGGCTTTTTTACAAGAGCAGGAAATTTTCTGATTAAAAGCTGTTCATTTTCATCCAGATGATCAGCCCGAAGTTCAAGTACATCGCAGAATTTTTCGTATTTCTGTGAAAGTTTTATATCTTCCTCAATAGTTTTTCCTGTCAATGTCATACAGATTAAAGGCTGTCCCATCAGTTCACCACCTTTCTGCTTGCTACTTTGTCTACAACGTAAAGTGTAAGTGTTGTTCCCTTTGGAACAGCATAAGGAATTGTAAGCTCTCCACCCGGATGGCTGAAGCTGATGATTGTATAGGCATCGCCTTCTGAAGGAGTTGCTTCAAGTCTCATAGGAACAGGATATGGATAAACCTGAAGAGTCTGAGAGTAAATTCCGTAAATATTGTCATCAATAGCGCTCTTTGGAAGTGCCATTTCAACTTTCATTCGAGTGTAGTTTGGAACGAATTCATCTTCAAATTCTTCCTGACTTACAACAGTTCCAGGTGTTTCTCCGTCTTCAGCCTTATGACCTGTAATGTCAAAAACAATCTTATGACGGGTGATAGATTGAAGAAGGTCGTTTACGCTCTGGCCGATAAGGCGAGGAGGGCGGGTATTTTCAAAGTTAGGGCCGCGGCTTACAACAAGCTGAACTGTAACCGGTTCAGAAATGCTTGTTCCTGCCGGTGGATCCTGTTCAAGAATTGTACCTGCGTCACTTGTATCAGGTTTGAATTCCGGTTTCGCAAGAACGATAAGAGGTTTTGTCTGACCTGCAAAGAGGGTCTGGATTTTAAGCTGAACTTCATCAAGTGACTGGCCGACATAATCATCAACCTTATCAACGATAACACCGCGGCTTACAACAAGAGAAATACGGCTGTAACCCTTAGTGATTGAGCCAGCCTGAGGTGACTGGTCAAGGATTGTTCCTTCATCACCCGGAGTATCCGAATAGCGCAGGTTGATTTTTGGATAAAGCTCCTTTACCTGAAGTTCCAGCAGGGCGTCTTCAAGTGATTTTCCGATAACGTCCGGCACAAGAACCTTTTCAGGGCCTTTTACAACTGTAAAAAAGATTGCTGTTGCAGAAAGAGCCATAATCACAAGCGCTACAAAACAGGTAAAAAGCATTACCGGCACATTTGATTTTACGGTCTGATATGAATCTTCTACTTTGATATCTATGTTTTTAATGCGGTTAGGAAGGTCTTTTACTTCCTCCTTCATTTTTTTTGCAGCTTTCTTTCCGAAGAGTTTTGCCTTTTCTTTGATGTTTTCAAAATTGTCGCTTTTGCTGCTTTTTTCAACCGGAGTTTGAACTTCTGCTGTCTGATTTTCTTTTGTCTGGGTATTCTCTGTATCGTCCATTTTGACCTCGCTGATTTGGTGATTTTGACTTTTTTCTATATATTATTCCAGTACTGTTCCAATAAATTCTCTTGCACCGTTCATAAAATCCTTGTAGCCCATAGGCTTTTTACCCTGGCGCTGCAGTTCTTTTACGCACAAAAGTCCGTCGCCGGTTTTGATGTAGATGCCTTCTGATTTTACAAACTGAAGCACCTGACCTGCAGGCTCAACTACATAGCCGCTGGCCCTGTCATCAGACTGGGGAATGAAAGTTGCATTCAAAAGGCGGAGAGGTTCTCCGTTTTCAAGACACCAGCAGCCCGGATCCGGATAGTAAGCGCGGATTTTTGCTTCGATTGTAGCGGCGCTTTCATTCCAGTTGATTTTTGCATCTTCCTTTGTGATGATTGATGTATAGCTTGCATCTCCGGTCTGAGGCTTTCCTTCAGGCAGGTGATTTTTGCTCAAAAGATTACAGAAAAGTTCTGCTCCGATTTCTGCTGATTTTAAAAGCAGGAATTCTCCGGTTTCTGTGCCGTCAAGTTCAATGTTCTGCTGGGCTAAAATATTTCCTTCGTCCATTTTAGGGCTTACATACTGAATTGTAGCGGCAGTTTTTTCGTCTCTGTTTAAGATTGCTGCAGGAACGGGGGTACAGCCGCGGTATTTTGGAAGTAGTGAAGGGTGAAGGTTGATTCCGCCCATAGGGAAAAGAGCCATAAACTTTGGCCCGAAAATATGACCGTAGGCAAAAACAACCAGAAGGTCAGCTCCAAGAGGCGCAATCTGCTCCCGGGCAGCGCCGTCTAAATGCTCCGGTGTATATACCGGAAGATTATATTCTTCTGCCAGAGCGGCAACCGGCGTTGGGGTTGGAGTTTTGTGTCTTCCCTTAGCCGTCGGTGGATTTGAAAGAACTCCTGCGATTTCAAAACCGCATTCTTTTTGTCTTTCAATGAGAATCTTTAGTGTTACAGCAGCCGCCTGCGGGCTTCCTGCATAAAGGATTTTCATAAGTGCACCTTATTTATTCTTCTTTGCTTCTTTTGCAGCAATTTTAGCCGCAATCTTTCTTGCCTTAGCTTCCTTTTCCTTGCGTTTCTGTTCTGCGCGTTCCATGCGTTTTTTGAACTGAGCGGTAGTCTTTTCTGCAAATTCCTTATCGCCTCGGTCAATAAATACAATTCCGTCCAGATGATCGTATTCATGCTGAATTATTCTGGCTAAGAGGCCGTCTGCATCAAGTGTAAAGGGCTTGCCGTTTTCATTCAATGCCTGAACTGTTACTTTTACAGGACGGCGGATTGTTTCGTAAACCTGAGGAATACTAAGACAGCCTTCATCGTAGTCACCAAGTTCTTCAGAAGTTTTAATAATCTGAGGATTGATGAAAACGCGGCGAACATCATCGTCTGCCATAAGAACAAACATACGAAGGTTCTTTCCAACCTGAGGGCCTGCAAGACCAACTCCGTCAGCTTCAATCATTGTTTCGAACATATCTTCTGCAAGCTTGCGGATTTCGTCATTTACTTCTGCAACAGGCTCTGCCTTCTGTCTTAAAATGTCTTCTCCAAGTTTTACAATATCTAAAACCATATCAAATTCCTATTTTTCAATTCTTACTCTTGCAGCGCGGGCATGTCCTGCAAGACCTTCTGCGTCACCCATAAAACCTGCGGCAACAGCGCTTCTGTGTGAGCCTGAAGAACCCGGTACAACGCGGAGTGTTGTTACTGTTTTAAGGAACATACGTACGCTGAGGCCGCCTGTAAAGCGTGCTGAGCCTGATGTAGGGAGTGTGTGGTTCAAGCCTGCTGCGTAGTCACCGAATACTTCTGCTGATGCGTGACCAATGAAAAGCGAGCCGTAATTGTGAACAAGGCCTTCTACCTTATCACGTTCCTTTCCTTCTTCCATTGCAAGTTCAAGATGCTCTGGTGCCTTACGGTTTGCAACTTCTGCAGCCTGCTCGTAGCTTTCTGTGATGATGATTTTGCCATAGGTTTCTACGCTCTGGCGGGCAATTTCCTTAGTTGTAAGGGTTTCCAGCTGTTTTTCAATTTCTTCTGATACTGCTTTTGCAAGGGCTTCGTCGCAGGTAACAAGAACCGGCTGGGCAACAATGTCGTGCTCTGCCTGTGCAAGAAGATCTGCGGCAACCCATTCAGGATTTGCGCTCTTGTCTGCAATAATCATAACTTCTGTAGGCCCTGCAATCATATCGATTCCGACAGTTCCGTAAACTTCACGTTTTGCAGCTGCTACGAATTTGTTTCCTGGTCCGACAATAACGTCAACCTTTGGAATGCTTTCTGTTCCGAAGGCCATTGCACCGATTGCCTGTGAACCGCCTACTGCGTAAAGGTGATTTACACCGCAGATATAAGCGGCAGCCATGATTCCTTCATCAGCATATGGTTTTCCGCCTGCAAATGCGTGTCCAGGAACGCCTTCGCCTTTTTTACCGGCTGCATCTTTGTCATCCGGGTGAACGCGAGGAGGTGTACACAAGATTACGTCTTTTACTCCAGCCGCAACAGCAGGAGTTACTGTCATAATTACTGTTGAAACCAGAGGGAAGCGGCCTGCAGGAACATAACAGCCTGCGCGCTCTACAGGAATTGTTTTCTGTCCTGTGATTACGCCGTTTGTAAGTTCTGTTTCAAAATCTGTGAAAGATTCACGCTGTTTTTTTGCAAATTCGAGTGCCAGAGTGTGAGAATAAACTAAGGCATCGTAGAGGTCGCGGTTCTGAATCATCAGTTTTTCGGCTGCGGCCTTAAGTTCTTCCTGTGGTACTTCAAAAACAGAAGGAACTGAAACGTCAAATTTGTGTCCGTAGATGCGGAGGGCAGCGTCGCCCTTTTTCTGTACTTCTTCAAGAACTGATTTTACAGTTTCGCTGGCAGTGTTTTCGAAATCACGGCCTTTATAAAAATTTTCATCAAGCTCGGTATATTTAAGTGTATTAATCAATTGTCTAGTGTCCTTTTGCATTATTTTTTATGACGTTTATCCAATTCGTCATATACATCTTTCCAGGTTACGCCTTCTTTGTACATCAGCACGTTTACAAAGTAGAGTAAATCTGCGGCTTCCCAGATAACGTCATCTTTTGATTCTGCTTCGCAAAGCTCTTCAGCTTCTTCCATAACCTTTTCGCGAACACGTTCGTCGTTCAGGGTTGCTGTGTAAGAACCAGGGCGTGGATTTGCAAAACGGTCTGCAATTACGTCGTAAAGACGTCCCATGTTTGATTTTTCCTGCGGATCTGTTCCAAAACAGGTCCAGCTGCCGGTATGACAGGCAGGTCCATGAGGAATTACAGTTGCAAGAACTGTGTCGCGGTCGCAGTCTGCACGAAGTTTTACAACTTCAAGGAAGTTTCCGCTTGTTTCACCTTTTGTCCAGAGCTTCTGACGCTCGCGGCTGAAGAAGGTAAGCTTTTTAGTTTCAAATGTTTTAGCAAAAGCTTCGGCGTTAGCATAACCTTCCATCATAACTTCGCCGTTTACGCTCTGAGCGATAACAGGAATCAATTTTACTTTTTCAAAATCAAGGCAGCTGATAAAGGCATCAGAAAGATTTACCTTTCCTGTGTACAAAGCCATTCCAAGCTGAACATCACAGTGGAGTTTTTCAAGCTCTGCAATTTCTTCAACAGAAGAAACACCGCCTGCAACTACAACGCGGCAGCTTACTGCAGAACGAAGCTCGCGCACATAATCCATGTTTGTGCCCTGCATGCAGCCTTCTTTTTCTACACAAGTGAACAAAAGTTCCGAACAGAATTTTTCTGCCTGTTTAGCACCCTCAACCAGAGGAATGTTTACAGTTTCTGTCCAGCCTTTTACTGCAATTTTTCCGTTTATAGCATCAACGCTGATGATAATTCTGTCTTTTCCGATTGCTGCGGCAAGTTCGTTCAAAAAGTCTTCGTTCAAAACAGATTGACCTTCAGCAGGATTAGCCTTCCATGCAGCTGAGCCAATGATAACTTTTTCTGCTCCAAGACTGATAAGTTCCTTTGCACGCTTTACAGTGCGGATTCCACCGCCGGTACGTACGTTTCCATGATGGAGTAAAGATTTTAATAAATGGGTGTTTTCTGTATTACCTTTTTCGTCAATGTTTCCCAAAGCCGCATCCAGATCAATAACAGCGACTTCGCCATACATGTCGAACTGTGCAATTAAAGCATCAGCATCATCGCGCTGAAGCACAAGTTCCTTTCCGTTCTTAAGCTGAACAACATGTCCATTTTTTAAATCTATAGAAGAAATTACCATAGAAGAGAGTTTACCAAATTTCCAACTTTTAGGGTAGTAGAGGTGATTTTTATTGATTTTTCCAAATATTCTTATTAGATTTGACTGAACGAGGTTTTTATGAGTTCAAAAATAGTCGACATGACTTGTGGCTCGCCCCTGAAGCATCTTCTGGCTTTTACCTGGCCGCTTTTAATCGGGAACGTTTTCCAGCAGTTTTACAATATGGTGGATTCGGTTATTGTTGGAAACTTTGTCGGACCTGCGGCACTCGCAGCTGTAGGAACCTGCGGCTCTTTTGGATTTCTCTTCTTTTCTCTTGCCGGTGGTCTTGCAACCGGTATTGGAATTCTTGTTTCCCAGTATTTTGGCGCAAAAAATGAGAAGGCCCTGCGTGCAACAATTGCAAATTCCTTTTTTATCCTTACAGTTTCTTCTTTTGCAGTAACGGTTATAGGAGTTTCTCTGTGCCGGGTGATTCTTCGTTTAATCAGCTGTCCGGAATCAATTCTTCCAGATGCGGCGCTTTATCTTCGGCTTACAACCTTTGGAATCATTTTTATTGCTTTTTATAATGGTATTTCTTCTATATTAAGGGCACTTGGCGACTCAAAAACGCCTCTTTACTTTTTGATTCTTGCAAGCCTTGTAAATGTTGTCCTTGATCTGCTTTTTGTTGTTTATTTTGGCTGGGCAGTTCTGGGAGTTGCCCTTGCGACGGTTATTTCTCAGGCGGTAAGTGCGGTAGCCTGTCTTATTTACGCCTTTGCAAAGGTTCCTTATTTCCGTTTTTCTAAGGGCGATTTAAAACCAAACGGCACGATTGTTGCAAAATCCTTCAGAATCGGAATTCCTGTTGCCCTTCAAAGTTCTCTGATTGCAATCTCCTGCATTATGCTTCAGGGAGTTGTAAACTCTTTTGGTGAAATTGTAATGGCAACTTTCACAGTTGCAAGCCGCCTTGAACAGCTGATTCACATGCCTTTCCAGTCGCTTGCAGCCGCAATTACAACCTACGCAGGTCAGAATTACGGGGCTCAGAATATTGAACGTGTTCGCAAGGGCTTACACCGGGGAACCTTCCTTGTTGCCCTCTTCAGCCTGTTATTGGTTCCGGTAGTCTTTGTTTTCGGACGAACCATGATTGCCTTCTTTGTAAAAGACCAGGCAGTAATTGAAATGGGTTATGTTGCCCTTAAACTTACCTGCTTTTTCTACTTCCCTCTGGGAATGATTTACATTCCTCGTGCCAGCCTGAACGGCTGCGGCGATGCAAACTTTGCCATGATGAACGGCCTTGTAGAAGTAGTATGCCGAATCCTTTTTGCCCACGTTCTGGCAAGCATTGCAAGTATAACCGTGTTCGGTCACACCTTCCCAATCGGTTACTGGGGCGTCTGGTTGACCAACTCCTTCACCTGGACTGTAACTGCCATCGTTTGTGTATGGCGCTATAAGTTCGGCAAATGGCGAACTACAATTATGACCGGCGAATTCTAATGTATATTGGAAGATTTGCTTATAAGTAGGAAGAGCAAAAAAATGCGCGACCGGGAGCCATTTTTGCATTTTTATATTTAAACACAATAATAAGGAACGCTATATATGGTAAAAATACTTTTTGTCTGCCACGGCAATATTTGCAGAAGCCCTATGGCCGAATTCGTAATGAAAGATTTTGTCCACAAAGCAGGCCTGGAAGCCCACTTCCAGATTGATTCCGCTGCCACCAGCACCGAAGAAATCGGAAACGGAATGCACCGTGGCACCCTGCAGAAGCTGCGTGAAAACGGCATTTCCTTTACCGACCACCGTGCCCGTCAGATTGCTGCTGCCGATTACGAAAAGTACGACTACTTGATCGGCATGGACGAAGAAAATACTTTTAATATGCAAAGACGCTGGCATGGTGACCCGGAAGGTAAGGTTCACTTGCTGCTGGAATACTGCGGCTGTACTGACGAAGTAGCAGACCCCTGGTACACCGGTAATTTTGATGAAACCTGGGCAGATATAACCGCCGGCTGTGCTGCCATGCTGGAATTTCTTAAGCAGACCGGGCGGGTTTAGGAGGCAGCCGTGCCGAGCGTGGAGGGGAAGTACGGCAACTTGCTTGCCGTACCGAACGTAGTGGAGCCCGGAAGGCGAGTAGGAAGTTGGACTGCACCCATTTTATATGCGAACTTGCGAAGCAAGGGCGTGGTGACGCATAGGTCCACTTTTACTTTTAAATGAAATTGTATGAGCCAGTGCCTTAATCTGCAAACTTGCGGATGCAAGTTTGTGGCAACCCCAGGGCAAACTTGCAATATTAGATAAAATTATAAGGGGTTGCCTGGTAAACGTAGTAGTTCAGCCAGTTTGAGTAGAACAAATGGGCGGTGCTGCGCCAGTAGCTGGTTGGCATGCGGTTTACGTTGTTGAGCGGGAAGTAGTTCTTTGGGAGAGGAACGTCCATGCCTTTTTCGATGTCGCGGTAGTATTCGCCGGCAAGGGTTTCGGTGTCGTATTCAAGGTGGCCGGTCATGAAGATTTCGCGGTTGTCGTTTGATTTGATGATGGAAACGCCGGCTTCTGCGCCCTCTGCAAGAATTGTAAGGTTAGGGTTTTTGAGTACGTCTTCCTTGAGCAGGGTTGTGTGGCGCGACTGAGGAATAGGGAAGGTGTCGTCAAATCCGCGCAAAAGGGGTTCTGCTTCTGTGCAGCGGTGGTTCATGAAGATGCCTGACATTTTTTTTTGCGAGAGGCTGCTTCTGGATTCCGTAAAGGTGATAAAGACCTGCAAAACTTCCCCAGCAGACATAAAGGGTTGAGAAAACGTTTGTTTTTGCGTAATCCATAATGCTGCAAAGTTCTTTCCAGTAATCTACCTGTTCAAATTCAAGCTGCTCGACCGGGGCGCCGGTGATAATCATGCCGTCGTACTTGTGCTTAAAAAGTTCGCTTGATGGAATATAAAATTTTTCAAGATAGCTGTCGTCTGTGTTTTTGCTTTCGTGATTTTCCATGCGGACAAGGGAAATTTCTACCTGAAGAGGGGAGTTTCCCAGGAGTCGGAGGAGCTGGGTTTCTGTAACTTCCTTAGTAGGCATCAGATTTACGATTGCGATTTTAAGCGGACGGATATCCTGGTTAGCGGCACGTTTTTCTGTCATCACGAAGATGTTTTCTTTTTCCAGTGTGCGGACTGCTGGCAAATCTGATTTTACTTTAATTGGCATAGCTACTTCCTTTTTGTATTAATTCATCTTATACCACAAAAGCTCAAAATTTGCTATAATATATACTATGGAAATGGAACATCAGAACGACAGAAAAAATGCCATCAAAAAACTTAAGCTGCTGGCTTATAACGGAAAAGGCGATGTTGAGGCTTTCAGACATAAACTGGACTCGGCTTTTTCTACGGTTTTTCTGCCTAACGGAGTAGAATGTTCAACTCACAAATACGGTACTATTGAATGCGATGTGCTTTCGCCAGAAATTTATGCTTCTAACCGGGTTATGCTTTATATTCACGGCGGCTCTTTTGTGGGTGGAAGTCCTGCGGCTTACAGATCCTTCTGTTCTTCTCTTGCAACCAAATGTTTTTGCCGTGTAGTTGTTCCTCAAATCCGTCTGGCTCCATCTTCTCCATATCCTGCTGCTAATGAAGATATTCAGGCGGTTTTCCGTGCCCTTTATACAGAAGAGCAGATTGCCTGTTCTTTGAATGCTGAAAAGGGAAGTGCTGCTGCCCAGTCTGAAATTATTATTGCTGCTGACGGTTCCGGGGCAAGTATTGCCTGCTCTTTGATTTTTAATCTTCGTGACCGCTATAGGGCAAACATCAAAAATGTGATTTTATTTTCACCCTGGCTTGATATTTCTGCTGATTCTCCGCTTTTGACTTCTAAAAAGCTTAATGATGAAATTCTGACACCGGAAGTTTTCAGAAAAAGCTCTGCGGTTTACACTTTTGAATCTAATTCAGAAACCCTGCATGTTTCACCTCTTTTTGCTTCTGATGATGATTTGAAGAATTTTCCTCCGGTTATAATTCAGCTTGGCGGACGGGAAGTTCTTCTGGAAAATGCAAAGGCTTTTGCAAAACGGCTTGAAGACTGCGGCAACGAATGTATTCTTGATGTCTGGCCGGATATGATGTTTATGTTCCAGATGGCTGATGAGTATCTTTATGAATCGCATCTGGCACTTGATAGAATCGGTAAAATTGTTACGGGCGGAAGTGAGGACGGAAAAAAGAAGCAGCAGTTCGAAAATAAACCAAAGCTTGAGCGCGGTCTTAACAGCGAAGCTTAGTTTTTAGAGGAGAATTAAATTTATGAGTATGGAATTATTGTCTCCGGCGGGAAATGTTGAAAAATTAGCTTATGCCTATGCTTACGGTGCAGATGCTGCCTATATCGGTCTTAAAAAATTTTCTTTGCGAGTAAAAGCAGATAATTTTTATGAAGATGAATATAAGAAGGTTGTAGAACTTAAAAAACTCTACCCTGGAAAACGCCTTCACTGTGCTTTGAATATTTCTTTTCATGATGAAGAAATTGATAATCTTCGTGCAAATATAGATTACTTCCGCCAGTATCCGATTGATGCTTTTATTGTTCAGGATATTGGAATTGTTCCTTTGCTGCAGAAGGAGTTTCCTAATGCGGAACTGCATTTGTCTACTCAGGCAAGCTGCGTAAACTCTGAAGCGGTGAAGATGTATAAATCGATCGGCTTTAAGCGGGTTGTTTTAGGCCGTGAGATTTCCCTTGCCCAGATTAAGCGCATTAAAGACGCAGTTCCTGATATGGAACTGGAAACTTTTGTTCACGGTGCAATGTGTATTGCCTATGCCGGCCGCTGCCTTATGAGTGCCTTCCTTACAGGACGCAGCGCACAGAGCGGTTTTTGCAGCCATACCTGCCGCTGGAATTTCCGCGTGGGAGAAAATGCTTTTGCGGGACTGGCAGACGGGGCTGGCGATGGAAAGCCTCATATCATCACTGCTGAAGAAGCAAAAGCCCTGGCTCAGAGTGGAAATCTTGTGATTGAAGAAGAGCAGCGAAAGGGCGAGTACTTTCCTATTTTTGAAGGCGATGATTTTACGGCAATCCTTTCTTCAAAAGATATCAATATGATTAATCACCTTGCGGATATGCGCGATGCGGGGCTGGATTCCCTTAAAATTGAAGGCCGCATGAAGAGTACCTACTACGTTGCCATGGTTACCCGCGCCTACCGTAAGGCTCTGGATGCTCTGGAAGGAAAAATTACCGCTGAAGAAGCGGCTCCTTATATCGCTGAGCTTGAAAACGTAAGCCACCGCGAAAGTACTACAGGTTTTTACTATAATAAAACTGATGCGGACAAAACTACTTGTGGTGCCAGCGACAGTAAATATCAGCTGGCGGCAGAAATGGGGGCTGAGCTTACCGGCGAGGCTTTTGATGCAATCTACAATGAAGGCCAGAAACGTTACCGCGAAAACGAAGAACTTCTTGCGGGAATGCATCCTGATGCCCGTGAAGCCCGTCTTAAGGATTATGAAATTCATCCTGACCGCCGTATAATTCCTTTTGAAAAGAAAGAGGGCTGGCATTTGTATGAATGTACGGCAATGAACAAGATTAATGCGGCTGATGAGATTGAGTTTGTTTCGCCTTCTTTCTGTAATCTTCTTGTAAAATCTGAAGACTGGGAATTGATTTCCAGCGAAACTGGGCTTAAACTTAACTGGGTGTGCGACAGTCATCCCTGCGTGATTTACACTAAATATGAACTGCCTGCTGCAACGCTTTTGCGTACACTTGATCCGGATTATATTGAAGGAAAGATTCGTGATACAGGACGGTAAAAGATGAAAAAAGCGCTTCTTGCAATTTTAGCAATGTTTTCTTCTCTTGCTTTTGCAAGACCCTTTTCAGTTTCATTTTTTACTCCTGAACGCCCAAAATTTTCTCTTACTCAGTCTTTTGAATACAATTTTCTTTACACAGCAAAATATGAAAATTCCGGCTATGCAACTGTAGCTGTTGTAGATGCCAACGAACTTGTGTTTAAGGGCGGCTTTTACGCAAATACAAAATCTACAGATATAGCTTTGCAGGCTTATTATGCGCCCTGTTTCTGGAATCTTGTGAGCCTTGGTGTCAGCGCAAAGTATCATTACAATAAATTCTGTGATTCGGGAACTGATATGTTTTGTGAGCACAACATTCTGCCCGGGGCTTTTATCAGCTTTAATATAAAAAATATATGGAAGATTTATGTAAATTCCGGAGCTTTAATAAAGTTTTCTATTATAAATGCATGGCCTTCTAATATCCGGGTAACAGATAATACTGTTTTTTTGAATTCCGGCTGTATTTTCCAGCCGACTGACCGCCTGCGCTTTTCTTTTGATGTGGGAAACTATTCCTTTTTTGAAGATACTATAATCGGAAACGTTCAGTTTAATCTTGCTGCACGTTACCGTCTTTTTGAATATATAACTGCGGGTGCTGAAGTTTACTGCAAGTGGGTTGATGCGGCTGTGCCACAGGATAGTTTTGCTCAGGCGGGAGTCCGCATGAACTGGGGAGTTTTGTTCTAGTGAAAAGGATGATAAAAAGAGCCTTACTTCCCTCATTTTTGATTTCTCTTTTTCTTGCATCCTGCAACCTTACTCCGGACGGCTTTTGGAGCGGAGACAGTAATGTTAATCACAGGTTTTCGGGACTAAAAAAACTTTCTGAAAGTGATGCTGAAGTAAAAAGCTGGGATGAAGAAGAAAAATATCAGGTGCTGGTTTTGACCGACGTGCATATTGGGGCAAAATTTTATCATAAAGAAACTGAAGACAGTTTTTTTAACTGGCTCAAAAACTATACAGAGCGTGATAAAATTAAGTTTGCACTTGGACTTGGCGATTTTACAGACGGAGCAAAGGAAGGCGAGTTCAGGTATTATCAGCAGATGACAGAAAAAATTAACGGTTACGGAATTAAGCTTTTGAATGTTGTGGGAAATCACGACCTGTACCGGGCTGACGGCTATGAAAATTATGAAAAATACTGCTATCCCCACTCTTCTTATTATAAGTTTTATACAAAAAACTTAGTCTGGTACGGTCTTGATACGGCTTCGGGAACTCTGGGAAGCAGGCAATTGGCTTCTCTTAAAAGTGCCCTTCCTTCCGAGACAAAGAAACCTGTGATTATTACTCATGTTCCTTTCGCATCCGAAGGAAAAGCTCTGGGAATAATGCCTTTTTGTCTTCGCGACACAACGGAACGTAATATTTTAATAAGTCTTTTTTCTCAGTGTAAAATTGCCGGATATTTTTGCGGACACTATCATCCGGGCGGACTCGAAAGCTTTGGTAATGTAACTCAGTACGGTCTAAAATCATTCGGTGAGTTTGGAAAGTGGTACATTCTGGATGTAGATGAGACTGCAGGTCCGGTAATTACAATCCGCGAGTTTGGAAAATAGGGGGCGTTGCGGGGTCTCCCCGCTGGGTGGGGTAGCGAGCTACGAAGTGCGAGCGCAGGGCGGGGCTCCGCCCTCCTTAATCTTCTTCGTCCCAGGCAACTTCTACGCTGCGCTTTTCTTTTTCCGGAATGCGCTGGTAAATCAGACAGTCGGCGCGGTGAATTGTAACGCCTTTTGTGCGGGTAACATATCCGCAGATTACGTCCGGGTAATATGGATTGCAGCACTGGGCAAAATTGTAAAGAACCCGCTTTTCGCCCTGAACAAGAACAGGCTTTCTTGTGCGGCTTGTCTTTTCGGGATGTTCTTCATCCTTCTTAAAATGTTTTTTTCGCTGCTTTTTCGGGCTGACAGTAACACTGCCTGCCTGAAGAAGTCCTTCGCCTGCTGCCGGAGTGGATTCTGCCGTACTCTGCAGGGCAATTCGCTCGCTGAAGGTAGGGTCATTTGCCATGAGCCAGGAATGAATCTTCTGGTGGGCCTTAGAAGTTTTTACGTTTCCAAGCTGGGTTTCGGTAGGGTGAGCCTGAGGGTTTGTGATGATTTCAATAATCTGAGTATTCTGCAGGGGCTTTGTAATCGGGATGATTTTTCCGTCTGCCTTGGCCGCAACAATTTTTTCACCAATTGCAGAGTGAACCGAGTAGGCAAAATCGATTGCAGTAGCGCCGGCCGGAAGTTTTTTACATCGCCTGCCGGAGTAAATACAAAAATCTCATCGCCCAGAAGTTCGTTTTTCAGGGTTTCAAAATCGGCACCGTTTGTAAGAATGCTTTCTTTAAGAGACTGCAGTTTATTGAAGATTTCCAGCTTATCGGCTTCTACCAGGTCGTGGTTTGTTCCTTTTTTATAAAGCCAGTGAGAAGCAATACCGTGCTCAGCCATGTTGTGCATTTCGTAAGTACGGATCTGGATTTCAAGAGGCTTTCCTTCACAGATTACAGTTGTATGAAGGGACTGGTAGCCGTTGGCTTTTGGAACTGCAATGTAGTCTTTAAAACGACCGTCCATAGGCAGCCAGAGACTGTGAACAATTCCCACAAGCTGATAACATTCAGCATTTGAATTACAGAGTATGCGGAGGGCAAGCAGGTCGTAAAGTTCGCTTGCACTTTTGTTTCGCTTTCGCATTTTCTGGTAAATCGAATAAAAGTGCTTTGCCCGGCTTGTAATTGTAACGCTGATTCCGGCTTTTTCTGCCTTCTGCTGAATCTTTTTTACTGCTGAATTAAGGAACTCGGCGCGTTCTTCCTTTGACTGGGCAACAATTGCTTCAATCTGATTATAGGCCTTTGGATTTGTGTAGCGAAGGCTCAAGTCCTCGAACTCGTTTTTTGCAGTCTGCATACCAAGGCGGTCTGCAAGCGGTGCCCAGATATCGATGATTTCTTCTGCAAGAATACGCTGGCGCTCAGGTTCAAGAGATTTGATATTGCGGATTCGGTCCAGACGGTCTGCAATTTTTACAAGAATGATTCTTACGTCGTCAACCATTGCAAAAATCATCTTGCGGATTGCATCAGCCTGGCGCAGGGTTTTTGAGTTAATAGGCAGGTACATGATTTTGTTTGTGCCCTGCAAAAGCTTTTCAATCTGTTCTCCGAAAGTTTTTCCTATCTCTTCCGGGCTTACTCCAAAATCGCGGATTGTATGTAAAATACCTGTGATTACTGCGTCTGCATCAAGCTTGCTGTCTGCCAGAACTTTTGCCAGTCTTAGCGGATGAAGGTAATAGGGAGTTCCGCAGCTTCGTTTTTTGTCGCCGCATTTTTCGGTCATAAAATACCAGGCTTTTGAAATGCGTTCTCTGTCTTCGTCGTTGAAATAGTCGTATTGAGATAAAAATTCTTTTAGAAGTGCTTCTTTATCATTAATATCAGAACGAAAAATTTCTGCTGATTCCATATTTTCCCACCATTTTAAAAATATCATAAGACGAAAAAGAAAACAATCTGAAAAATCTTATCTTTGTAATAACAAAACTTTCTATTAAATTTACGTACTATTTAGTATCATTTCTTTGTTATAATTATAGATGAGGATTAAACTATGACTAAGAAAATAATTATACCAGTTCTGCTTTTTTGTATGTGCGCAGGACTTTTTTGTCAGGAAAATGATAATGCTGCGGTTTTAAAACTTACTGTTGAGGATGCTGTAAAACTTGCCCTTGAAAACAATGTTTCTGTAAAGAAAAGTGAGCTTGCCCTTAATCTGAAAAAACGGGCTAAGAATTCTTCCTGGAATGCAATCAGCCCGACTCTCACAGTTTCTGGTTCCTTTAATGATGATTTAGAAAAGGATTCTTATTCTACGGGAATCTCCGGCTCGGCTTCAATTTCCCTTTCACCTTCAATTTTTTCTTCCATTAAATCTGCTCTTCTTGCTTATGATGCAGGCGAGCTTTCTTATGAAGAAACAAAAAGAAGCGTAGAATTGAATGTGCGAAAATCCTTCTATAATATTCTCTATCAGAAGGAAAATTTGACTGCACAGGAACGCAGCCTTGAAACTGCCCAGCAGACTTATGATTCAAACCTTGCAAAGTACAACCGTGGTCAGCTTTCTGAACTTGATTTGCTCAACTCTCAGTACAATGTTGAAAGCAAAAAGCCTACAATCACTTCGCTTAAAAATACCTACACCAACGATATTGCAAGCTTTAAGCGGGTTCTGGGAATCGGGCTTTCAATCAATATTGAACTTGACGGCGACCTTGATGATGTAGTGCAGAACATAAAGCTTTCGGAAGAAATTCTTCACAGTGATATTGAAGATCTTCCTTCAGTAAAATCTGCCCAGAACTCAGTGGATTCTGCAAAGGCTAGTCTTCTTTCTACAAGATTTTCGGCTTATGGGCCAAGCCTTACAGCCTCTTACACTTACGGAAAAACAAAGACAAAAAATGTTGATGATCTTTCTACTACAAATCAGCTTTCACTTGGTGTTAAGATTCCTTTAGACGGCTATCTTCCCTGGTCAACAGGCGCCCTCAGCGTTGCAAGCCAGAAAGAATCGCTTGAAGAACTTAAACTCCAGCTGGAAGATGAAAAGACAAGTGCGGAAATCAATGTCCGCAACAGCTACAACACAATTCTTCAGGCTCAGAGCCAGCTGGAAACTTTGGAAAAAAACGTAAACCTTATGCAGCGTTCTTATGATATGACCCGTATTGCCTACAACAACGGATCAAAGGATTTGTTGACATTACAGAAGGCAGAAGATAATCTTTTGACGGCAAAAACTTCTCTCCAGCAGCAGGAGTTTACCCTGATTTCAAATGTTCTGGAACTTGAAAGCACTCTGGGAGTTTCTTTCGGAACTTTTTCTAATGCAAATAATTAATTCATATATAGGATGAAAAAATGGCAGACAAAAAAGGTAAGACAATCATCATCGTTGCGGCGGTAATTCTCGCTACAATCCTTGCAATTTTCCTTATTAATGCGACTAATAAAGCCAAAAAAGGCGGTCGCGGCGGAAAGCCAGGTAAGGGAATGTGGGGAGGCGCAGGTGATACTGTTACTTCTGTAAAAACTGTTGTAGCCGAAAAGACCACCCTTCACGACTATATTCTTACCAACGGCGATGTAGAAACCCAGAGTTCTATTGAAGTTTTCCCTTCAATCGGCGGTAAGGTTGTTCAGACCTTAGTGTCTCTGGGCTCGCAGGTAAAGGCTGGTGATGTTATTGCTTACGTTGACCCTTCTGAGCCGGGAAGCTATTACGCTAAGTCTCCGGTTACCGCTCCAATCAGCGGAAGTATTATTTCAACTCCTATGAAGTCAGGACAGACCGTTTCTACAAGCTCTGTCATTACAAAAATCGGTGATATTGCAAACCTTCAGATTACTGCCTACGTTCCTGAGCGCTACATCGGTGACATCAGGCTGGGACTTAAAGCCGAAGTTACTTTTGAAGCTTATGCCGGTGTTCTTTTTACAGCGACTGTTGTCCGCATTTCTCCTGTTGTTGATGCCGCTACCCGAACAAAGGAAATTGTCCTTCATTTTGACCAGAAGGATGACCGCCTGAATGCGGGAATGTTTGCAAAGGTAAAACTCTACACTGTTGATTATGAAGGTCAGATTGCAATTCAGCAGGATGCCCTTGTTAATTCGAATGATAAATACTATCTCTATGTTACGACTGACGGCGAGACAGTTCAAAAGCGTGAGGTATCTCTTGGCAAAAACGTTGCCAGCTACTATCAGATTTTGAGCGGTGTAAACGAAGGCGAAAAAGTTGTAGTTGAAGGTATGCTTACTCTGGCTGACGGTGGAAAGATTAAAGACATTACGAATGGTGCAACTTCTGTACTTGAGAGTAAGCCTGAAAATATGGAAAATCCACCTGAAGGCGCTCCAAAAGATGCCCCTAAAAAGGGAGGCAAGCCTCAATGAGTTTAAGCCGTAAAACCATGGAGCACCCGATTCTGGTGCTCATTACCTTTGCACTTTTGGGCATCCTGGGCGCTTTTACCTTCAGTAAGATAGCCATTGCCCTTATGCCGGATGTTGATAACCCCTACGTTATGATTATGACAACCTATCAGAACGCGGGACCGGAATCAGTTGAACAGACAGTTACAAAAGTGATTGAAAATGCCGTTGTCAGTGTAAACGGCGTAAAAAAAATCAGTTCGACATCGTCAGAATCTTCTTCTATGGTTCAGATGGAGTTTAATTATGGGACTGATATGGAAGCGGCGGTAAATAACATCCGCGATAAACTGAGCCGAATTACAAACTCCCTGCCGGATAACGCGGGAACTCCAAGCATCATGCGCTTTTCAAGCGATTCCATGCCGATTATGCGTATTCTTGTGCGCGGTAACCGCTCGGTAGACGACATTAAGCAGATTGCTGAAGACAATATTACCGATATTCTTGAACAGGCAGACGGCGTTGCAGAAGCCAGTGTTCGTGGTGGCCGCGCAAAGCAGGTAAATGTTGAGCTTGACCAGAACCGCCTTGCCGCTTACGGCTACACAATTCCGACGGTTGTAAGTGCCCTTGCCAAGCAGAATCTTGAACTTGGCGGTGGTAAGGTTCAGGAAGGTCACAAAAACTATATTGTACGTACAACAGGTCAGTATTCTTCGGTTGATGAAATCAATGACACTGTAATTTCTACTATAAACGGTTATTCGGTAAAACTGCGTGATATCGGAACTGCGACTCTGGGCTATGCGGATGCCAGCTCGGAATCCTACATCAACGGAGAGCGTGGTGTTTATATCAGCGTAACAAAGGTTTCGGGTTCTAACTCCGTTACCGTTGCCAACAACGTTTATAAAAAAATGTCAGAGCTTTCTAATCAGCTTCCTGCTGACATTGCCCTTGAAATCGTATGGGATACAACCGACTCAATCCGCGAGACAATCAACACTCTGATTCAGTCAGCCTGGCAGGGACTTTTACTTGCCGTTCTGATTCTCTTTATCTTTTTGCAGAACTTCAAGAGTACAATCATAATTTCAATTTCCATTCCTCTTTCCATCGTTATCACCCTTTTTGCAATGAGTAACCTTGGAATCACCCTGAATATGATGACTTTGACAGGTTTGATTTTGGGTGTCGGTATGATTGTAGATGCTTCAATCGTTATGATTGATAATATTTACGCCTACCGCCAGCGGGGAACTAAGCCTAAGGTTGCGGCAATCCTTGGAAGCCAGGAAATGCTGATGTCGGTAATTTCCGGTAACCTTACGACAATCTGCGTTTTCATTCCATTTATCTTCTTTATTTCTGATCTTGGAATGATGGGACAGATGTTCAAGGGACTGATTTTTACAATAGTAATTGCCCTTGTTTCATCTCTTCTTGTTGCGATTTTCCTGGTTCCGGTTCTTGCCGGAAAGTTTCTGCCACTTTCTAACCGAACTGAAAAGCCTGTAAGAAATCCTGTTTTGAAACGGCTTTACGGCCTCTTTCAGGGGGGAATGAATAAACTTACTGAATGGTACGGAAAACTTCTGAAGCTTTCGCTCAACAACCGTCTTGTAACTCTTGTTGTGGCTGTCTGCGTGCTTTTCATTTCTTTTGCAATCATCCCGACAATGCAGATTAATATGATGCCTTCGGGAAGTGATGATTCAGTTACCCTTAAACTCACAATGCCTGTGGGAACTCCTCTTGATGAAACCGGAAAAGTGCTTTTAAGCTTTGAAGATATCATCAAAAATGAGGTAAAGGGTTATAAAAATATTACGACGACAATTGGTGCCAGCGGAAGAAACTCTGCCACAAATACCGGTTCCATCGAAATCTCCCTGCCGGAAACAAGCAGGCAGATTGATAATGCCGCAACAATTCAGCAGAAGCTGCGTTCCCACTTTGCAGAATTTTCCGGGGCAACTTTTACCTTTGGTCAGGGTTTCCGCGGTCAGATGATGGGAAGTGATATTGATATTGCAATCCGCTCGGATGACTTGGACAAGGCAATGGATGTTGCAGAAAAAATCGGTGATATTATCGATAACCTTGGAGATACCGGAGAGTCCAGCATCAGTATGAGCCGGGGACTTCCTCAGGTAGAAATCGTAATTGACCGCCAGCGTGCATATTCTTTTGGAGTTGACGTTACTACCGTTGCCAAGGAAATCAACTACGCCATCAACGGAACTACTGCCTGCGTTTTCCGCAATAACGGAAAGGATTATAACGTCGTAGTTTCTTACCGGCCGGAAGACCGCAAGACAATGGACGACCTTGAATCGATTTTCGTAAAGGGAACTAACGGAAAGGTCAGCGTTGCAAACTTTGCCAGCCTGAAAAAAGGTGTAGGCCCGGTTTCCATTGCCCGTGAAAGTCAGACCCGAATCATCCACGTTAAGGCTGATATCCTTACGACTACAAACGCCAACGTCGTAGAAAATATGATTAAGGATAAAATCAACGAAACCTTCATCATTCCTGAAAGCGTTACCGTAAGCTATGAAGGTTCCTGGAAAGATACAACCGAGCAGATGAGACTCTACTTCAAGATTATCGCCATGGCCATTATCCTTGTATTCGGCGTTATGGCGGCAACCTACGAAAGCTTTAAGGCTCCGCTGATAAATCTTGCAACAATTCCATTTATGATTATCGGTGTTGTCTTTATTTATAAGATTATCGGCCAGGCCCTTTCGATTATGTCTATGGTCGGTTTGATTATGCTGGTCGGAATCGTAGTAAACAACGGTATCATCCTTGTTGACTACACAGGTATGCTTCGTGAGCGTGGTGTGTCTTTGAAGGAAGCCTGCTATCAGGCAGGAAAGAGCCGCTTCCGCCCCGTTTTGATGACAACCCTGACAACAATTCTTGGTATGCTTCCAATGTGCTTTGCCAGCGAAGGCCAGTCCATGATGGTTCAGCCGATTGGTATTGCCGTTGTCGGCGGACTTACAAGTAGTACCTTCATCACCCTGCTGGTAATTCCGGTATTGTACAGCTTAGTAATGAGAAAAAAGAATGGACGCAAGAGTAAGGCTAATAAAGAAACTGTAGCCGTGGAGGGTAAATAATTATGGAACTTATAGCAGAATATCGCGCAGAAATTATAAGCAATCAGTCGGTGGAAGACGACATCATCGAGCGCCTTGAAGAAAATATCCCCGACATCCAGTACACAATTCTAAACGACGTTCACGGCAAAGGCCTCAAAACCCGTAAAATGGGTTCTGCCGCCTGGCCAGAGCAGAATTTCATTTTGTATGCCTATGTGGATGCTGAGGATGCTCGTAAAATTTATGCGGTGATAGCAGAGGTAAAGAAAAAATTTCCTAAGGAAGGAATTTCCTTGTTTTTTACAAGGTGTGCGGAGATAGAATAGGGGATTTATTTCTCCCCATATAACACCCTTTCCTGCCCCTCCAGATCTTCAAAGACCTGTGAATTGCGGAAGCCGGCGCGGTAAGCTAAGTTTTCTGCGCCGCGCATGTTGTATTCGCCGGTTTCCATGAGGAAAAAGCCGCCGGGGGCAACGTGTTCGCCAAGCTGGGGCATAAGATTTCTTATTATTTCCAGGCCGTCGTCGCTGTCGGATTTATCGCCGGTGATTGTTACGTCGCCGTCAAGGGCAAGTCGGGGTTCGCTGCGACCGTCTTGAAGAAGTTCTTCTGTGAGTGAAGCCGGAACGTAAGGCGGGTTTGTAAGAACTACATCAAACTGATAGGGCAGCATTTCAAAAAGATTGCTTTGGACGAAACGGATTCGTTCTCGGAGTTTGCTTTTGCTGACTGCGGGTGTGGTAGGTGACGCTTTCTCATTGGTAAGCAGTCTGTCTGCATTTTTTCTTGCAACTTCCAGGGCTGGGGCACTTATATCTACCAGCGTGAACTTTGGCAGGCGTTCAAGTGAAATCTTTTTTTCTTCAAATAAGGCCTTTAATACTGATATTCCGATGCAGCCGCTTCCTGTGCACATATCGCAGACTGTAAGAATGCGGTCTGGATTTGCGCTGATTTTTTCTTCAAGAAATATTATAGCTTTTTCCACCAGAATCTCTGTATCTGGTTTTGGAATCAGAACGTCCGGTGTAACGAAGTAGTCGTAACCGTAAAATTCCTTATGATTTGTAATATAGGCAACAGGTAACCCTGTCTGGCGGCGGGTTAGGGCGTCCTGCAGGAGGGGAAGCTTTTCTTCCGGGATGGCATCATTTTGTTTAAGCAGAATCTGTGTTTTATTCAAGTCTAAAAAATGGGAAAGAAGAATTTCTGCATCTAAGGCTGGTGAAGGGGATTTTACGTTTTTAATGAAGTGATTCTTGTATTCTCGGATTGTCATATTGGGGTGCGTTGTACGTTCGCTACGCTCACTATCGAGTTTTCTAACGAAAACTCGCGGGGTTTTAGGGGCTGCGTAAGCCCCTAGGCGAAGGGGTAGCACGCAACGAAGTGCGGGCGCAGGGGAAGGCTTTCCCCGACCTAGAGTTCTGTAATATCCGCTGCCAGCTGCTCTTCCTTTGCGTAAACGTTGAGGGCGTCGAGCATTTCGTCCATGTTTCCCATCATAAAGCCAGGGAGGTTGTGGAGCGAAAGGTTGATGCGGTGGTCAGTTACGCGGTCCTGAGGGAAGTTGTAGGTGCGGATTTTTTCGGAACGGGCACCAGAACCAACCATGCTTGAGCGGGCTGCGGCACGTTCTTCCTGCTTCTTGCTTTCTTCCAGGTCAAAAAGGCGGGCACGCAAAACGCGGAAGGCCTTTTCCTTGTTCTTAATCTGCGACTTTTCATCCTGCTGAATAACAACAAGACCGGTCGGGATATGAGTAAGACGAACGGCAGAGTCGGTTGTGTTTACACACTGTCCGCCAGGTCCGCCGGCACGCATAACGTCAACGCGAACGTCGCCCGGTTTAATTTCAATTTCAGTTTCTTCGGCTTCAGGCAGAACGGCTACAGTTGCTGTAGAAGTCTGCAAGCGGCCCTGCGATTCTGTCTGAGGAACGCGCTGAACGCGGTGAACGCCGGATTCCCAGCGGAGGGCACCGTAAACAAACTTACCACTGATAGAAGTAACGATTTTGTTAAAACCGCCGACCTCAGTTTCCTGAGCTTCCATGGTTTCAGTTTTCCAGCCCTTGCGCTCAGCAAGGTGAGTGTACATTTCCCAAAGGTCGCGCACAAAAAGCGAAGCCTCGTCACCACCGGCAGCCGAACGGATTTCCAGAATAATGTTCTTTTCATCAAGCGGATCAGGCGGAACCAGCTTAAGCTTAATTTCTTCTTCAAGTTTTGGCTGACGGTCTTCAAGCTCCTTAAGCTCTTCGCGGGCCATTTCCTTCATTTCGGCATCGTCTTCGTTAGTAATCATTTCTTTAGCATCTTTAATGCCCGTGAGGACCTTCTTGTATTCGTCATAAAGTGCGCACACTTCCGTCAAATAACCGTGTTCGCGCATGGTGTCCTTGTACTTTTTGGCATCCTTTACAAGATTCGGATCCATTACCGCTTCGCTCACAACTGCAAAGCGTTTTTCGCATTCGTCAAGTTTCTTGATTAAATCCATAGTAGTACGATTATACAGAATTTAAGGGGGTGTGACAAATGGGGGGCAATGGTCATAATTTTTCTTCGAACTTCCGAATGTATCGAACCATTGCTTAACTTTAGCTTCGCTAAAGTTCTTGGGTATTACTCAGAAGCGGTGCCTTCTACGACCGGCTTTTCGCGGTTTCAGTACGCGTGGGCTACGCCCCCGCGCACAGCCTTCGGCTCCGCTACAATCCGGGCTATGGTGGCATCTTAAATTTTAAGATTTTTATCTCTTTTTATAAATCTATCGTATAATTTAATGGAAGCAAATGAAGCTTGCAAAATCAAAAGAAGATACAGCCAGGACACGGCTGTTCCAGATAAGGAGGTTGGTTATGACAAACGAAGAAATGAAGCTGCTTCTTAAGAAGAATGGTGTAAGTGATGAAAATATCGAAAAGACAAGTGCAAAATATGATGCCGAAAAAATTACGGAAATTGTAGAATCGGCTGCGGATCAGAAAGAAGCAATGATAGCAATTCATAAACTGTATCCTGATCTTGAAATTTCAAGACTGGAAGAATCAATGACCTTTATTCAGGACCAGCTTGAAAGTGCTGTAAAAGAGCAGTATGAACAAGGAAAAATAGAACTTTCCCCGGAAGAACTTGAAAATGTTGCCGGCGGAGGATTTTTTGACGCAGTTGGTTCTTTCTTTAAGAATCACTGGAAGGCAATTCTTATAGGTGCCGCAATTGTTGTCGGTGTTGCTTTAGCAGCCGGAACTCTTGGTGCTGGAGTCGGCTTCCTTGGCGGCCTTGCAGTATTTGCAGAAGGGTCTACAAGCATCATGGGTATGGCTTTGGGTACTTTAGGCTTAGGCGCGACAGCTCTTGGTGGAGGCTTTGTAGGAGCTGCCACCGTTGGCGGTGCAATCTGCGGTGCACTTTTTGGAATCGCCGGTGGCGTTGAAATCCTTAAGAATACAGATGGCTGGAAATCCTAAAAATATAAAGAGAAAAAAAGGGCTGGCTAATAAGTTTCTGTGGTTAAGTCATCCCGAACTTGTTTCGGGATCTTAGCACTACATATATTGTAGATGCTGAATCAAGTTCTGCATGACAGTTCTAATTAGACAGCCCCCGTAAAGTTATCCTAAAAATCTTTTTTCGTTGCATATTTTATTAAATGTTTGTTATAATTCAAAATCTTTTTATGGGTACACATATGAAAAAAATCATCTTCATTTCTTTATCTGCTATTCTCATTTTCTCTGCATGTGCAATGGAAATTAAGTCATCAAAAAAGGCTTCAGAAGATGCTGTAAATGACTCTGAACCTGCTGTAACAGATTCTGAAGCTCAGATTCTGGCAGGCGACTCTGGCCAGATTTTTTTCAATCCTGACATGGGCTTTTACAGCGCGGTAAAAGTTAAAATCGACACAAGAGGAGCCATAACAAACATTGATGATGTATATGATGAAATAAATCATAGTGTTGAAAATGTTTCTTCCTATAGTTCTGGCTATCATTTTAATCTTGTAAATCTTGAAGTTGATTTAAGTGCCTTTTCGGGCAGGGTAAACGAGTCAGAAAAAGATATTGCGCTTACAAAAAATCATCTTAAAGCTCTTGAAGAAGTTTTAGACCAGCTTTTGGAAAATGAAAAAACTACAGTCATCCGTTTTGCCTATGATCCGGACTATAATAATAAGCTTGTTTCCTATACAGAAAATGGAAAATCTTATAAAGCCTGTGAACCTCTGGATTTTCAAAAGATTCTGGATGCGGTTGACCTTATCTGCTCTGTTTTAAAACGTCACCTTGAAGTAATTACTGCCCTTCAGTGCGGAATGCTTGGGCCTTGGGGAGAAATGCACACAACTTTTTATGCAGAAAGTCCGAAAAACGGCAAGCCGCGCGGCTATCTTGTTGAAGTGATGAAACAATTTATGAAAGGCCTTAAAGGCTGTGATCTTCCCCTTCTTGTAAGGCAGCCTCAGTTCATTTACTGCTATCTTACTGACAGTGAAGATTATGATGTGAGTTCTATTCCAGAGTCAAAAACTTTTTCTTATGGTGATGATTTATACCGTCTGGGAATTTATAACGATGCCTATCTTGCTGATGAAGGAGATTCAGGAACCTTTGTAACTGATAATGGCCGCCAGGCAGAAATTGCCTTCCTTGAACCTTACACAAATCACACTCCTTATGGAGGAGAACTAATCGGAACTTACGGCCTTGAAAATGGAATAGAGCAGCTTAAGAATGTTCATCTTTCTTTTTTGAATATTGGCTGGAATGAAACATATCTGAAAAAACTGGATTCGTCTTCCTTTACATATAATGGAGAGACAATTTTCAAATATCTTCTGAAATATATGGGCTACCGCTATGTGATTACATCTTCTACTTTTGATTATTTTGAGGGTGGAAAAAAGATAGGCATAAAGCTTTCTTTCAAAAATGAAGGGCTTGCAAATCTTCCTTATCACAGAAAAAAGGCTGTAAGATTTTATTTTATTCCCTGCGGCTCTGAAATTACTGGAAATGAAAATTATATAGAAGGAAATGGTAATTTATTTACCGGACAGGAAGAAATCAGCTTCAAAGTTGATGTTTCTTCGCTTGCTTCCGGGGATTATGATGTCTATGCAAAATTCTGTAATGAAGAAAGCGGAAAATTTGCCCTTCGCTTTGCAAATGATGGCTGGAATGAAAAGCTCAGGGCAAATAAAATCGGCAGTCTAAGGAATTCTCGTTAGAACAACCAGCTTGGTGATTTATAGAAAGTTTTTGTGTTCAGATTAAGTGTAATCTTTGCTGAACCGTATTTTTTACCAAGAACATCGTATTTGCCCCAGACATCGGTTCGGGCATAACTTTCTGTGTGGGCTGCAAGAAGGTCTGTGCCGTAGCCGCCGTTTTCGCGGTTGAGTCCCAGAATTGCCCATGCAGTGTTATTAAAAAGGCTTCCGCTCAGGTATGGAACTACGTCAGAAGTATCTCCAAGACGTTTTGTTTCACCTTCACGGCTTCCGGCTGCAAGCAGAGGAGAGCCGAAGCAGACTGTATTCAAAACATTGTAGTTTGCCTTGATTGTTGAGTCTGCGGCAACCTGCTGGCAGATCATTCCGCCAAGGCTGTGGCCTGCAAGAATAATATTTGAGTTTTTAGGAATATTTTTATTTACGATGATTACAACGTTTTCAAGATATGCGTTGTTGAGGCAGAAACCGCTCAAAAGGTCTGTAACATAACCTGTCGACTGATTTGCAACATTGTCCGTGCCTGAAAGGGTAATAAGATAAACTGTTTTTGAAGTCCAGCCGCTTTTCAATGTACCCTTTGTAATGATAATAGGGCCTTTTGTTCCTTCGTTGTAGCCTTCGCATACAAGATTAAAGATTTCCGGGCTTTGGGTGTAAGTTACTGTGTTTGAAATTGCGCTGCGTGCTGAACCTTCAGTAGTATCTTCGTCGTCAAGCAAAATGTTTGAACAGCCTGCGAGTGCGCTCCAGAGAGTTGCTATTGCAAGAACTCCCGCAAAAACTTTTAGCAGTTTTTTCATTAAATCCTCCTGTGGAGGCGGGCCGGTCAGAGCCCGCCATGTTCCATAGCAAAGCGTTAAGAAAAATTGCGATGTAGCAATTTTTTAGCTTTACTTACTTGATAGTAAAAATATTATATTGATAGTATTACTATCACATACTTTAATTTTACTACGCTTTTGGAGGAATGCAAGAAAAATTTAAAAAGATTTTTACATCATCAGCTTCAATACATCTGCCGGTTTTTTAGCTATCACTGTAGCGCCTTTTTCGCGCAGGAAGGCTTCGCCGCGGAAGCCCCAGTCGCAGCCGATAAAATCGATGCCGGAATTTTTTCCTGTCATATAATCTACGTCAGAATCCCCGATGTAAACGGCATGAACTTCATCAGCCTGTAAGCCGCGCTCTTCGGCAAAGTTTTTCATGATTTTATGAACACCGTTTGGAGCCGGTTTTACAGGAAGGTCAGGTGTGTTTCCGCAGATAATGTCAAAAAGGTCTTTAAAATAAAGGTCACAGAGTTCTTCTGCCGCTGACTGAATCTTATTTGTATTTACGGCAACTGTAACGCCCTTTTGGCGCAGCTCCCTTAAAAGTTCAGGAATGCCGTCATAAGGGCGGGTTTTATCCGCACAGTGCACGTTATAATATTCAATAAATTCTGCAAGGATTTTAGAAACGGTTGCATCATCAGTGCCGGCAGGGCAGGCACGTTCCATCAGCTTTTTAAGCCCGTTTCCTACCATAAAGCGGATTTCTTCTACAGTGTGCAGGGGCCATCCGTGGCGTTTAAGGATTACATTTGTGCTGTCGCAAAGATCATCCAGGGTACTTAAAATCGTACCGTCCATGTCAAAAATTGCTAAGTTGTATTTCATATATAATGCCTCTATTTTTCCATTCGTCCGTCGCGATACATCGAAAATTTATCCATAGGGTAATTTTTAAGGTTATCCAGAACCTTGCGGCCGTCTGCCCGGCTCAAAAGTGACTCACGTGCGCGGGAAATTTCAGTTTCGGTCTTGTGCTTAGAAGGGCCTCCTACACAGCCGCCCGGGCAAACCATACCTTCAACAAAGTCTTCCTGCAGCTTGCCAACCTTAAGCTGTGCTACCGCCTTCTTACAGTCTGCACCACCGGCGCACTTCAAAAGGGTAATATTGCTTACGTCCTCGCCGCGTTCCTGCATACATTCAAGAACGGCATTTGCAACGCCACCACTGGAAGCAAAACGCTTGCCCCAGACAGAAGCTTCCTGGTATTCATCTGTAACTTCTTCAAAATCAATATCCTTAGAGCGCATCAAAGCACGAAGCTCACCGTAAGTAACCGCGTAATCAGCATTATCAGGAATAGTCGGGTCATTTGCTTCAGATTTTTTAGCAATACAAGGTCCTACAAATACAGTTACACAGCCAGGGTGGGTATATTTCAGATAGCGGGAAATCGCACACATAGGAGAAACTGTATTAGACATATTGTTTTCAAAAACATCAGGATAGTGCTGGCGAAGAAGGTTGATAAAAGCAGGACAGCAGGAAGTTGTCATCTTCTTTCCTTCTTTAAGTGCCTCGCTCCATTCAAGCGATTCATAAGCCGCAGTCATATCACCGCCAAGGCCTACTTCAACCATATCTGCAAAACCAAGCTTTTGAAGCACCTTCTTTACCGCCGCCATAGAAATCTTTTCACCAAACTGACCTTCAGTTGCAGGCGCACACATGGCAATCACTTCTTTTCCAGCAAGAATATCATTGATAATATTTACAAGATAAGTTTTTGAACCAATGGCACCAAAAGGGCAGCTGTGAATACAGTGTCCGCACTGAACGCATTTTTCTTCATTAATACGGCAGAATCCGTACTCATCATAGGTGATGGCGCCAACCGGGCAGGCTTTTTTGCAGGGACGTTCCAGATGAACGATTGCACCGTAAGGGCAGGCCTTGGCACACATTCCGCATTCCTTACACTTTGTCGAATCAATATGCATGCGGACTTCAGCCGGCGAAATAGCATTGAAATGGCAGGAGTTAAAACATGGACGACCCATACAGAAACGGCAGTTATCAGTAACCGAATAAGCCGAAATAGGACAGTCGTCGCAGGCCGCGTTAATCACCTGTACAACGCAGTCAGAAGGCTCCTTGTCTGTAGGACATTCTGCACATGCAAGATTAATTCTCTGCTTTACAATTTCTCTTTCCTTATAAATACAGCAGTAATCACTTTTTGGTCCCGGCACCATAGAATAAACCAGCTTTTCCTTATTTTTAGGAGTAAGCTTTCCCTTCCATGCCAGTCTGCAAACCTCTTCCATGATTTTGTGCTTAAAGTGCACTATGCCCTTATCATTTGTTACCATTTTTTTGCCCTTATTTTAGATATTAATATAGAAAGGATTATAACTTAAGGATTTATAAGGAACAACACCCCGGTTAAGAATTTTCTTGAGAAGGGAAAAATAGCGTGTTATCATTAAATTACGTGAAGAACAATTCTTTTGGATCCAGCAGTTTTAAACGCCGCTTTATCATAGTTTTTGGAGTAACGATTCTTATTTCCATACTTGCGGTAACCTTTGTTTTTCTTAAATTGTACCGTCTTTCCAAAGACAGTATTCTGGCAAAGTGGGATAACCGCACCTACAGCATTGCAAACGAAATGAATTATTACCTCAAGCTTCCTATGGATGCCGTAGTTTTTTCTGCCGTTTCACTTGATCACATGCTTGCTTATAAATTGCCCCACTCTGCAGCACTTGATTATCTTAAACAGCAGACAGATATTTATTGCACTCTTATAAAAGATAATTCAACCGGTATTTATGCTTATTATGAAGGCCGTTATCTTGACGGCAGCGGATGGGAGCCTCCTTCATCTTACATACCTCTTCTCCGTCCCTGGTATATGGATGCAAAAATGGCAGGTGGAGAAATTGCGTTTAGTGAACCTTATTTTGACCTTCAGACTTCTTCGCTTATGCTTTCTGTCAGCAAGCTTTTGCAGGACGGCCGGAGTGTTGTTGCTATGGATGTAAGCCTTGAAGGGCTTAAGGATATGATTCAGGAAAATATTGCAAACGAGTTTGTAAGGGAACTTTTTGTGATGACCAGCAGCGGTGAGGTTATTGCCCATTCTAATAACGTTAAAACCGGAAGGAATTTTTATAATGAAGCTGATGAGTTTGATATAAAGCTTCTTGAACATTTCCGTTCATGCAAAGAAGACTTTTTTTCCATAAAATACAGGAAAAACTCTTATACAACTTTTACAAAGCCTGTAATCAATGACTGGAACGTGGTTTTAGTTCTTAATGATTCAGAGCTTTACAAGCCTCTTTTCCGTATGTATGTGGGCTTTGCCGGAGTAATACTTCTAGTTCTTCTTCTTGTAGGCTTCATTTTTGCCTTCCTGCAGAAAAAATATTCTGAATCCGAGCTTTTGACCCGGGATACCAAGGCAATTTCCGATATTTATACGGCAGTTGTGCGCGTTAATCTTTTAACCGGTGATATGAAGGTGGTTCGCGGAAGTAAAAATCTTGATTATGCCCTTGGCGGTTCTTTTAAGAATTATGGTGGCCGTATTTTGAATTTCGTTGATGTAATTGCTTCGGAAAATTATGCGCCTATTGTAAGGGAGTTTATGGAGCCCCTTACTCTGGAAGCCCGCCTTAGCAAGGTAAAAACCGTTTCCCTTGAGTATATTGACCGCGAGGGAAAATGGATGCGTCTGCGCTACTTTTTAATAGATAGAACTCAGTCAGGTGAACTGCATCACGTAATGGTTGCCTTTGAAAATATTGATGAAGACCGCCGCCAGCAGGAAGCTCTCAGACGTCTTTCTGAAACTGATGCAATGACCGGTATTCATAACCGTGGAAGTGGTGAAGAGAAAATCCGTAAGGCTATGATTGAAGGTAAGCACGGCATGTTCTGTCTGATTGATGTTGATAAGTTTAAATCGATTAATGATAACTACGGTCATCAGGCGGGCGATCTGGCCCTTAAGGCGATTGCAGACAGCCTTAAAGATGTCTTCCGCGAAAGTGATATTGTCTTCCGTCTTGGCGGCGATGAATTTGCCGCTTTTGCAGAAGGTGTTACTACCCACGAAATCGGGGAACGCATTTTGAACCGCGTTTTTGACTTCCTTGAAAAGGTGGATATTCCGGCACTTGGGGACAGAAAGGTTACCATAAGTGTGGGCGCTTCCTTCTATCCAAAATCTAACATAGATACTTTTGAAGCGGTTTACCAGCGGGCCGACGAAGGAACCTACGAAAGTAAAAAGCACGAAGGTAATTTTTTCCACTTTGTTGAATAAAACCCCTTGAATTAATTATAATCATAAGACTATGTCTGGTTTTTATGATTTTTATGATGTTGCCGTTGTAGGTGCCGGTCATGCCGGAACAGAAGCGGCTCTTGCCTGTGCCCGAATGGGACTCAAAACTGTTTTAATCACTCAAACTCCCGATGCCATTGCGCGAATGAGCTGTAATCCATCGATTGGTGGAATTGCCAAGGGAAATATTGTCCGCGAAATTGATGCTCTTGGCGGAGAAATGGCAAAACTTATTGATAAAACAATGATTCAGTTCCGTATGCTCAATAAAAGCCGCGGTCCTGCAGTTCAGGCACCTCGTTCTCAGGCAGATAAAATTGCCTATTCACAGCTGGCCAGACAAACAGTTGAACAGACAGAAAATCTCTACACTCTGATGGATGTAGTAATTGATATCCTTACTACATCTTCCGAAACTCCACTTCCACCTGACAGCGACAGCGCCGCAGAAAAGGGAACAATTCCAGGCGAAAAGCGCAGCGCCTTTGGAAGCAATATTGAAAACGAAAACTACACTACAGAAGCTGCCCGCAGCGGAATGCGTCAGAAGGTAACCGGCGTCGTTACGGAACGCGGCCGCATTATTCCTGTCCGCGCCGTAGTTTTGACAACAGGAACCTTCCTGGGTGGACGTATTTTTATCGGTGAATATGATGCTCCTTGTGGACGAGTAGGGGAACCTGCCGCTTACGGTCTTACCGCAAGTCTTACCCGCCTTGGCTTTACAACCGGCCGTCTTAAGACAGGAACTCCGCCGCGAATCCTCCGTAAGTCTATTGATTTTTCTAAACTTGAATATCAGGAAGGCGACGAAGAAGTTGTACCTTTCTCTTTTGATACAGAAAAAGTTGAACGTCCAATGCAGCCTTGCTACGTTGCTTATACAAACGAAAAAACTCACGAAATTATCCGTGCCAACATTGGCCGCTCTCCTTTGTACTCGGGAAAAATCAGCGGAATTGGTCCCCGTTACTGCCCTTCAATCGAAGATAAGGTTATGCGTTTTGCAGACCGCGACCGCCATCAGATTTTTGTTGAGCCGGAAGGTCTTTCTACAGAAGAAATGTATCTGAACGGTCTTTCATCTTCTTTACCAGAGTGCGTTCAGGATGCATTCCTCCACACAATGCAGGGCTTTGAGCATGCAGTTCAGAGCCGTCCTGGTTATGCCGTTGAATACGACTATGTTGAACCTACCCAGCTTTTTGCCTCACTTGAAACAAAACGTGTTGCAGGTCTTTTTGATGCCGGACAGATTAACGGAACTTCCGGTTACGAAGAAGCAGCCGGACAGGGGTTAGTTGCCGGAATCAATGCTGGACTTTATGCCCGCTCTCACAAGGAAGTATGCGGTCCTCTTGGAAAACTCCCGGAAAGCATGAATGGCGTTCCTTCCAGCATGGAGGCCGGAGCCTTTATGCCAAAGAACAATATGTCTGCCCAGGAACTCCGCGAGTTTGCAAAAATCAGCGAGAGGGAAACAAAGGAACTCAACGAATATATCTCTGGCGTCCAGAAAGACGCCGGATTTGACGCTTTTAAAAAGATTCCTGAATACGAGCCGGTAATTATCGGTCGTGATGAAGGTTACATCGGTGTTTTAATTGATGACCTTGTAACTCTTGGAACAAAAGAGCCTTACCGCATGTTCACAGCCCGTGCTGAATACCGCCTTAAACTCCGACACGATACTGCAGACCGTCGTCTTGCAAAATATGCCCTTCGTGCCGGACTCAAAAGTCAGGCTCAGTATGATAAGGTTGAAGCAAAGTACGCCAAACTTGCAGAAATCGAAGCCCTTCTTCTTAAAAAGCCTGATATGGAAAACCCAGGTTACAGCGAAGAAGAGTGGGAAAGCGCAAAAATTGAAGCTAAATATAAATACTACATCGAAAAGCAGGATAAGCGCGTAGAAAAACTTCATAAAATGGAAAACTGCCGCATCCCTGAAGATTTTGATTACGGTTCAATTCCATCCCTGTCTGCCGAAAGCCGCAATAAGCTGGAAAAAATCCGTCCTATGACTTTAGGCCAGGCAAACCGTATCAGCGGAATCCGTAACAGCGATATTATGCTGCTGATGGTGTATTTAAAGCGATAAGCAGTAGTTAAAACGTTAAAACTTAAAAATTTTTCCTTGAATTCCTTTTATTTTTGAGTGTAAAATATTAGATAAGATAAAAGGGAGAATTTATTAAGAAATGACTAAGAATGATGCTCTGACCGATTTGCGCCTCGACACCATAAAAGCCAGTCCTGTGGTATATGATAATGTAAAGGATGCCTGCTTTGTTACTATCGAAGGTGTTATAGATACCTACAATTCTTCAGATTTTAAGGAAAAATTACTGGAACTTTTTAATGCTGGTTTTCAGAGATTCATTCTGGATTGTGCTGGTGTAAAATACGTTTCATCAACTGGTGTGGGTTGTCTTATTGCCGCACTAAAAGAACTTCGCGCAATCGGCGGAGACCTTGTTCTTTATAAGATTCCGGATGAAGTTTATCAGGTTATTCAGATTCTGGGATTTGCAAAAATCATCAAGAAATTTGAATCAAAAAAAGAGATAGACGAATACTTCGGCGTAAAAAAGGAAGAGCCCTTTACTTTTCCTGCAATTGCAAATTGTCCTGCCTGCCAGAAAAAACTTAAGGTTATGCATGCCGGCCGTTACCGTTGCAGCGAATGTAAAAACATCTTTACAGTTCAGGCAAACGGCGATGTTATTCTGCAAGTTGCCGCTTTATCTCCTGCAAAACAGTAAGAGTATTCATTCCTGTCTGCAGATTAGATTTCAGTTCCGACTTTCCGTCCAGAAAATCCACGGCATTTTGAATCATATTTGAAAAATAGCGGGTCTTTTTAGGACGGCGGATTTTTTTATCACTTTCAAGAGAATAAAATCCCGTGTAGAGCTTTGACTGCTGGCGGTGAGTAAAGTCAAAAATGCCGTTTCCAATTTTTATGCGGCCTTCCGTTCCTATAATATCAACTTCAAAACCAAAATAACGGCTGCGTCCGCTTATACTTACATTTACATCCGGACACTTATCGCTTTCAAAGTGCGCAGTTACGTTACGCACTACGTCAGGCTTTTCTTCGTCCCTGGTGATATTTGTAATCACCATTTTTTTCAGCACTTCTTTTTCGCCGGAATCTTTTTCTAGAAGAAACATGACGATATCGACAAGATGGGTTCCGTCGTGAAGCAGACTGTAGGCCCCGGTAGCTTCCTCTTCCTTTGTGTAGACCCGGAGCCCGGAATCAAGGCGGGCATTAACGCACATGACCTTACCCAGCATTCCGCTGTCTATATAGGCTTTTGCAATCTTATAGTCTTCCGAAAAGCGGCGTTCGTGGTTCACTAAAACAGGAACTCCGTATTTCTCTGCTGCCTGAGTGATTTTATCTCCGTCAGCAGTATTAAGCGCCACAGGTTTTTCTAAAATTATAAGCCGGGGCTGGGCAGCAATAGCCTGCAGGGCCGTATCCAGGTGCGAGTCTTCGTTTACGGCAATTACAATAATGTCGTATTTCTGCGCCTTCAAAAACTGCTCTGCGCTGCTGTAAGTTTTTACATCGCGGTTAAAGCGGCTTACATAACGTTTCCACTGATTAAGGCTGTCTTCAAAAGTATCGCAGCCGGCGACAAGCTTTATGGCTTTGTTTTCCAGAAGCGCCATAGTGTGGCTGGCAGGCTTTTCTCTTTTTTTGTCAAAGCCCAGACTAAAGCCTATGCGTCCCGTTCCGATAATCGCTGCCGTGTATTTTTTCATTTTGTTACCTTCAGAATATCAACAGTGTGGCTTCCCGCACCAACTAAATCCTGTCTTTCGCAGATTGCCAGCTGAAAGTCGCAGAAGGCTTTGAACTCTTCTTCGCTCATTTCGTTGAGTTCCCGGCGCATAAAATCTGCTGCTCCGTCCGCAGAGATAATTTTTATGCGTTGGAGTCCTGCCTTTTCATTCAAACGGTCAATGTCAGAAATGCGGACGTAGTCATAAAGGTCGTCTTCGCTAGCCTTGATGTGAAAGTCAGGAGTAAGTCCTCCTTTTTCTGCAACTTCCGCCCATTTATGCTCCTTAAAACAGTAGGAAATAACGCTGTATTCGTTCATTACGTAGGCTACTAGAATTATTCCCCCGTTTTTTGTGACGCGGCGGGCTTCTTCCAGTGCCTTAAGTTTATTTTCATCGCCGTGAAGGTGGTACATGGGACCAAAAAGAAGGGTTACGTCAAAGCTGTCGCTGTCAAGAAAATGCAGGTCGCGGGCGTCTCCCTGCCAGGTTTTTACGTTTTCGTGTTTTGCGCGAAGTATTTCAAGATTGTGCTTTACAAGTTCTACTGCGGTAACGTCGTAACCTTCCCGGCTAAGGGCAACCGAATAACGGCCGGTGCCCGCTCCAATGTCCAGAATTTTTGTCTGAGGACCAGCGGTCATTTCAATCGCCTGGGCAATATACTTCATTGAGGTCTTAAATTCCACAAGCCCGTGCCGGGTTTCCAGCCGGTGCTCTTCGTGAAATTTATTATAATACTGTTCGAGTTTTGTCATTTTGATTGAGGGCCTAGGCTCTTTTCCTATTTTTCAGGGCAGTTCTTCCAGGCTTCATTTACCTTTGCAAGTAAGGCCTTCTTATCAGAATCCTGCATGAAAGAAGCTGTAAAGCTATATTCTACAAGCGTTTTAATGTCTTCCATGCTCATCTTCAAATCTTTATGGCAGATATAGAATTCATCAAGAAGGGTAGTCTTAAAGAAAACAGGATCATCAGTGTTGATTGTAACAATAATTCCGCGCTTAAAGTAATCAGCAACCGGATGTTCGCTTGCCTTTGTGATTACTTTTTTAGTGAAGGTGTTACTTGTAATACAGATTTCAACCGGAAGCTTTGTCGTAGAAAGCTCTTCCATCAGTTTTTCGTCCTGCATTGCAGTTAAACCGTGACCGATTCTTTCTGAATGAAGGTAGTTTATTGCATCCCAGATAGATTCTGGGCCAACATCCTCGCCTGCATGGGCAACTGCACGGAAGCCGTCTTTGTGTGCCTGTGTGAATACCGGTTCAAATTCCTTTGCAGGACCCTTTGCCTCAGCTCCACCAAGACCAATTCCAATAATATCTTCACATGGACAAGATTTCAGAATGTTGTAATTGTTCATGGCATTTTCGCAGCCAAAGGTTCGGCTAACGTCCATGAGCATTTTGATGATGATACCGCGTTTTTCACGGATTCTTGAGATTTTCTTATGGAAGATTTCTACCATGTCTTCGTATTTAAAGCCCATTTTGAGGAAGGCAGACGGAGCAAAGAAAACTTCTGCATAAACGATTCCGTTTTTTACAAGATATTTTTCCAGCTCATCAAAAACAAGATTGAAATCTTTTACGCTTGAGTAAAAGCCCTGAATTTTCAAAAAGGACTGGATGAAACCGTTCAAATCATTGTAGCTGAACAAGGCTTTCTGTTCATCGGCAGGCATTTCCTTTCCAAATTTATTTTTGTAGAGTTTTTTTACGCCCGCAAGTGAAATAACTGCTTCCAGATGAAGATGAAGCTCAGCCTTTGGTACGCTCTGCAAGAATGATTTAAAATCCGCTTTTTTCATCACAACCCTCTTTTAAATAGAAAATCCTTATTTTATTATCGGCAGAATTTAATAAATTCTACAATAGATTTTTCAGCTGGTCTACAATTTTCTTAAACTCGTCGCAGGCAGCCTGAACCGGTTCTGTCTTTTCCATATCAACGCCGGCAATTTTAAGGCTTTCAATAGGGTAGCGTGAACCGCCGCTCTTGAGGAACTTAAAGTAATCTTCGCGTTCTGCATCTCCACCATTTGTTACGCGGTGGGCAAGAGCCAGGGCAGCGCTGATTCCTGTCGCATATTTGTAAACGTAGAAGGCCGAGTAGAAGTGAGGTATGCGAAGACCTTCCATATCAGAATTGCTTTCAAAGTGCATTTCAGGGCCAAAGTAAAGCTCAAGAAGCTCGCGGTAAGTTTTACGCAGGTTTTCAGCAGTGAGCGGAGTTCCCGATTCAACCATCTGATGTGTCTTATACTCAAATTCAGCAAACATTGTCTGGCGGTGAAGGGTTGCAAGAATATCATCAGCCCGCATTGCAAGAAGATATTTTTTCATATCATCGCTTTCGGCATTTTTCAAAAGATATTCAAAAACAAGCTCTTCGTTGAAGGTCGAGGCAACTTCAGCTTCAAAAATTGTGTATTCGTAGCACATAAAAGGATTGTTGTGAACCGAATACCAGCTGTGCATACTGTGTCCGCCCTCGTGAGCAACGGTGAACAAATCACGGATATTATCTTCTTTATAATTCAAAAGGATGAATGGATCTCCGATATAGCAGCCGGAAGAGAAGGCCCCGCTTCTTTTACCAATGTTTTCGTAGCGGTCAGCCCAGCCATTCAAAAGTCCGTCGCAGAGGCGGTCTGTATATTCCTTTCCAAGAGGAGCCAGAGCCTGTCGGCAGATTTCAACAGCCTTTTCATAAGGTGTGTGAGTTTTTACCGATTTTACAAGCGGAACATAAACGTCGTAGTGGCGGAGTTCCGAAACTCCCAGGGCCTTTTTGCGAAGGCTGTAATATTCATGCAGAGCCGGAAGGTTCTTGTGAATGCAGTCAATCAGATTTGTGTAAACTGATTCCGGTACCTTGTTTCCGTAAAGTGCTGAATCAAGGCTTGATTTATAGCCGCGCGCACGGGAATAGAAAACATCCTGATTTACAGAGCCTGCATAAAGGGATGCAATTGTGTTCTGATTTTCTTCAAACTTCTTGTAATACTGTTTGTAAGCAGCTTCGCGAACAGAGCGGTCATGGTCGTGCATAAAAACAGAGAAGGTTGATTCTGTAAGCTGTTTTTCACCTTCAGACGTTTTTACAGAACCAAAGGTTTTGTTCATATCAACGTTGGTAAGGAAGCTGAAGGCAGTTTCTGCAGTCTGTGCCGACTGACTCTGCAAAGAAATGATTCTCTCTTCTTTTTCACTCAAAATATATTTTTTGAAGTGGAGAGATTTTTCAACAAAGATTTTGTAATCAGCAAATTCCGGTTTTTCAATCCATTCGCGCAAAAGTTTTTCATCAATTGCCTGAAGTTCAGGATCAAAAAAACTGATTTCTGTGGAATAATCAGTATAGGCCATTGTTGCGCGGCCGTAGCGTTCTGTTGCAGCTGAATCATCTTCATCAGCTTCATGATTAAGGGAAGCGTAGTGGTAAACGGTTTCCATTTTTATGTCAGCCGCTTCAAGGGCTTTAAGGGCGCCTAAAAAAGTTTCAGCAGACTGACCTAGCTTTCCCTTGTATTCAAGTACTTTTTTAGTCAAAGAAGGAAGTTCTTTAAGAGCAGCTTCCCATTCATCATCAGATTTAAATATTGAAGACAGGTTCCATTTGTCGCTTGCAGGAACGTCTTTTCGTGCAGGAATTGTATTTTTATTCATATACAAAGTATAAAATTTTAGCGGGTAAAAGTAAATTGTGAAATCTTCAGCCCGGGGAGGTAGGGAGAATTATTTCTTTCCAAGGCCAACTACAAGCAGAATCACCAGATATGGCAGGGCCAGCACGACCGAAGTTGGCAGAGCAGGCAGATAATTTTGAATCTGAGTTGCAAAAAAGTCGGCGGCACAGAAAATCAAAACTGAAAGGCTGATTCTGAGGGGATTTTTCTTACCAAGATAAACCGCTGCAAGAGCCATCCAGCCTCGTCCGCTGGAGATTCCCGGAACAAAAGAAGAAACTCTCATTGCAAGAAGGGCGCCTGAAAGTCCTGCAAAAAAGGCTGCAGCAGCCCAGCTGCTTATGCGGCATAATACGTAATTCACACCCTTTGCCGTAAGAACATCGGAATCAGTTCCCGTAATTCTTATGTAGAGCCCCGCCTTTGTTTTTGAAAGAAATAAAAAGGCAAGGGAAAGAACTATAAGGGTAATGACAATTGTAAGTACTTTTGTCTGAAATACCGGGAAGATAAAGTTCTGACTGGTAAGAACTCCCCGGTTATTAAAGGCAAGTACAGAAAAAAGAGAGGGCAGTGAGGCAAAAAGAAGATTGATTGCAGTTGCCCCGATAAAGGGATTTGCCCTGAGCTTTTCTATTATGATTGCAAAAATCAGAACGCAAAAAAGAGCCGAAAAAGCCGTAAGCAGGCAGCCAAGAAGGGCTGAGCCTGTAGTAACTGTAAAATAAAACATGAGAAAGGCAGAAAAACTTACAAGGCCTTCCAGAAATATTGCAAGAATTCCTGCATAGTCGCTGTAAAGGGCTCCCATGGCACATAAAAGAAGCGGGCAGGAAAAAGAAAGAATATCAATTATCAGCATCTTTTTTCTCCTTTGCCGGCATTCTTACTTTTCCTTTTAAAAATGGAATTGCCACGCAGAACATTATAAGAGCCTGGATTATAGCACCAAGGTCAAAGCCAACATTGTGATGCAGACTGAAGCTGTTTGTAAAAGCCGTAACCCAGCCTAAAAAGAGGCTTGAAAGAATTACAAAAAGCGGATTTGAGGCTCCCAGCATTGCCGCAGAAAGTCCTGTCCAGCCGATTCCTGTGTAAAAGCCTGAATGGCAGGTGTAATAACTTCCCGTAACGATAAAAGCACCGCAAAGTCCGTGAAGAGCCCCGCTTGTAAGTGCGCTTGTAAAAGTAATTGTCTTTTCGCTGAAGCCTGAATAAAGGGCAAACTCCCGGCTTATTCCAAAAATACAGAGTTTTTGTCCCACTTGAGTTCTGAATAAAAAATAAGCGCCCAGCAGGCAGATTATAAGGGCTGCAATAAAACTTAAGTTCAGGGAAGAGGGAGGAAGCAGTCTTGCAAGTCTGAAGGATTTTTCAATAAAGGGAGTTGCAAGCAGGTTTCCAGTGTTTCCACGGAAAGGGCCTGCAATCAGCCCGTTAATCAGAGGTATTACTGCAGAAGAAATTATAAAGCTTGTAAGTAAAAAGCTTGCAGAGCGGTACTTTCGTAAAAGAGCAGAAAGAAAGCAGAGCAGGGCTGAAGTAAAGCTGCCTGCAAGAAGGGCGAGTGGAAGGGCAAGTGCTGCTGGCTGCCCGCTCATTTTTGCAAGAAGTACTGCTGTAACAAAGCCGCCGGCGTAAATCTGTCCCTCTCCGCCAAGGTTAAATTCTCCGCATCTCATGGAAATTGCGGCGCCGGTTCCTGCAACCATATAGAAAGAGGCAAAGTTCAGTATGTTTCCAAGCTCGTAAGAAGTCACGCTTCTGCCTCCCTTAAATTCTTTTTCCCAAGTCTGTATATTTTATCACAAAGCTCCTGAGGAAACTCAGAAGAAGAAAGAACAAGCACAATTTTTCCCTGGTCAGCAATTGTCCGGATTCGGTCGCAGAGTTTTTTACTGCTTATGCTGTCCAGCCCCTGAACAGGTTCACACAAAATCAAAATGTCAGGATTTTTCCCGATTTCACGCTCAAGAATAAGGCGCTGCAGCATTCCGCCGGAAAGACATTCTGCCTTTTCATTCAGACTTATATTTACGTCTGCTTTTTTTATAAGGGAAAGAGCCTGCTGTCTTTTATCCTCAATGCTTGTTTTTCTACCATCAAAAGAACTCAAAAGCTGAAAAATTGTAAGATTAGGATTTGAAGCACGGAAGGTCTTATTAGAAGGAATTATTCCAAAGATAAATGGAGATTTTTCCAGCAGCCGTCGTGTAAAGTTTCCGTTCTTAATAGTAAAAGAAAATTCTTTTTCTCCTGTCTTTATTTCAAACTTTCCGCTTTGTTTTGCACTGCTCATTCCGCAGATTGCGTCCTCAAGACTTTCCCGTCCGTCCTCCGCTTGTCCCAGTATAAGGGTGATTTGACCGCCCCTTGCTGTAAAAGAAAAGTCTCGTATAGCAGGCTTGTCGAAAGGAAGAGAAGTAAGATGATGGAAAGAAAGGGTAAAATCCTCTTCCGCGGGCCTTTCGCTTTTGTTACAAATATCCGCTACGCCTTCGGCTCCGCTCGCCCCCTTCCTCACGAAAAAATCAGGCTTTGGATCGCTTACAAGGCCTTCTTCCAGGTAGGTTACTGTGTCTCCGTATTTTTCAGCCTCATCCATAAAGTGAGTAATCACAATAATGTTCATGCCGTCAGCTGCAAAAACCTTCAGTTTTTCAAATAAAAAATCCCGCTGTTCAGCATCCAGAAGGGCGCTTGGTTCATCAAGAATTAAAATTTCAGGATTTTTAAGAAGCGCGCCAATAAGCGAAGTAAAAAATCTCATGTCTCCGCTGCAGTTTTTTACAAGAGTCCGTCCTGAAACTCCCGGCAGCCAGACTTTTAGCAGGGCCTTAGCCTTTTCTTTATCAAATTTTGCGGCTCCCAGCATCAGGTTTTCCATAATGGTAATGCCGTCCGCAAGCAGAGGCCGCTGGTGAACGCAGACGATCCCCTGTTTTATTGCATCAGCAGGCGATTTTATTTCAGCGTCTATATTGTTTAAAAGAATTTTTCCCCCTGTAGGAAGAATATTCCCGCAGATTATTTTTATGAGGCTTGATTTACCGGCACCATTTTCTCCGATTAAAGCGTGAATCTGGCTATGGGCAAAATCCGCGCTTAATCCTCTTAGTACCGTTTTTTTTGGATATTTTAGAACTATATTTTGAACCGAAAGATTTAGCATCAGAGCTTAATTTCAAGTTCTCCCGAAGTAATTTTTTCTACAAGAGTATCCATCTGTTCCCGGATTTTTGCCGGAACATTACGCAGATAGAATGGGTCGTCGTTTACAAACTGAATATAGCCTTCTTTCATGCCCACAGTCTGAGCGCTTCCCCATGGAGTTTTTCCTTCCAGCCATTCAATAGTAACTTCCTCTGCAAGCTTTTCCTGAAGGTTTTGTGTGCTGGAAATAATTACTTCCGGCGCCTTGCTGAAACCGTTTGAATCAAACCAGGCAATTTTAATTTTGTTGTTACGTGCCGAAGAAATTACTCCCTGAGAGGCTCCACCACAAATCGGAAGAACCACATCAACTCCAGTTTTGCAGACAGCGTCTGTAATTTCAGCGCCCTTAGTTGCATCGTACCAGTTTCCAACAACGCGGTAATCAACCGAAGTTCCGGCTACTGCATCCTGAGCTCCCTTTTTATAGAAAGGGAAAATGATATTGTTCATAACAGGGTAATCCTGGGCAGAAATCAGGGCAACTTTATGATTTTTTGACATAAGTCCTGCGATATAGCCTGTAACATAGCCCTGCTGAGCCTGGTCATAGCATTTTGTCATGATGTTTGGATTTCCTTCGCAAGTAGCATCCAGGAAAATGAATTTCTGATCAGGGAACTGTTCAAGAACCTGAAATGCTAAATCAGGAAGGGAAGGATTAGAAGAAATGATAACGTCGTATTTTCTTTCTGCAGCAAGGGCAGTGAGCTTCTGTGCCCATTCTGCCTGATTTGTTCCTACTTCCATAATGCTCAAAAGAGCCTTTTTGTCATCAGTTTTGTCGATATTATAATTTGTAACACCGTTAATAACGCCGTTTGCAAGTTTTTCATAAGTCGGGCTGTCTGCAATAATTCCCGGAATAAAAACGGCAATCATAGGATTTTTGATTTTTTTCTGTGCACAGCCTGTAAAAAGGACTGCAATTGTAAAAAGCGTGATAAATAATTTCTTCATAGGTCTAGAATATTGGTTTTATATCAAACTTGCAATATTAATCAGCAGAAAAGTTTTTGTTGATTTTTGCCAGCAGATATGAAAACTGATTTTTCTCCTCCTGCGAAAAACCCTGGTAAAAGTGTTCAAGAAGTTCCTTTGAAATTTCACCCGTAATTATATTATAGTTTTTACCTTTATCTGTAAGTGAAACAATCTTCATTCGACCGTCTTCTTCTGAGGAAGTTGTTTTTAAAAAGCCTTCCTTTTCAAGCTTTCTTACAAGAACTGTAGTTGTAGATTTATCTCTGTTTATGATTTTTGAAAGCTCGTTCATTTTCAGACTTTCTGTCCTGCTAAGCTGAAAAAGAATGTTTCCGTGAGAAGAGGCAAAATTTGTAAAACCGTTTTCTGATAATTTTTTCTGTAAAAAATCTGCACTTGCAGAATGAATATGAGAGAGAAGGCTTATGCTGTTGTTTACGTCAAAATCCATACCTTATTTTATCATTTATTTCATTTTTTGCTATTGTTGAAGGCACGTATAATTGATAAATTTACTTCATGTTCGGATTTTTAATTAAGAAAAACTTTTGTGACGGTTGGGATAACCTCTTAAATCTTGTAATTGTAAATGTAGTTTGCCTTTTTTTAGGCTGTACCTTTGCCTTTTTAATTTTTGGAAGCGTGAACTTTTTCTCACTTGCAACCTTTGCAATAATTCTGCTTATGACCACCGTTTTTGGAATTGTTGGTCTTGCCTACGGGCCGGTCGCCGCTGATATTGCAAATTTTAAAGGCGTTCATCTTACTGATTTTTTTAAGAATCTCCGCGGTGCTTTAAAAGACGGTGCCCTCTTCGGACTTCTCTGCGGAGGAATCGGTATTGTTTCCATTGTTGGAATGCGCTTTTATGTAATTCAGCTTCAGTCTCTTTTTGGAATTCTTCTTGCAGCAGTGCTTTTCTGGATAGATATTGTATTTATTCTTTCTTTCCAGTGGTTTATTCCACTTCATACTCTGCAGAATAATGATTTTAAGAAATGCATTAAAAAGTGCTTTTTGATTTTCTTTGATAATACCGGCTTTTCAATTGCAATGGCGCTTTATACTCTTGTAATGCTTTTGCTTTCTGTTTTTTGTGTAGGCTTTGTTCCGTCTTATGCTGGAATTATTCTTGCCCGCACAAATGCCCTTCGCCTTCGTCTTTACAAGTATGATTACTTAGAAGCGCATCCTGAATTAGAAACTCCCCGCCAGCGCAAAAGCATCCCTTGGGAAGAACTGATTTATGAAGACCGCGAAACACTGGGTCCTCATAAATTAAAAACAATCTTTTTCCCTTGGAAGAATTAGTTCTAGAAAAAAGCGTAGCGCGGATGCCTGTTTCGTGTAGTTTAGAGACGCTAGCAGACAGTTTCCCGCAAAAAAAACGCGGTAACGAATAAGGATATCCCATTCATTACCGCTTTCCTGCATCTCTCGGCGGAACGAAACAGGTATCCGCGCGAGAGCTTTTTTTTTAAACTAAGCTTTATTTACTCATGAGCATAGTCTTAGCATCAATTTTAACCTTACCTTCGCCGTTCTTCAAAACAGTAATAGCAAGATCCTTCCCTTCTGATGCAAGGTGTGCCACAGTAGTGAACAAATCAAGTTTATCAGCTGCCATAGTTTCTTTCAGAGTTGTAGCTTCTGAATCTCCGCTGAACCAGGCAGTCATTTTGTTTGATTTTACAAAGTCTGCAAAAGCCTTAAGGTCTGCTGCAGAAACTTTATCAAAATCAAGGCCGTCTACAACAAGGCCGTCAATGCTTGTTCCACCGTCTTTCAAAGATTTTACAGTGTTTACAACCTTTGGAAGGGTAAAGGTTTCCTGATTGAAGTTCAAAACAATGCGGTTCTTTACAATTTCTTCTGTAATTTCACTCATTGTGCTGAAATTCTTTTTCTTTGCAATTTCTGCAAGAACACTTGAATACCATGAAATTACGTTAGATGACTGCTGATCAAAAGAAACGTGAACCAGGCCTTTGTCATTCAAAAGAGTATCAATTCCGAACTGAACAAGAATAGAAGTTTTACCAAGACCTTTTTTTGCTGTGATTAAACCCATCTCTCCAGCCTTAAGCCCAGCATTTGTAGCTGTATCAAACAAACGAACAGGACTGTGTTCGATTAAATCTTTCTTTTCCATAATGGTTCCTCCATAGGTGTGCATCGTTAACTCTGCATGCAAATGCAGCATAATACTATTCTAAACGTCAAACGGATTAAAAGCAAATTTAAAAACAAAAAACCGCCCGATTTCCCGGACGGTTTTATCTAAGCTAAATTAGATTTTTAGTAAGACTTATTTCTTACCTGCTTCTTTTTCAGCCTTGTGTTTAGCGATAAGTTCATCAGCTACAGCGTTAGGAACTTTACCGTATTTTTCGAATTCCATTGTGAATTCACCCTTACCCTGAGTTGAAGAACGGAGGATAGTAGAGAATCCGAACATTTCTGAAAGTGGAACTTCAGCGTTTACAACAGATGTGTTGTTTTCATCAGTTGTATCAACGATTACACCACGGCGCTGGTTGATAAGACCGAACAAGTTACCCTGGAATTCAGAAGGTGCAGACATCTGTACTTTCATGATTGGTTCAAGAATAACTGGTTTTGCCTTGAGGTAACCTTCACGGAAAGCACCAATAGCAGCAATCTGGAATGCGTTATCGTTAGAGTCTACAGGGTGTGACTGACCATCATTGATTGTCATCTTAACACCTACGATAGGAGCTCCAATCAAAGAACCTTCCTTCATAGCTTTCTGGAAACCTTTATCACAAGAAGGGATGAATTCGTTAGGAATTGCACCACCCTTAATTGCGTCTACGAATTCGTAGTCTTTCTCTGAGATTGGTTCCATGAATCCGGCAACACGACCGTACTGACCAGAACCACCAGACTGTTTCTTATGTGTATAGTTGAAGTCACCAGTTGTAGTGATAGATTCGCGGTATGCTACCTGTGGAGCACCTGTTTCTACTTCACAGTTGTATTCGCGCTTCATACGCTCAACGTATACTTCAAGGTGAAGCTCACCCATACCCTTAATGATTGTTTCGTTAGATTCAGGGTCTGTGTATACACGGAATGTTGGGTCTTCTTTTGTAAAGCGGTTAAGAGCTTTAGACATCTGCATTTCAGCCTGTTTGTCCTTTGGTTTTATAGACAAAGAAATTACAGGTTCTGGAACGAACATAGAAGCCATAGAGTAGTTAACACCACCGTTTACGAAAGTATCACCAGAAGCACAGTCAACACCGAACAATGCAACGATATCACCTGCACAACCTTCGTTAATATCTTCCATCTGAGCAGAGTTCATACGAACAAGACGTCCAACCTTGAACTTCTTCTTTGTACGAGTATTGAAGAGTTCCTCACCCTTCTTAATTTTACCCTGGTAAACACGAGTATATGTAAGCTGACCATACTGACCATCATCAAGTTTGAAACCAAGTGCAACACAAGGTTTGTTATCAACTGATTCAAGTTCAACTTCAGCTTCGTTGTTGTCAAGGTCAAGAGCAACGTTGCGAACTTCGTTTGGAGCTGGCAAGTAGCGGAGAACTGCGTCCAACAATGGCTGGATACCTTTGTTTACGTGAGCAGAACCACAGAATACACCTACAAACTGTTCTGCCAAAGTACCCTTACGGATAGCAGCGATGATTTTGTCTTCTGCAACGCCTTCGTATCCATTTTCCATGATTTCTTCCATCAAAGAATCATCGAACATAGAAGCAGCATCCAAAAGCTCTTCACGATATTTGTCTGCATCTGCTTTCATAGCAGCTGGGATTTCTGCGATGCGGAGGTCTTCACCGTTAGGACCATCAAAGTAGATAGCCTTCATTCCAACGAGGTCAACAACACCTTCAAGTTTGTCTTCCAAACCGATTGGAAGTTCCATCATGTGAGCGTTAAGACCGAGTTTTTCGCGAACCTGATTACATACGCGGATTGGGTTAGCACCCTGACGGTCACACTTGTTTACAAATGCAACACGAGGTACATGATAACGTTTAAGCTGACGGTCAACTGTGATAGACTGTGACTGAACACCAGCAACGGCACACAAAATCATGATAGCGCCGTCAAGAACGCGAAGTGAGCGTTCAACTTCTACAGTAAAGTCTACGTGACCCGGTGTGTCGATAAGGTTGATTGTGTAGTCTTTCCACTGAACCTGAGTAGCAGCTGACTGGATTGTAATACCGCGTTCGCGTTCCAGTTCCATGTTATCCATTACAGCACCGACACCGTCTTTACCACGAACTTCGTGAATTGCATGAATCTTGTTACAGTAGAACAAGATACGTTCTGAAGTTGTTGTCTTTCCTGAGTCAATGTGGGCACTGATACCGATATTTCTTACTTTTGAAATATCCCAAGCCATATTGTTACCTCTTTAAAAAAAAATTCCTAAGTTTTAAAATACTGTCCTACAATAATATAGAAATTCCTTTTCTGTTTCAATATGCAAAAACTGATTTTTTGAGGCGAGTCCCGTCACCCACTCGCATTTCGGAGCTTGCTACGCGCGGTGCGTCGCACTTCCTTCGGAACTCCTCAATTCTCCCGCCTGCCATTATCTTCAATTTTTAAACTTATTCTTCCCATAAGACAAAGCCATTTCAGCCTCCAGGTTGCCGTAAGCGAGCTAGTATTTGTCTGCTTTGTGCTGACTCCGTCCTTTTGCGTAAAAGTAAAACTTGTATTTACGCTGATTTTCGGATTTTTACAGAAGGCTGCCGAAAGCCCGAGTTTTTCACTGCTTGTAAGGTTCTGATAGTGATTTTCAGGACTCAAAGTCAGGCTTGCACTTATTCCCGGACTGATTTTCTTAAAATACCAGCTGTTTGAAAAGAGAAAACTGGCAGAATCAAAGTCTGTTTTAGGCTGCCTCTGCTGTGTATCTATGGTAAAGTTTGCAAGTGCCGAAAGTCCAAAGGAATATAGGGGAGACTGAAGTTTTGCCCCTGCCGCTGCCTTAAACTTATGCTCATTATCTGACTGTAAAAGATTTGCGGCTGTATAGGTGCTTAAACCGGTCTTTAGAAATACTGGTCTCTTTTTCCCAACCGCATATTTAGTCTGAATTCCAAGTTTAGTCTGCAGCTGGGGTTTCAGACTTGTTTCATTTGACGTGATAAGCCCCTGGTTTTCATTGTAAAAAAACGAAAGGTTTAGAGTGTAGCGGCCCGCGGTAATTTTATTTTCACTTTTATAAGTTGAAAATACTTTTCCAAAAGGGCTTTCATAAGTGGCAGCTGAAAAGAGACTTTCAAAATGAGGAAGTGAAAGGTAAAGCTGTGGCAATAGGCAAAAATGTTTCCCCTGGTGATAGTAAAAGTCGGAAGTTGTAAACCAGGAGTTAAAAGTATTTTCTTCATAGGAAAAATAACCTGCAGTTGCGGCGGCCGAAATAACGAGATTTTTCCAAAGCCTTACAGATTGCATGGCAGAAAATACCGGAAACTCTTTTTCCGGGCAAAAGAAGCAATTCACTTTTGACTGAGAAAATACTTTCTTTCTATTAATATAGCCTAATTCTGCAAAGAAACTTTCTGTCTTATTATAGGTTGAAATTCCAGGAAGTCCCGCAGTAATTGTAGACACTTCTGTTCTTGCAAGCGAAAAAGGTGATAGGGTAGAAGATAAAGTGGGATTATTGAGTTTTGAAAGACCTCCGCCAGGTGTAAGCTTTCCCGCTTTGAAGAGACAGGGAAAGCTCTTCCACTTCTTTGGGGTAAAAAGGGCTGCACCCCAGTTTATTTCTTTCTTTTCAAAATCTTGCGAAGAGCGAACTTCTGCAAAGGTCAGTAAAAGTTTTTCCTGTACTGCTGCAGAAAATTCCTGAGTCGCCAGATTTTCCATTTTTAATAAGCCTGCGAAAATTAAAATCACTCTGTAAAATACTTTTCTTTTCATATATATAATATGACCTCGTTTATATGCGTTTTGACAAAAATTACGAAAAAAAAAGTAACTTTTTTATGAATTGCATAAAATACATAAATATTGTATATTTTTTGTATATTTATACATTTTTGAGGGCAAATATGAAAGAACGACAGTCTCGTCTTAAACTGATTAAAACTCTTATTAAATCAAACAGTATTGAAAGTCAGGATGTACTATTGTCGCTTCTTCAGAAAGAGGGTTTTGATGTAACTCAGGCAACCCTCAGCCGTGATCTAAAACTCTTAAAGGTAGGAAAGGTTCCTGACGGGAAGTCTGGCTATATGTATGCCCTGCCGGATGATGATGAAAATAACGAAAGCCAGTCAATTTATATCCAGGATTTTCTGCGCGGTTATGTAAGCATTGATTTCAGCGGAAATATTGTTGTAATCAAGACTTTTTCCGGCCATGCAAATACTGTCTGCAATGCTGTTGATAACCTCAATCTTGATGATATTATTGGAACTGTTGCTGGCGATAACTGTATGTTTGCCTGCCTTCGCGAAGGGGTAACCGGTGAACTCTTTATGGAGCATCTGCGCAAAATCATTCCGGACCTGGAAGACTAAATTTTTAAATTATAAAACTATTATAAAAGTAGATTTTCGCTAATTTCTGCTGTATGATTGAATTTATATGAACTTTACAAGCACCAGAAACGAAAATCTTTGCGTAAAATTTTCACAGGCTGTAAGAGACTGTATTCCTGAAGACGGCGGAGTTTTTATTCCGACAGACATTGAAGACCTTCGCCGTTGGATTTATTACATCAATAAAAAGACAACTTTTACTTCACTTGCCGGAACCTTGACTTCGGCCTTTATCGGAGATGAATTCAGCCCTATTATCTGTAACAAAATTGCAATGGATGCTTTTCCATTTTCTCCTGTTTTAAAACAGCTGGATGACCGGCTTTTTTTAATGGAGCTTTATAACGGTTATACAGGCTATCACCGTGATTACGGAGTTTCATATCTTTGTTCATATCTTGAAACAACTTCAGAATTAAACGGCGGAAATGCCCTCTTCCTTGATTTTACTCACGGAAACCTGGGTGCTGTTCTTGCAAATACTTTACGCGGGAAAAAGCACGTTAAGGCAATTCTTGTTTATCAGAAGGGAACTGTCCGCGGACTTGAAGAAAGCGATTTGTTCTGGAACGGTGGGAATATTTATCCTGTAGAAATGGAAGGCAGTGAAGAAGAGATTAAGGCTGAAATTGCTAAGGTTTTTGCCGACAGGCTTTATGTTCACGAAAATACTCTTACTGTTGCAAATACAACCAATGTCTGCCGTCTTTTAGGTCAGGTTTTCTTTTATCCCTACAGTTTTGCAAAAATCAAAGAGCGTATTTATGGTGACTTGTATTATGCCATGGATGCGGGAAACTACGGAACTCTTACTGCAGGTCTTATGAGCTGGAAATTTGCTCTTCCTGTAAACGGTTTTGTTATTCCTTCTACTAATGCACTTTCGCGGGACGGTATGGGAAATCCTGTGATTCTTGATTCTTTTGTTGATGTAGATAAACGCGGCGCTGTAAATCCTATTGCGCCTGCAAATCTTGAACGTCTTGAGCATTTCTTTGGTAAGAACGGAGTTATGCTTAAAAACTTTGTTTACCCGGTTGAAGTTTCAGAATTTATGGCAGAGTCTGCCGCAAAAGAACTGTATATAAAGTATGGTGTTTACTGTGATGAACAGGCGGCCAGAGCTTATGCTGCTGCAAAAGAAACTGCTTCTGATATTCTTGATGAAGACGGTGCTGTAGTTCTCTTTTCTTACAGCCATCCGTCAATTCATAGTGATTTCTGCCGCCATGCAATCGGTGAATCTCCGGACATCCCTTCCATTATCAGTTTCTCTCTGGAACATGTAGATTTGAACCGACCTTTTGCAAAGGGCGCCGAAGATTTGCGTAAAATTGTTGCAGAAGTGAATAAGGGGTTTTAATCCCCCTTATCCTTACTTCTTTTTACTTGTAGTTGACTTCTTTACAGCTGTTTTCTTCTCTGGTTCAGCTTTTTTTGAAGTTCCTGCTTTCTTTGCAGGGGCTTTTACAGCCTTTTCTGTCTTCTTTGCTGTGTCGCTCTTTCGGCGGGCAGCGGTTTTTGGCATGAACTGCTTAAGAAGAAGTTCACACTTATAAGCTGCCTTGAGTTTTGCAGTCTGCAAGGTCTTGTAGAGGGCAAGTATTGCAGGAACCTGGGCTGCTTTTGCATCAAGAAGCATTAAAAGCACAATCTGATTCAGGCTTGCTTCAATTACTTCTTTATTAAACCATCTGATATTATCAAAGGTATTTGCACCACTTAATCCGCCTGCATTATTGCTGTTTACAAGAAGTTCTACAATGTTGAGTGCAAGTTTCTTGCTATCTTTTTCAAGGCCTGTAGTTGAAGAAACTGAAGCCAGAATGAAAAGCTTGATGAAGGTGTATCTGTCTTCTTTTTCAACAATCTGCTCAGCCTTAAGGAACTGACTGAGTTTGCGTCCGAATGCCCAGTTTGCAGCAAGACCGGTCTCTGCAAAATCAGCGGTCAAAGCCCAGCTCAAAAGGGCAAGTTCGATATTCGGAGCTGCAGTTTCCATGATTTTTGCAAAACTTACAGCCTCTTTGCATTTTGCAAGGCTTGCTGTTACATCTTTTGGCAACTTAACTGCCTTTTCATTATGAACTTTTGCAAGAACTTTTACGCGGCTTTCAAAAAGGGCAAGCTGCTTTTCGGCAGTAAGAGTTTTTGTATCGCCGGCAAACTTTTTAGCTTCTGTAAAGAAGGCAATGGCGCTTTCTTCTGCATCTGCAAAAATAGCCTTAAGTTCTTTATCAGAAACAGTTGCAGGTTTTTCAGCAGTTTTTTTAGCTTTTGCCTTTGTTTTAGCAGCTTTTGTTTCTGCTTCTGCACTTTCTGTCTGAGCTTCCGGCTTTTTGTATTCAAGTCCGAATGCTTTTGCAAGAGGTTTGAGTGATTTTTCTGCAAAAACGTTGAGGGCGGCATACAAATCTTTATAGATGATTTCCTGCCAGGCAATTTCGATGTCTTCGCAGCCTTTTCCGTTCAGAGTTTCACAGAGAATCTTGTAGCGGTGGTCTGCAAAATCACTTACCTGATGAACGTCCAGCAGAACCTGGTATTCAAAGCCGTTGAGGGCAACGTACATACCTTTTTCGCAGATTTCGCTTGATTTTCTGATGTACCAGAGGTTACTTCTGTGCTCGCGGAATATCACGTATTTATCATCTTCTGCGGTAAGGTTCAGGCCTTCAGAAATTGAGCGGCTTCTCATCTGGATTCCGTCTGCTGTTTTTACTGCATAAGGATCTGACTGTTTAATCCAGCCTGAAGCGCGGTCGTATTTGTTATTGTAGAATACAACTGCATATTCGTTTCCACATGAGTTTGAATAGGCAAATACGTTTTCGTTTACGTGACCGTTATCCCACAAATCATAGAAAAGGAAGTTTTCTACGTTTGCAAAGATGTGGCGTTTGTGCATAAGAGGGAAAATTTCTCTCCAGTGACGGTCAACCAGCCACTGGTTAGGCTTTTCATCCTTGTAAGCCTTTGTATATTCCATTCCGTATTTTTCTGTGTAGCCTTCAATCTGACCGTGACCGAACATCGGGAGGCCAGGCATTGTTACCATGAGGGTACAGACACCAAAGTATTTGTCGCCGTCACCAAACTGTGCAATGGCAGTTTCCTCATCCGGGTTATTCATAAAGTTTACATAGCGCTTAAGAATCTGAGGATCAAAGGTGATTGTATTTTTTACGGTGTCGCGGTATTTCTGATTTTCCTCTTTTTTCAGCATGTTCATAAAGGCTGAGTTATAAACGCGGTGCATACCAAGAGTGCGGACAAAGAATCCTTCCATCATCCAGAAAGCTTCTGCAAGAAGAAGGGTATCAGGCACTTCCTGAGCTACGCGGTCAACAACTTCACGCCAGAATTCGTTTGGAATTGCGTCGTTGAACTGCTGGGTGCTGAGTCCTGTTTCGCTTCGGGTTGCAATGTCTCCTCCGTGTCCCGGCTCCGGGTACCAGAGGCGGCGGATTGATTTTTTAGCCAGAACCATTGCCGCATCAAAGCGGATAATAGGGAAGTTTCGTGCAACGTGAAGAATCTGCTGGATAACTTCCTCACGGGTCTGAGGATTAAGATAATCCAGCTGGGCTGTATCGTTCCAAGGAAGACCTGTTCCGTCGTTTCCGTGGTAAATATAGCGTACATCGCCGGTCTGATTATCTACTCGCTTAAAGACAACGGCACAGTCGTTCTTTGAATAATAGTGGTCTTCAAGATAAACGCTTGTGCGAGGGTCGTGAGAAAGATTTTCTCCATTGAAGGTGTAAGTTGGGAATGGACAGTCGCGGCGCTGAACAAAGAGATCAGGCTTATTCATAACCCAGTCGCCGTCCATACCTGTGTGGTTTGGAACCATGTCCGAAGCAAGACGGATTCCTCTCTGCCAGAGACGCTGACGCAAATTAGCCAGTGCATCCCAGCCGCCGATATTTCCTGCAATATTGTAATCAAAAAGTGAGTAAGCCGAAGCTGCAGCCTCAGGGTTTCCGCAAAGCTGTTTAATTCGTTTAGAAGCGTTACTGCGTTCCCAAAGACCGATCAGCCAGAGGCCTGTAAATCCTTCATCACGGAGGCGGTCAAGTTCTGCATCAGGAATCTGGTCCAGACGTGTAATTGGGTAGCCGTACTGTTTTGTAAGCTGGTCCAGCCATACAAGAACGGTTTTTGCCATCAAGATTACTTTCGGCATCCAGTCGCGGTCAGGACTAAAGCGTTCATATTCTTTTGTAAGCTCTTCAAAGCTGTAAGGCTGCATATCCGGCAAATCACCGCCGCCAAAGCCCTGCCAGGCTGCCTTTTCTTCCTCAGAAATAAGGTCAATTCCGGCAAGAAGTCGTTTGAGCCATTCGCCAAGAAGTGTAGCCCAGTGCTTTCTGATGTATTCGAGCTGGCCGCGCAGACTGTTAGGACTGTAAACAACCGGCTCTCTCAGCATGGAAATCAAATCGTGATTGAATGGACCGAATTTAGGTTTTGATTTTGCATAAGCCTGAATTACAGCCCAGGATTTATTGTAAAGTGGATTTTTCTGAAGTTCTAAATCATTAAAAAGAATGGCAAAAGGTTTGAAAGCAGGGTTTTCGTTGGCAAGGTGAAGAAGAATCATTTCTTCAAGCGTCTGTTCCCGGTTAGAACGTTCAAGTCCTGTTCCCGAATCTAGGCAGTTTCTTGAAAGGTATTCTTTAGCCGAAGTTTTTTCCTGATAAACTTCTACCGGCGGGAACTCCTTCATAAAATCAAGAAGAAGGCTGTCTACTTTTTGAGCCGTAAACTGCTTATCAAGGGCTGCAAGCATTTCCTTCATCATTGAACCAAGTACGTCGCGGCGGTAAAGCATGCAGACATAATGGAAAATCTCATCCAGAAGACCCATGGCGTTCAACTGGCCGGCAGAAATCTGTTTATTTTCCTGATTACGGCTTTTAAAAACGTCATTTATCAGCATGGCAAACTTACGCACGTTTGCCATATTTTTTATTACTACGTTTCCGGAAGAAGAAAAGAGTGACAGGTCAAAATTACACAAATCACGGATTTTTCTACCTACGTGAAACTCATTGTACGAAATGTTCATGTTGTTTTTTTCCTTCCTAACTTTATTAATTTATCGTTTTGCAACAGTTTTTATTTTTTCTATTAAAGTATCATCCTTTGAAAGTTCTTCAAGTTCAATCGGGAGTCTGTAAGTCCAGTTGAATTTTGAAACAGAGCCCGGAATGTTGATTCTTTCGTCAGCGGCATTATCAAGCCAGTAGCGTTTTTCCATATAAAGGAAATCCTGAATTGGTGAAATAAACCACATGCTGTTTGCTTTAGCGCAGGAAAGCATGATTTTTTCTGCAAGTTCAGGAGTAAAATCTTCATTAGAAAGTTTTGCAGCTTCGTTCCAGTCCTTTGCAATGCCAAAATCAGAAGCATTTTCGTAAACAAAGGCTTTTGCGCTGTCTTTTTCTTCATTCCACCACTGGCGGTTTGTAGAAGAATCGTGAACCGAGGTAGTTGCAACAGAAAGAGCAGTGTAATCTGCAAACGGAATATAAGGCTGTCCGTTTTCTGCCCATTTTCTTGTCCAGCGGATTACGCGGAGACCAAGAATACCGTTCTTTTCCATTACTACAGGGACACATTCAATATTTACACCCAAATCTTCTCCACAAGGAGTCATTTTTACAGATTTTGTAAGTGCTGAAAGTATTTCGTCAGACTGTTTTTTCCAGAGAACTTCGTTTTTAGCGTCCAGAGCGTCGAATTCTTTTTTAAGACTGTCTTTTTCGCGGTCAGAAAGTGTCTGCCATGAGGTTGATTTGAAGTAAATCCAGAGTGGAACAAACTTATTTTTTGCAACTTCAAGAAGTGTGCGGTTTGACCAGTAGTCTACAAGCTTCTGACGGATGCGGTTTGCAGCATCATCATTGCAGTAGGCAGAAAGGTCTGTCCAGTAAATCTGCTGAGAGCCTTTTACAGTTTTTTTGAAGCGCCAGAGTTCTTCGTTTTCAATTTTGTCGCAGAAAACAGAAAGAATTTTGTGGGCACTTTCATGGTTCCAGGTGATGTCTTCAATAACTCCGGTTGGAATGTGAGGCTGACTGAGCCAGCGGATTCTGTCATCATCAAAGCCAAGATTGTATAAATCTTCAATTTTAAGGGCAGCATAAGGTTCTGTGTGGCCATTGATAGCATTTGCATCTGTATCAGGAATAGCCCAGATTCGGAAAAATCCCAGAATGTGGTCTAAGCGGTATGCATCATAGTATTTTTCTGAAAGGGTAAGGCGCTTTTTCCACCAGGAATAATTATCTGCCTTGAGGTTTTTCCAGTTGTAAGTAGGAAAGCCCCAGTTCTGACCGGTTGGATTTTCGTTATCAACAGGAGAGCCTGCACGTAAGTTCTGGTTAAAGAACTGAGGGAAAGCCCAGGCATCGCAGGAATCGTCGTTCATCAAAATAGGCATATCACCCTTGATTTTGATTCCCAGTTCATGAACCTTTTTTGTGGCTGCCGTAAACTGCTGATCTGCAATCATCTGGCACCAGGCATGGAAAAGATGCTCTTTATAGAAGGCTTTTGTGTTCCAGAGTTTTTTAATTTCTTCCGGAGTTTTCTGCTGGTCTTCTTTAAGCCATGCTTTCCAGCTTGCCTGTTCGTATTTATGTTTCAGATTTTTATAAACGGCGTAAGTTTTTACCCAGTCGTTGTCAGAAATCCATTTTGCGAGGTCAGCATCAGGACTTCCTTTTTTGTAAGTTTCTGTTGTGGCCCAGAGAGAAAGAATCAGGGCTTCTTTTGCCTTTGAAATTCCGTCGTAGTCGTAACGAAGGGTATAGGCAAATTTCTGAATAAAATCGTCGTAGCGTTTTTTGAATTTTTCATCAGAATTATAAAGAGCTTCAAATTCAGGGATATCTTTTAGTCTGATGTAGATTGGATGAAGAGCATAAGCTGAAAGTCCTGAATAAGGAGAGCTTTGAGTTCCAGTGTCGTTTACAGGAAGAAGCTGAATTAAATCGATATCAGCTTTTTTACAGAACTCGGCAAAAAGGGCCAGATCAGGATATTCACCGATTACAGGATTTTCTTTTGTATACAAGGCTCCAAGCGGAACCGCAATACCAGTTAGTTTTTTTGTAGATGCTTTAGCCATGCAAGAATTATAACATAAAATAAGAGAAAAAAAGAATAAAAAAAGCCTTAGGATATTGAAAAAAGTAAAAAAAAAAATCCCGCCCTAAAGGGACGGGAAATTAAGTCAAAAAAACTATTCTTTGATTTCGATTACTGCAAGACCGCCTACATCAGCACGTCTTACATCCATAATAGTTCCCTTTACGTTGTAAGTACCAGATGAAGCTGTGTTGTTTGTATAAACCAATACAGGAACATATTCTGGCTTTGGAATTCCGCCTGAACCTGTTTTGTAACCACAGAAGGCTGTTCCGTTGATGCAGTTTGCATAGCCGTCAGCATTAACAGGATCTACCTTTGTAATCTTAATTTCAAATTCAGTTGGTTTTCCGATAATCTTGTTATCGCTTACGAACTTCTTGAAAACCAGAGCAGACTGTCTTGCAAGTGTTGTCATAATTACAGGAGAAGTAAGAGCAATATCAAGCTTCTTTCTGTATTCTTTATCACCCCAAGAAGAGATGCGTTTTGCAAGATCCTTCTGAATAACCAGCTGAGTTTTTTCAGTAGATTTTCCTGTGTTAGGGTTCATTGTAGCTGTTTCCAGTGGATTTCCTTCTTTATCACAGCCGATAGATGTCATGTCAGAAATTGTAACAAGAAGTTCTGTATCAGTTCTGTTAATCTGAACTGTATAATCCTGTCTTGTATATCCTACACCGACTTTTTTAACGCCCCAACCAGAAATCAGATATTCGTTGTTGGCAATATCAGCTACCTGAATCTCGCTGTCTCTGAAATACTCTTTGTCATAGGCAAAATCCAATACTAAAGGCAGAATATCTCTTCCTGCCGGAATTTTCTGTGCGAACATGTTAGCTAAACAAAAAACCGCACTTATAGAAAGGATAATAAGCTTTTTCATATTTTGTTCCTCCTGATGAAAAAAAATGAAATATTATATTTATTATAACCCAAAAAAACGAACACGCAAATTTTTTTTTACATAAAATCGGGTGAAAAAAACTGTATGTATCATTTAATTATTTTATGTTATAATCAGTTTTATGACAGATATTGCTAAATTCAACAGCGATGTGCAGCGTATCCTTAAGCATGACCGCCAGGAAAACAGCGGTAAAGGTGATTTTATGCGCGTTGCACCTGACTTACAGAAACTTTTTGCACGTTCAACAAGTGCACCAACTACCCTTGCAAATTCTATTTTTGAATACTGGGAAAATGAATATATTCACTCTTCGGCTGAGCAGGAAAATGAACCTACTGCTACTCATCTTGATAAGCTTGGTGCCATGCTATCTTTCCTTGAAAATTCAGATGAAGGTTATGACGAACTTGACCAGCATGACTGGCAGGAGCTTGGTGATCTTGTAAATTACGAAGCTGAGGATATGCCGATTGATACCCTTCAGAGCCTTATGGCAACCCTTGTGAGTAAAGGTGCATATTAATTTTATATTATGAACGAGATAATCGATTATTCTACATATTATAAGAAGTGTACCCAGTGTCCGCGAAAATGCGGTATTAATCGTCTGGAAGGAAAAGCCGGCATTTGTGGCGAAACTGCTGCTTTGCGGGCAGCCTTTGCAGGACTTCATTTTGGAGAAGAACCCTTAATTACCGTTCACGGCGGAAGCGGAACAATTTTTCTTACCGGCTGTACGCTTCGCTGTGCCTTCTGCCAGAATTATCAGATTTCTCAGAATGGACTTGGCGCAGAGCTCACCGGAGATGATTTTGTTTCAATCTGTCTGCGTTTACAGGAAAAAGGAGCTGAAAATATCAATCTGGTAACTCCAAGTCATCATATTCCACGACTTGCAGATTTTATTAAGCAGGCAAAAGACAGCGGAGTAACAATTCCTTTCTGCTGGAATTCTTCTGCTTATGAAAGCATAGAAATGCTGGAACTTTTGAAAGGACTTGTGACAATCTGGCTTCCAGACCTGAAAACCCTTAATTCAGAACTTTCAAAGAAACTTTTTGACGCAGAAGATTATCCGAAAATTGCAAGTGACGCTATTTCCTGGATGATAGAAAATAATCCTCTTAGAATTGGTGAAAAAAACGGTTTTGATAAGGAAATCGGAAAGCAGTGCAGTAAGGAAAAAATGATTTCCGGTGTAATTATCCGTCATCTTTTTCTTCCCGGCAGATTTGAAGAAACAGCAAAGGTGCTTGAATGGCTTAAGGAAAATGCTGATGAAAGGGCAATTATTTCTCTGATGAATCAGTATACTCCGGTGCCATTTTCTGAGAGTGAGGCGGCTGCAAAAAGACGGCAGGCTGCGCTTTCTACCATAGAAAACCGCCTTGTTACTTCTCAGGAAGACAGTGATATAAAAGATTTGATTGACGCTTATGATTTTGCCTATCTTTTCTATCAGGAATTGAGCGATGATACCAGCTGGCTTCCGGATTTTACCCGCCAGCAGCCTTTTTCAAACAAGCTTGCAACTCCGCTCTGGAACTGCAACATGCAGGAAGCTCTTAATTAGAGAAAAAGACTTTTATTTCTGATATAATCGCCATATGTTCAGCGATACACATTTTCATTTTCAGAATATGACAGAAAACCGCGGAGTTGACGGAGTAGCGGCCTTGACTGCAATGGCTGCCCGCAATTGCAAATTTGGTCTTGATATTGGAACTGAGGCAGATGATTTACTCAGGCGGGAGCACTGCCTTGAGAAAGCGATAACTGCAATGGATTTTGGAGCAGCAGAGAAGGCTCGTGATTTTGTTTATTTTTCTGCCGGAATCTGGCCTAGTGTGGATGAAATTCATGCCCGGGCTGAACGCATTGAAGTTTTAAAGTCTCAGATTGAGACTGCTGCAAAAGACGAAAATCAGGATACTATGCATAGAAAAATTGTTGCTCTTGGGGAGTTCGGACTGGATCACCACTGGAATCCTGCGGGAGCAGACGGCCGCTGCGAAAGTGATTTTGACAGCGAAACTTTTTTTGGCGAGCAGGAACTTTTTGAAATGCAGCTGAACCTTGCCCGCGACATGAAGCTTCCTTCTATTATACATAGTCGAGATGCCTTTGAAGATACTCTTGAATGCATTAAGCGGGTTGGAAATCACGATGGAATTATTCACTGTTACAGCTACGGACTTGAAGAAGCAAAGAAGTTTCTTGATTTAGGCTGGTACATCAGTTTTTCCGGCAGCGTTACTTATACCAAAAAATCAAAAATGGAAGATATGCTGGCTCTGCTGCGTTATGTGCCGGAAGACCGCATTTTGTGCGAAACAGATTCTCCTTATCTTGCTCCTGTGCCTTTGCGTGGTCAGGCCTGTTCTCCGGTTTTTGTTGAGCATACTTATAAGTTTGTTGCAGATGCCCGCGGTGTGAATCCTGAAACGCTGAGCGAGACGGTAGATAAGAATATTCAGACTTTATTTTTTGAAAGATAAGATTTCTTCTTGTGTAAGTTCCCGGTATTGACCGGGGGCAAGATTTTGATCCAGCTGAAGGCTGCCGATTGAAAGGCGGTGCAGGGCGATAACTTCGTTTCCAAGTGCAAGAAAAATGCGGCGGACTTCGTGGAATTTGCCTTCAGTAACGGTGATGCGGCATTGTGTGGCACTTAGCCATTCAAGATGGGCTGGGGCGGAGTCTTGTTCCGGGGCTTTATGGTCCGGGGGCAGGGTAAGGCCGGCGGCACTTTTTTTGATGTAGTCTTCTTGCTCTGCAGGTGTTTCGACCGGCGTTTTTAGAGTTACAAGATATGTTTTTTTAATGGCAGATTCCGGTGCTGTTATGTGGTGGGAAAATCTGCCGTCGGTAGTCAGAAGAAGCAGGCCGGAACTTTCAGTATCCAGGCGCCCTACCGTGTGTAAACGGCAGCCGCGTGGGGCAGAAGATGCCTGCTTCTTCTTATCATCATCTAAGAGAGAATAAACAGTAGGATGCGAATCCGAGGCAGTGGCACAAACGGCGCCAAGAGGCTTGTTCATCATCAGGTAGATGTGGGGAAAGTCTGAGTTACGGGCGGTTTTTCGCATTTGCGGCCTTTATGAGGTTATTTGTGTTGCGTTCCCAAAAGACACCGTCGGAATAGCCCTGAATTGAGGTGTCTGAGTCTGCCATGGCAAGGCGTTTTTCTGCCAGCATGGCGTATTCTTCGTTGAGTTCAACTCCGCACCAGCGGCGACCAAGTTTTTTTGCAACTACGCTTGCAGTTCCGCTTCCCAAAAATGGGTCAAAAACTATGTCGCCCGGACGGCTGCTTGCTAAAATCAGTTTTGCATAGAGTTTTTCTGGCTTCTGGGTTGGGTGGTCGGTGTTTTCCGGCATGGACCAGAAGGGTACGCTGATGTCGTCCCAGAAGTTAGAAGGGCAGGTGTCGCGGAAGTTTCCGCTTTCTGTTTCTTCCCAGTCTTTTGGTGCGCCTCCCTGCTTGTAAGGTGCAATTACGCGACGGCGGATTTTTACGGCTTCCAGGTCAAAATAGTAGTCATCGGGATTTTTTACGGCAAACCAGATGTCTTCCATTCCGTTTTTCCAGTTTGATTTTGCGCCGCGTCCTTTTTCCCGCTGCCAGGTGATACGGTTTAATATTGTAAGTTCTTTTTGAACGGCTCGCTGAAGGGCAGAAGTACATTTCCAATCTCCGCAGATGTAAAGGGAGCCGGTTGGTTTGAGTTTTTTGCAGACTTGAGGAAACCAGCTTGCTAAATATTCGTCGTAAGCTTCTTCGGATCGGGCGTTAAAATGAAGCCCGTTGAAGTTTCTGGTCAAATTATAGGGCGGATCAATTATGATCAGGTCTGCAAACGCGTCCGGGAGTTTTGGAAGGGCAGCCAGCAGGTCGGCATTTATCGTTCGGTTTATAAAAGTATTTTCGTCCGAATCGGAAACGCCCTCTGCGTGCATCAGGCGGGATGAAAGTTGTGCCTTATCTTCCTCGCTCAAAGTAATAGTTCTGTTTCGCGGTGCACGTTTTTTTTCTTCCATATTTATGATAATATCAGAAGCGCATAGTTTTTTTAAGAGGATTTAATGTCAGACTGTATTTATAAAAACGGACTTAATTTTGAGTGTCAGCGCTGTTCATTTTGCTGCGGCCATTCGCCTGGCTTTGTTTATCTTTCTCACCGCGATTTAACAGCCCTCTGTACTCATTTTGATATGAGCGAAGTTGATTTCGCCCGTAAATATTGCCGCTGGGCGGATTATTACTACGGAACTCAGGTGCTTGCCCTGCTGGAAAAAGACAATTACGACTGCATTTTGTGGGGTGCTGGCTGTACTGCATACGAAGCCCGTCCTGTTCAGTGTTCAACTTACCCTTTCTGGAGCTGGATGCTTGCTGACAACAAGACCTGGAACGAATGTGCTGCTGACTGCCCCGGTATGAACAAGGGGCGCAAATGGTCTTTTGAAGAAATTGACGCCCAGAAGCGCCGTTACGATGCCAACATCCCGTTGGACCGCCGCGATTTTGAAAAAATGTTTTGCGAGGGAAAGGAATTCAGGTTATAGGTGTTAGGTTATAGGTACTAGGATGCAGCGTGATACGAAAACTAAATTCGAGAAGAAAACTCAGCGTCAAACCTAGAACCTAACACCTAGAACCTAACACCTCAAACCTCTTCCTCTTCGGTGTCCATAAACAAATCGAGGAGTTCTTCCAGCTTGTCGTATTCTGCAAGGTCAGCCTCTTTTTGCGGGCTGTCCGGGTGGATTAAAAAGTTATCGGCGTAAGTTGCAATAAAATCGTAAACGGCGGTAATGCTTTCTTCGTCCATCTCGGCAAGGTCGTCTATTGTCTGAACCGTCTTTAATATAGAAGAAAGTAAATCAATATCGTCTGCGTAGTCCTGGCAGATATCTTTGTATTCCGGCGTGCCCAGGTCTTTTACGTAATCCCTGCATTCCTTCATGTCTGCAAGGGCCTTTTTGAGAGTTTCTATAAAAAATATATCTAATTCTTCGTCTGTCATTTTTCTTTCCTGTGCCTAAGCTAATGCCGCCAGTTCTTCCCAGCGCGCATATTTTTCTTCCAGTTCTGCCGCAATCTGATTGTAGCGTTCGCCCGCCGCCCGTGCAACTTCAAAATCGGAAGAAGCCATTTTTTCTTCCAGTTCTTTCTGTTCGGCTTCCAGAGCTGGAATTGCGGCATCAAGCTGTTCGAATTCTTTCTGTTCCTTAAATGTAAGCTTTTTCTTAGGGGAGGGGGAAGTCTCCCCCTGCGCTCCAAAGTCCTCACTCGCTTTGCTCGCTCCGGTCTTTTCCGCTACCCTCTCTGCGGGCTCAGACGCCGCCCGCAACGCCTGCTTGTTCTGTTCCTCTTTCCGTTTTTCTTCTCGGTATTCAACATATTCACTGCACTTACCCACAAAACCTGAAATGCTTCCGTCGTCTTCCAGAATAAAAAGGGTGTCGGCGCATTTATCCATAAAGTAGCGGTCGTGGCTTACGAGTAAAAGACAGCCTTCGTAGTTCATCAAGAACTGTTCCAGTATGTTCATTGTAAAAATGTCAAAGTCGTTAGTTGGCTCGTCCAGAATCAAAAAGTTAGGATTCTGCAGCAAAAGGCTTACAAGGTAAAGGCGTTTTCGCTCTCCGCCGCTCAGGGTGCTTACCATACTGTGCTGGATTTTTCCTTCAAAACCGAACTCTTCCAGAAATTTTGTGGCACTGACTTCTTTTTTGCCGTCGTTCAAGGTCATGCGCTCGGCAGTTTCCTTAATGTATTCTAAAACGGTAAGGCTTGTGTCCTTAAAAACCGGATTCTGGGTGTAGTAGCCGAACTTTGTGTTTACGCCAACTTCCACGCTGCCAGTGTCCGGCGCCAGCTGCCCTGTAATTATGTTCAAAAAGGTGGATTTTCCGCTTCCGTTATCGCCAAAAATCCCGATTTTCTGTCCTTTGGTGAATTTGTATGAAAAGTTTTTGATAACGGGAGTTGTTTCTGTGTTTCCTGAAAAACCTTTTGGAAAGTTTTTACTTATGTTATGAAGTTCCAAAACCTTTCCGCCAAGTCGTTTTCCTTTTACTTCAAAAGTAAAGCCTTTGTCTGTGGCAAATTTTTCCCGGTTGATAAGCTGCATGTCCCGCTGGATTCTTGCCTTAATTTTTGTTCCTCGTGCACATGGGCCTCGTAAAAGCCAGTCGCGCTCAAAGCGAAGGACAGATTCTATGCGGCGTTCGGTGTTGGCTTCAATTTCTGCTTCTGTTTCCTTTTTTTCAAGGTATTTGGAATAGTTTCCCTCGTAAAGTTTAAGCTTGTTGCGGGCAAGTTCGTAAATGTTGGTGCAGACAGCGTCCAAAAACCAGCGGTCGTGGGTTACCATTAAAAGGGATCGCTTCATGTCGTGCAGGTAATTCTGCAGCCAGGTGATGGTGCTGATGTCCAGATGGTTGGTCGGCTCGTCCAGAAGAAGCAGTTTTGTGTCTTCTACCAGAACCTGTGCCAGGGCAACCTTTTTTATCATTCCGCCGGAAAGAGTGCCCATTTTGCGGGTAAGGTCGTGGAGACCTAGAGTACCTAAAATTGAAGAAATCTGAGCTTCGTAATTCCAGAGTTCCTGCTTATCCATCTTTTCCATGGCAGCGTTGTAGGCCTTCTGCGATTTTTCATCATCACCAAGTGCCGCACAGGCATCCATATATTCGCGGATTGTGTTGAGCTTTGGAGAGTGGCTTTTAAAAATATGTTCACGGATTGTGTCTTCCGCATTGTAGGTCGGGTTCTGCGGCAAAAAAGAAACTCCGCAATCCCGGTTGATTGTAATAGTTCCCTCGTCGGGCTGTAAAACTCCTGCAATCGTATTCAAAAGAGTAGATTTTCCGGTTCCGTTGCGTCCAATTAAGGCTGCTTTTTCGCCTTCCTGAATGCCAAAAGTAACTCCGGTAAAAAGCGGCTTTTCCCGCCCGATTTTTGCAAGATTATTGATAGAGAGAAGATTCATATTGTTATAGTAAAGATGGAGCCTTATAGCGTCAACTGACCGCAGGGCAGTTGATTAGCAGCATAGAGAGAGTGATAGTTTTAATGGATTTTTTAAGCTGCGGCTTATATATGTTCTAGGGTGCAGGCGCTAGGGGCAGAGAAATTTCTTTTGATTTTCTCATTTACAAGCCAGCTTCATTGTTTCTAATTAAAAACTTTGTTATAGTTTTTTTAATATATTCTAATAAAAAGAGGGAAAAAAATGAAAAAACTATTAAAAACACTCGCTTTGGCAGCGTTAGGATTTACGCTGTTCTCCTTTTCGGCTTATTCAGATGAAAGTTCCTATGATGAAACTTATGACGAATCAGATCTAGTCTATTTCTATTGGGATTCAAGCTATAATAGTTACAAAGCTTATGCTGAATACAAGGCAGATTTTTTATATGAATCGGGCAATACAGAAGATGCATTCTGGTATTACCGCGTTCTGGCATATTTCTATCCGCGATATTATAAAGGCTGGTGGGGAATTATCAGATGTTTTTCCGGCGACTTTAAGAATCTTGATTTTGTAGACAGCGAAATTCTTATTGCAAAACTTGAAAAATCAGATTTTAAATCAGCAAAGAAAAAGAATGAAAATGATGTTCTTGCACAGTGGAATAAGGAACTTCCGGCTATTCAAAAAGCAAGAAAGGAACGCGCTGAACTTGAAGCTAAAAAACGTGCTGATAATCTTTACAATATGAAATTTGTAAGGCATAACGGAGTTCTCGAGCAGTACAATGGAAGTGACCCTGAAGTAATCATCCCTGAAGATGTTACTGTAATCGGACAGGCTGCATTCCGACAGACATGCGTAAGCAAAGTCGTTTTTCATAAAAATGTAACTGAAATCCAGAAGGATGCCTTCGCAAACTGTGGTTCACTTAAATCAATTTCAATTCCTTCAACTGTAAAAGTTATTGGTGAAGGAGCCTTCCGCCAGTGCATGAATCTTGAAAGCGTTGAACTTCCAGGCTCAATTAAAAAACTTCCAAATAATCTTTTCCAGGGCTGTAAGCGCCTTACAAATGTTCAGATTGGAAGAGGAACTGAAGAAATCGGAAAAAGTTTTACCAGCTGTGAGTCATTGGCAGCAATAACAATTCCTTCTTCTGTTACTATAATTGCCGAATTTGCTTTTTCAGGCTGTACAAAACTTACGGCAATTTCAATTATGAATGACAAGGTTACTGTTGGAAAACGAACATTCTTTGGTACACATCTTGAAAATAAGGATGCATTTGTTGCCCGCTTTGGCGAAGCTGCATTCTATTAATGAAATAGTATTAAATAAAAAAGAGACTTTATAAAATGAAAAAACTGATTTTAATCGCATCATTAATTGCTGGTCTTTGTTCAAGTATTTTTGGTGAAGAATTTCCTCCATCATGGTTCTCAAACAAGCTTACTTTTACAGAAACTGAAATTACCCGCAAGAATGCTGACGGTGTCTGGGTTCCATTTATCGACAGAACTTATACTGCCTGCGAATTTGTAAAGGTAACTGATGAGATTTATTCTCTTGATATGGCCCGCGATGCCGCTGAAAAGAAGGCCTCTGAAAGACTCGATGAATATTTCAAGGATTATAAAATCCCTGAAGGATTGAAGGCTAAGCACGTTCTTGCCGGCTACAAATATAATGATTCTTTGGCTGATGGTGGCGCTTATGTTAAGGTTGATGTTACTGTAAGTACTGAAAAAGCACCGGAAATTAAAGCAGCTGCCATTGGTTCAGATTTCAGAAAAGATACATCAGAACTTTCTGAGCTTCCTCGTGTTTTGGCTTATGAAGGTTCAAGACTTACTCTCGTAGATAAAATTAATTTTGGTTCTGAAGAATCTATTGAATCTCACAAGGTTTCGTATTTTAAAAAGCAGGATGCCTATGGCACGCCAAGCAATCACACAACAGTAAAAGAAGCCCTTTATTATCCGGATGGTGTTCTTGTTTATGATACGATAATTAAGTTAGACAATTGTCTTATGGAATTCCGTTTGAAAAATATTATTAAGGGAAGAAAAACTGTAATTATTATCCGTACAGACGTAAATTCAACAAACAGTGAGCTTAAAATTGATTATAACGGAAAAGAATATACTTCCAAAATAGAAAGAGATTTGAAAAACCGCTGGAGAAACTCAATCTTTGAAGTTGAAGAAGGAACCATTGTTGAATATTCTCCAATTTTTCATATAACAGACCTTCCTGCCAAACAGGGAATTGCTTCAATCTGGGTATATCAGCTTCTCTAGTTTTTAAGGATATTATGATGAAAAAGTATATTTCATATTTTTTCGAAGGACTTGCTTTCTTGCTGGCTTTTGTTTTTGCATCCTGTGCCTCAGTTCCCCGCGTGATTTTTCCTCAGGACGGAATTTATTCTTATGATTTTGACCGTTATGTTGAAAATGTTGAACTGGCAGTTATTTATAAAGCTTACGGAATGGAGGCCTTTCAGATTATTCAGAAAAAATCTGTAGGAAATGCCGTTTACATGCAGGGCGGCTCTTTTATTGAGCCTGAAACTGGAATTATGATTTCGATTTCTGCTTTGGGAAACGTTTCTAGCCCGGACAATCCTTCTATCAGCGGAAAATATAAGCGCAACGGAGAATTTTTCTTTCAGGGATATTATGAGGAAAATTCTCAGGTTTTGAAAATCGCTATCAAGGGAATCCTTCTCCCTACTGATGCATCTTCCCGCGCTTCAAGTAAGTACAACGGTGATTTTGTCCTTGTTGATAACGGAACCGAGCGAAAGCAGAAAGTTAAGATTGAAAACGGAATTTACACCTGGGAATACGAGGACAAGCAGGCTGATGATTTTACAACCTGGCCGACACTTGTTGCTCCTGACGGTTCAATCCACTGTGGTTTTGAAATGACTGTGCACACCGGCGTAAAAGGCGCTTCTGATATGGTTGTTTCAAGCAAGAATGAAAGTTTTGGAAAGGTTACCCCTGACGGAACAATTTCGCTTAAAACCCTTACTAAAAATTCCGGAACAGGACAGTCTGGTGCTTCTGAAGAAATTACATTTAACGGAACCCGCGGTACAGAAAATCTGAATCAGATTACAAAAGATGAATCGGATGATTCTTCAGTTGAAAAATATTTCACAAAGAAGCGAAAACCTATTCAAAATCAGGTAAAGGAAAATCCGCCTGAATGGTATAGTGATTTTATCGATAATGATGAAGAATACATTTACGGTTCAGCCCGAAAGACTTTTGATGATAAAAATTCTGCCTTAAAAATTGCAGAAATTACTGCCGCAAGTCAGATTAAAATGACACTTTCATCAGAAGTTCAGGTTCATTCTGAAGCAAAAAAATCCATGTCTCAGGATGATTCTTCGGGAACAAAAATTGAATCAAGTTTCTTCAGCGCCGTAGACAGTTTTTCAAAAATCAACATTCCATATGTCGTAAAAAACAGTTTTTATGATGAAAAAACAAAAACTGCTTACGTTGTAACAGCCCTTTCTCGAGCTGAAGCTGAAAAACTTTTATCAAAGGCTGTAAGTAATAAATGATAATTTGACGGCCTTTTCGTCCGTAACCTTTTTTTCAGAGATTTTGAATTTACTTTCATCAATTTCTGGAAAAAAGGTGTCGCAGTCATAATCTGCATCTATTTGTGTTGTGTAGATTGTTTCTGCAAGGTTCATGCCTTCGCGGTAAATGCCTGCACCGCCGCAAAGAAAGATTATTGGATTTGTAAGCAATAGTTGTGGACGGGAAGGAAGAATCTCGTTTGTAGAATTAATTTTTTCTGCCAGTTCGATTGCGGCTTCCAGATTTTTTACAGTGTAAAGATTTTCGCCTTCAAATTTTTTTGTGGAAGAAACTACTATATTAATGCGGCCTGGCAAGGCTCTTCCAAATTCCTCAAAGGTACGTCTGCCAAAAATTACAAAGTTTCCTAAAGTCAGCGTTTTGTAATAGGCGCGGTCAGTCGGAAAATCCCAGACAATTTTTCCGTCTTTTCCAATGCCTCGGTTTTTCTCAAACGCCACAACTATTGCTATCTTCATAATTACATTCCTATGTTCAACTTTTCGCAGAAAAGTTGAATGATGCGGCTAGAACAAGTGGCATTGTAAACTGCATTTTTAGCCGCATCAGGCTTCCACTTCTACCAGCTGGCTGACCGGCTGTTTCTGGGCATAAACGCTTGTAAGGTTTCTGTAAGGATTTTTAAGTCCGGCAAGCTGCATTTTAATCTGGCCAAGATGTACTCGGAGTAAATCACGGTTGATTTTATTCTGGGCAAGCACGCGTTCCTGTAAAGAATTGAGTTCATTCTGAAGGTCGTTAATTTCTTTATCCTGTTCTGCGCCAGGTGCAGCCGAATGGTACATCTTTTTCATAGGGATGATAACTTTCTGCAGGTTCATAAGATTTTTTACAACCTGCTGTTCAAGTTCAGTATGGGCAAGCAGGGCTTCTGTGTTTTCGTTAGAAATTGAGTCCTGCTGTTTTTCGAGCACAGTAAGATATTCGCGGAATTTCCCCCTCTGCTGTTCAAGCAAAGTTCTGAATCTGCGTAAAATTGCCACCCTTTCGTTTAATTCTTCCTGTGTAAGTTCTTTCATAGTTTTTCCCCGGGTTATCCCTGAATGTTCAGTGCCCCTCGAACCTGTGCAGCCGGAGCATTTGCCGTACTGTTTGCAACGGTTCTCCATGATTCAAGAAGGTCGTTCAGCATTTTGTGAACTTCTTCAAGTTTTGCCTTATCCTTTTTAATGGAACCGTCAAGAAGCTGCTGGTTAAAGTAAATGTACAGTGCCATAAGGTTTTTTGCTATATCTCCACCCTTATCCATGTCCAGACTGACCTGAAGTTCGGTGATAATAGCCTGTGCTTTCTGAATAAATTTTCCAAACTGTTCAATATTCTGTGGTTTTACGCTTCCATCTGCTTCAAAAAGCTTGATTGCTCCGCTAAGGTTTTTTACTGCGCCTTCATAAAGCAGAACAACCAGACGTCCCTGACTTGCAGTGGTAACGTTGTTTTTCTGATATGCAGAATATGCGTTCTGATATGCCATAGGTTCCTCCAGAAGAAGCGCCTGTTTTAACATGACGCTCCATCGTCTTAATCTTCGGCAGCTTAATTTTATACTTTAGAGTTTTTTTTATGGAAAAAATCAGATTTTATTTGTATATTTATTCTATTATATTAGGAATTTACGATGGCAGAAGATCAGAACCTGAACAACAAGAACGAAAAAAATGATGAAAATGATCCGTACAAATTTTTCAAATTTGCCGGAGTTGAAGAAGATAAAGATAAAAAGAACAATAAACGCCGCGGCGATGGAAAATTTCCTTTCTGGCCGATTCTGCTTGTAGTCCTTTTTGGACTTGCAGTAATGGATATGTTTGTTTTCTCTAAATCAGACGGTTTAATTGACTATTCTGATTTCCGCTCGATGGTAGAAAACGGACAGATTGTTTCTGTAGAAATCGGCGAAAACTATTTTGTAGGCTACGGTCCTGAGCGCGCAAGTGATTCAGGCTCTTCGGTTGTAAAGGGAATTCAGCTTTTCCCTGTAAATCAGAAATCTGGCCGCGTTTACAAAACTGCAGCTGTTCTTATGGGAAACTTTATTGAACTTCTTGATTCAAAAGGTGTCCGCTATAAGTTTGTTGTAAAACAGAACAGTTACCTGATGCAGCTCCTTATCAACCTGATTATTCCTTTCGGAATCATCTTTTTGATGTACTTCTTCCTCTTCAGAAAAATGGGAGGAGGCGGCGGTGGAATGGGCAGCATTTTCAATGTTGGCTCAAGCCGCGCTAAGGTTGTTGAAGAAGGAAAAATCAAGACCCGCTTTACTGATGTTGCGGGCGTTGATGAAGCAAAAGACGAACTTGTTGAGGTTGTAGACTTCCTTAAGCAGCCTAAAAAATACACTGATATTGGTGGTAAGATTCCGAAGGGTGTACTTCTTGTAGGTGACCCAGGAACCGGTAAAACTTTGCTTGCCCGCGCTGTTGCTGGTGAAGCTGGAGTTCCTTTCTTCAGTATTTCAGGTTCTGACTTTGTTGAAATGTTTGTCGGCGTTGGTGCCTCCCGCGTCCGCGATCTTTTCCGCCAGGCCCGCGATAAGGCTCCATGTATCATCTTTATTGATGAAATTGATGCCCTTGCTAAATCACGAGCAAACGGTTTCAGCTCTAACGACGAACGCGAACAGACCTTGAACCAGCTGCTGGTTGAAATGGACGGTTTTGATAACGACAAGGGTCTTATCGTACTTGCCGCTACCAACCGCGTTGATGTTCTTGATCCAGCAATTCTTCGTCCAGGCCGCTTTGACCGCCAGGTTCCTGTTGAAAAACCTGATGTTAAGGGCCGTGAAGAAGTTCTTAAGATTCATGCAAAGAACGTTAAGCTTGATGATGATGTAGATTTTTCTTCTATTGCACACGGAACTACAGGCTTTGCCGGTGCTGACCTTGCAAACGTTGTAAACGAAGCTGCTTTGCTGGCTGTCCGCAACGGCCGCAAGAAAGTTACTATGGAAGATTTTAATGATGCTATTGATAAGGTAAGCATTGGTCTTAAAAAGAAGAGCCGCAAGGATAATGAAAAACAGATGCGCCTTACTTCTGTTCACGAAACTGGTCACGCTCTTGTTGGTGCCTTTACTCCGGATCATCCTCCTGTAAATAAGATTACGGTTGTACCTCGCTCTCATGGAATTGGCGGTTATACTCAGTACCGTGAAGAAGATGAAGAAAAATTCTGCATGACTCGAAAAGACATGATGAACGAAGTTGACGTTTGTCTTGGTGGACGCGCTGCCGAAGAAATCATTCTTGGTGATATTTCTACCGGTGCTTCAAATGATATTGCCCGCGCAACTTCTATCATAAAAGATATGATTACTGTTTACGGTATGAGTGAGCGCTTTAAGAATATGACTTTGGGTAAGGGGGTTCTAGGAAACCGTGGCGGCGAGCCTAACCTTATCCGTGAGTTCTCTGAACAGACTCAGAACTTTATTGATGAAGAAATTGCCCGCATTATGAACGAGCGCTACGAGCATGTACTTGGCATTCTCCGCGAGCACAAGGCTCTCCTTGAATACATTTCTGACCGCCTTAAAGAAGTTGAAACAATGGACGGTAAGGAATTCTACGAAATTGTTAAGGGCGAGCAGCACTGCAAAGAAATTACTTCAGGAGAAAATGTAGAGAACTAGGAGCCGAGTGGGACGCAGGCAGAAATTAAGGGGGGACCCGTGAGGGGAGTTACCTTGATTTTTGCCGTCGCTGGGACCCGCTCGGATTTTTATGCGTAAATAGACACTATTCTTATTTATCATTATAATTATTTTCTATGAAAAAACTTTTATTTGCAGTCTGCGCTATTTTTTCTGCCTCGCTTTTTGCTCAGAGCATTACAACTGCGAGTGCTTATTTTAAGACAATTTCTGAATACTACGGCACTCTTAAAGATTACGAAGTAGATTTTGAAATCAAAGTTGATAAAACTGAATCTGCCGGAAAACTTTCCTATAAATCACCTGACCTTATCCGAATGGATTATTCAAATCCGGAAGAGCAGGTGATTGTTTTTAACGGTGATACCCTTACAATTTATCTGCCAGGTTCTAACGCAATTTTGCAGCAGGATGTAAACACAAGCGGAAACTCAGCTAATTCCCTTGCAACTCCTCAGGGACTGTCGCTTTTGAGCCGCTATTATACAGTTGCTTATGAAACAGGCCAGAATGCCGAACCACTTGATGAAGAATCAGATGAAATGGTTGTAAAATTTGTGCTTACAAGAAAAAGTGCGGCAGAAGCCTTCCGTTCAATTAAAATCTGTGTAAATGAAGGAACAAAACTTATCCGCCGTGTAGAAGCAGTTACTCCAAAGGGAGAAACCTTCCTTTTTGATTTTTACGACTATAAATTGAATCAGAATATTACAGACCAGCGCTTTATTTACGATGCGCCTTCATCTGCAAACAATTACAACAACTTCTTGTTCTCGGAGTAAATGATGGAAAGCTATGGTGAATTGCTGAAGAAAACCCGCGAAGCTAAAAACGGTGACCTTGATATAATTGCTCACGAAATTTCTATAGAAAAACGCTATCTTATCGGCCTGGAAGAGGAAGATGATTCAGCCCTTCCCGGAAGTGCCTATCTTAAAGGTTTTTTACGCAATTATGCCATTTATCTTGAGCTTGATCCGGAATATGTTCTTAAGCTTTATCACAATAAGGAACTGCAGGAGTCTGGTGTTCCTGAAGGACTTTACGAACCGATTCATACTACAAGAAACATTCTTCCGATTCTTTTACCTATTGCCCTGCTTGTCTGCATAATAGGAATTATTTCTGGCCTTTTGATTGTAAAAAAATACAAGGTTACAGAAGATAACGTTCTTCTTTCCGGTTCAAAACGCAGCAATGTATTTGAGCTTTCGGATAAGAAATTTTTCCAGCGTGTTTATAAGGGTGACCAGTTTCTGGTGCCTTCTGACAATAATAATCCGATTGTTGTAACTGTAAGCAGTACTTTAGGAACTTTCGGCCTTGCAATGCCAAGCGGAACTTATTACGTTGAACTTTCTGAAGAGTCTGAACTTGATGTTGACGGCGATAATGTTTCTGACATGATAGTTTACGTTTCTGACATTTCAAAAACTGATGAAGCCCGTGGTGCTGAAGTAAGCGTTCTGCTCCGTCATGGTGCTCTTGCTCAGGCCAGCGGTATGAGCGATTCTGATATGGCAGAAATTGAATCTGTTGTAGACGTAAATCTTAAGAAAATCCAGCGTACTCTTATAGAAGATAATCGTGCTTATCCTTTTACAATCAATGCAAGCTTCCGCGATTCCTGCCTCTTCCGCGACCGTGTGGACAATGCTAATTCTGTTGAAGGATATTTTGCCAAGGGAGATGTATTTACAGCAACACCTCATAACAGAATCCGCCTCTGGATTTCTAACAGTAACGCTGTAAAATTCTCTGTAATTGCAAACTCGCGCTCTTATGATCTTGATATGGGCGCTGCCGGTCAGGTACAGGTTGAAGACATTAAGTGGATTAAAGATACCGACGGCAAATATAAACTGGTGGTTATTGAACTTGACTAAACAGACATTTTTTATTGATCAGCACGGATGTGCCAAAAACCAGACTGACGGCGAAATCATGTCAGGCTTTCTGGAAAGGGAAGGTTTTACTCAGGTTTTTGATGCAGATAAAGCTGATTTTATTCTCATTAATTCCTGCGGCTTTATTCAGTCTGCAAAAAAAGAATCAATTGACGCAATTTATGATGTAAAGGCTGCTTATCCTGCTTCTAAAATTGTACTTACCGGCTGTCTTGCAGAACGCTATGCAAATGATCTTTTTGAATCTATGCCTGAACTTGACGGCGTTTTTGGAAACGGAGATCTTTCAAAAATTGCAGGCTTTATGAAAAAGGTTAGCGGCGGTCAGCGTGCAGTTCAGACTTATGATCAGTGTGGAGTAAGTTCTGGTCAACGTAAAAAACTTATGAACTTTAAAGGAAGCGCTTTTGTAAAAATTACGGAAGGCTGTTCCAACCATTGTTCTTTCTGCGCAATTCCTTTAATTCGCGGTGAACTTAGAAGCCGCCCTATGGATTCAATTATATCTGAAATTAAAGAGCTTACTGGTCAGGGCGTTTACGAAATCAATCTGATTGGTCAGGATCTTGCTGCCTATGGTACAGGAGAAGAAGATAAGGAACTTCGTGCCGGCTTGAATCCTGTGCGCTCGCCTTTGTGCCAGCTGCTTGAAAAAATCAGCGGGCTTGAAGGTGATTTTATTGTCCGCCTTTTGTACATTCACCCGGATCATTTTAATACAGATATTCTTTCTGTGATGAAAAAAGACAGCCGCTTTGTGCATTACTTTGATATTCCTTTCCAGAGTGGTGATGATAAGACGATTCTTGCGATGAACCGAGTTGGTTCGCAGAAAAAATACATTGAACTTGTAGAAAAAATCCGCTCAGAACTGTCAGACTGTATGCTGCGTACTACCTTCCTTGCTGGATTCCCTGGTGAGACTGACGAAGCTGCAGAAAATACACGCAGCTTCCTAAAGGCAATTCAGCCGGACTGGTCTGGCTGCTTCCCTTACAGCCGCGAAGAAGATACTCCTGCCTGGTCTATGAAGCCTAGAGTTCCTGCAAAAGTTGCTCAGGCTCGTGCCGATGCCCTGGTTAAACTTCAGACAGAAATTACAAATGAGCGTTTAAGCCGTTTTGTTGGACAGACTGTAAAGGTACTTGTAGAAGAAATTATTAATGCTGGTGAAGAAGACGGTGGTCTAGCAATTGGCCGCGGCTGGTTCCAGGCTCCTGAAGTTGACGGCAGCATAGTTATCCGCTATGACCTGGATTCTGAAGCAGAAAAAGCAGCGGTTATGCCGGGTAACGTAATTAAAGTTCAGATTCTTGCAAGCACTGGCGTAGATCTTGATGCCCGCTTTGAAGGACTTGTAAAAGAATTCCCTAAAAATTCAGGCCTGCAGTTTATTTCCTAGGAGGCCTTTATGACCGAAAGCTTAGAAAAATATCTTTCTGTTTTAAATGAAGAGCAGCTGGCGGCGGTAAAGCATGAAGGCTCTCCGCTTTTGATTCTTGCTGGTGCCGGTTCTGGAAAAACCCGTGTAATTACTACAAAAATTGCCTATTTGATTGGTGAAAAGAACATAGATCCCTGGTCTATTCTTGCCGTAACCTTTACTAAAAAGGCAGCAAATGAAATGAAGGAGCGTGCCGTTGCCATGGATGAACGCGCCGCTTCTGCCCAGATAAGAACCTTCCACTCTTTTGGTTCCTGGTTCCTTCGTAAATATGCCGAAAAAGCCGGTCTTGATCCTAACTTTACAGTGTATGATGACGGGGATATGGAAACTCTGGTAAAAAAGGCTGTGCCTGAGCTTGGAAAAAAAGAGGCAAAACTTGCCGCTCATCAGATTTCTCTTGCTAAAGACTACTGCCTTTTTCCGGAAGATGATTTAAGCAGCATTGGTTCAGAGTTTGATTTAAACGACATTTATAAAAAATATCAGGCAAGACTCAGGGCGACTGGAAATGCTGATTTTGGTGATTTGATACAGCTGCCCGTCCGCGTAATGGACGAAAACCCTGACATTGCAGATTACATTCATTCGCGCTTTAAAGTTGTGATGGTAGATGAGTATCAGGACTCAAATATCGCGCAGTATAAGCTTTTACAGAAACTTTCGGGCTACGGGGACGGCGCCTCAGAAACTTCTAATTATGTCTGCGTTGTTGGTGATGATGACCAGTCAATCTATCATTTCCGCGGTGCCGAAGTTGAAAATATTCTATCTTTTCCAAAGAAGTTTCCGGGTACAGAAATTATCCGCCTGGAGCGCAATTACCGTTCGACAGGAAAAATCCTTCATGCAGCAGACCTGGTTGTAAGTAAAAACCAGAACCGTCTTGGAAAAACTCTGGTTGCCGACCGCGGCGAAGGAACTCCTCCTGTTCTTGCCTTTCTGGACAATCAGAATGCAGAGGCAGTTTTCTGCGCAGATTTGATTTCCAAGTCTGTTATGGGAAAAGCAAAATATTCTGACTGGGCAATTCTTTACCGAACCAACGCTCAGTCTCTTAATTTTGAAAAAGAGTTTTTGCACAGGAAGATTCCTTATGTTGTTGTGGGCTCGTTAAAATTCTATGAGCGTGAAGAAATCAAGGATGCCCTTGCCTATATTTCGCTATGTGCAAATCCCCGCGATGAAATTTCTTTCCGCCGTGTCGTAAATAAGCCTGCCCGCGCTCTTGGCGAAAAAACTCAGGATAAAATCATGGAAAACGCCGTTGATTTTGCGGCAGACGGCACTCCAGTCTATTCAAATCTGATTGAAGCCTGCCGTTCTTCTGCTCCTAACCTTTCTAAAAAGGCTAGGGAAGGGGCAGAAGCCTTTTGTAAAATCTTTTCTGAGTTAGATGGATTTTTGAGCGAGCGTACAAAGGAGCTTTCGGAAGGAAAAGAGTCTTCTTATCATCTTTCAGATTTTATTGAGAGGGTAATTAAACTTTCTGCCCTGGATGAATATCACAAGGCTAGTGATGAAATTGAAGGAACTCAGCGTCTTGCAAACCTTGAAGAGCTTGTAAACTCTGCAGGCCCTTATGAATGTTCGATTGAAGGACTTACGGAATTCCTTGACGCAATCAACCTTGATCGTACTCTGGAACTTTCTGACGGAGAGGTCAGTGAAGATGCTGTAACCCTGATTACAATTCATAACACAAAGGGTCTTGAATACAATAAGGTTATTATTACCGGTCTTGAAGAAGGTATTTTCCCTAGAATAGACAAAACCGGTGCTGAACTTGAAGAAGAACGCCGTCTTTTTTATGTTGCTGTTACCCGAGCCAGAAACGAGCTTTATGTTACCAGCTGCGCCAGCCGTTATATGTACGGAAGTCCTCAGTTTTTGAGGCCAAGTCCATTTATCTGCGAGTCTGCTTCTGCCTTTACTATGATTGGTCAGATTCCTTTCAGTTTTAAAAAGGCTGCTGCGGTAGAACGTTTTGCGGGAGTTGGAAAGAAAATTGAAGGTTCACAGTTTGATGCCCATTCGTCTTCTCATTCTCCTGAGGAAGAGGAAATTTTAAAGCGATACAAGAAGGGCACTAAAATCTATCATGATGATTACGGTTATGGCGTAATTGAAAAGTGCGAAATTAAGGAAGATGAAATTGTTGCCATTATTCAGTTTGAAAACGGCGCAAGAAAGAAGTTCCTGCCTAAATATCAGAAGAAGTCACTGGATGTTATAAAGTAGATTTTACCGGGGGGCGTTGCGGGGGTGCCCCCCGCTAGAAAGGGTAGGCGGCAACGAAGTGCCGCCGTAGGGAGAGACTTCTCCCCCTTTTTCCTTCCTTATTACAATTTAGGATACTTGTCGAAGTAAGCTTTTGTTTCCTTAGCTACGATTCCGCTGAGAACAATCAGAGAAATACAGTTAGGAATTGCCATCAAACCGTTTGTAATGTCGGCAATTGTGAATACGGCGTTTACTGTGAAGTAAGGTCCGATTGCAATTGCGGCAATGTAAATAAGACGGTAGATGAATACAAGCTTCATGCGGCCGTTTGTGATGTATTCAAGACATTTTTCTGAGTAGTAGTCCCAGCCCAAGATTGTTGTGAAAGCAAAGAAAGCAAGACAGAGCATCAAGAGGAACTGAACTGAAACACCATCACCACCAAGGTTGAAAGAAAGAGCGTTTGCTGTAAGTTCAACACCCTTCCAGCCGTTAGCCTGATACTGAGCGAAGAAGTCTGGATTTGTAAGAGCGAGAGTGATTGCAAGACCTGTCATTGTACAAACGATAAGAGTATCGATTACTGTACCTGTCATGTTTACAAGACCCTGTTCAACTGGTTCGTTTGTCTGAACTGGAGCGGCTGCGATTGGAGCAGAACCGAGACCAGCCTCGTTAGAGAAGATACCGCGTGCAATACCTTTCTGCATTGAGTCTGTAATCTGTTTGAGAGTCCAGCCTACTGCACCACCGGCAAGAGCCTTGAAACCGAAGGCTGATTTTACGATGAGTACGAATGCTGCAGGAATGTGAGTTGCGTTCATGATGATTACAGAGAAGCCGAGGAATACATAGATGATTGCCATTGCTGGAACAACTTTTTCTGCAACCTTAGAAATGCGGCGAAGACCGCCAAGAATTACGAGAGCGGCACAAACTGTAACTACGATACCGCCGATTACAGTTGCCCAGGTATACTGAGTTTCGCCAAGTGTGAAGGCGATGTTTTTGCTCTGTGGATCGAATGCCATGTTTACAGCAGAAGTGATACCGTTGATCTGAGTCATTGTGCCGATACCAAGCAAACCTGCAAGAACTCCAAAGATTGCAAAGAGAACTGCAAGCCACTTCCACTTTTTGCCCATTCCTTTTTCGATTGTATAGAAAGGTCCGCCCAAAACGTGGTCTTCTTTTACTTCGCGGTATTTGATTGCAAGCATACATTCGCTGAACTTTGTCGCAGTTCCCAAGATTGCTGCAATCCACATCCAGAAGAGGGCACCTGGTCCGCCGGCTGCAATAGCTGTTGCAACACCTACGATGTTACCAGTTCCGATTGTCGCAGAAAGTGCTGTACAAAGTGCTGAGAAGCCAGAAAGTTCTCCGTGACCTTCGTTTTCTTTAAAAATTGATTTGAAAGCTCGTCCGAGCTTTGTGAACTGAAGTCCGCGAGCGCGGATTGTCAGGATTAAACCTGTTGCCAGAATAAGAACGATTGTCGGGATTCCCCATACTACATCGTCGATGGCGTTGAGAATAGAGTCGAACATTATATTCACCCTTTTAAAATAAAATAGAGTTTGCGTCTTGCCCCTTGGCAATTTAGCAAACTCTCCAGAGTAGGAATGGAACTTTTTTTTGCCCTGTCCTTTGTGCCTGAGATATCGGCTGGAATAGCCTTAACCCTTCGGCGTCCCGCATCTTTGCAGGAACTCTCCAGAGAATCAGTACTTCAAAACACGTTGATGCACTGACCTCTATATTTTATAAGAAATTAGGCTGCGTAGTCAACAAGACGGCGGGCACGGGTCGGGTGCTGAAGTCTTGTGATTGCTGTCTTTTCAATCTGGCGGATACGCTCTTTTGTAAGGTCGCAGTGTTCTCCAACTTCCTTAAGGCTCATAGCCTTCATTCCATTCAAGCCGTAGCGCATTCTGATTACGCGGCTTTCGTTTGGCTTAAGGGTATCAAGAACGCGGTTGATGTCTTTAGACATAGACTGCTCGATGATTTTTTCTTCTGGGCGAACGTTGATTGTATCTTCCTGGAAGTCTGCAACATTTGCCTTGCTTGAATCTGAGCCAGAAACTTCTGCGTCTAAAGATACCATTTCGCGGCTGATGTTAATCATTTCTCGAACGTGGCTTGTGCTCATATTAAGCATAGCAGCAATTTCTTCGTATTCCTGATGTTCAGTTTTCTTTCCGTGAATTGATTTGCGGGCGTGTTCAATCTGAACAAGTTCGTTTGCACGGTTGAGTGGAAGACGGATTGCGCGGCTCTTTTCGCAGATTGCCTTAAGAATGCTCTGGCGGATCCACCATACAGCGTAAGAAATAAAGTGATAGCCTTTTGAAACGTCGAACTTTTCGATTGCTGTCATAAGTCCGATGTTTCCCTCGCTGATGAGGTCTGTCATATCAAGTCCGTGATTCTGATATTTTTTTGCAACGTTTACAACAAAGCGGAGATTTGAGGTTACGATTTTATTTTTTGCAAGCTTGTCGCCGTTCTTAGCTTTTACAGCCAGTTCGTTTTCTTCTTCGCGTGAAAGGAGTGGGATTTTGTTGATTTCTTTAAGGTACATTCCCAAAACTTCGTCATCGTATTTCATTTTCTTGCCTCCGCAATATCTTTTTTCATAAGATATATAGCAATAAGTGTGCCAAGTGTGAAATTTGATGAAAAAAATTTGAGAAAATTTGTTAAAAACAAAAAATCGTACAAATTTTATGAAAATTTGAACGATTTTTCTTGCCTTTTTGGCCGTTTATTATTATCTTGTGGTCTTTTTTGACACAAGGGGGATTTTTAAGGGAATTTGTGGGTAAATTTGACACAGATTTATAATTTATCGGAAATCTACTGACTGTAAGGCAAAAAATGCGTAGCGCGGGTTCCTGTTTTGCGGAGTTTAGAACGCGGGAAATTTATATAATAATTTCCAATCCGCGTTCTCGGCGGAGCAAAATAGGGTTCCGCGCGAAAGCATTTTTTTCTTACATTTGTATAACTATTTCAAATAATTCAAAACAACTTCCGTAATGAGCGGTACCAGCTGCTTTTTGCGGGAAACTACGCCCTGCAAAAAGTAAATATGGTCATCCTGCTTTGGCCAGTTGATAAAGGATATGAATTCCTCTTCGCAGTCAATCAAGAGAATGCTGGAAAGAGTTGTAATGTCGGTAACCAGAAGACAGGAGAAAAGTCCCTTGCGGCTGCGGCGCTCAATTTCCAGTTCCTTAAAGAATTCAGCCTTGCGGTCAAGAATTTCTTTTGTGCTTCCAACTTCAATCTGGCTTACAGTGTAAACAGCCTTGCCTTCTGTGTATTCCTTCATATCCTGGCGGACAAGTTCACCTGCGGCACGGTTACCGATTCTGCTTCCTGCAAGAATGATTTCGTTTCCAAGAGTCTGGATATCAAGGTTTGAAAGGTCAGAAAGATATTCCGCTGTGTCGATATCAGCCTGAGTTACAGTTGCGGACTTCAAAATCAAAGTGTCGCTGAGGATTCCGCACAAAAGAAGGGAAGCAATGTCCTTTGGAATAGGGATTTTTGCCTCGCGGTAAAGACTTGTAATCAGAGTTGCGGTAGATCCAACCGGCTTATTAATAAAGGTAATCGGGTATTTTGTAGAAAGGTTTCCCAGTCTGTGGTGGTCGATGATTTCGAGAATTTTGTAGTGATCAAGACCTTCTACCGCCTGACTAGGCTCGTTGTGGTCAACAAGGCAGACTTCTACGTTTGGTTCGCGCAACAAATCGTGCTCAGAAATAATGCCAATTACCTTGTTTTCGTTATCTACAACCGGAAGATATTTAATCAGGGAGTTGAAAAGTATTTCCTTGATTTTTGAAACGGTGTCATTCTGCTGAACCGGGGCAATTTCCTTATCGCCGATTACGCTTACAGGCATGGCAAAGGAAATCATCTCTGAAGTAGGCGAAGTTGAGTAAGGACTGATTAAAACGCTGACTCCTGCCTTTTCTGCCTGCTCGCGGACTTCCTTTTTAAGGGCAAAGCCGGAAGTAATAATAAGAACTTTTACCTTGTGAGTAATGCAGAGCTGGTGAATGTCTTCGCGGTCGCTGGCAATTACAATTAAATCTTCGCTGGCGTGGGCTTTCAGGTTGTTTTCAAACTTTTTGGTAGAAGATGAGGCTACAAGAACGTGGCCTTTGAAAATCTTATCAGCTTCAAAAGTCTGAACGAGTACCTGGGCATTTAAAGTTTTCTGAATCAGAGAAAGGCTTGTAGAAATAAAATTGTGCTTTTCCGGATTCATGAACTTAAGAACGCCTGCCGCAAAGCCTGTGTAGTGAAGCATGGAAATGTATTTTCCATCAGCATCAACTACTGGAAGAACGCGGAGAGACTTCTTTTTCATAAGACCGATTGCTTCCCAGATTGAAACGTGCTGCTGAACGGTTTCGCAGCCCTTTGGCATAAAATATTCAACCTTTGGAATCAGGTCTGGAACATAGTGGGGACGGGTAAGTCCGAATTTTTCAAAAATGTAAGTTGTCTGAGGATTCAGATGACCTGCGCGGGCAGCAATATATTCAGGATAGCCCATCAGGTTTTTAAGCTTTGCATAAGCTACGGCACTAACAACAGAATCTGTATCCGGATTCTTGTGCCCGATAACGTAAATTGTTTTATCCATGGGGATAGTTTAGCATTTTTACGGGGGAATTTAAACGAGTTCAGCCGCTTCCTGATAGTTATTCTATCAGCGTGTCTAAATTATGAAATTATGTTATAATTCGAAAATATGAAGTTATTTAATAGAATAATATTTGTTTTGTTTTGCATTTTTTTTATCAATTTTAATGTTTGTTATGCAGAAAATCAGCAGAAGAAAGTTATAGTCGGATATTATGAAAATGAAGTTTTTCAGGAAGGTGCTGAAGCGGGAGCTGTAAAACGCGGTTATGCCTATGAATATTATCAGAAGCTTTCTGAATATACCGGCTGGAAATATGAATATGTTTATGGAAATTTTTCTGAGCTTTACAATCTGCTGCTTGAAGGAAAAATTGACCTGCTTGCGGGACTTGCCAGAAAAAAGGAGCGGGAATCTCTTATCAGCTATCCTGATTTTCCCATGGGAGTTGAAAAATATGTACTCTTGAAACACAGTCAGGATTCAGAAATCACAAATGACATTCAGAGCCTGCGCAATAAAAAAATAGGTGTTCTTGAAAGTGCTATGGTAGACAGCCTTAAGAATTATCTGGCGGGAGGAAAGGTTTCTGCTTTTGTTGAAACCTTTGCTTCTTATGATGAGCTTTTTGCAGCCTTTTATGATAAGAGAATTGACCTTCTTGCAACTGAAGGTGACGGAACTTACGGAAAACATGATGCCGAACTTTTGTGCTATTTTGGAAGTACGGACTATTTTCTCTGCGTGAGTAAAAAAAGGGCAGATCTTTTAAAGCAGTTGAATCAGGCTCAGATTCTTATGGACATTGAAGAGCCGAATTATCTTTCAAATCTTCGTTCCAAATACTATCATTCTACGGTTTCCGGCAGGGCTTTGACGGACGCTGAAAAAAACTGGATAGAAAATCATCCTCTTTTGCGGGTCGGTTACCTTGAAAATTACATACCTTACAGCGGAACTGATTCTAAGGGTGATGTAACCGGAATTGTAAAGGATGTTCTTTCTCGCATGGCAGGAAGACTGGGACTTTCGGAAAAAGCGCTGGTTTACCTAAGTTATGATAATTATTATGAAATGATTGAGGCAATGAGCCGTAACGAGGTTGATGTAGTATTCCCGGTCGGCGGCGGACTTTACTATTCTGAACAGAACGGAATCTATCAGTCGCTGCCCCTCATTCAGTCTTCTGTATATCTGGTGTCGCAGCCTAAGTCTGGAAATGACGTTTTTGCCGTAAATAAAAATAATGCAATGCAGGCTTATTATATAAAAACTTACTTTCCAGATGCCAAAATTGTTGAATTCGACAGCATAGATGAATGTCTTAAGGCTGTTGCCAAAGGGCTTGCTGACTGTACTACGGTAAATGGTCTTAGAAGTGATATTTTAAGAAACCGTGAGTATAAAAAGTTTTTTGTAAGGCAGCTTACCTCAACTGATTCCCGCTGCTTTGGTGTTAATATCGGAAATGAAGGACTTTTAAAGCTTTTAAACCGTGGAATTAATATGGTCGGCGCTGATTCAGCTCAGAATTTTGCCTACCGTTATACAGAAAAACTTTACAGCTACAGGATTTCAGATTTCTTACTTGATCATATCGGGCTTGTTATTCTTACAATTCTGGCAGTTTTATTTACCGCCATCTATTTTATTGTACGCGATGCAAATCATTCCAAAAAGGCGCTTGTGGCAGTTGAGTCTGCAAATAAGGCAAAGACCCTCTTCCTTGATAATATGTCCTACGATATTCAGACTCCTATGAATTCGATTATCGGTTTTACTTCCCTTGCTGCTGCCAATATCAACAGGAAGGAAAAACTTCTGGATTACCTTAAGCAGATTACGGTTTCCAGCGAGCATCTTTTTGCAATCATTAATAATATTCTTGATATAAGCCGCATTGAAAGTCAGACGGTTTTTCTGAATGAGGATGAAATTAATCTTCCGCTTTTTATGGAGGATATTACAGCAATTCTTTCTCAGAGCCTCAGGGAAAAAAATCTGGATTTGACCTTTAATCAGAATATTGCAAATCCGAATGTCAAAACTGATAAGCTCAGGCTTCAGCAGGTGCTTCTGAACATTCTTGGAAATGCAATAAAATTTACTCCCTACGGAGGAAAAATTTATTTAACCATTAAAGAGCACACTTCTGAGGAAAAAATTGATTCAGAGCCAAAATCCCTCTTTGAAATCATCATTAAAGATAACGGAATTGGAATGAGTGAAGAGTTTTTGAATGTCATTTTCCAGCCTTTTGTCCGTGATAAATCTGGCCTGAATCAGAAGGGACAGGGAAGCGGTCTGGGGCTTGCCATTTCTAAACGTATTGTAAACCTTATGGGCGGAGATATTTTTGTTACAAGTAAGGAAGGCGTGGGAAGTGAGTTTGTAATAGAACTTCCATTAACAATCTGCAATTTTGCTGTCTTGCAGGATGAAAAAAATGCTGATGGGGTGGATTTTTCCGGTAAAAGGGTACTTGTTTGTGAAGATGTTGAAACAAATCAGATTATTATAAGAGATATGCTGGAAAACTCAGGATTCCTGGTAGAACTTGCCCGTGATGGAGTTGAGGCGGTAGAAAAAGTCAGACTGAATCCTGAGAATTATTATGATGTAATTCTTATGGAAACAAAGCTGCCTGTTATAGACGGCTATGAGGCTGCAAGGCAGATAAGGGCACTGACTGATCAAACAAAAGCCATGCTTCCTATTGTTGCAGTTTCTTCTAACGCTTATGGCGATGACCGTGCAAAAATATTTGAATGCGGAATGAATGCCTTTTTGACAAAGCCTTTTAATATTCCAAGTCTTATTAATGCAATTAAGGGGCTTGTTGCCAATTAAAAAGCCTTAGCCCTGAATATAGCCGATTGCATCCTGTCTGGCCTGGGTCAGAAGTTCGCTGTCCCGTACAAGGTCGGCTACTGCAAATTCCATAGCTCCAGCCTGCAGGGTACCGGTTAGTTCGCCAGGGCCTCGGGTTTTTAGATCCTGCTCGGCGATGTAAAAGCCGTCTGTGCTCTGGCGCAGGGCCTTCATGCGTTCAATGCCGCTTTCGGTCAGGTTTTTGCTGTAAATGAGGAAGCAGAAGGACTGGTCGCAGCCTCGGCCTACTCGTCCCCTCAGCTGGTGAAGCTGGGCCATTCCAAAGCGGTCGGCATTTTCTATTGCAATGCAGGTGGCATTCGGGACGTCTACGCCGACTTCTATTACAGTTGTAGCGGCAAGCACCTGAATGCGGCCCGCACGGAAATCATTCAATATCATTGTCTGCTCTTCTTCATCGATTTTTGAGTGAACAAGAGCGCATTTGTACTGAGGATAAATATGAGTCTGCAGGTGGGCGAAGGCCTTTTCTGCTGATTTTATGCGGGCGTTGCCGTCATCGTCTGTGTATTCGCTGTCGATGGCAGGGTAAACAAAATATGCCTGATGTCCTTTTTCCAGTTCCTTTCGGATTGCTTCGTAGGCGTTGATTTCGTTGCCTTCCTTTACAAGATAAGTTGTAATGGGTTTTCGTCCCTGTGGCATGGTGCGGATTGTAGAAACGTCCAGGTCTCCGAAAATCGTGTAGGCCAGAGTTTGCGGAATCGGGGTTGCGCTCATCATAAGAAGGTGGGGCTCAAAGGTGATTCCGTTTTCGTTTGTGCGGCCTTTAGCGATGATTGCCTGACGCTGCATTACACCGAAGCGGTGCTGTTCGTCGATTACGGTCAGCTCAAGGTCATTGTAGACAACATTGTTAGAAAAAAGCGCGTGAGTTCCGATTACAATATCTATTTTTCCGTCCTTAAGTTGTTTAAGCAGTTGAGCCCTGCCGGCTGATTTTACGTTTCCTGTAAGGAAGGCTACCCGGATGCCTAAAAAGTCCAGAAGGCGGCTTGCGGTTTCGGCGTGCTGGCGGGCTAGGATTTCTGTCGGCGCCATAAGGGCACACTGGCCTTTCCAGCTGATTACGCGGAGGCATACAAAAAGCGAAACGAGGGTTTTTCCTGAACCTACGTCGCCCTGCAAAAGACGCTGCATTGTGAAGGCGGATTTTTTAGGCAGGGGGATTCCCCGGTCAGCCTGATTGAGAATGCGGGAGCGTTCCTCGTAGCCGCGGTCGATTTCGCTGTCCATCTGGTAGATGACGGCGCGCTGGTCGTCTGTGAGAGGGAAGGGGAGTTTTTCCAGAAACTGCTTCTGCAAAGGAGAAAGGGAGTCTGTGAAAACTTGAGACTCAACAAATGGCTTTGCGGCTGCTTCTTCCGGCTGGTTTAAAGTGCCGCGGTGTTTGTAGGCACGTTTTAAAATCACAGTTTGGAAGTGGAATAATTCTTCGTAAGAAAGAGTTCGGCGGGCGGTAAGGGCTTCTTCCATACTTGCCGGTTCGTGAATCAGGCGGATTGCGTCCTGCTTGTGAAGGAGATTTCGTTTATCAATTAAGTCTTCAGGAAGCTCATCTTCTATTCCCTTTGCATACTGCTTGAGGGCGGCGGAAATTGCCTTTGAAAGCTGCTTTTGAGAGACGCCTTCTGTAAGGGAGTATATAGGAAGCACTTTGTTGTCGGCTGGAAGTCGGCTTGCAAGGTCTGGAGGAAGAAGGGCTGCTTCTTCGGGTGAAACAGGGCTTTCTGCAGGTTTTTCCAGAACGCTTGCATCAAAGCTTGATGACTGTAATGCATTGTATTTTACAAAAAAGCTTCCATGCAGGCTTATGATTGACCCCACCGGAAAAGATTTTTCAAAAAAAGGTCTGTTAAAGCAGATTAATTCCGCCTGAGCGGTTCCGTCATTAATAATCAGTTTGAGGGTACGCATGTTCCCGTAGCCGAACCACTCATGGCGGATAATTTTTGCCACTGAGTGGATTTTTGGAGTGCGGGAAAATTCATTTAAGGAAACGCGTCTAGTTCGGTCTTCGTAGTCGCGGGGATAATATTGAAGCAAATCTCCCACGGTAAAAATATTAAGCTTTGCAAGATTTTTAGTAAGTGCCGGTCCCACGCCCGACACAGAGGAAACAGGATTTTTAATCTCGGAAAGCTTCATAAATTAGAAGGGCAGCTGGTAGCAGAGTCCTACAAGAATGCGGATGAAGATGTTGCCGGCGCCAAGAATTACGGCGAAGGTTATCCAGGTGATTAAGAGGGCCTTCTGGTAAGAAAAAGTTGATTTTACAAAAGTGCCGGCTACCTTAAAGGCAAGACGCTGGAGGAACTGATCTACGTTGTTCCAGGCAGAGTTGTAAGGGGTGTAGCCGTGTTTTACTGTCAGGACAATCCAGCGGACAAGAAGCAGGATAAATAATATAGAAAGAATTGATGTGCTGACATTCCAGAGCATGATGATGATTGTGCCAAGGATTCCACCTACGTATATGCGGCCGGTCGAAGTGATTCCGCCCAGAATCGAAGAAAGCACGCTGAGGACTCCGATTGAAAGTATAGGGGAGAAGTCTATGTTGCCAAAACGGAGCCAGCCTGAGCGGCTGAAAAAGTTCATGTAAGGATCGGTGAGGGCGGAAATTGCCTTTCCAAAGCCTGTGAACTTGGCACCCGGGAACCATGAAATAATTATGTTTAAAAAGCAGAGCATTGTGTAAATTGTAACTGCTGCCGAAAGAATTCCTAAAATAGCGCTTATCATTCTGTCCAAACCTCTTTTACGTATGGTATGCCCCTCAGTTCTTTAAGAACTTCTGGAGCGGAGCTGATTGTAATCTGACTGTTTGCCTTGATTACAAAGGGATTTTTTCCTGTGTCTATATGAAAATATACTGAACAATTACCCATTTTATCAAATAAAAAATCTTTTAATTGCATTAATCCCTGTTCTCCGTTGAAGGTCGGATCAACGTTGATGTGAACAGACTGGGCTGCGTGAGTTTCCAGCGACTGGGGGTCTTCTACCGCGTCTACCAGGAAGGACGGAGTTTCGCGGCTGCCGTCAACCTTTCCGCGCAGGGCGTAAACTTCGCCATCGTGAATCTGAGGTCCAAGCTGAGCCCAGGTTTTTGGGAAGAAAGTACAGTCAATTTCGCCTTCTTTATCAAGCAGCTTGCAGAAAGCCATGCGGTCGCCTTTTTTTGTAGTGATTTCGCGGCGGCCGCTGAGCATACCAAGTGCCACATAAGATTTTCCTGCGTCACGCAGCTGATAGTATTTTGCGCCGCTTGCGGCCATGGCGTCTTTTGCGGCCTTTTCTTCAGCAGCAATTCGTGCCATATTGCTTGATTTAAGGGTAACGGCGTGGTCAATTGCCTTCTGGTAGTCGTCCAGAGGGTGACCACTTACGTAAATACCAATACATTCCTTTTCCATGTTAAGTTTTTCCATAGTCGGAATGTCTGGAATCATCTTGAACTGATATTCTGTAAAGGCGTTTGCTTCTTCGCCCAGTTCGCCAAACAAATCACCCTGTCCAATCATCTTGTCTGCAAGAATGTCAGAAGCGTAATCTACAGCACCGTCTAAGTTTGCAAGCAGGGTCGGGCGGTTTAGGAGTTCACCATTATGCTGGCCGCAGTGGTCAAAACCACCGGTTTTAATAAGAACTTCGACTGCCTTTTTGTTTACGGCAATTTTTTCGCGTCCGTCTTCGCCTTTTTCTAGTCTGGTGCAGGCGCGTTTTACAAAGTCCATAAAGTTTTTGTAAGGGCCGTTTTCTTCGCGCTCTTTTACAATTGCTGTTGCGGCACCTTCACCCATTCCTTTAATTCCTTTGAGTCCGAAAACGATTCTGCCGTCAACAACGTCAAAAATAACATCGGAGCGGTTTACATCCGGCGGGTCAACAGGAACTCCCATTTTTCGTGCTTCTTCAATATAGAAAGGAAGTCCGTCGGTTGAGGTAATTTCGTTTGTAAGGTTGGCAGCCATGAATTCAGCAGGGTAGTGGGCCTTAAGCCAGCCTGTGCGGTAGGCAAGAACCGAATAAGCCGCTGCGTGAGACTTGTTAAAACCGTAGCCCGCAAAGGGAACCATGATATCAAAAATCTCTTCGGCGTGTTTTTCTGTATGGCCGTTTTTAAGGGCACCTTCAACAAAGTCCTTTTTCTTACCCATCAGAACTTCAGGTTTCTTTTTACCCATGGCACGACGCAGCATGTCGGCACCACCAAGAGAGAAGCCCGCAATAATCTGGGCAACCTTCATAATCTGTTCCTGATAAACCATTACACCGTAGGTTTCTTTCAAAAGTCCTTCGAGGGAAGGATCAGGATAGTGAACGGTTTCTGGGTGCCACTTTCCTTCAATGTACTGAGGAATACAATCCATAGGACCCGGACGGTAAAGGGCGTTCAAGGCAACCAGGTCTTCAATTTTTTCCGGCTGGAACTGACGCAGAATCTTCTGCATACCAGGCGATTCAAACTGGAATACGGCAACAGAGTCACCGCGCTTAAAAAGCTCGAAGGCTTTTTCATCTGTTTCGCTGACGTTGGCGGTAACAAATTCCGGAGTTCCCGGAGCCCGGTGTTTATTGATGATTGCCTCTGCATAGCGGATGAGCGAGAGTGTCTTAAGTCCAAGGTAGTCGAACTTTACAAGTCCGCAAGGCTCGATAATATCCATTGTGTACTGTACACCAACTTCACCTGTTTTAGGATCCTTGAAAACCGGAGCCCAGTTTGGAAGCGGAGTAAGACCGATTACCATTCCCGAAGCGTGAAGACCTGTGTTTCGCTTTACGCCTTCAAGCTTAAAGGCAAGGTCAAAAAGCTCCTGGAAGCGCGGGTCATCCTTGTAAGGAATGAGCTGACCGCCGTCCGGCATTTTTTCTGTAGGCTCGCTGAATGCATCCTTGAGTTTTGCCTTAGGACTTTCCGGAATGCATTTTTTGAGCATATTTACTTCTGCCAAAGGAATTCCAAGAATACGGCCTACGTCGGCAATACAGTTTTTAGGTTTGAGGGTACCAAAAGTTACAATGTGTCCAACGTTGGCATCGCCGTACAAATCGCGGGTATGCTGGATAATCTCCTGGCGGAAGTCGAAGTCCATATCAACGTCGAAATCCGGCATGGATACACGTTCAGGGTTTAAGAATCGTTCAAAAATCAATCCGTAGCGGAAAGGATCGATGTCGGTAATGGTCATTGCGTAGGCAACCAGAGAACCGGCACCCGAACCTCGTCCAGGCCCGATCGGAATGTAGTGCTTAGGGCACTTGTGAACCGGGTCGTAAAGTGATTTAGACCAGTTGATGAATTCCCAAACGATAAGGAAGTAGCCCGAGAAACCCATGGAGAAGATTGTATTCATTTCGTAGTCAGCACGTTCGCGGATTTCCGGGGTAATTTCTTTGTAGCGTTTTTTAAGTCCTTCTTCTACGATGTGGCGGACATAATCGTTCTGGTCGCTCTGGTAATCGTCTCCGTGGGTACGGAATTCTTCAGGAAGTTCAAAGCGGGGAAGACATTCCTTAAGCTCCGGAGTTGAATACTGTTTAATAGTAAGATTACACATGTTGGCAATCTTAATTGTGTTGTCAAAGGCTTCCGGGCACTGAGGGAAGAGAGAACGCATTTCCTCTTCGGTTTTGAAATACCAGTTATCAAGGTCTTCGTCGCCGCCCATTTTTGCGTGCTTTTCGTGAAGAAGATTTTTAAAGCCGATACAGCGCAGGGCGTCCTGGGCAATGGCGTCTTCCTTTTCTACATAGTGAATATCGTTTGTAGCAACAAGCGGGATATCCAGTTCGTGAGCAAGATTAATCAGTTTTTCTGCAACAATTTTCTGGTCTGGAATACCGTGATCCTGAATCTCGATGTAATAATGGTCAGGACCAAAAAGGTCCTTGTATTTGAGGGCAAGTTCGCGGGCTTCCTTATCCATGCCAGCAAGCAGCATCTGTGGAAGTTCACCCTGAATACAGGCAGAACAGCAGATGAGTCCTTCGTGATATTCCTTCAAAAGTTCAAAGTCGATGCGGGGTTTTCCGTAGTAAAGGGCGTTTTCGTCACAAAAGGCACGGCTTGAAAGCCAGCACATATTTTCGTAGCCCTTCTGATTTTCGCAAAGCAGGATAAGGTGGAAGTAGTGGGCGTGACGGTCGCCTTCTTCGCCCTTGTGGCTGTAAGGAACGTCTTCTTTTTCGTAATGACTTCCGTAGGCAACGTAAAATTCTTCACCTACGATAGGATTGATTCCGTTAACGTGGCAGAGTTTTTCAAAGTTGAGGGCACCGAACATGTTTCCGTGGTCTGTCAGCGCCAGAGCCGGCATGTTCAGAGATTTTGCCTTTGCTACAAGCTTATCAATTGTGGCGCAGGAGTCCAGAAGTGAGTAGTCTGAGTGAACATGAAGGTGAACAAAGTTAGCCTTAGGAGTGCCTTCAGGGGCATCCGGAAATACGTGATAGTCTGCCATAGACTTCTATTATATCATATTTTCCTAAGGCTTGTAATTGTCATCTCCATATTGAGGGCAATTTTATAAAGTGCATAACCTTTCATAAAATTGTCGTGCTCTGTATCTATGTTGATTATTTTCAGATTTTTGATTTTATCTTCAAAACCGTTTGCCTTTTTTCCCTTCATAATAGAAAAAAGTTCCTTGTCGGTCTCCGGAGAATCTTCCCTGACATCATACTTCTGGGCCTTATAGAAGGTTACTTTGCCATCGTAATCTTCCGGCTCAAAATTAATCATGTCTTCCAGAACGATTTTGCTGTTCTTTTCTACCTTGTTAAGAAGCCCCATCTGACGGAAACGTTCAAAAAGAGGATCTTTTTTCAGGTAGTCGTCAAAATTGTCTGCGGTAAAAACCTTTGCATAAAGTTCCTTTTCCCGTTCGCTGGTCATAAAATCAGGATCAAGAAGGAAGAGATGCAGAACTTCTTCGCCCGCCTTCTTCAGCTGGCAGGCCATTTCGTAGGCAATCATTCCGCCGTAAGACCAGCCGCCCAGAATGTAAGGCCCCTTTGGCTGATCGGCTTTCAAAAGTTCTATGTACTTTGCCGCAAGATTTTTTGCGCCCTTAATCAGATTATCCTGATGAAAAACGTTATTTGGCTCAAAACAGCGCATGCTGCAGGCCGAACGCAAAAGCTTAGAAAGATTGAGGTAGGCCTCGCCGCCAGTATGCCCCGTGTGAACAAAATAGACCCGCGGAAGGGAAAGATCATCATTGTAAACAAAAATGTCAGAAACCTTCTTTTCTGCAGTTAAAAGTTCAAGCTGGCTTGTTAAAGTTCTGTTTTTGAAAATCTCAGTCGGTGTAATTGAAAGTCCAAAAGTTTTTTCATACTGAACGCTGAGCATAATCGAACGGATTGAATCTCCGCCAAGCTCAAAAAAGTCCGAATTAATGCCGATTTTGTCTGAATCAACATTCAGAATTTCTGACCAGATTTTCTGAGCCTGAATCTCCCTTTCACTTGATGGTGCTATTAATTCAACCTCATCCTCTATAATGGAAGGCAGTTTACTTCTGTCAATCTTTCCGTTGAAGTTTCGGGGCATCTGCTCCAGACACTTGAGGTGAGATGGAATCATATAGTCGGGCAGGGTCTTTTTCAAATGCTGAAAAATCTGCTTTTTGGAAAGATTTTTTGCTTCTTTCATTGTGAAGTAGGCAGCAAGCAGATTTCTTCCATTCTGGGAAATGCCGACTACCACCGCTTCCTTAATCTCCGGAATCATGAGCAGTCTGTTTTCAATTTCCTCCGGCTCAACCCGGTTTCCGTTGATCTTTATCATAAAGTCCATGCGGCCGGTAATTACAAGGTTACCATTTTCGTCAAAATAGCCCCGGTCGCCGGTGTGAATAAGTACCTGACCGTCATCGCAGACCTCAAAGGTCTTTTTACTTTCTGCTTCCCGGTTCAAATACTGACGGGCATAGTAACTTTTTACGCAGATTTCATCATCTACAATTGTAATTGTGTTGTTTTTATAGGATTTTCCAACCGGAACGTTTTCGTATTCCTTATCAATTTTAAAATAGCTGATTCCGGCAAGAGTTTCGCTCATTCCGTAAACATTCCAGATTTCAAAATAAGGAGAATAGAGATTGATAACCCGCTCGGCACCCGCAAGAACCCGTTTTACAGGAAAATCCTTATCATCTACAAGAGTACGCATGATTTTCAGCATCTGGGGATGAATATAGGAAAGGTCGATTTTGTTTTCCTTAAAAAAGAAAAGCATTTTCTTTACGTCCAGGCGGGTTTCGTTGTCTATGATAAAGGCAGTTCCCCCCTGTAAAAGAACTGAAAATAATTCCGAAGTAAAGGGCGCAAACTGAAAGGGCGGGTTAGAGGCATAACGGATGTGGTCAAAGCCTGCCATCAGTTCAAAAGTGCGCTCAGCTGCCGCAGTAAGGCTGTTGTGGTCATGAAGCACGCCCTTAGGCTTTCCTGTAGAGCCGGAAGTATAAAGTAAAATTGCGGAATCCCTGCCGGAGATGACTGGAGGCTGGAAGGGGGCATTATCTCCGTCCTTCAGAATGTTCAAAAACTCCCTGTAATCGCGGATTATATATGCCGCCTTACAGTCTTTTTCAATCTCCAGGATTCGTTCTTCCGGGTAGGCGCTTGTAAGGGGAACTCCGATACATCCAGCCATCAAAACTCCCAGGTAGGAGATAATGTAATCAGAATTCCTTCCCAGAAGAATGATTACAGGTGAGCCGGGCTTAATTCCCCTCAGTTGAATAGCCTTTGCAGCCCTTTCTGCGGCGGCAAAGAGTTCTTTGTAGGTGGTAGTTTTTCCATCACTATCCTGAATAGCAATCCTGTCAGCATTTTTTGCAGCGCTTTCTTTAAACTGCTCAAGAAATATTTTTTCAATCATACTTACTCCACCGAAGAAATCAAAAGTTCAGGAAGATTTGCAAGAGGTATTTCGACCAGATGTCCTGCGGCACGCATAAGAATTTCCATGCCTTCAATTCCGTAAGGCAGATGACACCAGGTGCTTTCCGGAACAATTATGCGACCGCCTTTGCGAATCTTTTTGAAAAAGGTAAAAATCTGCTGAATTACACTTTCCAGATCGGCAAAACTTTCAGGCTTTGACAAATCAAGAACACCGTTTTCGTAGCTGTCGTAGGCCACCGCAAGATTTTCACTGTCTGTAAAAGTTGCAAAAGGAAGATTTTCATCAGATGAATCGCTGAAAACAAGAGTCGAACCATGGCAGCGGGCAGCTTTAAGAACTTCTCCAATATCACGGGGAGCTGAATTAAAGCGTTCCTGGTAAGCCGAATCCTGAAAGAAAATCCGCGGATATTTCATTTCTATTAAATGCAAAAGATTACAGTCATTTTTTACAAGATTTTCATCATTGCTGAGAAGATAAATCATACCGCCGGCAGTTCCTAAATCCCGCGTTTCCTGCAGAATTTCAGACTGCCCGATTCCCGCAAAAGAACTTGCATAATAAGATTTCAACTGTCTTGCAATCTGCATAATCGGGGCAGATTTTACTTCCGTTTCACCCGGAAGAATAATAATTTTTAAGGCACCAAATTCGTTAGTGCGGTAAGGCTTTATATCATCCTCTTCAAATTTTTTAGGATTAAGATAGGAGTCCAGCGCTACATCTGTTTCGTGGTGGAAGAAAATCTTCTCTGTAAACTTTCTTGGTAAGCCAGCTCCCATAGGCCGGCAGTTAACCTCAATCAGAACAGGCCCCTTATCATCAATCATATATTCGCCGTGAACAGGCCCGTATTTTATGCCGATTGCATCCACCACCTGCAGGGCATATCGGCAGAGTCTTGAGTGCCCCACTTCCAGCCGCGGAATGGAAAGAGCGTAGTTATAGACATTTCCCCCGTTAGCCATTTTTACCTTATCATAAACCCAGGCCGATACAACCCTGTGCTTTCCATTGCAGGAAACCGTATTCACAATGTATTCAGTTCCCTTAATCTGCTCCTGAATCAAAATCTCAATGTTGCCCTGACCGCATTCGCCTTTAGCCGCATCAGAAAAACTTTTCCGAACCGCCTTAAGCATTTCGTCTTTTCCGTGGCAGAGAAAAACTCCCGCAGTTCCGCCGCCCCGGGTACGTTTTACAACAACGTCTTCAACTCCAAGCTGGTCATACCAGGCCAGAGCCTCTTCTTCAGAAAAAATAAGCTTTCCGCGGATATAACGAAGTCCCTTTTCGCGAAGGGCCTGATGCATGGCTTCTTTTTCCGTCATAGCCTTAAGCCTTTCGAGCGGATTGCCCAAAAGGCCTAGGTCTGCTGCCAGCCGTGTGGCAAGAGGAACTCCAAATTCACCACCAGGAATAACCAGCAGGGGATTTACTTCCTTGACCTGCCGCAAAGTTTCCTGATAGTCAGGGCTTTCCTTAATAATTTTGAAACGCCCCTTAAATTTTTCATTTATATGCTTTCTTTCTTCCATTATATAGGCAATTTCTTCGCCCGTTCCAACATAATGACCTTCCAGAAGGACAGGTTCATAACCGCGGGAAAGAACATCGTCTATATAATTTATTCCAGTCGAAACATATTCACAAATTACAATAGTTCGTTTCATTCTTTTGCCTTACAAAGAACTTAAATATAATTCCAGCCGTAATAAGCGCCGGCAACAGCACCAATAACTCCGCAGATAATTCCACCTGCAACTGATCCACTGTTCTCTTCCAAATGTTTCTTGAATTCTGCATTTGTCATATTGTGCCTCCTATGCTTTTAATCTTCTAATTCATACATAACATTATACGAGCAAGTTTAAAAAAAGGACAAAGAATTTTTTCAGGCGAGTTGCAAGACCTGTTGCACTGTGTTGAAAATCGCTTTAAATAGGAATATACTAACAAAATCTTATTTTTCTGAGTGCCTGACTGCCAGCGAGCATTTTGGGGATTTTCCCTACCCACCGACAAGCGGACACCCATTTTTTATTCGCAAATTATTTTTTAGAGGTTTTTATGGTAATCTTAACATTGAACTGCGGTTCATCATCTGCAAAGTATCAGGTTTATGACTGGGACAACAAAGAAGTAATGGCTAACGGCGTTGTTGAACGCATCGGAATTGAAGGAAGCTGCATTACTCACAAGGCTAAGGGAAAGAAAACTGAAATTGAAAGCCCTTGTCCAACTCACAAAGAAGCTATCGAACTTATCATTAAAGAAATCACTGACCCGGAAGTTGGTGTAATCAAATCTATGGATGAAATTGGAGCTGTTGGTCACCGCGTACTTCATGGTGGCGAAAAGTTCACAAAGTCTGTACTTATCACTCCAGAGGTTCTCGACGGTTTCCGCGAGGTAGTAGACCTCGGACCTCTCCACATGCCTGCTAACATCATGGGTATTGAAGCTGCTCAGAAGGTAATGCCAAACGTTCCTCACTCAGCTATCATGGATACAGCATGGCACCAGACAATGCCGGAAGAAACTTTCCAGTACGCAATTCCACGCGAATGGTACGAGAAGTACGCTGCCCGCCGCTACGGTTTCCACGGAACATCATTCCTTTACACAGCAAAGCGTGCTGCTGTTCTCCTTGGAAAAGATCCTAAAGACTGCAACCTCATCATCTGCCATATCGGTAACGGTTCTTCTATGTGTGCTGTTAAGAACGGCGTTTGCTACGATACAACAATGGGTATTACTCCTCTCGAAGGCCTTGTAATGGGTACACGTTCCGGAGACCTGGACCCGGCTCTTCCATTCTACATTATGAGAAAAACTGGAATGTCAGCTGATGAAATGGACAAGGCTCTCAACAAGAAGTGTGGTTGTCTTGGTATTACAGGAAAATACTCTGACCGCCGCGATATCGAAATCGACGCCGCAAAGGGCGACAAACTCTGCCAGCTTTCTATCGAAATGGAAGCTCTCCGCATTAAGAAGTACATCGGTGCCTTCATGGCAGAACTCGGCCACGTAGATGCAATCGTTTGGACAGCAGGTGTAGGCGAGCGCGGACCAATCACACGTATGAAGGCTTGTTCAGGTCTCGAAAACTACGGCATTAAGATTGATGCACAGCGCAACGAATGGAGCTTTACTGGAAACGCTGAAACATACATCCACGCTGATGATTCAAAGACAAAGATTTTCGTTATCCCAACAGATGAAGAGCTGGTAATGACAGAAGATGCTTACGCTCTCATGAAGGGAACTTACGACGTTCATACGAACTTCAAGTACAGCTTCCAGGATCCTAACTACGTAAACAAGGCCCGCGAAGAAGGCTTGAAAGGTGACCTAGTTAAGAGACCTAACATTGCAAAAATCTTGGCACGTGATATTATTGGTAAGTAAGGTTTCATGTTCTAGGTTCTAGGTTCTAGGCGAGGGGAAAGTCTTCCCCTCCTTTTTATTTAACTTGCATTTTTATTCAAATAACGGCATAATTCTGCATATTTATACAATCTTCGTATTTGTGAGGGAAATATGGAAAAGAAAATTGTAAACAACTACGGAAGCTTTGACATTGTAATGGCAAAGGGTAAGGGTTCGACTCTTTGGGATGTAAACGGGAAAAAATACATCGACTTTATTGCAGGTATTGGTGTTAACTGTCTTGGTCATAATTATAAGCCGCTTGTAAAGGCTGTTGCTGGTCAGGCAAAGCGGGAAATCCATATTTCAAACTACTATTTTTCTGACATAGGACTTGATTTTGCAGAAAATCTTTTGATGGTAACTGGTTTTGAACGCGGATATTTTGGAAACTCTGGTGCTGAGGCTAACGAAGCCGCAATTAAACTTGCCCGCAAATACGGTCAGCTCAATGGCGGCAGCAAACGCAAGACTATCGTAACTCTGGAATCTTCTTTTCACGGACGTACTCTTGCAACCTTGACTGCAACCGGCCAGGATAAATTCCACCCGGACAGCTTTGCTCCATATCCGGAAGGATTTAAAACAATTAAGGCAAACGATTTTGACGCTCTTAAGGGCGCTTTTGATGATACAACTGCCGCTCTCTTTATTGAATGTATTCAGGGTGAGGGCGGTGTAAACCTTATCAGTCCTGAATGGGCTCAGGCTGCGGCTAAGGCTGCACGCGAGGCTGGTGCTATCGTTATGGCTGATGAAGTTCAGACTGGCGTTGGCCGTACCGGTACCTTCCTTGCAAGCGATTCACTTGGTTTTAATCCTGAAGTTGTTACTCTTGCCAAGGGAATTGCAGGCGGCGTTCCAATGGGAGCCTGCCTCTTCCGCGGTAAGGCAGCAGATGTTTTTGTTGCAGGCGATCATCAGTCAACTTTTGCAGGAAACCCTCTTGCATGTGCTGCAGGTCTTGTTGTACTTGATACTGTAAGCGACCAGGCTTTCCTTGATCGTGTAAATCACGCCGGAGACTATATCCGCGGTCAGATTGCAAGCTGGAATCTTCCTATTGTAAAGGACGTTCGCGGTAAAGGTCTTATGATTGGAACTCAGATTGACCTGAGCGTTAAGCCTTTTGATATTGAAGTTCGCTGTCTGGAAAAAGGACTCTGTACAACAACTGCCGGTGCCGATGTTGTCCGCTTCCTCCCTCCATTGAACATCTCTGACAAGGAAATTGAAGAAGGATTGGCAATCTACAAAGAGGTACTGAAAGAATTCTGCTAATCTGATATTATTATATCCATGAAAAAAGGAAAAATTGCAAAAAGAACAATCGCGTTTTTTATTCTGCAATTTTTCCTTTTTTGTTTTTATGCCCCCTCTCTTTTTGCGGGCGAAATGATAAAGCCCCGCATTATCTATCAGCTCAAAACAAAATACTTCAACATTCTTTATTCAAAGGAAAGCACAGAAACTGCAAAACTGCTTGCCCAGAAGGCAGATGCCCTTTACGAAAATGCCGCCGAATTACTTTCGGCAGACAAAAATTATGAAACTCCCATCGTAATCACTCCGGATTCAGATCTTCTGTCTGTAACCTATACTGCTTACCCCTATAACCGTATTGTCGTAAAGGAGGGTCTTCCTTCTACCGCCGGCAAAACCTACGAAGACGAGCTGCTTACACTTTTTAACAGCCAGATTTTTAAGGCAACTGCGGCATCAATAAAAAGTCCCTTTAATAAAGTCCTTTCAAATTTCATGACCTGGTGGCAGCCAGTCGAAGTTCTTAACCTTCCTTTTTCTGCTCTGGATGGCGTTTCCTATTTAGACCAGATTTTGACCGGAAAAGGCGAGTACAACGACGGATATTTTCTGCAGGTGCTTTCTCAGGCTAAGGTTGAAGGGAACTTTCCTTCCTGGCTTCAGGCTGGTGCCGCTTCCAACGCCTATTCAGACACCCATCTTGCGGTAGCTGCTAATTCTGCTTTTGCCGCCTATCTGATTGGAACTTATGGCATAGAAAAATATTCAGATTTCCTGCATGAATGTGGAAAAATTAAATTTCCCCGCCTTACAAAGGGCATTTTCAAAAAGGTTTATAATAAAAAGCTTGATGATGAATGGAATGTCTTTAAGGAGATGATTCCCCTTCCGGAAAAACTGCTTGTAGAAGAGACAGAAGGCGGACTTTCCCTGATTCAGAGGATTTTTTCTACCAGCGACGGCACTTATAAAAATCTTCTTTCAACTCCTTATGGCTTTGTCTATTATGATTCTATAAAAAACGAAGTCCTGCTTGCAAAGGAATACAAAAATCCCATAAAAAACAGGCCGGAATTATTTAAGTATCATCTTTTATTTGCAAAGGATGTTACAAAACTGGATCTTTCGCCCGATGGCCGCTATCTTCTGATCTGCTGTAACGAAACTTACTATCGGGAAAATTTTGTCCTTCCAAATGTCCGCTTTTATGATTTAAAAAGACACTGCCTGCTTACAGGAAAATTCAGGCTTCGTGATGCAGCCTTTGTTGCTGGCACAGACAAGCAGCTTTATGTAGCAGGAATTAATTCTTCAGACAAAAAAGCAGCCCTGGAAGTTTATGATTTTGAAAGTAGGAAGAAAGGGCAGAAGAAGAAAGTTCCTCTTTATAAAAAGGTTTTTGCCCCTGACGTAAGTCTGGAAAGTCTTTCTTTCTGCGGGCCGGATAATTTTATCTGTCTTTTAGGGCAGGGCGAAGAAATTTCACTTTTGAAAATCAATATTTCGGACTTGGAAACTGAAATTGAAGATAAAGAAAGTCTCTATTATCTTTTAAACGATAAGGATAAGGCCTTTAAGCCTAAAAATCTTCGTTTTTCAGCCGGTGCTGCCCCTGAAAATCAAAAGCTTACCTTTGAGTTTGTAGACCCTCAGGCTCATTCCTTCACTCGCCTTGGAATCATAGAATTAAATGAAGCATTTGAGCCTGTAAGCCTTAAGCTTCAGCAGAATGATATTTCAGGTGGTCTTCAAAGTCCTGCCATTTCTGACCACCTGATTTATTTTTCTCGATCCTTTACAGATCACGATGAAATTGCCTATATAAATCTTCCTTTTATTGAGTTTACGGAAGGAAAAATTATCAAAAAAAATCCGTTGCCAGAACTGGACACTTTCGATCAGCCTGCTCCTGTGACTCTGGAAGAACTGAGAATAAGCTTCCCTCACACCCGCTATTATCCTCTTAAATATGCCTCTGCGGGTGCCATGTATCCTTTCTTCCCGATTGCTTCCTTTGATTATAAAAATGACGTTGTACTCTGGCCGGGACTTGGTATTTCCTATACAACAAATTCTGACCCCTATGATAATACGACAATCATGGCCTCTGTAAGTTTTGGTCTTTCTCAGTATGGAATCGAAGATTTGGGAAAAAACTTTGTAGATGAAGTTGACCGCATAATCCAGAACTTTAAGAAATTCAAAAATGATATAAGCTTTGGAACTCTTATAAAAAATACTTCAACGCCTCTTGATTTGAGTTTTGGCTCAATTTTCAATTTTTCAAGCAGCGGAACTTATGCCTGGAAATCTCTTGCCGGTGCAAGCTTTAAACTCCCTTTTATCTTGAATATGAATGCTCTGGAGTTTAATTTTAAGCTGCAGTATATTGCTTCTTCAATGTATCTGGGCTTTGACGAAAGTAAAGTTCACCCGGATTTGACTCATTGGCCCTCTCTTTCCGCTGCCTATCATTTTACCGAGATATATGCCAATGTAAATTATTCAAATATCCACCAGGATGGAAACAGCCTTTTTGAAAAGTTCGGTTTTGCAGGCGGAATAACTACCATTGCCGATTTTGAATCAATTTTCGACAGGGTTAGCCGATATACAGTCGGTTTTGACAGCTCTGTAGCAATTCCCCGTCTTCTTCCTTTTGATGATTATCAGGGCCTGGTCTTCTGTCTGCCGGCAGAAGCCTTCTGCGAAGCTTTTGTTACAGAAGGTACTGCCTTCAAAGTCGGCGGTCAGCTTCTCCTGCTTGGAAAAGAAATTAAAAATGGCCTTTATCCAGTTTTTATTTCCCGAACCGGAATCTATGCAGGTTATTCTTTCAACCTGAATTATGACACTAAAACCCAGCAGCAGCCTGATATAAGGAATCTGTCAAATTACTGGGATACCTTTAACCGCGCAGAAAAAGTTGATGATATTTACCTTAAAGTGATTCTTGATATCGTTCCCGTTATCGGAACTCTTTCCAACCAGAACATGCGGACAGAATTGCAGCTTTCCTATCTGCCCCGAATCAATAACTTTAAGCTCTATGTCGGCATATATATGAATTTTGACTAGGCTGGCCAAGACTGAATTAGGGTAAAAAAAATCCCGCGATTAATTACCGCGGGATTCCTGCACTAGCCGGGTTAACCCCAGCTATTGCTTATTTACCTTTTTTCTGCTCGCTTGGTTTAGACTTAGCACCAGCCAGAGCAGCTGCCATCTTTTCCTTAGCCTTTTCAATGTCGTTTACCATCAAAATTGGCTGACCTGTAGCATCCAGAGCATCGCGCCAGAGTGAACCTTCAGGATCAACAGCGTTGCGGTGAGCTGTTACAGCCTTAATTGGCAGGTGAACGAACTTGTCGTGAACCAGACCGATTACACACTTTGTTTTACCAGCCATTGCAGCGTGAACGGCGTTGTTTCCAAGACGCTCACAGTAAATTGAGTCAGCAGCTGTTGTAACAGAAGCGCGAACCTGGTAAGAAGGATCGATATATTTAAGGTTGATTTCGATATTCTTTTCTTTGAAGTATTTTTCAATCTGAGATTTAAGGAAGAGACCAATATCAGAAAGTTTTTTGTTTCCAGAAGCATCAGTAGCGCCAGTGCTTTCAAGCAAGTCCTGACCGGCACCTTCAGAAACTACGATTACAGCGTGACCGCGTTTTGCAAGACGGCGTTCAAGGCAAGCAAGGAAGCCTTTTTCACCTTCCATTTCAAATGGAACTTCAGGAATCAAACAGAAGTTTGTTTCGTGGCTGGCCAAAGCAGCTTCAGTTGCAATAAAGCCTGCTTCACGACCCATGATTTTTACAAGACCAATACCGTTAATCTGGCTTGCAGCTTCCATGTGAACAGCAGAAACAGCTTCCTTAGCGCGCTGAACGGCAGTTTCAAAACCGAATGAACGGTCAATGAACATAAGGTCGTTATCAACAGTCTTTGGAATACCAACTACTGCGCATTTAAGACCGCGTTTTTCAACTTCGCATGCGATATCATAAGAACCGCGCTGAGTACCGTCACCACCAATAATAAAGAGCATATTGATGTTGTCGCGCTCAAGACAGTCAACGATTTCAGAAACACGCTGTCCACCACCACGGCTGGTACCAAGATAAGTACCGCCAATCTTATGAATTTCATCAATTAAATATCTGTCCAGATCAAGAGGAGCATAACCTTCCTCTGCAAAGAATCCGTGGTAACCAAAGCGGTAACCTTTTACAGTTTTTACGCCGTAGCGTGTATTCAAACAGCGAACGATAGCACGAATAACGTCGTTCAAACCAGGGCAGAGACCACCGCAGGTACAAATGCCGGCACGAACATGAGCCGGGTCAAAATAGATTTTTTCACGAGGACCGGCTTTTTCAATAAGATTTGAAGAATCCAAAACGATTGGTTTTGATGTATCATAAACGTTAATCTGATTGATAACGTAAGAGTTGTCGTTTACATAGTTAGCTGTTCCGTCACCAAATACCGATGAAAGTTTTATAGGAGACTGTATAGAACAAGGTCCCAAATTTTCAATGGAAAAATCATATTTTTCTTCAGCCATAGCCTACTCCTGTGTAAGGCGGCCGGTCAGAGCCGCCGGTGTTCTATAGCAAAGCGTTAAAAAAAATTGTGATTCAGCAATTTTTTAGCTTTACTTATCTGTTTGCAATTAAGATAGATTATCTTTTATAGAAGAATTTTTCAAGTGAGCTGGGTGAACTCTGCAATTGGAGTAAAAAGTATTATAGAGTTGTAAGTAAAACTTGGCGGAGGGAGAAGTCTCTCCCTGCGCCCGCACTTCGTTGCGTGCTACCCTCTCTGCGGGGAGTTCCCCGCAACGCCCCCGATTTACTTACTTCAGTAAATTCTCTGCCAGAGCAACAAAGGCCGGCACAGAAAAAATACAGAGTAAGCTCGAAACCGACACTGTCAAACTTGCATAAGCGGCATCCTTGTCAAAAAGTGCTGCAAGTCCCGGAACGGTTGTCGCAGCAGGACAGGATGCGCAGATTAAAACTACAAAAAGAATTGTTCTTGCATCGCTTACGTTTAGGTTCATTTTCCAGAAGGCAAAAATAATCAAAAGTGCAATAAAAGGACACAAAAGAAGGCGTCCAAGAACTGCCTTGATAAGGCGAAGTGTATATTTAGAAGAAAAATGGAAATCAGCAAAAAGAATTCCAACCATAACCATGGCAAGGGCTGTGTTACAGTCGCCTATCATTTTAATCGGGCGGATTATTGGCTCCGGCAGGGTAAAAGGCATCAAAAAGAGGAAGATACCGAATACAGCACTCAAAATTACCGGATTCACAATGATTTTTTTAAGACTGATAGTTCCGCTCATCTGGTAAAGACCCCAGGTCCAGGCCAGAATGTTGAAAACTGTCAGGTAGCCCATTAAATAGAAAACTCCTGCATTTCCCAGCGTTCCCTTAATCAGAGGAATGCCGATAAAGCCGCAGTTTGTAAGCACCATGGCAAGGCGGTCAATGTGATTGTAAGAACGGTTTTCTGCATTTTTTGAGTGAGTCAAAAGGAAGGAAACAAAAATCATCGAAAGATGGATGATTAAGGCAATCAGGGCTGCAAAAAGAAAGCGGCGGAATTTCTGAGCGTCGTATTCCATATTGAAAGAATCAATGATAAGGCAGACATTTACAAAATACAAAAGCAGTTTGCTCAAAAATTTCTGCTCTTTATCACTTACTTTTACGATTCTGGCAAAAACAAAGCCGGCAAGCGCAATAAGTGCCATCACAATAAGCTGATTCAAAACTAACTGATACATAAATTACCTCTATATTAATACTGCAAATAAGCAGTTACATCACAGCTTTAAAAAGTCCGAAGGAACCTGCCATCATAATACAGCCAGCAAGAAGAAGCCCCAGCATTACGGCAAGAATGGTTTTCTTAAAACTTATATCCAGAAGACTGGCCGCAAGAGTTCCAGTCCAGGCTCCTGTTCCCGGAAGAGGAATGCCTACAAAAAGAATCAGGGCAATAAAAAGTCCGTTACCGGCTTTAGCCTGAAGTTTTTCTCCGGCATGACCACCTTTTTCTAAAAAGAAGGTACAGATTTTTCCTGTAAAGCGTTTGTCCTGTCCCCATTCCAGAAAACGGCGGGCAAAAAGATAAATAAAAGGAACTGGAATCAGGTTTCCCAGAATACAAACCAGATAGGACTGCACTACCGGCAGCTGCAAGGCTTGAGAAACCGGAATTGCTCCACGCAGCTCAATCAGGGGAATCATGGAAATAAAAAATATCCAGAGATAGTTTTTAAGCATAGGGGCATTATATATTTTTTTAATTTCTTTTGCCAATTTCTTTTTTCTTTACTGTATAGAATGCCGTGTTATAATATAGAAGATTCTCTTAAGACAGAGTTCAGGAGGCGCCTATGCGACGTTATTTAAATCGTTTTTTTACTGAACTTGCAGCCCTTTTTCTTTCATGCCTTTTAATTTCCTGTTCAGCCCTTTTTAATTCAAGCGACACCGGTTCGGTAAGTTTTTCTCTTTCCAGCGACCAGCTCCGCGCTATAGTGGCTCAGCCTCAGTCTGCCCGCACTCTTATGCAGGAAAATGAACCAATTACTGAAGATGAAGGTGAACTTAGGCATTTAGTTTTACAGCTTGCTGTTTACAGTTATGATTTTCAGACTTTTAAATCAGGTCAATTAAGATATTCCTATTATGAGATTGAAGCAGGAGTTCAAAAATCTGTAACTCTTGATGAAATTCCTGTAGGTCAGTATGCACTTGTTGCTTTGCTTTATCAGGATGAATCGATGATGGGTGATTATATGAGTGATGGTATTGAGCCTTACTACATGCGTCGACCATTGTATTGCGGAGCTGAAGAAAGCATTTATGTAAATTCAGGAAGTCAAAGTGTTGCAGTCACAATGATAGATTTTAGGGGAGCTTTTATAAAAGGTTTTGACCCGGATTATAAAGAAATCCCATATTATGATTTCCAAAGGTATCTGGAAAGTGCTGTAGGTACAGGAGAAGATTCAGATTTTGGACAGATGTGTATTTGTGCTTCTGAAGATAAACCTTTTTATGCCCTGCTTACAGAAAATTACGGAATAGTTTCTATTGGTCTTGTTGAAGGAAGTCCAAAGAGAAACTTTCCTATAAGAGAACTTGCAACAGTTAATTCTGACCTTTCAAATTTTGCCTTCTTAAAGGATACGAATGTAATTACGGTTGATGTAACAGCAAGTCCTTCAGAAACTGAAGGTTATTATGATATGACCTATGAAATTAATTTTCATGGAAAAACACTTGTCTTTAATGGAACTGAAGAATCCGGTGGCGATGAACCTGGTGGAGGTGGAGACGACCCTAGTGGAGGTGGTGATGAAGGTGAAGCAACTCTTAATATAGATATATATACAGATTCGCAGAGTGGAATTGATAAAATAACGATTCCTGCAAATGCTCGATGTGAACTTTCATTTAAAGAAATTGCTGGTATAACTAAAACTTCCGGTTATTGGGCTGGAGGAGAGTATACAATGGATTCTGTAATAGCATTAGATTCTGGTACATATAGAATACCTCTTTCTGTGGCAGCAATAACGTCTGCAGTTACGGCTAGTTGTTCAAGTGATAAAGAACAAGGAGAACTGGTTTTAGAGAAAATTATAGAAGCATCACAAAGTAGTGGAGTTGTTCATGCAACTTGCGTTATGGTAATTTACGATGCTAGTGGTACAGCTATATATAAGTCTGCAGATCAAAATGGTTTTGATTTTTCTTTGACTGGAACTTCTTTATGGCCTACAGTCATATATCTGCCAGACTAAAACTAGAAATTGTTGTTTTCCCCCGGCGGGAGCCTTGAGCAGCGCGGAGCGGTTGCGGCAAGAATTGCCGCAACTGACCGGTTTAGGGAACTGCGAAGTGCGACTGGGAAGGGAAACTCGCCTGAAATATTTAAGAATACTTCAAAAATTAACTCTGGCTGATTGACCAAAAGCCCATAAAATAGTAAAAATAAGCATGTTAAAGACGTCGTAGACAGTATTCAGATTCTTATCAGGGTACTTTCCACGACGTTTTTTTTTATTTAAGGCACTGCCTTTACGCACAAAAAGTTCCGGAGGACAAAGATGGAAAGTTCTGTAACTGAGATGTTCGGCGAAAACGTTTTCAATGAAGAAACAATGAGGGCGCGTTTACCGAAAGAGACTTTTAAGCAGCTGATGAAGACTATTCAGGGCGGCGAAAAGCTTGACCCGACTGTTGCGGCTGTTATCGCTAATGCCATGAAGGACTGGGCGATTGAAAAGGGGGCAACTCACTACACTCACTGGTTCCAGCCTTTGACCGGTGTTACTGCCGAAAAGCACGACTCTTTTATTGAGCCGACTAAAGACGGCCGTGTTATTATGGAATTTTCTGGCAAGGAGCTTGTTCAGGGTGAATCGGATGCTTCTTCTTTCCCTAACGGTGGTATTCGTGCAACTTTTGAGGCTCGCGGTTATACTGCCTGGGATCCGACTTCTTATGTATTCATTAAAGACGGAACTTTGTGTATTCCGACTGTTTTCTGTTCTTATACCGGCGATGCTCTTGATAAAAAGACTCCGCTTTTGCGTTCTATGGAAGCAATTTCTAAGGAAGCTCTCCGCGTTCTTCATCTTTTTGAAGGTAACGAAAACGTTAGCCGCGTAATTACAACTGTCGGCCCTGAGCAGGAATACTTCCTTGTTGATAAATCTGTCTGGGAAAAACGCGAGGACTTGATTTTTACTGGCCGCACTCTCTTTGGCGCTAAGGCTCCTAAAGGTCAGGAACTTGAAGATCACTACTTTGGTAATATTAAATCCCGCGTTCAGGATTTTATGAAGGATTTGAACAAGGAGCTCTGGAAGCTTGGTATCCTTGCTAAAACTGAACACAATGAGGTTGCTCCGGCTCAGCATGAGCTTGCTCCAATTTTTACGACTACTAACATTGCCTGCGACCACAATCAGCTTACTATGGAATTTATGCGTAAGACTGCCCGCAAGCACGGTATGGTTTGTCTTTTGCACGAAAAACCTTTTGCCGGTGTAAACGGTTCGGGTAAGCATAATAACTGGTCTATTTCTACTGATACTGGAAAGAACCTGCTCGACCCTGGAGCTACACCTGCTCAGAATGCTCAGTTCCTTTTGTTCCTGGTTGGTGTAATTAAGGCGGTTGATAAATATCAGGACTTGCTGCGTATTTCTGTTGCATCTGCCGGAAACGATCACCGTCTTGGTGGCAACGAGGCGCCTCCTGCAATTATTTCGGTTTTCCTTGGCGAAGAACTTACTGGTATTCTTGATGCTATTGAAGAGGGAAAACCTTACGGCGGAAAGGGTAAGCAGAAAATGCAGATTGGTGTTACTGTTCTACCTGAATTCAGCCGTGATGCTACTGACCGTAACAGAACTTCTCCTTTTGCCTTTACTGTTAATAAGTTTGAGTTCCGTTCTCTTGGTGCTAATGATTCAATTGCCCTTTGTAATACAATTTTGAACACCTGTGTTGCAGAAGTTTTGAGCGAATTTGCTGATGAACTTGAAGGTGCTAAGGACTTTACTAAAGAACTTAATGCCCTGATTTTGCGTACTATTAAAGAGCACAAGCGTATTATCTTTAATGGTGACGGTTATTCTGAAGAATGGGTTCGCGAGGCTGAAAAACGCGGTCTTTTGAATCTTCCTTCTACTCCGGAAGCTCTGGTTCACCTGCTTGATGAAAAGAACGTTAAGGTTTTCAAGAAGTTCGGTGTTTACTCGGAGACTGAGCTTAAGTCCCGCTTTGAAATCCACAACGAAAACTATTCTAAGATTGTTAAGATTGAAGCAGAAACCATGCTCGAAATGGCTAACAAGCTTTATCTTCCTGCTGCCAGCCGCTTTGGCCGCCGTCTTTCTGATGCAATTAATGCTAAAAAAGCTGCAAATGCAGGGGTAAATGTAAAATATGAAGAAAAGAATCTTGTCCGCGTTTCAGATTTGACCGGTCAGATTTTTGATAACGTTGAAGCGCTTGAAAAGGCTGTTGCTGAGGCAAAGAGTATTGAAGATGCATCAAAACTAGCCTTCTTCTGCCGCCAGCACATTCTTCCTGCCATGAATGCGCTCCGCTCTTCTGTAGACCAGCTTGAAGTTATTACGCCAAAAGACCTGTGGCCGGTGCCAAGCTACGGCGATGTGCAATACAGTGTTGTATAACGGCAATTTACTACAAGGTAATTTGCTCTGACATAAAAAATGGCGCGAGGGAACAGAGTGTGGAGCAAAAACACTCTGATTGTTGCGGTCGCGAAAGCGACCATTCCTATAGTTTCTCAGCAACAATCAGCGTGTAGCGCATTATTGCGCGGTTTTGCTTCATACTCTGCGACCGGGAGCCATTTTTTTTGTAAATGGCACTATTTAATTAGTAAAATATTTCCGTTATAATAAGCTTATGAAGAATTTCGATTACAGCGTTATTTACAGCGACGAAGACATAGTCGTTTTGAACAAACGTTCCGGCATCCTTATTGCTGCAGACCGTTACGACCCGGACGCTCCCCGCCTGGATTTACTTGCAGAAAAAGAATTCGGCAAACTTTACGCCGTTCATAGAATTGATAAAGATACTTCAGGCCTTATTATTTATGCCCGCAATCCAGAGGCTCATAAAAAACTTTCAATGCAGTTTGAAAAACGCGAGGTTCACAAAACTTACCATGCCCTGGTTTACGGCCATCCTCTCTGGCAGGATTTAAAAGTAAAACTTGCCCTCAAGCCGGATGGAGATGCCCGCCACCGTACAGTTGTTGATAAGAAATTCGGAAAGCCAAGTGAAACAGACTTTCATCTGATTGGAACCTGCGGCCAGTTCAGCTGGATAGAAGCAAAACCTCTTACGGGGCGCACTCATCAGATTCGCGTGCATCTTGCGGCTAACGGCCTCAGCATTGTCTGCGACCCTCTTTACAGCGGTAACCAGAAGCCCCTCCGCCTCAGCGAAATTAAGAAAAACTGGCGTGGTGATGAAGAAGAAGAGCGTCCTCTTTTGAAGCGCCTTGCCCTTCATGCCTATAAAATTGAATTTACTCATCCCAAAACAGGCGAAAAGGTAACCTTTACCGCTCCTTATCCGCGTGATATGGAAGCAGTCAGAAAGCAGTTTGCCAAGATTTACAGAGTAGACAGCACTGCAGAGTAAAACAGAGGTTTTAAGTGTCAGCTTCCAGCTTTTGTAAAAAGATAATTTTCCTCTCATTTGTGATTTTTTTCTTTGGAAAACTGTCTGCCTTTGAAATTTTTCAGTTTTCGGTAGCGCCCAAGTATGCATTGCAGAATGGACAGTTGAATGAGTATGTCTTATATACAAACGGACAGAAGCAGAGTGAATTGAACTGGGAAATCCAGAATATCTCTATGATTGGCCTTAATGCTACTATCGGCTGGGAAATGCTTTTACTGGAAGCAGATTGTATGTGGGGAATCCCAAAAGACAGTGGTGCCATGTATGATTCAGACTGGCTCAATACTTCTAATTATGGAATGAAAACTAATTATTCAGAAAGTGATAATAAAGTTAATTACCTTGGTGATTTGGGATTACGCTTTGGTCTGAATATAAAAACCTGGAACTTTCTGAATATCAATCCTTATGTTGGAATTGCCTACACCAGAATCAAATATACTGCGAACGGCGGTACTTACTGGTATGGAAATAATAATCTTTACCCCTATAATGATCCAGACCATTCCTCTTCAGGAACTTTTACTGGTGATGTAATTTCTTATGAACGGGAATTGTTTAATTATCTGCTTGGACTGAAATTAAAGTTTAATTTTTTGACAAGGTTCACAGTTTCTGCTGATTTTGGACTTTCTGTCTTTACCCAGATTAATTCTCTTGATCATCATATTTTGAAAGATGGTACCTCATCTCCTGCTTATTATCTTGATAAAATGCAGGGCTTTTTCAAAAGTTTTAATGTAGGAACAGAAGTAGATGTAAAAATCTGGAAAGGTCTTTCTGCCGGTGCCGGATTTAAGTTTGTTTACATAAATCAGCTTGTCGGAAATGATTATCAGAAGACAAGTTCAGAAACAAAATATTCTTTGCTTTCTACTGCTAATTCCGCTGCCGACGGCTACACCTGGAACGTAGAAGCCTTCGTCCGCTATTCTTTCTAAAAATCCCCTTATTTTTCTACAACGTTGTCGTAATTTTCTTTACAAAAGAGCCTTTTGGTGCTAATAATAGATTTATGGCTGAAGTTACTATTAAAGATATTGCTAGAGAATGCGGAGTTTCTTTTTCGGCGGTAAGTAAAGCGCTGAAGGAGAGTCCGGAAATCAGTGCGGCTACCATAGAACTTGTGCAGAAAACTGCAAAAAAAATGGGCTACCGTGCAAATGCCGCTGCCCGTAAACTGCGCACAAACCGCTCTTACGACATAGGCGTTATCTTTGAAGATGCAACAGAAAGCGGACTTCAGCATCAGTACTTTGCAAGCATTTTTGATTCCTTAAACATAAACGCAAATCTTAACGGCTATAACATCAGCTTTTTGAACAGCGTAAATCGCGAAAAAGATTCTTACCTGAGTCAGGCTAAATACCGGGGCTTTGACGGGGTTGTTATTGCCAGCACAAACGATTATCACCGAAAAGACATTCAGGAACTCATTCATTCAGATATTCCGGTCTGTCTTTTGGACTATACTTCGGAAAACGACTGTTCTTCTGTACTCAGTGATAACGAAAACGGCATAAAACAGATGCTGAATTACCTTATTTCCAAGGGACATAAGCAGATTGCCTACATTTACGGAGACAGCACCGACGTTACAAACGTCCGCCTGGACACTTTTTACGATGTAATGCGGGAAAATAGGCTTCACGTGCCAAAGGAATATATCATAAAAGGCATTTATCACGATACAAAATCCAGCGAAGAGGCTACCAAAAAACTTCTGGCGCTGAAAAATCCTCCTACCTGTATTATGTTCCCAGATGATTTTGCCTATCTTGGCGGGCTCAAAGTTCTTCATGAACATAATCTGGTGCCGGGCCGCGATATCAGCGTTGTCGGTTACGACGGTATCTTCCTTTCTTCAGTTCTTACTCCAGCCCTCACAACCTATGCCCAGAACGCAAAGGAAATCGGGCGGCAGCTGGCAATGCTGCTTATTCAGCGCATAGAAAATCCTGCCCTGGATGTTCAGATTGTCCGTGTAAAAGGCAGCATCCGTGAAGGCGAAACCGTCCTTTCAATATAAAAAATTCCACAAAATTTACTAAATTTTTCTTGACACCTGGTAAAAAAACGGTAATATATAACTGTAATTAACTACAACGTTGTAGTTACGCAAAATAGCAAATCCGTTAAAAAATGAGCTGCGACAGCGGGTCATTTTAGGATTTTCGAGAAGAATGCGTTCGGGCGAGACTTGCGAGCCCGTTGCAATAAAAAAAAGGAGTCTTTTGTCTCCGAAACTAAAAAAAGGGGTAACTTTATGAAAAAGTTAGTATCTGTAGTTGCTGCTGCAGCTATGGTTGGTCTTGCAGCCTTGTCTATGACAAGTTGTGGTGCTGCTAAATCAAAGGCACAGGGTAAAGTTCTTAACATCTGTGTTTGGAATGAAGAGTTCCAGTCACGCTTCAATGATTATTTTGCAAAAGCTGGCCTTGTACCGGAAGATGTAAAGGTTAACTGGATTATCACACCTAACCAGGGTAACGCTTACCAGAATAAATTGGACGAGCTTCTTCTTAGCCAGGAAAATGCTCCAGCTGATGAAAAAGTTGACTTGTTCCTTGTAGAAGCTGACTATGCTTTGAAATATGTTGATTCTCCATATGTATTGGACGTAAAGAAAGATATCGGTCTTACAGACGCTGACCTTGCTAACCAGTACAAATACACCAAAGACGTTATGACAGACTCAAAAGGACGCCTTCGTGGTGTAACATGGCAGGCTTGTCCAGGTGGATTCGTATACCGCCGTTCAATTGCTAAGGCTGTTCTTGGAACTGATGATCCTGCTGAAGTTCAGAAGGCTCTTGGTGACTGGGACCGCTTCGATGCTGTTGCAGCTCAGGCTAAAGCAAAAGGCTACTTCATGCTTTCAGGTTTTGATGATGACTACCGCGTATTCAGCGACAACGTTACAACTCCATGTGTAAAAGATGGAAAAATCAACGTTGATGCTCAGATCCGCCGCTGGGTAATGCAGACTAAAGAATACACAGACAAGGGTTACAACAACAAAGCTAACCTCTGGTCAAATGAATCCTTCAAGGGTGCTTCAAAGAACGGTAAAGTATTCGGTTACTTCGGACCAGCATGGTTCATCGACTTCTGTCTTGCTCCTGCTACTTTGGATGATCCAAATGCAGAAAAGAAACTTGGAAACGGTTCTTACGGTGACTGGGCATTCTGTATGGGTCCACAGGGCTTCTCTTGGGGTGGTACCTGGATTTGTGCAGCAGCTGGTTCAGACAACGTAGATTTGATCAAGAAAATCATGTACACAATGACTTGTGATAAAGAAACAATGGTTAAGATTGCTAAGGAAGCTTCTGACTTCGTAAACAACGAACCTGCTATGCGTGAAGTTGCAGCTTCTGATTACCAGAACCCATTCCTGGGCGGTCAGAACCACATCGCATTGTTCCTTGATTCAGCAAAATCTATTTCTAAGGCTACTATGACTCCTTATGATCAGGGATTTGCTGAAAAAATCCAGGGTGCTATGGCTGATTACTACAACGGAGACGTTGATGAAGCTACAGCATGGGATAACTTCTATAAGTCTTTGAAAGAACTTTATCCTAACTTGCAGAAATAGGCTAAAGTCGATTTCATAGAATTTGCAGGGCGGAATGATAAAGAGCATCTTCCGTTCTGTTAATCACCTCCTATTTGCTGCCTGAAGAGTCCTCCAACATTTTCTTTTTAGGCAGCGTTTTTTTTGCACTTTATTTGAAACGATTAAAAGGTTAGAGGAGCTATCCTGATGGCTAATGAAAAAGTTAAGAAAACAAGAAAAATTAATTACAACAACTGGGGTTATTTTTTTATCGCTCCCTTCTTTGTTGTATTTATAATTTTTCAGCTGATTCCGCTTATCTCTACAATTGGAAACAGTTTTTTTGAAAATTATCGCGTGGGACTTATGCAGGTAGGCCCGACATTCAACGGACTTGCAAACTTTAAGACAGTTCTTTTTGAAAGTGATGTTCCCCGCTACGCTATGAACACACTGATTATGTGGATTTTGGGTTTTGTTCCTCAGATTATTCTTTCCCTGCTTCTTTCTATCTGGTTTACTGATACAGAATTAAGCCTTAAACACACTCAGTTTTTTAAGACTGTAATTTACATGCCGAACTTAATCATGGCTTCGGCTTTTGCAATGCTGTTCTTTGTAATTTTTGCAGACGGTGGTCCTGTAAACAGCATTCTTATGAACATGAATTTGATAAATGATCCTATTCGTTTCCTTGTTAAAACTAAGTCAGTACGCGGACTTGTTGCCTTTATGAACTGCCTTATGTGGTACGGAAACACAACACTGCTTCTTATGAGCGGTATTATGGGAATTGATAACTCAATTTTTGAAGCTGCACGAATCGACGGCGCTAATCCGGTTCAGGTTTTCTTTAAGGTAACCCTTCCTCAGTTAGCACCGATTCTGGTTTACGTTGTAATTACTTCTTTGATTGGTGGTATTCAGATGTTCGATGTTCCTCAGATTTTGACAAATGGTGAAGGAACTCCAAACCGCACTTCTATGACTTTGATTATGTACCTGAACAAACACCTGTTCAGCAAGAACTACGGTCTTGGTGGTGCTGTATCTGTAATCCTTTTTGCAATCACAGCTGCTTTGAGCGGAATTGTCTATAAGTTCAACATGCAGTCATACAAGAGAGGTAGATAATGAAAAGAGCAGCTTTAGCAACAAGACGTTTTATCTGTTATTTTGTTTTGATTGTACTTACATTCCTTTCTCTGGCTCCGTTTGTACTTTTAATTTTGAACTCTACAAGACTTCATTCTCAGCTGGTTAAAGGCTTCAGCCTGATTCCGGGAACTTTCTTCTTTAAGAACCTGGGTAACCTTCTTGCTAATGACAATATTCCTATCCTTACAGGTTTGTGGAACAGTATTATTGTTTCTGTATTCAATGCCTTGCTTTCTGTTTACTTCAGTGCAATGACTGCTTACGGAATCCACATGTACAACTTCAAGGGAAAGTCAGTCGTATTTAAGTTCATCATGGCTATCATGATGATTCCGACACAGGTTACAGCCCTTGGTTTTGTAAAACTTGTAACAGGAATCCACATGATTAATACCTTGTGGCCTTTGATTCTTCCTGCAATTGCAGCCCCTGTAGTTTTCTTCTACGTTTTGCAGTACATGGAATCAGTTTTGCCTTACTCAATCGTTGAAGCAAGCCGTGTAGACGGATGTAACGAGTTCCTTACTTTCAATGTAATCGTTCTTCCAATGATTAAACCTGCTCTTGCAGTTCAGGCAATCTTTGCCTTTGTAAGTTCATGGAACAACTACTTTATGCCTGCTTTGATTATCAGCTCTAAGGCAAAAAAGACAATCCCAATTTTGATTGCCCAGCTTCGTTCTGCAGACTTCATGAAGTTCGACCTGGCTCAGGTTTACATCATGATTTGTGTTGCAATCATTCCGTTACTTATTGTATATCTTTTCCTCTCACGCTACATCATCGGTGGTGTAACATCGGGCGGAGTTAAAGAGTAATTTATAAAATTAGGAGAATAGATTTTATGAAATTCGGAAATTTCGATGACAAAAACAAGGAGTATGTAATCACAACACCAAAGACTCCATACCCTTGGATCAACTACCTTGGAAGCCAGAAATTCTTCAGCTTGATTTCTAACACTACTGGCGGTTATTCATTCTACACAGACGCACGTCTTCGTCGTCTTACACGTTACCGCTACAACGATATGCCGCTTGATAACAACGGACACTACTTCTTCATTAAAGACGGTGACACAATCTGGAACCCAGGCTGGCAGCCAACTCAGACTCCGCTTGATTCTTACGAGTGTCATCACGGATTCGGCTATTCAAAATTCATTTCTAAAAAGAATGATTTGAAGGCTGAAGCAGTTTACTTTGTTCCAAATACAGAAAATGCCGAAGTAGAAATGCTCACCCTCAAGAACGAAGGAAAATCAGACAAAACTGTAAGCCTTGTTTCTTTTGTTGAATGGTGTCTTTACAACGCATCTGACGACTGCCAGAACTTCCAGAGAAACTTCTCTACTGGTGAAGTTGAAATTGAAGGCAGCGCAATCTACCACAAAACAGAATACCGCGAGCGCCGCAATCACTTTACTTTCTACTGGTGTAACCAGAAAATCGACGGATTCGATACAGACCGCGAAACCTTCCTTGGACTTTACAATCCTATTTCTGCACCAAAAACTGTTGTTGAAGGAAAATCTGGAAACTCAGTTGCAGACGGTTGGTCTCCAATCGCTTCTCACCGCGTAAACCTTACTCTTAAGGCCGGTGAAGAAAAGACTTTGATTTTCGTTCTCGGTTACATCGAGATGGATAACGACAAGAAATTCCTTTCTGAAGCAGACAAAAAGAAGGCTCTGGATGCAGGACTTTTGCGCACAAACACAGCTTCTGGCGTAATCAACAAGGAAAAAGCATACGAACTTCAGAAGAAGTTTGATTCAAAAGAGAAGGTAGAAAAAGAACTTGCCGCTCTTAAAGCATTCTGGGATGAAACTCTCAGCCACTTCTCTATCAAAACTGGAGATGAAAAACTTGACCGTATGGCAGTTTGGAACCAGTACCAGTGTGTTGTTACTTACAACTTCGCTCGTTCTGCTTCTTACTTTGAGTCAGGAATTGGTCGTGGTCTTGGTTTCCGCGATACTTCTCAGGATATGCTTGGTGCCGCTCACCAGCTTCCAGCAAGCCGCATCCGCGAGCGCCTTTACGATGTTGCCGCAACCCAGTTTGAAGACGGTTCTGCTTACCACCAGTTCCAGCCTCTTACAAAACGCGGAAACGCTGATATCGGTTCTAACTTCAACGATGACCCGCTCTGGCTGGTTCTTGGTGTTGGTAACTACATCCGCGAAACTGGCGACGTTGACTTCCTTAAAGTTGATGTTCCATTTGATAACTCAGATACAAACAAAGCTACAATGTTCGAGCACCTTCGTCGTTCATACAACTACATCCCTAACCACATGGGACCACACGGCCTGCCACTTATCGGCCGCGCTGACTGGAACGACTGCTTGAACCTAAACTGTTTCTCTACAAACCCTAACGATTCATTCCAGACTTGTACAAACAAGGAAGGAAAGAATGCTGAATCTGTAATGATTGCTCAGATGTTCGTATTTGTAACACCTGACTATGTTCAGATGTGCCGCCTTATGGGTGATGAAGCAGAAGCTAAACGCGCTGAAGAACTCTGCAAGAAGATGGAAGAAGCTATCTGTACAGCAGGTTGGGACGGAGAATGGTATGTTCGCGCTTACGACGACGCAGGACATAAAATCGGTTCTAACGAATGCGAAAACGGAAAAATCTTCATCGAAAGCCAGGGCTTTGGTACAATGGCAAAAATCGGTAAAGATAAAGGCTATCCTGAAAAATCTCTGAACAGCGTAAAGAAATACCTTGATTCTAAATACGGAATCTGTATCCTTTGGCCAGCTTACCAGGAATACCACGTTGAACTTGGTGAAGTTTCTTCTTATCCACCTGGATACAAAGAGAACGGCGGTATCTTCTGCCATAACAATCCATGGGTTGTAATTGGTGAAGTTGTAAACGGACGCCCTCAGGACGCCTGGGAACACTACACAAAGATTGGACCAGCATGGGTTGAAGAAAAATGGTCAGATATCCACCGCACAGAGCCTTATGTTTACAGCCAGATGGTTGCAGGACAGGAAGCTCGCCGCGAAGGTGAAGCTAAGAACTCTTGGCTTACAGGTACAGCTGCATGGAACTTTGTTGCACTTTCACAGTACATCTGCGGTTTGCGCCCACAGCACGCTGGTCTGGAAATTGAACCACGCCTTCCTGAACACGTTAAGAACGCTGAGTTCACACGTAAGTTCCGTGGCGTAACCTACCACATCACTGTAGAAAACAAGAAGAATACAGGAGCTGTTTCGCTTGAAGTAAAGGGCGGAAAGGCAAATGGTCTGATTGTTGCTGCTGACGCTGGTGCTAAAGACGTTTACGTTAAGGCTGTAGTAGCTTAAGTTTTTCTTTAAGAATTACAAGGCAGTTTGCCTATGAGGCAGACTGCCTTTTTTTATTCACAGATCACTGTAACTGAATCATCATAAGTAATTCCATACAAGGTTGCAGCAATGTAGAGAGTATAGGTGTCCGGTAAGGCATTAGCCGCATCTATCGTAAGAATGTTAGTATTTGAGGATGTAACATCTGTACTTCCTGTTGATAAAACAAGATTCCATGAAATTTCACTTAAAACAGAAGCTGTTATGTCAGTTCCGTTCTGCATAATTGTAGGAGTAACAGCTAACTCGGAAGCAGAGCCTGCGGAAATTGCAGAAGCGCTCAATGCAAAAGTCATTGTAATTCCGAATGGATTTGTAAAGCTTCCACCGCTAAGAACAAAGGCTGCCTCATTACCTGAAGAATCAAGACCAATGGCATAGTTGCAGTCACTTATGAATACAGAGCCCGGCAGTGCAGTATTAGTTGTGCCGTAACCGCTTGTAAAGGTAACGTCATTGATAATAGAAGAAGATGGAATGCTTACGTAAATTGTACTTCCGCTTATATCACCAAGGATATTAAGTTTTTGAGAAGCTGATGACCCGCTTGTATATGGAAGCACAATATTTCTGCTGGCATTGGTATTGTCATTGAATATAAGTGTATTATCCTTAATGATATTAGCCCCGGAAATTTTCAGCCCCATAGAGTTGTTTACCGCACTGTAATTAGACGAATCCGTTCCGGTCGATACTCCTGTTATAGAGTTTCCGCTTATTGTAACACCACCGGAAAGTCTTGTAGCAGCAGTTCCGTTAAGGGCAGAACCAAATGCAGTTAGGGATGTATCAGGAGAAACAACAGTATTATCAGTAATCTTAGTATCTTTAATTGTGATATAAGTTCCAACTCCCATCTGGGTTGCGTCAATTCCTGCAGAACCTGCAGCACCATTCAGAGTATTACCAGAAATTTCACATTCAGTAATATTTATGGTGTAATCAGATTTGATAAGAATGGCAGTACCTGTGTAATCTGTTGTGTTATTAATAAACTTACAGTTCTTTATTTCCAGAGTTTTGCCGGAAGCGTCAGAAGAAGAAACAAATAGGCCTCCGCCGCCCTGGTTGTCAGATGTGGTTCCGCCTTTGAAAATAAGGTTTTCAAGATTAATATTTCCGTTTGTCCAGCCAATCTGAAGAACGCGGCACTTAGAATTTGCATTAATTGTACGAAGGCCATCATAACCTGAAATTGTAATATTACGTACAGGAAGTAAATCTGCAAACTTATAGGTAGTAAGATTTATTTCCTGGTTGATTTCCAGATCGCTTGTAATAAAGATTTTTCCTTCTGTAAGGGTACTGTCATCTGCAAGAGTATCGCTGAGTTTTGAAAGGGCTGCTGTAACTGTTGCAACCGGCTTGGTTCTTGAGCCGGAATCTTCATCACTTCCTGAAGAAGAAACATAGAAAATGGCCGGACAGGTTATAGTTACGTTGGATACAGCAGCTACGGAACTTGTAATATAACCTTCTTTTGCAGCAAATGCCGTAATTTCATAAGTTCCAGGTGGAAGATCAATATCAATATCATCATTTGTTGTGCCTGAGATTTCAGAAATGTTTCCGTCAAATACAGGCTTTCCGTTTGTTTCTCTTACAGTATAGCTTATGGTAACAGGCGCACAGTCCAGGCTTTCTTCGGAATTATAATAAGCCTTGCCCGAATGTGTGATAGATATTGTATATAGGCGTGTATCAATGTCGGCTTCTAGAGGAGCTCCGGAAGACAGAGGATTTCCCTCTGCATCGGTGATTTTTGGAATGTCTATAACAGGAATCCTGTTAGATGCAGAAATTGAATTACTAAGTCCGTAATCATCTTCAAATGTGATATTAAATGTGGTATCGCTGGAAGACAGGGCAATGCCGCTTTTATAATATACAGCAGCATAGGCCTCTGCAGGTTTACCGGCAACACCTGGAAAAACAGGGTAAATGCTGGTATCGGCCCCCAAAGGGTATGTGACCGGTGTGGAAGTATAAAAATCAGATGAACGTTCTGTAAAATCTTCATCAGAATAGATTTCTGCAAGTCCGCCGGAGATTTTCCCGTCACTAAAATAATATGCATTGCCATTTATAATAAGTTTGTGAAGATCCTTTTGATGAACAGTACCATTCAATACTGGAATATAAAAACATAGAATGTAGGACCCGGCTGCAACTCCCTGGTCCGCCTGCAGCATTGCTCCAAGTGCTACCGGCGGAATTGAGTTGGCACGGGCAGAAACATTACAGGTATCATAGATTACACTTTCAGAATCGTCTGTTAAATAGATTTTTCCGCTTAGCTTTTTTAAATCGTAGTTGGCTTTATCAAGTTCAAACAAAAACTCCTGGCTAAAGGTGATTTTTGCTGAATATCGGTCTGATCCCTGAGTGTAGGTAAGAGCAGTGTCTCCGGCTAGTGTCTTAACGTCATCTCCTTCAAACTCATATTTCACTGAAAATGCCTTTTTTTGTGGATTACGCAGTTCAAACGAAAGATTTTGCACAGAATCTGTGGCTACGCAAAGTATTCCGTCAGATCCCTGAGTTCCTTCCGGCAGTGTAATATTTTCTATTCCTAATCCGTCAATTGAATTCTCAAAGAAGTCCTTTACAGAAAGATTGAACATGTCGCAGGACGGAAGTAGTAAGGTTCCCAGATAAACAAAAAGAGAAAGTAAAATTTTATTCAATCTATGCAATATATTCATATTACGCTAATCTATCGTAACCTCACCGTCTGTACATATAACTTTTGTAATACCGCTGTTAGTATTCCAGCCAGGTGTTAAATCGATTTTTCCCCATTCTTCAACAGTACAATTTTCAGAACTATCATAATTTATAGAAGTAAGATTATAGCATCCTTCAAAAGCCCACATATGAATTTCTTCTATAGTTTCAGGAAGTCTGATATATGATAAAGCGGTACAATCTACAAAGGCATTCATTTGTATTTTTTTAGTACCACTATTAATTACAACTGAAACAAGTGAGGTACAGCCTGAAAAAGCATTTCCGCGTATATCCTCTAACGAAGAAGGTAATATTATTGAAGATAAATTAGTACAACCATCAAATGCCCCCTGATCTATCTCAAGCAGAGTTAATCCTGTTGTTTCACTTAAATCAAGATTTACTAATTTTGTAGAAGCCATTATTTCAGTTTTTAATGCAGTTATGGTAGTTGCATCTATAGTACCTTTTACAATTGTATTATTACTGTCTAAACATTTTATATTCATTGTTGATGGGCAACCATTATTCCAGTTATTTCCTTTTACAAGAGAATTCCAGTTACTTGTAGCACCTGCATACTCAATAGTTGCCAATTGTTTACAACTTGAAAAAAGAGATTCTGGAATTGATGTTACAGAATAAGGTATATTTATGCTTGTAAGAGCCCAGCAAGTACTAAATGCACTTTTACCAAAAGTGGTTAAAGAATCTGGAATATTTATTGATGCAAGTTGTTTACAGCTTTGGAAAGCACCTTGTTTAATTTCTGTCACATTACCTTGCAGTGTTATGCTGGTAATGTTTGAACAACCTTTGAAAGTTTCATAGTCCAGTATAGTTACACCGGAAGGAATTGTGATTGCACCTGTAAGGTTAGAACAATTTTCAAAAGCTCTGATACCTATGTAATTTACACCGCTTGGAATAGTTATTTCTGTCAATCCGGAACAGCCTGAGAATACATAATTACTAATTCTAGTTAGACCCGCAGGAAGATTCACTTTTGTAATTTTCTTACAATTATAAAAGAAGAATTCTCCAATTGTTGTTATGTTAGAAGGAATAGTTATTTCACCTTCTATATTTTTACAACCATAGAAGGTTCTTTCGCCCATAGATGTAATACCATCCGGAAATGATATAGATGTAAGCGAAGAACAATTATAGAATGCAAAACTTGATATTGTTTTTAATGAGTTTGGGAAAGAAATATCTTTAAGATTTATACATTCATTAAAGGCATAGCCGCTAATTGATTCAAGTGTATCAGGGAAAATAATTCCGCTAAGATTTGTACAGTTATCAAAGGCTCTGATTGGAATTGAAGTTAAACCTGTAGTGTCTGATAAATCAATAGAAACCTTTATGTCAGATTTTTCTGGTTCAGCGTAAAGATTATCAAGACCTGTTTTCATTGCGGTGAACATATCTGAAGTGATGTCTCCATATAATTTTAAGGATCCATCAGAGGTCATAGATTCTATTGTACCTACTATATCCATAGAAAGATTTCCATCATTTAAAATTGTCCATATAACAGGATTTACAGTACCAGATATTGATTGTGGTGTAACCGCAAATTTTGTAACTTCATCAGAAAGAGTTACACCGGCAGCTGCCCGTAGAACTTCAATTCCCGCAGCATATTCTGCAGGTGTAATTGTAGCTGTTAGTCCGTTAGCTGCATCTGGCGGATTAAGAGAGCCGGTAACTGTAATAGTTGAATAAGTTCCGCTTACTAAAGCAAGATATATAGCATTTTTACCTTCGCTTCCGGCAGGAATATAAGCAGAATTTGAAATATTAAGTGTACCTGTATTGTTACAGATAGCTCCGCCGTTTGTTCCTGCTGTATTATCAGAAATTGTACCGCCTTCCATATTTAATATAGAACCGCTTCCAATATAAATGCCACCACCATTAGAACCGGCTTCATTATTTGAAATAGAACCGCCAAAAAGATTTAATGTATCACTTCCACCACATCTGATTCCGGCTCCTCCATACAAAGAACCGTTGTAAGAAATACTTCCGTTATAAATATTTACAAGGGCATCACCGGCAGTATAAATTCCACCACCCTGATTTTTTGTGTAATTATGAATAACTCCACCTGTAAATGAATCATCAGGGGTAGAGCTGTCTATATATCCTATATAAAGCTTACCACCATTACAGTAAATGCCGCCACCTAAATTGTCTGCATAGTTAGAATATGAATCTGATGTAGCAGGAGATAAAGCGCTTTCTCCTACAATTGCATTTCCATACATATAAAGCTGGCCGTTAGGTTCAATAACTACACCACCGCCGTTTGCATTTGTAGAATTTCCACTGATTACTGTTCCGTTTCCAATTTTTACAACAGAAATAGGGTCGGAACTTGAAGAACCCTGCGTACCAATCTGAATACCGTGGGATTTTCCTTTTGTAATTGTAAGGTTTGTAAGCGTAACAGGAACAGAAGCAGATACGGCGAGAACTGGTGCAGAAGAAGAGTTGTCTCCGTCTAGTACGCCGTTTGTATCACTGCTTTCTTCCGGTGTACCGTCAATTGTAATTGAAGTAACGGTTGTATCATCAATTGTTATTGGTTTATCAGCATCAGTATTATCGCTTGCAGGAATTGAGTTTGTTCCGCTAAGAGTTCCGGCAACATGAATTGAATATGGAACAGAACCGTCTTTAAGATAAGTAATAAATTGAAGCGCAGCTTTTATAGTTTTAAATGGGTTATCCTTATGATTTGATTTTGTAATTCCAGCAAAAGAGTCAGGATCATTTCCTGAACTGCTAAGGTAAATGTCTGTTATGGTTTCTGCCAGGGTGATTTTTCCTGCCGGATTAATTATATAATCAGCTGAACTAACAGCAAATTTACTATAATTATCTGCAAGGTATGTTCCTGAAATAAGCTGGGTACCAAGCGAAAAACTTTCCGGAGTAATTGTTGCCGCCGGAAGTGTTTCTGATGTAATTTGACTGGTAACTTTAATTAATCCGTTAGAACAGATATATACATCATTAATTTTCTGTGTGTCATCATATGGAATAATAATGTTTCCACCAAGCATGAGTTCACCTGTACCGGTTATGTAAACTGCGCCACCCCTACCAGAAACATCATCCTTTACAGCCTTATTATTCTTAAGTTCACAATCAATAATCGTAAAATATTTACCGGAAGTTACTTTTACAGCTCCACCTTCTGATGTAGCAATATTGTTTTCAAAAACAGAATTTTCGACACTGGCATTTGAGTTCTTTTGAGCAAGGATTTGAAATCCGGCACCTTCTTTTGCTGTATTATTTGAAATTGTACAGTTTGAAATCTTGCAAAGCTTAATATTACTGCTGGTTGCCACATAAAGAGCACCTCCGGAAGCAGATGTTGAAGAACCGGATGCAGTAGCATGATTGTCCGTAATTATACAATTTTCTGCTTCAAACTTTCCGCTTTCCAGAAAAATTCCTGCACCTTTTGAAGCCTTACCGTTTTGAATGGTAATTCCTTCTAATTTTACAGATATGTTCGCATCTGTACTTATCGAAAAAACACTGCCGCTTGCATTACCATCTACTATCGCTGTTTTTCCGGTCAGGTTTTGAATTGTAAGAGATTTCATTTTAGTAGTGCTGATACTTACATTCTCTGTAATTGTACCGGCAACATAAATTGTATAATCAACGTTTTCATTATCAGCTGCAATAATTTTATTTAATGCACCGGTTATACTAGCAAGAGGTGCATAGGCACTTCCAAGATTATCGTCTGAAGGAGCGGGATAATCTGGATTATCAAAAATCTTATCATTTGAAACATAGAAAAGACTTCTTTCCCAGGTTTTTAAAGTATCTGAACTTATATTAAAGTTTCCGCTGCTGTCTATGACAGAACTTGAATCTGAACTGGCAACCCATTTATTTGTTGTTACGGCCGGATATACAGTAAAAAACTGTTTTACGGAATATAAGACAGCACCGTTCAAATCACAAAAATATAATGTAGCAAAATAATTACCGGAAAGAAGATTAGATACATGAATTTTTGATGTAGTAAGTTCACCACCAGCTGCCATGGCAGTATCCCATGCAGATTGAGAATCAGAATCGCTAAATGCTATAGAAATGCTGTTTACAGAACTATCAACAGTTATTGCCAGGTCAATAGTGCCCCGTCCGCTTTCAGGAGTCAGATAAACATCCTTTGAAAGAGCAGGAGTTGAAGTATCAATAGTTTCCTGATATGTATCTGACATAACAACATAAGCGTCAGATTTTCGTCTGATTCCGGCTGTTATTTTCCATGTATAACCAGATTTAAGTCCTATTGTGTATTTGAGATTAGATTCAACAGTACCGGTTGCAGAAAGATTTGCACTATCCCCAACAGTTACTGCACTTACAAAATATTCATATCCCGAAGAACCTCCGCTGGAAGTATCTGGCAAAAGATTTGGAATTGCACTACGGCTGGAAGATGTTTCTGAATAATCAATGTTTGAAAGCTGTGCAGCCTGCCGGCGTGCACTTGAGTCTATATTACCTGAAAGATAAACAATAGATTCTGAATGACTGGGATCTGAAGTATCAAAATTATCACTGACAAGATTTGAACAGGAAACAAAAAAAGAAAGTAATGCTATACAGACAGCAGAAAGAGAAAATTTTATTTCAAAAAGTGTCGGTTTAATCATCTTACCTCATCATTGATTTATCCCTCATCCCGCACTTTTTATATAGAGAAATTATAACATATATTTGTAAATCTATCTAATTAAATTTAAATGTAATAAAAAAAAAGCAGTCTGCCGTCAGGGCAAACTGCCTTTTAATTAAACTTTACATTCCTATTCGAGGATAGCACCCTTATCAGCAGAGCTTACAAGTTTAGCATATCTTGCCAGGTATCCAGTCTTAACTTTTGGCTCCGGTGCCTTCCATGCGGCGCGGCGGCGTTCAAGTTCTTCGTCGCTTACATCAAGGTGAATCTTGTAGTTGTTGATATCAAGAGTGATTTTATCACCTTCCTGAACAAGGGCGATTGGACCACCTACCGCAGCTTCCGGTGAACAGTGACCAAGAGATGCACCTCGGGTTGCGCCCGAGAAGCGGCCGTCTGTAATCAAGGCTACCTGTTTATCAAGTCCCTGTCCTGCAAGAGCAGCTGTTACGGCCAGCATTTCGCGCATACCAGGGCCACCTTTTGGACCTTCGTAGCGGATAACTACAACGTCACCCGGTTTAATCTGTGCCTTCTGAACAGCCTCCATTGCCTGGCTTTCATCATCGAATACGCGGGCAGGACCTGTGTGGAGCATAAGTTCTTTTGCGCATGCAGAACGTTTTACAACAGTTCCGTTTGGAGCAAGGTTTCCGAATAGGATTGCAATACCACCGTTGTCGCTGAATGGATTTTCAATCGGACGGAGGATTTCTGGATTGCGGTTGCGGACACCCTTAATATTTTCTGCAATTGTTTTTCCTGTTGCAGTAATCAAAGAAGTGTTGATAAGATTTTTCTTTGCAAGTTCAGCCAAAACTGCCTGAACTCCGCCTGCATCATCAAGTTCGCACATAAAGGTGTGACCGGCAGGTGCAAGGTGGCAAAGGTTAGGAGTTCTGTTAGAAATCTCATTTACTTCGTGAAGGTCAAGTTCAAGACCTGCTTCGTGCATAATTGCAGGAACGTGAAGCATTGTGTTAGAAGAACAGCCCAAAGCCATATCTGCAGCAAGAGCATTGCGGAAGTTTTCTGCTGTCATCATTTTGCGGGCTGTAATTCCCTTGTTGTAAAGGTTCATAACTGCCATACCTGCGTGTTTTGCAAGGGCAATACGTTCTCCTGTTACTGCTGGGATAGTTCCGTTTCCTGGAAGACCAAGCCCAAGAACTTCAGTCAGACAGTTCATAGAGTTTGCAGTGAACATACCAGAGCAGGCACCACAGCCAGGGCAGGCACGGTGTTCCATTTCTTTAAGCTGTTCTTCTGTGATTTTTCCAACTGCAAGACCACCTACAGCTTCGAACATATCAGTTAAAGAAAGATTTTTTCCAGAATAAGGATTTGAGCTGTCGTTACCAGCAAGGTGTCCTGGCATCATTGGACCACCAGAAACAAATACTGTCGGCAAGTCAAGGCGGGCAGCTGCCATAAGCATACCAGGAACAATTTTGTCACAGTTTGGAATCATAACGAGGGCGTCAAACTGGTGAGCCTTTGCTACACATTCAACGCTGTCTGCAATAAGTTCGCGGGTTACAAGGGAATACTTCATTCCTTCGTGGCCCATTGCAATACCGTCGCAAACGCCGATTGCAGGAAATTCAACTGGAGTTCCACCTGCCATTCTAACGCCGGCCTTTACAGCCTCAGAAATGCGGTCAAGTTCAATATGTCCCGGAATCAGTTCGTTTTTTGCACAGATAATTCCAACTAATGGTTGATTTAATTCTTCGTCTGTGTAGCCAGAAGCATAAAATAAAGAACGGTGAGGTGCACGTGCTACACCTTTTTTAGCGTTATCACTTTTCATAAAATCCTCGCTTATAAAAAACTATGCCGGTTATGCCAGCTTTATTTCAATTTAATAATAATCATAAAAGCTATTCTAATCAATAAAATAATTTATAAATACTAAAGTTTCTTAAATATAAATAAAAAAAAAGCGTTCCCTCCGTAGAAGGAACGCAGAATATTTTTAATTCAAATGAAAAAAATCGACTACTCGTACTTGTCCTGAATGACAAGTTTAATAAGCATGTCACTCTTAATTGAGACACGCTTTCTCTGTTCTGCAAGTTCATTGCTGTCAAGACTGATTCGCGACTGTTCACAAATCATCTTTCCGTAATCAGAAAGGCTTGCCGGGCTTGAAGCTTCGCAGGCAAAAATTACATTACGCTTGTTGATAAAGTGGAAGTAGAACTGCTGGAACTCTTCGTTATCAGAAGGCAAAGCGTAAAGCATAATAATTCTCTTGAAATCGTGAATTCTTGCAATTTTCTTTACACAAGTCATCAGTTTTTCAGAGAATGAATGTTCTCCAATATCAGAAGTGATGATTTTTTCGGCAATTACGAACAAATCTCCATCCTCTGGAGGCTCGCCTGCTGGTTCACAAAGTTCAATTTTACTGAAACCAACCGATTCAATAAGGATTTTTGTTTTCGAATCGAGGGCTAAGCGGTCTTTAGGCTGGAAGTGAACATCATCACGGCCGGCACCAGCTTCCTCACCACCGGAAGAAAAGAGATTAGCAAGCTCATCAGTTGAAATTGCAGCGCTTGATGGTGCGCCTTCCTCTTTAGCTTCTTCAGCCTCAATCCCAACGCCGCTTACACTGTCAACGCGGGCTTTTTCTTCACCCATGATATCAGCAAGCATATCATCAACATTATCAGACATTTTATTTTCCTCCGTGTTTTCTGCATCATTTTCTTCTATGTTTATAGCGTTTTCAGTAACGTTTTCTTCAGTCGTTTCTGTTTCAACAGGAGCTTCTTCAGCACCCATTGCTGTCAGTTCTTCAGCAGAGGCTCCAATCTCTTCAATTGTATCAATTGCCTCGTTCTCAACTGTGGCACTTTCAAGCTCATCTCCTGCTGCTTCAACTTCTTCATCAGCAGCTCCGATTTCAGAACTGAAAATATCATCATCTTCGAGGTCGTCTGCATCAGCCATAATAACTTCTGCTTCAGAATCTTCGCTTAAACTGTCTTCATAAAATTCAATCTTATTTTTCTGGGCAGGCGAAATCTTAATTCTAAGCTTATCATCTCCGTCCAGCGATTTTTCATAAAGACAGCCATCATCTTTGATGTAAAAAAGATTGTTTCCTTCATCCACCCTGATATTACGGATAGAATCACAGCCTTCAAAAGCATCATCTGCAAGTTCGTAAAGCTTAGCAGGAAGTACAACCGTTTCCAGACCCTTGCAGTCAGCAAATGCTCTGGAGTGAATTTTTGCAACCGTGTTCGGAACTACTACCGATTTAATGGAAGAACAGCCTGCGCAGCAGTTTTCCGGCAGTTCCTGAATACCCGCTCTAAAAGGAATATCAGTCAGTGACGAACAGTTGTAAAAAAGACCTTCCGGGAATTCTGTAACGACATTAGGCATAGAAACCTTAGTGAGATTAGAACATCCCGAAAACAAATATGGGGGCAGAACCTGTAAAGAAGGAGGCAGTTTTACGCTTTGGAGAGACTCAAGGTTCTCAAAAAGACAGTCAGGCAGTTCCTTTACCGAATCAGGAAGGGTGATGGAAGAAACATTTGTTCCTGCAAAGGCTTCGTCCGCAATCTCCTTTGGTCCGTAAGGCACCTGTCCGTTGAATTCGCTGGAAGCAGAATCAATTCCAACCAGCACATTCATGTCAGACGTAAAAAGCAAACCATTCTTTGATGTATAATCAGACATAACAATATTTTAACACCCAATTTACAATATCGCAATTAAATTCTAAAAAATATTAAATCTTGAAACACCCCTATTTTTTAGTTTATAATATTCGAATTATGACAAGATGTTTTACAATGTTGAAGCCGGGTGTTGTTAACCGCCGGTTGGTTGGCGAAGTTATTTCTCGCCTTGAAAAAAAAGGATTTAAGCTCGTAGGTTTGAAAATGCTTCATCCTTCAAAGGAAATTGCAGAAGCACATTATGCAGAGCACAAGGGAAAACCTTTCTATGATGGACTTGTAGAGTATGTTACTTCTGGTCCAGTTGTTGCAATGGTATGGCAGGCTGATAACTGTGTTGAATTGATCCGCAAATTCTGCGGTGCTACAAAACCTGAAGAAGCAATGCCAGGAACTATCCGTGGTGATTACTGTACACATACAGCACGCAATATCATCCACGCATCAGACAGTGATGCCAGCGCAGAACGCGAAATTAAGCTCTGGTTCAACGAGAACGAGATTTACGACTGGAACGACGCAGAGGCTGGGTGCTATTAGCCGATAATGGAGGAAGCGTTAAAAACAAAGCTGCGACAGCGGGTTTGTTTAGCTTCATCCTTGAAAAATGGCTCAAGCGGCGAGACTAGCGAGCCGCAATTCAGGACAAAAGAAGGCGATTGTAATGAGTAAAAAATCTGTTGGAGTAATCGGCGGCGGTGCCTGGGGTACAGGATTAGCACAGGCTCTTGCACGCGGAAATCACAATGTTCAAATCTGGGCATTGGAACAGGATGTAGTAGATTCAATCAACAACGAGCACGAAAATAAACGTTTTCTTGCAGGCTACAAACTTTCCGAAAAACTTACTGCTACTACTAATATCATTGAAGCTGCGACTGGAAAAGATTTCCTCATCATTGCATCACCTTCTTTGTTTTTGGCAAGCACAATTAAAAAGATTGTCGATGTTCCTAATATCAAAAGCGGAAAGACAATCATCGCTTCATTAACAAAGGGCTTTGTTCCTACAGAAGACGGTCCTAAGTTAATTCTTGAAACAATGGAAGAAGTTCTTCCTGCCTGCTACAAGGGAAAAACCGTTTATGTTGCAGGGCCTAGCCATGCAGAGGAAGTTGCTATGGGTAAGCTTACAGGTCTTGTTTCAGCCTGTGCATATCCACGTAATTCTATTAAGGTTCGAGAACTTTTGCGTGTTCCTGGCCTTATGGTTTATTCAAGCTTTGATGTAATCGGAGTTCAGATTTGTGCTGCCGCTAAGAACGTTGTTGCCGTTGTTTACGGTGCAATGGACGCAATCGCAGAACATTCTGATACCTTTGGTGATAACACAGAAAGCCTTTTGATGGCTGCCGGCCTGAATGAAATTCAGATGCTTGGCTTTGCGATGGGAGCAACCCATGCAGAAACATTTACGTCTATTTCCGGTGTAGGAGACCTGGATGTAACCTGTAAAAGTAAATACGGCCGCAACCGCCGTTTTGGTCAGGATTTAATCAAAACTGACATGCTTTCAAAGTTCAAGGATATTGATGATTTGATAGCAAACGTTGCAAAAATCGGCTACCTTCCTGAAGGTGCCATTGCATGTAAGTACGTACACGAAATTGCAAAGAAGAAGGGCCTCAAGCTCATGATTTGTAACGGACTTTACAGAATTTTGAACAAGGAAATTACCCCTGAAGACTTTATGAACGAGCTTTACAATCAGGGAAAAAAGATATACGTAAGACGAAAGAATACAAAGAAAATTGTACCGGATAAGCGCTAAATCGAAGAACCGTTAAAAAACGAGCTGCGGCAGCGGGTCGTTTTAGGTTCATCGATAAAATCGCTCCGAGCGGAGTAATCCGCGAGTCAAAAACTTTGTAATAAGGATTAAAAGTATGTTAGAGAAACTTTCTGGCGCTTTTTCAAGCGTTGTTAAAACCCTTAGCGGTAAATCAACTATTACAGAGAAGAATATTGAGGACACAGTTGAGCAGATTAAAATGGCTCTTCTTGAAGCCGATGTAAACCTTCGCGTTGTACGCCGCTTTGTTAATTCTACAATCGAAGAAGCAAAGGGAGAAAAGGTTCTTAAAGCCGTAGATCCTGGCCAGCAGTTTGTAAAAATCATTTACGACAAAATTGTTGCCATGCTGGGTGACACAAAGGTTGACCTTCACCTTAAGGGACCTGATACTCAGTCGGTTATCCTTATGCTTGGTTTGCAGGGTGCCGGTAAAACTACTGCTGCCCATAAACTTGCCGCAAAACTCCTTAAAGACGGAAGAAAGCCTCTCCTTGCTGCCTGTGACTTAGTTCGTCCAGCCGCTGTTGAACAGCTTTCTCAGCTTGGAGAAAAAATCGGAGTTCCGGTTTTCAAAGAAAATTCAAAAGATGCCGTTAAGAACGCAAAAGAAGCAATTGATTTTGCCCGCCGTAACGGAAACGATACAATCATCATCGATACTGCTGGTCGTCTTCAGATTGATGAAGAGATGATGGCAGAGCTTGTAAAAATCAAGAAGGTAACCGGCCCGGTAGAGGTTCTTTTAGTTGCCGATGCAATGACCGGTCAGAATGCTGTTGAAATTGCCAAGAGCTTTGACGAGCAGCTGGGACTTACCGGCGTTATCCTTACAAAGTTCGACTCAGATGCCCGCGGTGGTGCGGCACTTTCTCTTAAAACAATCACCGATAAGCCGATTTTGTTCGTTGGTACCGGTGAAAAAACAGAAGATTTTGAAGTTTTCCATCCTGAACGAATTGCCAGCCGTATTCTTGGCATGGGTGATATCGTTTCCCTGGTTGAAAAAGCTCAGGAAACTGTTGATGAAGAAGCTGCCCTCAAAATGCAGAAAAAACTTCAGCGCAACGAGTTTACTTTGCAGGATATGCTTGAACAGTTCCAGCAGGTTAAAAAGATGGGCAGCATGAGTAAACTTCTGGAAATGCTTCCTGGTATGAACGGAATTGACCCAAGCCAGCTTGATATGAGCGGCATGAAAAAGAATGAAGCTATAATTCAGAGTATGACTTACAAAGAGCGCCTGAATCATCTTATTATTGGTCCAAGCCGCCGCAAGCGTATTGCCAAAGGTTCCGGAACCAGCGTTGCCGACGTAAACAAACTTATCAAACAGTTTGAAAAGACAAAGCTCATGATGAAAAAAGTAAGCCGTAACCGTGGCCTCCAGGGCAAAATGATGAATCAGCTTGGCTTAGACCCTTCTGCCATGATGGGTGGTGCAGGTGGAATGGGCGGTCTGGACATGAATGCCCTCAAGGGTATGGACATGAGTAAACTGCAGGCTATGGCTAGACGTTTTAGATAACGGGGCGTTGCGGGGTGTCCCCGCAGAGAGGGTAGCGTAAAAGCAACGCTTTGGAGCGTAGGGGGAGACTTCCCCCTCCTTTTTTTTTTAACCTAATTCACCCTAATCACGCTGGCGCTTCGGCCGTCGGCGGTGTAGATTTTTTCCGGGTTTGTGTTGTCCAGAATAGGGGTGAGACCCAGATAGTAGTTATAGTAATATGTGCCGCTTGTCAGGGGTAGTTCAAGTTCGTAAAGACCCGGCTGAATTTCTTCAAGCTGGTAAATCCATGGATCCCAGTTGGTGAAGGTGCCGGCAAGGTTGAGTTTTAGGCCGCTTTCGCCCTTATAAATGAACTTTACGGTGTCGTTGGAAGTTGCCTCGGTTTCAATTTTTATCTGGCCAAGATTTTCGAGTTTAGAAAAGTACAAATTTACCTGATTGTCGTATTCCTTATTTGGATTCAGGGGGTCGGTTGTCCAAAGGCCGTCGATTACCAGACGGTATTTTAAGGTGTCAAAACGGTGCTGGCGCTGATAGCAGTAAAAAAGGTGCTTGCGGGTAGAGACGCCTTCGTCATCGGTGTTTGAAAGCACCTGAAATGGGTGAATTACCTGATAATTTTCAAAATCAAAGGCAATTCCCACCGAGCGGTTGTTGGTATTTGCCGTAAAAATGATGTAATCTTCCGTTACAATCGGTTCACCCGGTTTTTCAATATTGTGCAAAAGTGTATCAAGCTCAAAATTCTGATAGTTTGCCGGAGCTGCCGCAAACCCCATTCCTGTGCAGAAAAATCCTGCCAGTGCCGACATCAAAACAAATTTTGTCATTTTCATATTCACAATATCGGCAGGTGTCGCTGGAGATTTAGGAATTTTTGAGTGTTAACTAAAATATTATTATGTAGGATAAAATGGCGGAGCCGGGGGAGGCGTACTTATACTTTGGAAGATAAAAAAGGGCGTTGCCGGGGTTCGTGGTTAGCGAAGCTTCAAAAGCGCGGCCGATGCCTCCACTCTAGTGTTAAGAGCCGCCAATGCGGAGCTAACCACGGTTCCCGGCGAAAGCCCTTTTTTTCTTTTATATATAAGTAACATTTTGTTAAAGTGCCCCTTAAAAAATTCCGTTAATTTACAAAGAAGAGTGGGGAAAAACAACTCTCTTGTAATATTGAAGTGTTGTGGGGTAAAATTACACTATGCCAGGCTTGAGCCAACTTAAAAAGTTTAACAACGACATGCTTTCTCTGGGTAACGAAGTTACCGTCCGTGCTACTCGTGGCGAAAAGCCTGTAAAAGTCGAAATCCCGGCTACAATTCCCGATGTTGATGATTCAGAAGATTTTGTTATCGGAATGCCGATGAACGAAATCGTAAAAGAAGAAGCTCCTGCTCCGGAGGATTTTTCTGATATTACCGGTATTGGCGCTCCTGCTGCTGAAACTTCAGGAGCTAACGATTCCGCTGAAACAAGTGCTTCTTCTGCCCCTGACATGTCTGACCTGCTTAATCTTGGAATGGGCATGGGTGGCGGTGATGATGCTGGCGAAGGCGGCGGAGATATGCCAGACCTTTCTATGTTTGAAGATGAACCGGAGCCAGAACCTGAGCCGGAACCAGAAGAAATCCCGATTTCAGATTTGGGTCTTGATGCCCTTCTTGCGGGTGCCGGTTTTGACGAACCAGAACCTGAGCCGGAACCAGAACCTGATCCTGCTGCGATTGCAGAGAGATTTCCTGAACTTGCAGAATTGGCAGGAAGCGGGGTGCAACCGGTTGAAGAAGAGCTTTCAGATTTACCTGATTTGAATTCAGACCTGGCCGAACTTGCTGATATTGGCGACCTTGATATTCCAGGTATTGAAAAAGAAGCTACTCAAGAAGATGTTGAGGCTGCCGCTGAACGCCTTGATCTGGATAATTCTTTTGCAGATGATTCAGCCCTTCCTTCTATGGAAGAACTTACCGGAGAACCTGTAGAAGAGGCTGCAGAAGTACCTTCAGAATCTTTTGACTTTGATGCTGATAACCTTCCTTCTTTTGATGAAAATATAGAAGCAGATGCTTCCCCTGCTGAAGAAGTTGTGCCAGAAGCTGAACCTGAAACAGAAACTCCGGTCGAAGCAGAAGCTTCTCCTGCAGAAGATTTTTCTCTCGAAGATATTCCAGAACTTAATGAGCTCGGAATTATTGAAGCTCAACCAGAAGCAGCAAGTGAGGCAGAAGCTGAAGTTGTGCCAGAAGCTGCAGAAGAGCCTGAGACTGTTCCAGAAGCAAATCCGGCTGAGGAAGAAGAACTTGCTGGTCTTGAACCTCTGGACAGTATTGCTTCTCAGTTTGTTGATAACAATAAAGAGTCTGCTCCAAAAGCCTTTGACGTTTCAGATCTTGATGATTTGAACCTTGATGATATTCCTGAAGTTGAAATAAAGTCTCCAAAACCAAAAGCTGCCCGCTCTGGTCTTTTTGGCGAAATGCCTGAAGATGATATGTTCGACGAGTTTGATTTGAGCGGCGGTTTTGATGATGATGAAGAAACAAATATTCATCCAGAAACTAAGTCTGACAAAAAAGATAATGGACCAAAACTCTTCGATAATACAGGTACTAATATAGAAGAAAGTGCTGAAGAAGCTGAAAGTCTTGATGAAATTCCAGTTGAAGAAGTAAAACCGGCGCCTTCTGTAGAAGATATTAATTTTGATGAACTTAGCCTGGATGGCCTTGATATAGACGGCTTTGAGGATATGGGTGCACCTGCAGAAGCAGAAGAAGTTCCTGCGGAAACTGCTGAAGCTGAAGAAGTTCCAGTTGAAACAGCCCCAGAAGTTGCTGAAGAGCCTGCAGAAGAAGCTGAAATTACAGAGCCAGAAGTTGCAGAAGAACTTTCTGATGATGAGGCAATTGAAGAAACTCCTGTTGCAGAAGAAGGCGGAATATCAGCCGATGATCTGAATCTTGATGATATGGACTTTGGTCCAACAGAGACTACCGGAGATGAAGCTTTTGAAACTCCTGTAGAGGAAGCGCCTGCAGCAGATGAATCAGATACAACAGGTGAAGGACTTGATACCTCAGGTCTTGATGATTTGAATCTTGACGATATGGATTTTGGAACTGGCGAGGCAAGTGAAGCAAGTGAAGTTCCGACAGAAGAAGCCCCAGCTGCAGAAACTGCTGAAGAGCCTGCGGAAGAAGTTCCGGCTGAAGAAACAGCCCTTTCCGCTGCTGACTTAAATCTGGACGACATGGATTTTTCTATGCCGGAGCCTGCAGAAACTGATGTAGAGGCAGAAGAAAATGTAGAAACTGCTGACGCTACTGATGCTGCAGAACCTTCAACATCAGACTTGTTTGATCTCAGCGATATGGACATGCCGTCTATGGACGACACCATTCCCGCTGAAGATACTTCTGCTGACATTTCTGCTGAAAGTCCATCCGAAGAAGCTGACATGTCAGCTGGTGACCTCAACCTTGATGATATGGATTTTGGAAGTCCTGATGTTGCTGCAACTTCACTTGAAGAAACTCCTTCAGATGCAGCAGATTCCCCGGCAGTAGAAAGTGATATTTCTGCAGGCGACTTAAATCTTGATGATATGGACTTTGGTCTTCCTTCAGGCGATTCTGGCGAAGAACTTTCAATGCCAGATTATACCGACGCCGTTGCCGAAGAAGTTTCTGATAATGAAGATCTCAGTCTTGATTCTCTCAACTCCGGCATAGAAGAATCTGACGAACCTGTAGAAGCCTTTGATACTACCGGCATGGATGACATGGACTTTGGTATTTCAGATACCGACAGTCAGATCAGTGAAGATGACTTCCTTGGCGGCGGAGATGACGATGACTTTGTAATTCCAGGATTCTCTGAAATCGCAGAAGAAAAAGAAGAGCCTGCTCCAAAAAGCAAAAAGACTCCTAAAAAAGAAGAACCTGAAGAATCAGAACTTGATCAGCCGGACTTTTCAGAAGCAATTCCTGGCGAAGAGCTTCCTCCAAATACCCTTTCAGATGCCCAGTACAAGGTCTTCCTCAAGAATTTCAGCGAATATCCGCTCAATGTACGTCTTGCCTTTGAAAACTTTATCGTTCAGGACGAATTTACAGAAGACGCTGAATTCGAAGTAATTGAAAAAATTATAAACAAGGCTCCTGCCCGCCAGGTTGCCTCAATGCTCGAAAAAATGCTGGACATTTCAATTCCTGTTCCGCGTGATTTTGAGCACCGTTCAGCAGAAGAATACGAAGCTTATAAAAAATCACTTTCTTACCAGCTGCGTAACAGAATTATTCCGGGCTTTATCGTAGGTTGTGCTTTAATTCTGGTTGGAATTGGAATTTTCAATTTTGCCAAGAACTGTATCTATAAACCTCTTAAGGCAAACTCCCTTTACAAGCAGGGCTATGCTCTTTTACAGACAGAAGAATATCCTCAGTCGGAAATCAAATTTGATGAAGCTGTAAAATACCGTCTCAGCCGTCCCTGGTTCTTCAATTATGCCCGCGGCTATCGTGACCACAAACAGTATCAGCGTGCCGAAAAAATGTATCAGAATATCCTAATGTGCTTCCGTCATGATAAGGAAGCCGGTCTTGAATATGCCGACATGGAACTTTACGATATGGTAAATTATGAGCGTGCTGAAGAAATTGTTCGCCGCGAAGTTCTTGATTATCATATTAATGATGCCGACGGAATTCTTGAGCTTGGTGATATCTATCTTGAATGGGGAACTGAAAAAGACCCTTCAAAACTGGATCTTGCCCGCGAACAGTATGCTTCTCTTATGCAGCTTTATAAGCCTAATAATCTCTATATTGGCCGTATGATGCGCTACTTTATCCGCTCAGACAAGCTTCGTCAGGTTCTGGAAATCCGCCAGAATTTTGATGAAACTAAGGAAAAATCACTTCCTGCAGATGACTGGACAGAGCTTTCCGGCTATCTTCTTGATAAATATTATGGACCTCTTCCTGCAAGTCAGGAATATCTGCGCTTCCAGATTGACGGACTCCGCCGTCTTCTTTTGACTGCGGCTCATGCAAATCCGGAAAATCCTGTGGCTCTCTATAATCTTTCTAAATACTACGTTCTTTCTAACGAAAGCGAAAGGGTAGAAAACACCCTTAAAAATACCCTCAGAAAGTTTGATGCCGCTAAGTCTATCAAGCGCCGCGATCTTTACAAATATATTGATACCTACAAGCTTTTGGGCGAATATTACGAATCAAATGGTGAGCACGTTCAGGCTCAGGAGCAGTATGCGGAAGGAATTTCCCTTTATACTCAGGAACGTGATAACGCAGGCTTTGAAGGAAACAAGGATATCGGAAAGCTTTATGAAGATATGGCAGACTTAAAATACTTTGTTTCTGCTGATTATGATGACGCCCTTAAAAATTACATGTCTTCTGTTGAACTTGAAAACGACAGTCCTCAGATCCGTTACCGCATAGGCTTTATTCAGTATAATAACGATAACCTGACAGAAGCTCTTGGTTCCTTTATGAAGGCCGGAGACGGAAATATCAAGGAAAAGAATCTTATGCTGGCAATGGCAAATACCCTCAGCCTGCGCGGAGACGATTATGCAGCCGAAGGTTATTACAATCAGCTGGTTAAACGCCTTGATGAAGATGTTCTTGAACGCCAGATGGTATTCCCTCAGGTAAACGACAGTGATTACGACATTGTAAATACTTATCTTTGCGCATCAAACAACTACGGTGTAACACTTTACCGTCTTGCAAAAAGAACTGGAAACAGCAGCCTGAACGCAAAATCAATCGTTCAATTCCAGCAGTCAGTTCGAGCCTGGGATGCGCTTACACGTAACCAGAATACGCTTTTGCGTCTGGGCGGAACAAACCTTGCTGAGCAGAATATAAAATATGTAACTCACAATTTCTCAGAATATGAGCCGGCAATTTATACAGAAATTCCAAAAACTCTGACAGATAATGAGAGGTAATGCAGATGCAGAACAGCATTCAGTACGGTATCTATTTAAGACAAAAAGCAAACTCAATTGCCAAGGAACTTTTTAGAAAAAGCATTCATATCTGTTCAAGTTTTGTGCCCTTGTTTCTTGGTCTTGCCTATTATCCGACCTTATGGCTCTTGGTTTTTGCCCTTGCCGGTTATTCTTTGTGTGAATTTTTACGCCTTAAGGGTGTTACAATTCCCCTTGTTTCAAAAATAACTGAGGTTGCAGCCCGTAAACGCGATGAAAACCGTTTTGTACTTGGTCCTGTAACGCTTGTAATCGGAATAATTATTGCAGCCCTGCTTTTACCGCCGGAATGTGCAAAGGTTGGAATATTTGCACTTGCATTTGGAGACGGCCTTGCAAGTCTTTCCGGTAAGTTAATCGGAAAAATTACAATTCCTGGCAGCCACGGAAAAACAGTTGCCGGAAGCCTTACCTGTTTTCTTGCAGTTTACATTGCCACCTTCTGCTGCTGTCAGAACTGCTATGTAAGTCTTCTTACCGGCTGTGCAGCTATGATTCTGGAAATGCTGCCTCTTTCTGATTTTGATAATGTTTTGATTCCTGTAACAATCGGGCTTTTCTTTGGAATTGTAAGTTAGAAGGCCTCAAGTAAGCTAGATTAAGAATTCCACAAATACTGATTGTGCAGTTCCTTAAAATAAAGCACTGTTCCCACCGAAAGAAAAATTACCCCGATAATCAGCTGAAAAAGTGTGTAGCAGTGCTTTAAAATCAAAGATCCCGTTCCAAGTACAAAAAATCCCAGCGTAGTAATCTGAGAAAGTTCCCTCTTGTAATTATTCATGCACATAGAAAGTACAGAAATAATAACAGAAACAACTATGAATAATCTGATTATTTTAGAAAAGGCGGCAGCTGAAGTAAAATTCGGAAGAAGAATGCCTGTATTAATTGGAATAGAAAAAGCAACAAAGGTAGCCGCAACAATAATAATCATACAGTTCTGTTCAAGATTCTGACGGTATTCTTCGCCGGAAAAAAGCACAAGCGCCATCAGCGAAACGGGACCCAGAAAAGTTCCTGTAAGAACTATATTGTTAATTGCAATTAATGCAGTATGAAAACTTCCTGCAAGATTTAAAAGCGGAATAAAAATGCGGGCTGTATCCAGAAGAATTGAAAGCAAAAACAAAAGAAAGTAAGCAAGTTCTCCAGCCTGAGTCTTATAAAAAGCATATAATATAGTAAAACTTGTTCCGCAAAGATAAATGAACTGAAAGAAAATCCCGGAATAGGAAAAAACAGGCTTAAAGCCGAATAAAAAGGAAGCTGGTGAGTTTTCCGGTAACTTTACTTCCGGGACACTAAGGTTTTTTGCAAAAATCTGGTAGTGAAAAAATATCAAGTCAAAAATGAAAACAATCAGTGTAAAAATAAAAAATCCCATGTAGAAACGATTTCGAGCTTTAATTGTCATAATAAAAAAAATAACAGTAAAGACTTTTTCTGTAAAGCCGAAAATAAAGTGATAGACCATAATTTTTGGGAGGATTTATGAAAAAATCGTTCTTGTGCAGTTTTGCTTTTTTACTGGCTGCTACAGCATTAAATGCGGGGGATGTTGCCTCTTTTGTAGATAAAGGATTTTCAGCAGACGGAAAATATTATGTTTTTGCTCAGTATGGAAAAACAGATAAAAAGTTTCAGGGATGGGCAGAAATTTATCAGGTTGATATTGCCGCAAATGACTATGTAGATTCCGGCGTTTTCAAGACACGTCCGTCTGCTGCAACTGCCGACAAAAACGGAAAGGCTGTTTATGACGAGCTGGAAGCAAAGTCTGCTTCTTATATAAATGGGCTCAACTGTAAAAGAGCAAACGCAGAGCACGTGCTTTATATTCTTGATGATGTTCATAAAACTGGAACAGACGAAATTGTATTCAAGGATTTTACAAGCGCAGATCTTGAAAATCAGAATTCTTACAGAATTACTCTGGTTCCAACAATCAATGGTAAAGGAAAAAATGCCCGTTCATCTTTCTATATAAATCTTGAAAAATATGATGCCGATGGCTACGTGCTCAGCACCCAGAGAATCGGTTCTCCTTCTATCAGCCGCAAGGGAGTTACAAATTATAAGATTGAACGCATCTTCCGCGATGAGTGCGGAAAAAATCTTATCTTTGTAATTGAAAAGCATTATGAAGATGATGCAGGCCTTTCTGTGCGCTACATGGTAGAGGCTGCAAAACTCAGATAAAATTGCAGAATTTTTAAACTTTTTTTGAAAAATACTTCCGATTTTTAACAGTCTGCGACTAGTGTATATGTAGAAAATAAAAAGAGGAAGCCTATGAAAAAGTACAAACAAATTATTCTGTCTTTAGTACAGACTATCTTGATTACAGGCATTACGCTATTCAGCGTAATGCCTTTTTCATGTAAGGTGACTCCTGAGGGAGTTCAGATTGTGGGCGGAGATTATGCGTCTCCTGTAATAGAAAATATTGAAGTGGTTGACGAAAACTCGCTTCAAATCAGCTTTTCGGAAAAGGTGAAGGTTACGGGAGCTGTGCTTTCGCCCTTCATTGAAGGAATTTCAGATTCCTATTCCCATTCAAAAACAGAAGAACTTTCTACGGCTCTGAAAGCTGCAAGCGGGGGCTATGGGAAAATTCCTGTTACCATCGAAGCTCAGGAAGATGAAAAAACGATAGTTTTTAATTTTACCTCTTCTACGATTATCGGGAATTCTTATGAACTTTATGCCGTAGTTGAAGATCAGATTGGAAATACTCTTACCTTTTCAACCCGTTTTACCGGCTATAATTCACGCGTTCCTCAGATGATTATGACAGAACTGTATTTTTACAACGAGTCTAATAAAGAGAAAAGCCTCTTGCGTACGGAATATGTAGAACTTCTTGCCCTTAGTGACGGAAACCTTGCAAATCTTTGCCTTTATGGTGCCAGCAAGGGAATTGAAAAAGGATATAATTTCCCGCCGATCGAAGTTCATAAGGGTGAAATCCTTCTTGTTCACCTGCGTCAGAAGGGGGAGGGCTGTATTTCAGAAGAAGGTGAGGATTTGAATCTGGCTGCCAGCGGAATTTCTCCTGCCGGGATTCGTGATTTGTGGACTTCTGATAAGGATTTATGTTATACGAAAAGTGCAGATGCCCTTATTCTTGAAAACAAGGCAAGTTCCCAGATTCTTGACGGAGTCTGCTTTGCAAATCCTGAGGCACTGGAATGGAAAAGTAATGTTCTGCTTGCCGTTGAGCGCCTTTATAATTACGGAATCATAGACAGCATGGATATTTCTGATGCAGTAAGAAAGCCAAAGAATGACAGTGCAGCAAAGTCACTTACAAGAATTGATGCAGAAGATATTAAAAATAATATAGAAGAAAATGATTATCTGGAAGAGGATTATCCTTTGGAAAGTCCTGCCTCTAACTGGGAAATGGCAGCCCGGTCTGAAGGGAGAATTTGAAAGTAGATTGTAAAATTCTGCAAACTTGTGTTAAACTATCCAAATGGTTGAATTATTAGCTCCTGCGGGAAATATTGAATCTTTGGATGCAGCAATCGGCGAAGGTGCCGATGCAGTTTATTTGGGACTGAAGAGTTTTAACGCGCGCCTTAGAACATCAAATTTTGCATGGAATCAGTTTGAGGCGGCTGTAGAAACTCTTCACCGTCAGAACAAGAAAATTTACGTAACAGTTAATACTGTAAGCGAAGAGCGCGAAACTGAGCGTCTTTACCGCTTTTTATCTTATCTCAATGAAGTTGGACCAGACGGCCTTATTGTGCAGGATTATGCTATCATGCGCATGGCTCAGGAATTCTTTCCGAATATGGAACTTCATGCTTCTACTCAGATGAACGTAGAAAGCACTGCCGCAGTACGCCTTTTGCAGAAGCAGGGGGTAAAACGAATGGTGCTTGCTCGAGAACTGGGACTGGAAGAAATTCAGAAAATAAAAAACGAAACAGGCGCAAACCTTGAAGTTTTTGTTCACGGAGCTCTTTGTGTAAGTGAATCGGGCCTCTGTCTCTTTTCAAGCTTCTTAGGCGGAAAGTCTGCTAACCGGGGAATGTGTGCTCAGGCCTGCCGCCGCTACTACAATGCAGAAGTTTCCGGTGGAATTAAGAGCGGTTACTACTTTTCTCCTTGTGATCTTCAGCTTATAGATCATATTCCGGATCTTATTGAAGCCGGTGTTGATTCTTTTAAGATTGAAGGACGCATGAAGAGTGCCGAATACGTTGGCAGTGTAGTTGCAGCTTACCGTTATGTAATTGATCATTATAAGGAAGATAAAAAAGGCGCAATTGCAGCCGGCAAACGTATGCTTGCTTCTGATTTTGCCCGTTCAAAAACAGACTACTGGTACGGCTTTAAGACTCTTGATGATGGCGTTAAAAACTCTGCCCAGAAGATTTTGAATCCTGACCAGGCTGGCGGAACCGGTATTTATCTTGGAAAAATCTCTGCAATTAAGGCAGCACCTCGTGAACTTGTAGAGGCTATCCGCGCTAATGCAAATCCTGATACTCCTCAGGAGCAGATAAATGTAAAAATGGCCTGTCTTTCCGGCGGTTCATACGACCCTGATCCGGGTGATTCAATCCGTCTTCATAAAAAGGACGATACTGGCCGCGTAAGCCACAAAATCCGCTCTGTTGAACTTGATGAAGAAAAAGGAAAACGCTGGATTGATATTCCGGGCGGCTTTGCTGTTGGTGATGAAGTTTACCTTTTGCAGATTAAGTCAGGCTCAAAACGCTATCAGCGAGTTTTGCCGGGTGACCTTGGCCGTTACCGCAAGCAGCCTAAAGATGAAATGCTTCCGATTCTTGACCTTACACCGGTAAAAGATAAGGAACTTGCTTACTTTCCGGACGGCATTTATGCCCAGGTTTCTTCTATTGCAGATGTCTTTGCAGTTCAGGGCTTAAAACCTGTTCGTCTCATTCTGGAATATAACTCAGAAACTTCATATGACCTTTTGAATCATAAGACTGTCCTGCCTTTCTCCAAAAAGCAGATTTTTATTTCGCTTGATCCTTTCTGTAGTCCTCTTCAGGAAGACCAGCTTAAAAATGAACTTACAGCCCTTGTAGAAGACGGCTATAAAAACTTTGTAGTAAACAACCTTGCCCACATTCAGATGCTCAAATCTATGGGCGTTAATATGGTTGCAGGTCCTTACCTTTATACCTTCAACCGCTGGGCAGTTTCCTGGCTTGAAAACCTTAACATCGGAGCCTTTATTTCTCCGTATGAAAATTCAAGAAAGAATCTTGAAGCAACTTACGAAGAAAAAGTGCGTTCCCGTGTTCTGGTGCCAGTCTTTGCATACCCGGCTCTTTTCCGCATGCGCTTTAAAATGCCTTCTGACTATGATTTTACTTTCTTCTCTGATAAAGAGGAAAAAATGTTCAAAATCAGCTCTACTCAGGACGGTTCTTTTGTAATGCCGGAAGAACCATTCAGCATTGTAGATAAGGTAAATATTCTGCAGGGCTCAGGCTTTAAGAAACTCCTTGTTGATTTTTCAAAGACAAAGGTTTCAAAAAGCCAGATAAAAGCCATTATGACTTCGCTTGTTAAGCAGCAGCCTCTCCCAGAAATTTCCAGATTCAACTGGAAAGACGGTTTTTATAATCCGGAAAAACTTGAGGAATATAAAGCTGCCGCTGAACGTGCCGCTGCCGCAAAGGCAAAGGGAACTGCACCTGCAAGAAGCCCTTCTTCAAGAGCTACTCCTGCAAAAGGCAGACCTGGCGCAAAGTTCAAAGGACGTAAAAAACGCTAGAAAACCGTTTCTTCTGCAGAAGTTTCAAGACTGGCTGAGCTTGCCTGACTTTCGACCTCTTCTGCAGAAGCCTCTTCTTCTTCGTTTGCCATTACAGAATTGTTGAACTTTGGTTTGTATTCAATGTGTTCTGCAACTACATAAACCCTGCTGGCAGTTTTTCCGTCCTTATCCTTCCATCTGTCCTGCTTGATTCGTCCCACGACTCTCATGCCCTGACCCTTATCAACTTTCTTTTTACAGTATTCCGCGAGCTTTCCGTAAGCTTCCACATCAAAATACGACACTTCAGAAACGCCTTCATTATTACGGCTTTTGTACCAGCGGTTTACTGCAACCGGAAATCTGCATACAAAAAAGCCTGCTTTTGGCTCCGAAAATTCTGCCTTTTTTACGGCATTTCCTTCAATAATCAAAGAATTCAACTGATTCATATAAAACCTCATACCTTTTAGTTTTTTGCTTTTTCCGGCCGGGAAAAATGTTGAACTTCAACATATATACACTTCCCCTGATTTTGAGGTTTTGACAAAAATTTTGAAAAAAAATTCGAGAAATTTAAAGAAATTTTTCAAATTATCTATACAAATTTACGAGATGAGCCAAAATTTACTGTCTGATAACAAAAGCTAAGAATTATCTGTTGGAAATCAGCCTGAGCATATAAAGTGCAACGTACTCGGTCAGGGCTTTGTTGTTACCAAGTCTCTGCATATTAGGTGCGGCAGTTAATGTTTCTGCAAGATTTTTAATACGTTCTTTTGTAAAGGTCGAATCAGAAAGAGTACGTAAAACCTTACGGGTATAGTCCCGGATTAAAGCGTTTACATCTTCATTCAGCTGATTGTAGGCGTCTTTAGAAATGCGTTTGTTCCATTGTTTTTCAAGATAGTTTAATTCACGGTCAATAGTTGAACCTTCCGGAATCATATCCTGTGTAATGTCTTTTGCCTTTGCGGAAAGTATATCGGCTCTGCTCTTCTTGCGGCCTGCACCAGCTTCTTCTTCCAGCTCTTCAAAAGGATTGTTTGCGGCACTATTTCTTGCTGCCTTTTCCCGCTGGCTTTTACCGGAAGTAAAGAGGGCAAAAATCCAGGAAATAATAGGCATTGTGTAGTAGAAAGGAAGTCTAGCCTTAGCATTTGCAAGAATTTTTGCGTTTTTCAGCATCAAAAGATCATGATAAGGCAGAAGTTTTCCGTTTACAAAAAGTCTGAAGCCCTGAGGCATTTCAGATTCATCTTTATCAAAGGCCAGAAGAGTCATAAAGTTAGCACTTAAAAGGGCATGTAAAACCGGCGAATTCTGTTCAACAAGCTTGTGAAGCGCATTTTCAAAATGACTTATATTTGTCATTTCAGGAAGCTTTTCGTGATCCATCAGGGTGTTGTACCACTTGTCTTCCAGAAAGCGTTCAATAGAATCATGGGCTTCGTTACAAAGACGAACGACAACATTGAGTACGTTTTTTTTGTAGACAAAATAGCGGGTGCCTGAAGAAACTTTAAAAACAAGCAGCGGCGGAAGTTCATTTGATTCACCTTCCGTTGTAAGTCTCTGTAAAGTCTTTTTCAAATCTTCTTCGTTGTAAATTCCGTATAAATCCTTTCCAGACTTATCCTTAAATTTAAGAATCTGATTCATAGAAAAGAAGTATGGAGGTTTTCCCAGTGAACCTTCCAGCTCATTAAGGGCATCCTGTTTTTTCTTGTTATCCTGGAATTTAGCCTTCAGGTATGAACTGTGGATTTCTGCAATCTGAACTGCCTGAAGAATATTTACATCATCAGTCGTTCTATCCTGAATTTTAAGATAATCCTGTTTAATAAAGTACAAAAGCTGATTCCAGAAGTAATAATCATCCCCGTCTGCAAGCTGAGAAAAGTTATTTTCATTTGCATCTACAAATTTTGAATAGAAACCGCGGATTGGAACTTCCTTTGTAGGATTTGTAGAACGCAGTTTTTTCAAAAAGTAGTCGTGATATTCTTCTTTTTTTAGGATTCTGCGGATTTTCTGCTGGGCACTTTCAATCAAAATTTTCATTGAAATGCAGGATGGCAATACTAAAGCTGGAATTTCCTGAGAAAATTCCAGAAAAAAAAATCTGATTTGTTTTTGATGTGTCTTTTTCTATTAAAGACGGAATGTATGAAACGGCAGCTTTTCGCTCAATGGCTGTCAGCGGAAACTGCTTAGGTAAATCAGAAACAAGGGGATAGGGAGTGGAATCATTTCTGAGAATTTCGTTGTACTGGGCTGTGTAGCGGGATACAAAGAAATTAAAGGCAACAATCATCTTTTTATTGCCGTTTGTTGTCATGGCAACCAGATGTTTTTCGCTCAAGCCCTGAAGTTCAGCATTTATAGTGCCCGCTGTATCACCCAGATATTTTACAAGTTCTCCCTGTTCTTCAACATGATGATCTGCATATTTTTTGATATAGGTACAGAATTCCTTAAAATCAATGAAAGGGGATTTTTGTTTATCAGCGTAATATTTAATTAATGCACTTAAATTTGCTGTAGTTGCCATATCATTGCTATTTTATATCAGATTAATTTACTTTACAACGGAAAATCACTATAATTTTTTTCTATGAAAGCAATTGAATTGGAAAAGGCCTACGAGCCAAAGTCATTTGAAGACAGAATTTATAGCGAATGGGAAACAAAAGGCTATTTTAAACCTGCCAGCGACGAAGCTTCCCCTGTACACGCACAGTACAAATGCCAGTGCGAAGATTGTAATAAGAAAACAAACACATATTCAGTCGTGATTCCACCTCCAAACGTAACAGGCGTTCTTCACATGGGACACGGACTTAACAATACTCTTCAGGATATCGTTGTACGCTATCACCGTATGAAGGGCGACAACACTCTCTGGCTCACAGGTACTGATCACGCCGGAATTGCAACTCAGAACGTTGTTGAACGCCAGCTTAAAAAAGAAGGTCTTACCCGCAACGACCTGGGCCGCGAAAAATTCCTTGAACGCACATGGAAGGTTAAGGAAGACCACCATAATACAATCGTAAAGCAGCAGAGAAAACTTGGAAACTCTACAGACTGGGAACGCGAACGCTTTACTTATGATGAAGGACTTAGCGCTGCAGTTCGCGACGTTTTTGTTACTCTTTATGAGCGCGGACTTATGTATCGCGGAAAGCGCCTTGTAAACTGGTGTCCTCGTTGTGGTACTGCCCTTGCTGATGATGAAGTTGACCATGAAGATACACAGGGTGCAATGTATCACCTTTATTATGAATATGCTGATGGAAGCGGAAAGATTGAAGTTGCAACAACTCGTCCGGAAACCTTCTTTGGTGATACTGCCGTTGCCGTAAATCCTAATGACGAGCGCTATAAGGCAATCGTAGGAAAGAAGCTTAAGCTTCCTCTTACTGGAAAAGAAATCCCAATCATCGCTGATGATTATGTTGATATGGAATTCGGAACCGGTATGGTAAAAATTACTCCGGCTCACGACCCTAACGACTGGGAAGTTGGAAAACGCCACAACCTTGAAGTTATCAACCTTCTTACTCCAGACGGACGCTTGAACGAAAACGTTCCTGAAAAATACCGCGGACTCAAGTCTGAAGCTGCCCGCAAACTGGTAATTGAAGATTTGACAGAAGCTGGCCTTTTCAAGGGTGAAGAAAAAATGGTTCACTCGGTTGGTCACTGCTACCGCTGTAAAACTGTAGTAGAGCCATATTTGAGCGACCAGTGGTTTGTAAAAATGAAGCCTATGGCAGACAAGGCTCTTGCAGCCTGGAAAAAAGGCGAAATTCAGTTCTTCCCTCAGAAATGGGAAAACACCTATTCTCACTGGCTTGAAAATATCCGCGACTGGTGTGTAAGCCGCCAGATCTGGTGGGGTCACCGTATTCCTGCCTGGTACTGTCAGAAGTGCGGAGAAGTAATTGTAAGCCGCGAAGATCCATGCAAGTGTCCAAAGTGTGGCGCTGCTGCCTCAGACCTAAAACAGGATGAAGATGTACTCGATACATGGTTCTCTTCATGGCTCTGGCCTTTCTCAACTCTGGGATGGCCTGAAAATACTGCAGATCTTGAAAAATTCTATCCTACAACTGCTCTTGTAACAGCCTACGATATCATCTTCTTCTGGGTTAGCCGTATGATTATGGCTGGTCTTGAATTTACAGGAAAAGCTCCTTTCCATGATATCTATATTCACGGTCTTGTACGCGATAAGCAGGGACGCAAAATGTCTAAGTCTCTTGGTAACGGTATGGACCCTCTTGAGATTATCGATATGTACGGTGCCGACGCCCTTAAGTTCACTCTTGGATTTATGTGCGCACAGGGACAGGATATTCTTATCGATAAAGATTCTTTCAAACTCGGTTCACGCTTCTGTAACAAAGTCTGGAACGCAAGCCGCTACCTTCTTGGAAACCTTGAAGGCCGCAATCTTGTTCCTGTAACAGACGCTGACCTTACAGAGCTGGACAAGTGGATTTACAGCCGCCTCAACTACGCCGCAAAAACTGCCCGCGAAGCTCTGGATACTTACCGCTACAACGATGCCGCAAGCGCTCTTATGGAATACTTCTGGAACGAGTTCTGCGACTGGTATGTTGAAGCTACAAAAATCAACTTCAAAAATGGTGATGATAAGGAAAAAGACCGCCAGGCTTCAGTTCTTATGAACATCCTGGAAGAAAACCTTCGTCTTTTGCACCCATATCTTCCATTTGTTACAGAAGAAATTTACGGAAAGCTTCCTCTTTCTGAAATTGCCGCTAACCGTAAATCAGCTGGAACTCAGAAAGTTGCATCTAACAGCGAATATGCAGGAATGCTCATTAACGCGCCATATCCTGAATACACAGCTGACCGCGAAAATGCAGAAATCGAAGCCCGCTTTGAAGTTCTTAAGGAACTCATCGGTAAAACCCGCGCTCTCCGCGTAGACTGCGGAATTGACCCTGCTTCAAAAATCAATATTGCTATTTTGATTGAAAAGGGTTCTGCTGCCGAAGTTTGCCGCGAAAAAGTTGAAATGATTCAGCTCTTGGCCGGTGTTGCAAAAGTTGACTTTGTTGAGGCAAAACCAGCATCTTCAATTGGTACAGTAGGAAAAGGTTTTGAGTCTTTCATCCTTGTTGACGAAAATATCAACAAAGAGCAGCTTATTGCCCGCTTCCAGAAAACAATTGAAAAGGAACAGGGTTATGCCCGCATGAGCCAGAACAAGCTCAACGGAAACTTTGCTAAGCACGCGCCTGCAAATCTTGTAGAAGAGGAAAAGGCCCGTCTTGCAGAAAGCGAACGAAAAATTGCAACGCTTGAAAGTTATCTTGCGGATTTGAAGTAGAAATTTTATAAATCTGTGCTAAACTGTTAAGCAAGGAAATGGAGGCAGGCAATGGCTAAACAGAAATACGAAATGCGAATTGACCGCTCAAAGGATATGGATCCTGAGCACATGCAGCAGCTCAAAGACATTGTTCTTGCTCCTTATATGCAGCTTGCCACCGGCCTGATAGGTAAAGCCCGTCATGCCGGCGGTAATATGTTCCGTCACCAGATGGACACCCTTTCCATTCTTATTGATTACGGCTATATCGATTCCATTCTGTTAAAAGCCAGCGTCGTTCACGACACAGTAGAAGATATTCCTAACTTTGACCGCAACCTGATTATTAATTGTGATGAAGAAGGGCAGACCGTTCTGAATCTGGTTCTGGAAGTTACCCGCCGTGAAGATGAAGATAAACGCCAGTTCCTTCGCCGCATCCTTGATACTGGCAGCCAGAAGGCAAAAATTCTTAAATGTGCTGACCGAATCAGTAATATGATTTCGCTCGGTTACGTGACAGATCCTAAATTCATTGAACGTTACTGCGACGAAACAGAATTCTTCCTTCTTCCTATGGCACTTGAAATTGACTACAACATGTATCAGGAACTTATCAGCCTGATTATGACCCGCCGCCGCTACCTTGAAGACGGCGGATATTTTGATAACCGGAAGAAAGAGTCTACACCTCCGATCAGCAATTAATTAAAAGCCGAATCCTTTAAGCAGATTCTTTGCCTGTTTTTCAGCCTCTTTCTTTGCTGCTTCTTCAGCTTCTTTTTTAAGGCGTTCTGCTTCAGCCTTAGCTTTAGCTTCCGCCTCTGCTTTTGCCTTTGCAAGTTCTGCTTCTGCCTGTTTTTTAGCCCGGTCTACAGCGCCACTTGCCATATTTTCAAGTTCTTTTTTACGCGCTTCCAGCTCACACTTCATGTTCTGAACGGCTTTATCAGAGTTTTTAATTACCTTTTCAATGTCAGTAAATTCTGCAATCTTATCAGAAGCGATTCCTGTTTTTTCTGCAAGAAGATTATTTATTTTTTCACGTGCCTGATTTGCAATCTTCGAAAGTGCCTTATTAAAGGAACTTGTAAAGGCAGACTGGAAGACATCTCCTGCATCGGTACTTACGTCCAGACTTAAATCATTTTCTTCTGACCATTTATAATCAAAAGAAATCTTCATTTTTTGAATGGAATCAAGAGTGTCTTTATATATATCGTAAACAATTTCCGGCTCAAATGAAGGAGTTATAATCTGAATCTGAGAAAGGTTTAAGATTCCGCTTCCGGAAACTTTACTGTCTGACTTAGGTACAGTTGCAGTACAGTTCAAATCAGCCTTAGATTTCATTCCGTAGGAGTCAATTACCACATCGGTTGGAATGTTTTTGCCGTCATAAGTTCCGCTAACAAGAGGATTTTCGCTATTTGACCTTGCGTCAATTACCGCGTCTACTTCATTTTTAATTCCAGAAAGAGTAAAAGCAGCCTCCAGAAGTGACTGCTTATCACGCTTGTCTGCATCACTTGAAAATTCCTTCGCAAGAAGTTTCCAGCCTTCTCCTGAACCGTAAGCATTTTCCAGAAGGAATTTAGGAACCTTATCTTCTTTATAATAAACAAAACGGCCTGCCTCACGCTGGGCAATACGTTTTTTCATCTTAAGTTTTTTTGCCTTCTTTTTATCGCTGTTTTTCTTTGCTGCAGAGGCATCGTGTTTTGCCTTTAGTTCAAGCGCCTTGTTGATATACTCCCGTGCTTTTGGCGAATACTGATCTGCCATTCCGTAAACAAAGGCAGTAATCATATCATTGAAGACATTTTTAATTCCCTTGTCTTTAAAAGCGGTAAATTTCCCGATTTCTGCTTCTGCAAGTTTTTTATCTGCTTCAATAGCCTTCTGAATGTCGGAAGAAAGCCCTTTGATTTTTGCAGAATCCTTATCCACGTCCCGAACAAGAGTTTTTGTCTGATCAGAAATTTCATTTCCGGTCTTAATGGCAGAATTTACCAGTTCAATCATTTCCTTGATTTTTGCCGGGTCAGAAAGTTTTGCATAATCAAAATTCTGAACAGATTGAGTAAGTTCTGTCATCTCTTTTACAGATTTTTCGATTTTTGCAGGCTGGTCCTTCCATTTATCAACCAGTTCCGAAGCAGTTTTCTGTGCGTCTTGAGCCACAGCCGGCGATTTCAGATTGGATTCCATATTGTTCAATATGTTTTCCGGATTATAATCAGCAAACATGGAAGACAAAGTATTCTGTGTCTTTGCCATTAAATCATTCTGTTTTTTATTCTGTCCGCCTTCAGATTTTTTTTCGTTTTTATTTTTCTTTTCTGCCTTTGCTTTGTCAGCCTTTTTAACTTTTATAAGTTTTCCTGATTTTGAGCGGTCAGTATTAAAAAGAACTTCTCCAATCGTGATGTTTTCAATATCAACCTTACCGCGAAGGGCCTCTGTAAGATTAAAATCAAGGGTAAAATCCGCAATCTGGAAGAGATTTTTCATATCATCATCGCTGCTAGCCTGCGAAAGATTTTTTACCTGAAGTTTGCTGTTTAAAATTTCTATGTGAGCATAGCCGATGTCAGTTTTAGCATTAAAAACCGATTCCAGTGCGGAAGTAATGGCCCTTTTTACAGCCAGATCCTTAAAAAGTATAACTCCCAGAATCAGGGCTGCCAGAAAACCTGCCGTTACGGCAAAAGGAAGCAGCTTAAAGCCAAACTTTCGGCTTTTAATGTCTTTTGCAAGTTTCCTGAACTTTTTCAGCTGCTTTTTTTCAAGAGTAAGAGATAAATCTGCCGCAAGAAGTTCCGGCTTTTTTTCGTAAGGCAAAAAGAGCCCTTTTACAAGTTCCTTATCTGCCGGTACATCGAGTTTTTTAAGCAGTTGGCTTTCAAGTGCTTTTTCCGTATATTTTTTCTTAAATAATTTAGGAAGCTTTTTAGCAGAAATCAGTTTTGCTTTATTTTCTTTTTTATCTTTCATCTTAATTCCTCAGTTTTAAAATCAGCTTTTTACATTAATTCCAGCGAAGCATTGCGGAATTTTTCTGCAAGCGGCAATTTATAGAAGAACTGCCCGATTTTACTGTTGTTCCAAACCGCTGTGATTTTTGTACGCCAGACTTTTACAAAAAGAACAAGGCAAATAAAGAGCGGAATGTAAATCAAAAGGCTGAAGACAAACGAGCCGCAAACAATGGTGTTATTGAACTTTGTAAAGCCGATAAAAGGAATCTCAATCAGATTTGCAAAAAAGGGCGAAAGTCCGCCTGTAAGAATTGAATATCCCAGTGAATCAAAAAATCCGTCAAAGGCCGGTGCAATAAAGGACATTAAAAGCGTAACAAAAAATAAGCAGTTTTATTAATTCTTATAAAGGAAAAGAAAACAAAAAGCAGATACCACAAAAGATTATTCTTAGGAACAAAGCCCAGCAGTACCCCCAGGCAAACCGCATTAGCAATTTCCCCCGGCTTAGAATTGGAATTCATAATTTTAAATAAGGAAACAAGTTTTTTTATCATGTTTTCTATTATAGCGCCCGTTTTCCTGTATAGTCAAACTTAAAAAATCCTGGGAAAAACGGCAAATTTTTTTTTCAAATTTTTGTCAAAAACGCAAAGGTTAAAAATCTTCTCTACAATTGTAAGTATAAATAACCTTTGCTACTTAAATTTTTTCAAAATTTAAGCTTCAAATTTTGTCAAAACGCGATAAACGGCGGGAGTGTATATATAGAAACTTTGATTTATATAAGGATGCACTATGAAAAACAAACAAACCTTGCGCCCGTCGCCGACTGCGCTATTAAATCCACGAATTGACGCCATTTTCAAGGCAATCTTTACTCAGGAAACCGAAGATTCGAATATGGCCCTTGAATCTTTAATTTCCAGTGTACTCGGAAGAAAAATCGACAGCCTTAAAATAACTTCCAATGAACCTCCGGTAACAACCACAAAAGACAAGAAAATGTCCTTTGATGTAAGCGTTACCTTTGAAGGCGGTGAACGTGCTTCAATTGAAATGCAGGGACGAAACGTCGACAACAGCTTTGAAACAAGAAGTGAAATTCAGGTTGCAAGGCTCCTGAACAATAATGCAAAAAGTGGAAAAAAATGGAAGGTCAAAAAGGTTTATCAGATTTCCGTACTGAACTTTCACCTTCCAAAAGATGACATCTGTGAAATGTCGTGGTATACTATGAAAAATCAGAAGGGACATGAACTTTCACAACGCCTAAATGTTATCTATATCGACCTTCTAGTTATTAAAAAACTTCTTGGAACGCCGGTTGAAAAACTGACGCCGCTTCAAAAATGGGGTCTTTATCTTTCCTATGCAGATGACGAAAGACAGAAAGACTATATCAGTCAGATTACGCAAAGCGAGAAAGGAATTATGAAAGCAAAGAAAATTATCGGACATATGAGTAAAGCCGAATCTAACTGGCATCTTCAAAATTCCCGTGATATCGGAATACGAGATTATTACACACCTCTTTATAATGCCAAAAAGAAAGGTCGAGCTGAGGGTAGGGCTGAAGGTCGAAAGATAGGCTTAAAAGAAGGTCGTGAGGAAGGTCTTGCTGAAGGACGTGCTGAAGGTAGAGCTGAAGGTAGAGTTGAAGGTCTTGCTGAAGGTCTTGCTGAAGGCGCACAGCAGAAAGCCATCGAAGTTGTTCATTCATTATACGAAAACGGCGCATCCATAGAACTTATCGCCAAGTCTTTGAAGATGACCGAAGAGCAGGTAAAGGAAATTGTAAGCTCTGCGAAGTCCAACTAGGTTATAAAGATATTGTTATTTTATAACTAACGTTCGTTAGTAGTTTAAAACACACCTTTTCTATGGGGTTATTTCCGCAAGAAAGGTGTGTTTTTATTTTATCCAAAGTCCTGGCTCGCAACCGATTTCCCGCAAAATGCAACCGATTGCCTTATTAGATTTACCGCTAATCCAATTTCAGTTTACCGAGTAAACGTTTTTAACAGGTGTTACTGTAAAAAGTTACAAAATATTTTGAAAATTTAAATAATTTTCTTGACTTGCCATTTTTGCTGTGCTAAGATTTTAAATATAAAAAGGTATCAAATTAAAAAGTCGTTGACTCTTTTGAGGCCTAAAAAAAAAGGAGGATTTTTTCAAATGAAAAAAATCGTTGGAATTATTGCAGCTGCTGCTTTGGCTGCTACTGCATTTGCTGAGATTAATATCGGATCTTGGAACAGAGGTGTATTTGTTCCATTCGCTTATGATGGTGACACACTTCGTTCTTTGGAAGGACCAAGCTGGGGAGTAGATGCAACTGGCGGTATCCGTACAGGACTTTCATTCTCTGCTTCTTCAGAAAATGCCGGTGTTGTATTTGACATTCACGGAAACCCTGGTGCTTCTATCGCTATGGGTGATAATGCATATGCATGGGTAAAACCAGTAGATATGCTTACTGTTAAATTTGGTAAAATGGATAACAACTGGGGACGTCTTGACCACTGCTTTGGTACCTGGGATTACTGGCGTTTCAGTAATGAACGTGGTGAAGGTCTTGCCGGTGTAGGCCGCCAGAATGGTCGTGGTGCTGAAATCACATTGCAGCCTGTAGAAGGTCTTGTTATTGATTACGAGGCTAACTTTGATTATGGTACAGTTACATATGATACTGTAATCGATCCTGAAAAGGGTGTAACAACTACAACAACAGCTGGTAATCACACATACAATGTAATGTGGGAAAACTCTTCTACAATGATTGGTTACCAGGCAGATTTCGGTTTCATCCGTGCAATTATCAATGGTCAGGCAGCTAGAAGTTACAAAGCTGGAGAAGATACAAAACCAGCTGCTACATTCGGTCTTGCTGCAGATATTACAGCAATTGAAAACCTTACTTTGAAAGTAGGTTTCGGTATTCCAACATATCTTCAGAGTTCAGATTCATATGTTAAGGCTGCTGTAGCTGCAGACTATAATCTTGATGCTCTTGCACTCCATGCACAGGTTAGCCTTGATGTTCTTCCAAACAAAAAGAAGGCAGATAACAACTACGAGCTTGGAAACATGGGATTCAATGTTGGTGCTGGTGTAGACTATGCATTCAACGATGCTTGGAAACTTGTAACAGATGTTCGCTTCCAGTCATGGTCTAATACAGAAACTGAAGCAGATGGCGCTGATACAAAAATTAAACTTGTTGACCCATCATTCGGTGCTTACATTGGACTTCAGCAGAACCTTACAAATGCATCATTTGCATTCGGTGCTATGTTCGGAAAACGTTCTATGAACATTGCTAACTCAACAGGAAAAGCAGATGACTTCACATTTGCAGTTCCACTTTCTATGACAGTAAGCTTCTAATCTAACCTAACAGTCTAGATTACCAAACGGCGGTTACCTTCGGGCAACCGCCGTTTTTATTTATGAAAGCCGTTTTTTTACCTTGAAATACTTCTTAACTTATACAGGTTTTACAAATCTTCCAGAATAAAAGGTAATATATAAACAGGTTTGAATTTTAATTTATTTTCTTGAGAAACATCTTTTTGTGACAATAAAAATGAATTTGAAATGTATTGTGAATATTTTTTACAAAAAACATCTATGGATTCATGGATTTTGCTCGAATAAGATTTTACTTCAAATGGAACAATCTTATTGCCTGACTGAACTAAGAAATCAACTTCATAAGAATGCGTACTTTTATCTTTATTCCATGTATGATAATAAAGTTCACGACCAGTTGAGTTCATAATTTGAGCCACAATATTTTCATAAAGATATCCTAAATCAGCAGATAATTTGTCACCAAGCAGTTTGCTATAAATATTATCACCTGTTTTTGGTGTTGAATCAAAAATCATTGTTGTAAATAAACCAACATCAGATAAATATAATTTAAAGGTCTGTTCGTCCCTTGTCTGTGAAAGTGCAAGCCCAGGATTTAAAGTGTTGTAACATGCAATAACAGTCCTTGAGTCGAGCAAATCTGAAAATCTTTCTAAATCTTTATTTACTTTTCTTTTTCCTGTTGCTTTAGAAATGACATATCTTTTTTTATTTGTTGCCAACTGAGAGGGAATTGACTTAAACATTTTTCCCATCAACATAAGCCTGAACAGCCTGCGGCATACCGCCTACTGCCATATACATTCTAAAATCTTTCATAAGTTTACGGTTTACACCATTACCAACTTCTGAATTCGATTTATATAAATCTCTTAATATGCCATAAGTGTCATTTCCAATTGCCCACATAAATTCTTCATAATCCATAGGATAAACAGAAATTTTATGTTCCTCTGATGGAATAACTATATCTTTAACATTTTTTTTGATGCTGATTAATGATCCGGTTTCTATGTAATCAAATCTTCCGTCTGCAACAAGATATTTGATTGACTGTCGTACTTTAGGATTAAGCTGTGTTTCATCAAAAATAATTACAGACTCTCTTTTGTATAAGGTGATTCCTGTAACTGTTTGCAAGCGAAGAAAAAATCGTTCAAGATTTGCTATATCCTTAAATACATCATTAAGTTCACTGGTAATATTTGCGAAATCTATTTTTATATATGATTTATAATTTAATTTAGCGAATTCTTCTGCAATTGTCGATTTTCCGACTCGTCTTGCTCCTTCTAGTAAAACCGCATAACTGGGAGCAAAATTTTCTTTCCACTCTTTCATGGAATCTAAAGCTTTTCTTCTGAACATAATAACCTCAAAAAAAATGCAGTTTTTTCAATATTTTTTATTTAAAATAGTGCGTATAATTCAAAAAAATAAAAGCTTCTAGAAAAAATAAAGGAAACTCTGAATAAACTTTATCAAATGTACCTGTTTTTGCTTGGCGCCAAATAGCAAGTAGTATATATTAGATAGAGAAGGCATTCGCTGAAATGCGTCTTGCCTCTCGGTATATTTGCAAAATCGCCACGTGGGTTGAAGCTGTGGCGGTTTATTTTTTAACCAATTTTACAACTTCTTTTGCTTTATTTTAAATATATTACAATACAATATAAGTGTTTATTAATACATATAAAATGCCTAATCTATACACTTGAACTAGATAAATTGATATGTTATAGTTTTTATTACACCCGTGATATGGGCGGTATTGTCCCCAACTGAAACTTGACCGGTTTTTTACTGGAATTTGATTCAAAGGGGGAATGCTATGGATTTATATGAGATTCTGATGGTAGTAAATGCTATCATTCAGCTTATCATTAAAATCGCTCAGCTTCTCTTCCGCAGACGGAAAGATAAAGAGTAAAAAAAATAGCCCACCCTGTCGTTTTTGCACACTGCAGGATGGGCTTATACCTAAGTAATTAGGTTAGCACTGTGGGGCAAGACGCTTGTCGCGGGTGCCCTTTTATTTAACTATAGCATATAGTGATTAATTGTCAAGATAGAAAAAACGGCTTCCAGAATTGGAAGCCGTTTTTAGTTAATTAGACTTGTTCTAAAACTAAAGGATTAGAATTAGAAGTTGATGTCGAGTACAACTGGTACACCAAATGTGAAGCTCTGTGCTTTTCCATCGTCTTTTGCGTGGTTGCCAATCAAGCTGTTTGTTGAACCAGCGAAGCCGAGTTTAAGAGTAGCATTTGTAAGGTGATGTTCAAGACCACCGTAGAATACTACATGGTCATCACCTTCAGCAGTTCCTGAGTACCATGTGCTGTAGTAGCGTACATCACCAACCAATGTGTAAACATCGTTGATTGCGAAGTCAGCACCACCGCCAATACCAAATCCGAACTTACCGTAGTCACCATCATCAGAACCAAGACGACCATCAAAGAATGCGTGAAGTGCAAGAGCATCCAATTTGTAGTTTACACCAGCACCGAACTGAATAGCAGATTCAGCATCAGCTGTTCCATCTTCTGAAGCTGTTGGTTTGAATGTTGTTGGGACACGAACTCCAAACTGTGCATCAAGGTTTTCTACTCCAGTCAACTGGAATGCAGCGTTGATTACACCCCAAGCTTTAGAATCTGTATCACCTTTTGTAATTCCTTTGTCTTTTCCCCAAATCTGTGCCATGATAGTACCTACACCTTCGATTGAGTAAGAAACACCATAGCGAGCGTGATTCCAGAGTTCATTGTATGCTTTGTTGTTAGCACCAGCTGTTACCTGTGTATCGTAGTTGATTTCAAGACCTTCAACAGGTGTAACCAAAAGTGCGAAGTTTGGTGCGAAATTACCGCTATCTGGACGCCAGAAAGCCAAGTCATCACCTTCATGACCGATTCCGTTTGGACGGAGTGTATTCCATGCACCATAACCGAATCCAAGACGCTTCCAGTTTCCATCCATTCTACCAGCAGAAATCTTCAAGAAACTGAATGGTTTTACCCAACCAAAATAGTTATCATGGGTGTTGTCTTCCATATGGATATCAGTTTTAACACCAGCAACTTCATTTTCTGCAGAAACGCTAAGACCAACACGACCTGTACGGTTAGTTGTGTTCAATCCGTTCCATGTCGCTGTTGGACCAACAGTTACGATATCATCTCCATCATAAGCGATTGGTGCAAAAGCTTCATTTGCAGACAAGCCAAAGTTTACTTCGGCGAAAGCAGATGTTGCCAAAGCAGCAGCTGCAATAATTCCAACGATTTTTTTCATTTGAAAAAATCCTCCCTATTTTTTAGAGTTTTAAGGTGCGTTAATTTCTAAAAAATTACCGTCGGATGTTGAGAATAATTCGTTGTATCTTGAGAAAAATTAGTTCAGATTATTTTCCTGAAATGTTGGAAAACGGGGCACTTTTTGTATAATAATGCACAAATTCCTAAATTCCACTTAAATCCAATTTATAAATGTAACTTGAAAGTTCTGTATTCTTGATGAACATCAACATATAGATTGGAAGATAGGTGATTTTTTCCTTTGTCCTTATATTTGAATTGCACAATACGTAGGCACGCTCAATTTGGTAATCTTCATTTCGTAAGATATTTGACAGAGCATTATGCCGTTCGTAATCTTTACCAGACTTTATTTCCAGAGGAATTACTTTATCATCCTGTTTGATAACAAAGTCTAATTCACCATGTTTTTTGCTGTTGTAATAATATAAATTAAATCCGTGAGAATGCAGTTCCTGTGCAACTGCATTTTCATAAATAGCTCCAAAATTCAAATTATTCTCATCATTTAAGATTTTAAGTTGAATTCCTTCTGCATATTGAGACGCAAGCAAGCCTACATCATTTGAAAAAAGCTTAAAAAGATTACGAGATTTTGATAATTCCAGAGGAAGCTTTGGAGCGTCTACATTATAAACCGGTAAGGCCACGCCTGCTTCTTTCAGCCAGATAAAACTATTTTCATATCGATTAAATTTCATATTTTCATTCAGTTTTTTTAAGATGAAGCGTTTATTCTGTGCATTTAATTCCGATGGAATCAAATCAAATATGTTTTTTATATATAATTTGTCCTCAGGATCATACTGACTGATATCTTCTTTATACATCTGAAGAATTGATTTTTGTACAAAAAGCACTTTTTGAATATTATTTGTTTCCAGATATTCCTTCACAACCGCTGGCATTCCTCCAACAACCATGTACAGCCTGATCAGTTCCATTAATTTCTTATGAATCACTTCATCTATAGGCTGATTTTGTTCGAATGAGTTTTTTAGTCTTTCAAAAATACGTTCTGGAAGTCCACAGGCTTCAAAAAATTCCTGAATATCCATAGGATACATTTCTTTTATGCTCATATATCCTACAGGAACTGAACGAATGCTTTTTAATTCAATTCCCAAAAGAGAGCCGCTTAATGCATATTTATAACTACCTTCTTCAACAAGAAATTTAATTGCTGTAATAATTTCAGGAACCCGCTGAACTTCATCAAAAAAAATAAAAGTTTTGTCTTTTTCTAGTTGTACGTTTGTAAAAGCACTCAAACGGAGAAGGATTTCTTCAGCAGAATTTGAATTTATAAAAATAGTTGCTGCTTCCTGGTTTTCAATAAAATTGATTTCTATAAAGTTTTTATAATTAGTTTTGCCATATTTTCTAATTGAATAGGATTTACCGATTTGTCGTGCACCGGTAATCAAAAGAGCTTTATTATTTTCCTCTTTATAAAATTCTTCTAAAAAAGCATCTATTTTTCTTTTCATAAAAAGTTTCCTTAAAATTACGTCCGTTTTTCCAAGGTAATTTTATGGTATTTTGTCCGTTTTTCCAAGGGAAATATTATACATTTTGTCCTTTTTTCCAAGAATTTGCAAAAACTTTTGTCTCCTGTGTAATTCTTTGTTTTTTTATGGTATATTACTAAATGTGAATGTGCAGTGTTTTTGTAACAAATTAGCCTGTCGTTCATTTTATAATTAGATGGCATTCAAAATCTGAATGACCACTTTTCTACATCTTTTAGGAGTATTTATGAAAATCGCAATTAAAAAAGCTTTGATGGCTGCACTTTTGGTGTCGGCGCTTGGAACAAGTTTTGTTTTTTCGGCAAAAGTCAAATATGACGTAAACGGAAATAAAACAAGTTTCTGGAAAGAATTACTTTTGGGAAAACAGAAATATGTTGAATATGATGATGTAAATCTTTACACAAACACAGTATTTCAGCAGCAGAAAGACCGCGACTCAACAATGATTTATAATCCGATGACAAAGGAAGGCGGAGTTTCTACATATTTTGAAACTATGTACTTCAACTTTGTTTTCAATGAAGAAAACCGTAAACTGATTATTGATGGAGTTAATTCATATCTTGATGATTTTACAAACAAACGCCTGATTCATAGTACAAACAAATCTACCAAAATGTATGGAACCGGAAAATGTTTTGCAGAGTTCGGAACTGTAAAAATCATGATGAACCACGAGGCTAAGACAACTTTTAAAGTTGGTTACCGTTTTGTAAAGAAATCACCATATTTTGTAATTTCGGTTCAGGGTGCAAAGGATCAGGCTGAAAATCAGAGTACTTACACTGTAAAAGATTTTCCAACTGTAACAATGTATTTTACAAGAGCGCAGGCAAAAGATTTTGCAGAAAAACTTAATCAGGATCAGCTTGATGTTCTTCAGAAAGAATATGATGAACGCATTTTCAATCAGCAGAATGTAGTTATTCAGGAAAAAGAAGAATACGCATCAGAAAAAGATGCTTACGAAGAACAATAAAAATCTTTAGATTGGATTGAGGCAGCCATAAACGGCTGCCTTTTTTTTATCTGTTTCTAAAAACAATGCCGCGGCGCTTTAGGAAATTGTATAAAGTCTGTTCTGTAACGTGAAAGGTAACGCTGATATATTTTTTTGAAAATCCACTTGAAAGCATTGCGATTATGTCATTTTCATAAGGAGTAAGTTTATAATGCGAGTTCAATTTTCCACGAGGGCGGCCAAGAACAGTCCCTTCTGATTTTTTACGCCGCAGCGCTTCTCGGGTTCTGTCAGAAATCAAGGTTCGCTCTATTTCTGCCGAGATGCTGAAGGCAAATGCCAGCACCTTACTTGTAAGATCGGTTCCTAGTTTGTAACCTTCTTTTACAGTATAAACAAGAACTTCGTCTTCCATCAGTCGATTGAGGATGGACATAATCATAAACATACTGCGCCCCAGCCGGGAAAGCTCAGAACAGATAATCAAATCACCTTTTTTAACATTTCCTAAAAGCCGCCCCAGAGTGCGCTTGGATGGTGCCACTGTTCCACTGATAGTTTCTGCAATCCACTTGTCAATTTTGATTTTATGCCGTTTTGCATATCTCAAAATCTCATATTTCTGATTTTGAACCGTCTGCTTGTCCGTGCTTACACGAATGTATCCATAAACCATAGCCTGCCTCCGTCGCAATTTTCGACAGAAAGGGCGGAAATTATTACCTCTTAAAATTGACAAAAATTACCTTGTTCATCCTTTTTAAAAATGACAATATCTAGTGTTAAAGTCCTTTGAATTCTGACAATACATACAAAATGATATAGATTAGTAGAAATTGTTAATACGAAAAAAGTTATGCTTGACGTCAAAACTTAAGTAGTTTATATTAAATAAAGAAGGCATTCGCAGAAATGCGTCTTGCCTCCATGTTAGGTTTAAAACCCGCCAAGAGTTTTCGACACGGTTGGCGGGTTTATTTTTTACTCAATTCTATCTCTGCGTTTGCGGAGGTAACTAAGTAATTCAAGAATCAGAATGGCAATATCAATTGCCAACGAAAGCTTTTCGTAAATCGTCATCTTTCTTAGCCTCCTTATCAAATTATTCCATGTAAGCATGGTTTGAGTTCGGAGACAGACCGCCATAACCTGCGAATGCCTTATTTTAATATATTACAATACAAATATTATGTAAATACCTAGATTAATATACGTTTAATAATTTAAGTAATAATAAGTTTTGCTGTGAAAAAAAACGGCGGTTGCCCGAAGGTAACCGCCGTTTGGTAATCTAGACTGTTAGGTTAGATTAGAAAGAAGCTGTGATTGTAAGAGGTACAGCAACTGTGAATGGTTCGTCTGCTGCTTTTTCTGCAGAGATTGAAGGACCAACGTTCTTACCCATCATTACACCAAAGTCAAATGTAGCGTTTGTAAGTTTCTGTTTAAGACCAGCATAGATACCAAATGCATCTTTCTTTTCGCCCATGTACTTGTTTGAGCCAAAGCGGAAGTCTGCAACTGCTGCGAGTGCATCGTTGATGTTGAAGTCAACACCAGCACCAAGTCTGAATCCGAGGTCACCAAGTTTTACAGAGTTATCTGTGTCAACTTCTTTAGGGTTGATAGCGAATTCAGCCTGTGCATGGATTGTAGCAGGGTCAAATGCGAAGTCTGCACCTGCACCAAACTTAACTGAGTTCTTAGAACCATCAGCATTATATCCTGTAAGATTTGTAGGAATTGTAGCACCAACTTTGAATGTCATGTTTTCAACAGCTGTGATGTCAGCAGCAACGCTGATTTTTGCAGCTACAACAGAATCTCCATCCTTGTTTGTACCAGCACGCTGTCCGTTTACGATAGCGCGGATGAAACCGAAGTCAGCATTGTAACCAACCATCAAAGATCCTTTTTCCCAGAATACTTCGTAAGCACGAGCATTACCATATGTACCATCATCATTACCCGAATCGAAGTTAGCTTCGTAATCAATTACCAGTCCTTCTACTGGAGTAAGAGTGAAGTTAGCACCAGTACCTTTCTGACGTTCAACACCAGCGAAACCTTCACCAACGCTCAAATCGTTACCAAAACGCCATGTATCCCATGTTCCAAAGCAGTGATCAAGACGTCCCCAGTTGTTATCAATTTTACCAAATGCAACACGGAACATTTCTACAGGTTTTACCCAAACGTAAGCATTATCACCCAATCCAAGTGAAGAACCAGAATTATCAGGATTTGCATGAACATCCATAACCATACCTGCATTCTCTGTAGAAGCAGAGAAACCAAGTCCTGTACGTACACCTGCTCCACCGTAGTTTGTACCACTCCAGCTTACACCTTCAAGTGTGCGAACTGTGTCACCATCATAAGCAAATGGAACAAATACAGCTCTGTTCCAAGATCCGATATTAATTTCGGCAAATGCTGTAGCAGCCAAAGCAGCAGCAGCAATCATTCCAACGATTTTTTTCATTTGAAAAAATCCTCCCTTTTTTTTAGAGTGGGGGTGTTTCACGGGAGGGTGTGAAACGGGGAGAATATTGAGATTGTATAAGGAGGATTTTGATAAAGTTTAAAATTTTATACAAAAAAAAGACAGACTTTTGAAGTCTGCCTTTTCGTTCTTATGCTAATTAGTACTTGTAACGTAGCTCTTAGCGCTGGCGAAATCGTTTATGCGGGCGATTTTCTGGCGCCAGTATTCGGCTTCGCTTTTTGTTGTGTATGGGCCTACGCGCACACGGTAAAAAAGGTTTTCCTTATTGTCTTTGTAGGTGAAGATGTCGGCCTGAATCTGGTTTGTTCCCAAAGTTGAGCGGGCATTTTCTGCGCCTTTTTTGTTGCTGTAGGCTGCAACCTGTACCCAGTATTTTACAGGGACTGCAGGTTTTGTACTTGCCTTTGAAGCAGCAGGTTTTGTCTCAGATTTTTTTGCTGCAGGAGCTGGACTTGCTGATTTTGAAGTTTCTGTTTTTGCAACCAGGTTCTGTGCAGGCTTTTCAAAATCACGAGGAGCTCTTTCACGAATTGCTGAAGGTTTGTCCTTATCGGCAAAGGTGACTGTAACATTTATATTCTGAGATTGTGCTTCATTTTTAAGTTCTTTAAGTGAGTTCAAATCGATTGTTGTTCCGTTTGAAGGAACTTCATAAACGTTTGCTTTATCTGCAAGAACGTAAACTTCGTTTGCCTTGAGTGGTTCGCCCGGCTGAGGAAGTTCGTGGTTTGGGAAATTAAGCTGATGTTCTGTAGAAGGAGATGGAGCAAAGCCGTTGTTTTCAAAACCAGGATTAGACCAGCCGTTATTCTGGCGTTCTGCAGGAGAAACTCTTGCAACGGTTTGTGTTGATTTTGCTGCAGGAGAATACATAATCAATGCGGCTCCCAAAACTACGAGCAGGAAGGCTCCAACTGCGGCAATTATCCATAATGTTTTCTTGTTTTCCATAAGTTTTCCTCTTTTCACTAAAAGTCTGTTAAACTTTTAGCCACCTTGTTTAACTTATCGGATTTTGAAAAAAACACTTTAGCATTTTTTTTGTTACTTATTGTTGATGATAATTATTGGCTTTCCGCTTTTTTGATATTCCTTTAAGAGATTTTTCTGGGCGTGGAAGCGGTGTAAAATCTGGCGCAGGGGAAGATGGTCGCGGCTGCGGGCACGGAGAAGCCGGGTGATAAAAGGTGCTTTTACAAAAACTATTGCATCGCAAAGGTTTAGAAGTTCAGGAGTTTTAAAAAGTACGGTCGCATTTATTATGACTTTCTGATTCTGAGCGATAAAATCTTTTGTAAGACTTATGATTTTAGGATAGATGATTGATTCCTGCCGGGCAAGAAGCGATGGATTTTTAAAAAGCAGTCTTCCCAGGTTACGGCGGTTGATAGAACCGTCGGCATTTTCTATCCCAAGTCCCAGTTTTTCGGCTTCGCCTTTAAATGCGGAAATTATTTCATCCTTACATTCTTCAATTGCCTGGTGAGCAGTAAGGTCAAGGTCGGTTGCCTGCCAGTCCTCTTTTTCAAGCTTTGAGCAGATGTAGTTTTTGCCGGCGGCCATCTGGCCGGTTACACAGATGATGTTGTACTTGGAAAGTTCATCCATCAGTGGAACTCTCCCCAGTTTTTGCCGTACTCGATGCTGACGCGGAGTGGAACAGCAAGTTTTACGGCGTTTTCCATTTTTTCGCGGATAAGGGCGATGGTCTGGTCAACTGTGTTCTTATCATCTGGGCATTCAAAAATCAGTTCGTCGTGAACCTGAAGCAGAAGACGGGCAGGGCTGTTGGTGTTATTAAGAGCCTGACTGATGCTGAGCATGGCATGTTTAACGATATCTGCGGCGGTTCCCTGAATAGGGGTGTTTTTAGCAATTCGTTCTGCACCTGATTTTTCCAGCTTGTTGCGGCTGTTGATGTTCATAATCGGTCGGTGGCGGCCAAACATTGTGCTTACACAGCCTGTAGCTTCTGCATCGGAGATAACTTGAGTCATAAAAGAAGAAACTCCAGAGTAGGTGCGGAAGTACATATCGATAAAGTTCTGAGCCTGGGTGCGGCTGATTCCAAGATCTTTTGCAAGACTGAAGGCGCTCATTCCGTAAATTACGCCGAAGTTGATGGTTTTTGCGGTGCGGCGCATTTCAGGAGTGACAGCGTCTGGGCTTACTCCAAAAATCATTGAGGCGGTCGCGCGGTGAACGTCGGTACCGTCTATAAAGGCTTTGCACATATTTGGATCGCCGCTCAGGTGGGCAAGAACGACAAGTTCAATCTGGGCGTAGTCGGCTGAAATCAGGACTTTGCCTTTTGGAGCAGTGAAGGCCTGGCGGATGCGGCGGCCGGCGTCGTTTCTAACCGGAATATTCTGTAAATTAGGGTCACGGCAGGAAAGTCGGCCTGTGGCGGTTCCTGTCTGGATAAAGCTTGTGTGAATGCGGCCGGCACTGTCGGTAAGTTTTGGAAGAGTTTCTACATAGGTAGACTGGAGTTTTGCCAGTTCGCGGTATTCCAGAATCATTTTAGGAACGGGATTTACCTGGGCAAGTTCTTCCAGAACTGAAGTATCTGTTGAATAGCCGGTTGCGGTCTTTTTGCCGCGTGGAAGTCCAAGTTCATCAAAAAGGACGGTCTGCAGCTGCTTTGGAGAAGCGATATTGAATTCGTGTCCCACTGTCTGATGAATCTGTGCCTGAACCTGGGAAAGTTTTTGTGTAAGCTCTTCGTTATAGCTGTTTAAGAAGGCTGAATCAAGGTGAATGCCTGTGATTTCCATCTGGGCTAAAACCGGAAGAAGGGCATGTTCAAGGTCAAAGAGTTTTTTTGCAGTATCACCGCCCGGCACAAGATATTCTTTTGTAAGAAGGTCTGCAAGCTGGAAAGTGAAGTCTGCATCTTCGGCTGCGTATGGATATGCGGTTTCCAGAGGAAGGTCAGCAAAAGTTTTTCCTTTTTCTACGATGTCGTCGTATTCAATGCCTGCAAGCCCCAGTTTTGTTTCACAAAGATATTCAAGGCCGTAAGCGTTCTTGCCCATGCGGTCCGGGTTTTCCAGCCAGGCGGTAATCATGGTATCAAAAAGCTGACATTCAAGACCAAGAGCTTTTTCCTTGTTGAGGATTGCTGAAAGCTCGCTCTGAGAAAATGCCTTATTAATAGAAGAAAAGAGCACTTTCAGATCGAATTTTGCGTTATGCATGATTACGGTGATGTCCGGATTTTTGAAAATGCGGAGAAGCTGATTAAGCGCGTCTTTTAATTCAATATAATCGGTCTGGTTGAAAAGGTCATCTGAGGCAAGCTGGATTGGAACGTAAACTGCAAGACCTGGCTGATAACAGAGACTGAAGCCGACAAGGGTAGTTGTAAGTGTATCCAGGCTGGTGGTTTCGCAGTCGTAGGCGATGCGATTGCTGCCGGAAGAGATAAAGTTTGTAATGTAATCTTCCAGGTCGGAAAGTTTTGTGATGGCCTTATAATTTGAAGTATCATTCTTTTTAATTGGAATGATTTCCTCTGCTTGGAATGCAGGGGTTTTAGGGGGTAAGCTTTGCGCCCCCCTAGGAGAAGGGGTAGCGGAAGACGACGCGTCAGCGTTGGCTGAAGCGAGGGGAAGGCTTTCCCCAACCTCTACTTTCTGTCCTGCATTTACGGCAAGTTCGGCGTACTGGCGGGCTGGTTGAAGAGCTCCATACTGAGTCAAAAGTTTTGCAGCGGCGGCAAAATCCAGCGAGAGAGGGGCGGAGATAGCCTTGTCAATTTCTTCACAAGGCACTGTGTCGCAAAGGCGGACGAGTTTTTGAGAAAAATAGGCATTTTCCTTGCCGTCAATCAGCTTTTTCTGCATGGCGCCTTTAATTTCGTCGATGTGGGCGTAGATTCCGTCAAGATTGAGGTAGTCGTTCAGAAGTTTGCCGGCAGTTTTAACACCAACGCCCTGAACGCCCGGGATATTGTCGGCAGTGTCGCCGTAAAGTGAAAGCAGGTCCAGCAACTGGGCAGGTTTAACACCCCATTCTGCAAGAACGCCTTCCTCGCCGGTTACCTTCCAGCCGCCGCCGTTTTCAGGCTTGAGAATCTGGGTTGAGTCGTTTACAAGCTGCATCAAATCCTTATCGCCCGAAAGAATGCGGCAGGTCTGTCCTCGTTCGGCGCATTTTTTTGCAACGGTGGCAATTACGTCGTCTGCCTCGTAGCCGTCGCACTGCAAAATCGGGATACCAAGGGCTGTCAGGATTTCGCAGATCCAGGGAATCTGGGCGTGCAGGTCTTCTGGCGTTTTGTTGCGGGTGGCCTTGTATTCGGGGTAAAAATCGTGGCGGAAGGTTTTTGTTTTGGAATCCATTGCCGCGATGATGTGGCCCGGTTTGTAATGTTCGAGTATATAATGGAAGTTTCTGAAAAATCCGAAGAGGGCACTTATATTTTCTCCCTTTGGATTTGTGAGCGGTCTGTTTATAAAAGCAAAGTAGCAGCGGAAAATGAGTCCGTAGCTGTCTAAAACGTAAACTGTGTTGTTGTCGAAAGTCATATGTGTATTTTAACAGAATCCGAGAACTTGCGCTATGCAAAACTACCCAATGGCGCGAGGGGGGAGGGTATGGTCAAAAATTAGTAACGGTAAAAACATCATCTACATTTGTCTATTTTTTTACCGTTACTATTTCCTTACAAAAATAGCATGTAGCGAGGTACCGAGCGGTTTTGACCACACTCTTCCCCCGGGAGCCTTGGGGGAATTTTCTATGTTGCAAGACAGCCACGCTTTTGTTACAGTTTTACTATGCAGCGTACAGATATTCTTTCCTGCGGCTATAAAATAATTCAGGATGACTCGGCTTTTTGTTTTGGAATTGATGCGGTTTTGCTTTCGGCTTTTACTAAGTTTAAGAAGGGGGCGGCTGTTTTTGATTTGGGAACTGGTAACGGGATCCTGCCTCTCTTACTTAATGCTAAGGCGAAGGAACTTAAAAGCGCTCATGGGGCCGGGGACTGCCATTTTACAGGACTGGAAGTTCAAAAGGGTGCTGCGGAAATGGCGCGGGAATCTGTGCTCTTGAACGGTCTTGAAGGGCAGATTGAAATTGTGGAAGGAAATATCTGCGATGTAAGAAAGATTTTTCCTGCTCAGACGGTGGACGTTGTTGTAACTAATCCTCCTTATATGCTGCCTTCTGCGGCAAAGGCTAATGCCAGGGACGAGAAAACTATTGCGCGACACGAGGTATTGTGCACGCTTGACGACATTGTGGGCGCGGCAAAGTGGCTTTTAAAATCAAACGGCAGTTTCTTTATGATTCACAGACCTTACCGGCTTTCGGAAATCTTTTCTTCTCTTGAAAAATACCATCTCACTCCGCGGCGCATGCAGCTGGTTTATCCTAAAATCGACCAGGCTCCCGAAATGGTGCTTATAGAAGCCCGTCCTAATTACAAGCCTGATTTGAAAATTGAAGCGCCTCTGATTATGTATGGCTCAGACGGGGAATATACTTCAGATTTTAAGGCTTACTGCGGCAACTTTTTTAATTGACATAATCACAAAATCTGTCATAATATCAGATATGATTATAAAAAACTTACCACACTTACTCTATCATCAGGGACTTCGTTATCCGGAAACTCCGGCACAGCTTTCTAAGGACATAAAGGGCGTTTTTCAGCCTGTTTTATATAAAGACTTATCTGAGCAGATGCTCAATTTTGCGGGCGGTCTTATTACGCTTGGAACAAAAAAAGGAGATAGAATCGGTCACCTTGCCGATAACCGCCAGGAATGGCAGGTTGTAAGTCTTGGTATTATGGCGGCAGGGGGAATAGATATTCCGCGCGGCACTGATGTTACCGTAAAGGAAATGGCTTATATCCTCAGCTTTACAGAATGCGAAACTGTGAGCGTGGAAAATCCTTTTGTGCTTGGTAAACTCTGCGAATGTATGAGTCAGATTCCGACACTTAAAAATATCATAATCATAGACACCCAGAATCAGGCGCTGGATAAATACGAGCTTGCTGGACGAAATCTTTACCGCTATGACCAGATTTTGAAAATGGGTCAGCTCTGGCGCAATGAACATCCGACTATAATTGATCAGCAGATTCGTGAAGAAATCTCTGCTGATCAGGTTGCTTCTATTATATTCACTTCCGGAACAACCGGAGTTCCAAAGGGCGTTCAGCTTACCCATAATAATTTTCTCTGCCAGCTTCCAGCCCTTTCTGAAATTTTTGATTTTCACCGGGCAGACCGCAGTATGTGTATTCTCCCTATCTGGCATGTTTACCAGCGGGCTTTTGAATTTTATGTAATGTATTTTGCGGGAACCCTCTGCTATTCAAAGCCGGTTACCAGCATGCTGATTCAGGATTTTGCCAAGGTTCGTCCTCAGCTTATGCCTTGTGTACCTCGTGTCTGGGAAGGAATCTATCAGGCAATTTCAAAAAAGATTAAAAAACAGTCTAAGACAGCCTGGCTTTTGTTTAAGCTTCTTTCAAATGCTTCTGCAAATGCCCTTACCCTGGAAGGAAAGATTAAGGGCCGTCATCCTCTATTTAAACAGCCGAATTACCTGCAGATTGGTCTATCAAAACTTTGGTATGTACCATATGTCTGCCTGCTTCCCCTGCGCGCTTTGGGAAATAAACTTTATTTTAAGAATATCCGCGAAGTTACCGGCGGTCAGTTTGCCTGCGGTATTTCTGGCGGCGGCGGACTTCCACCTTTCCTTGACCGTTTTTACAATTCTATTGGAATCCGCGTTGTTGAGGCTTACGGTCTTACAGAAACTGCCCCTGTTGTTGCGTCCCGAAAGCGTTTTGCGCCGGTGATGGGCACAATTGGACAGGCACTTCCTTACAATCAGGTAAAGATTCTTGATACGGAAGGAAAGCCTATGGCTCCAGGTCAGAAGGGTATTCTTTATGTAAAGGGCGAAAATGTAATGAAGGGCTACTATAAGCAGCCGGAACTTACAGCCCAGGTGCTTGATCAGGATGGTTGGTTTAATACCGGAGACCTTGCAATGCAGACTGTAAAAGGCGAACTTATGATTAAGGGCCGTCAGAAAGATACAATCGTTCTTAAAAGCGGCGAAAACGTTGAACCCTTCCCGATTGAAGCAAAGCTTGCAGAGTCCCCATATATCACGACTGCAATTGTCGTTGGCCAGGATCAGAACAGTCTTGGAGCTTTAATTATTCCTGCGGTTGAAGCAATCAGAAATGCGGCAAAACAGGGCAGTCACCCTGACGAAGAAATCAAAATCGACAATACTCAGAAGCTCCTTTCTTCAAAGTTTGCCCGTGAACTTATCATGCGTGAGTTTGAACGTCTGATTTGTGCTAAAAACGGCTTTAAGAATTTTGAGCGTGTAAATCAGTTTGAATTTCTGGAAAAACTTGAACATCCGGAAGAAGAACTTACTGCAAAAGGCAGCCTTGTCCGCTTTAAGGTAAATCAGAATTACCGCCATCTTATAAACCGCATGTTTAATAAGGAAGAAAAGAAGCGCCAGCGCCTGAGCGATATTATTCAGAACCTGCTGGATTAATACGAAGGTCGTAATCTTAACTCCAGCTTCCCAAGGAACCGAACCTTCGTTTAACTTGCGCATAGCGCAAGTTGTTGGAATTCATCAGTCAATGAAAATGTAATCTGTAAAGTTAATACCCGTTATTTTTCCCAGAGAAAGACGGGCATTAATTTCTTCTATTAATTCTAGAGTGATTCTTTCTTCAGTTTTACCAGAAAGCTGGGCTTTAGTTTTCCCCGAAAAATAGGATGAGAAAAGCCCTTTTATGATGCTGCGCTTTTTTGCAAGTTCTTCGTAAAATACATCATCGCCTGTAGGGTAGGAAAGCCAGGGAGAAATTACCATGGTAACGCTTTCCTCTTTTTTTGTAGCAGCTGTGGAAAGTCTGATTGTGCCGAGTTCAAAATAGGCAGTTACGATATCGCTTACCGGGGCGTTCAGGGCTGTTGCCTTTCCTTTGGCAATCAGGTTTTGAGCCTGCTTAGAGCCTGCATCTACATTTGCCTTAGCCTTTTTTACAAGACCAGCAAAAGTGCCCGCTGCGATAATCACAACGAGCACTGCTGCTATTATAGTAAGAGTCTTTTCTAATTTTCTGATTGCGCCTGCTGTCATGCCTTTATTCTACTATAAAAGGCGATGCCAGTGCTAGCAGTCTTCCTACAGCTCTTGCAGAAATATGAACTCCGTCGTCCAGCCATTCTTCTGTCTGAATACAGCCTGATTTTCTGAGCTCATTAATCAGAAGAACCTGACTTACCGGAATAACGTAATTACAGATTTCTCCGTAAAGCATGTTGTAAATTTTGTCTTTCAAATCTACAAAGCCGATTTCCTCTTTTGCACTGATACAAAGTGCTTCCGGGAACTTTAAGCGCAGCTTTTCCAGCTGCTTTGTTTCGTCGTCGCACTTATCAATCTTATTCAAAAGAAGAATACGCGGATTTTCGTTAGCTCCGATTTCATCAAGAACGTCGCAGACAGTTTCATACTGACTTTCGGCATTCGGGTCGGAAGCGTCCAGCACCAACAGCAGCAAATCTGCCGTAGCGGCTTCTTCCAGCGTAGACTTAAATGCATCAATCAGATGGTGAGGAAGATTACTGATAAAACCTACTGTATCGGTAATCAGAACTCCTGCACTGTCATTAAGCGGAAGCTTCTTTGTAAGCGGATCCAGCGTTGCAAAAAGCTTGTTTTCTACAAAGGCGTCAGAACCCGTAAGCGCGTTCAAAAGCGAAGATTTTCCGGCGTTGGTATATCCCACAAGTGCGCAGGAAGGTTGTTTTCCCCTCTGCTTGCGCTGAGTCTGCCGGTTCAATTCAACTTCTGCTAAATCGTGCTTAATCTGGGCAATTTTTTCGCGGATTCGGCGCTGGTCAAGCTCAAGCTGAGTTTCTCCCGAACCCTTTGCACCAAAGGCACCACCACGCTGGCGGGCAAAATCATTACGCAGATGTGCAAGGCGCGGTAAAGAATACTGCAGGCGGGCAAGTTCTACCTGCAGCGTAGCTTCCTTAGACTGCGCTCGGCTTGCAAAAATGCGGATAATTACTTCCTGACGGTCAAAAACAGAAAGCCCTGTAAGCTCCTCCCAGTTACGCTGCTTTCTTGGCTCAATATTAAAATCAAAGATAATGCAGTCGGCTTCAATTTTGTGGGCAAGCTCGTTAATCTCCTGAGCTTTTCCTGTGCCGATGCCATATTGCGGTTGAACTTCCATACGGTTCAACGTGAGCCTCTGGATGATGTCTAATCCCAAAGTTTGAACGAGACCTTTTAATTCCTGTAAGTCGTTGCCTGGTTCCCCCACCAGTAAAGCACGAGGAACCTTGTTCTGTTCTTTCTCTACTTCAACCATGCTTTAATCTTACAACAGAATTGTTAAAAGTCCAAACAAATCTGAAATTCTCTGAGCTTTTTATACGATAAACGTGGATTTTTACAGATTTTCGACCGATAATAAAGTGATAGTATGACTTCTGGCCAGAAGATAGCTTTCAGCACATTACTGTCAATGCTGCTTTTTGCGGGGTTTGTCATTACGGCGAACCTGAAACTTTTTCCTGAGCTTGAAACGCGTTTTTATGCCCAGACAAAGGTGAGCCAAAAGCTTCAGCATCTTGATGATGTAGCTGAAAACTTTGATTCGTACATTTCAAATATTCTCAAAAAAGCGGATGATTTTGCCAAAACGCCTTGTGTCGCGTCATTTATTGAGCAGAATCCGTCCGAAAAGTCTGTCATTGACCGTCGAAACCGCATTGAAAAGCTCTTTAATGAAGTTCCTTCTCTTACAGGCCTTAGAATTGTGGACAAAAACGGACGAAACGTTCATTATTCAAGCTTTGATAAAACGGATCTTCTTAAGCAGAACGGAATTACAAAGGTTTACAAGAATTATATCGATATTCAGCGCGATTTAGGTGAACTGGACTTTTCCGTAATTAAGACGGACGGCGCACAAAAGGTACTTGTTGATTCAAGACGCAGCCGCCTTATCATCAGCGAGCCTTTTTACTGGTTTGATGACATTCAAAACGGAGACATTTTTTTCTATCTGAATCTTTATGATATCAGGGAAGCTTTTGTTTCTAAAAATGTCTTTTCCTATGGAGAAGGCTTTTCTATTTATAATGATGATGCCCTCGCGGGTGGAATTGCACTGGGTGTTCCTCTGAATGCGCAGGAAGATTTTAAGATTCCGGTTCTTTCTTCCTGGAAAAAAGAAAAAGCAGCAGAGGGTGGCGGTGCGGTTGCTGCTGCAATCGAACAGCCTGCAAAAATCGTTTCTTCATCAGACGGGGAATACTGGACTATTCTTTCTGCTAAGGCTGCAAAATACCTGAAAATAAGCGGAATTTACCGAAGTTCAAATTTTGAACTTTCAAAAGATTTAATCTGGCTTATTTACATCTGCGTTTTTATTACAATTTTCCTGCTGCTTTATCTGATTTTCAGTCTGGGACAGGATTCGCTGAGTCTTGCACGTAAGAAAATAAAAAAGCTTCAGGCGGGAATTATTCAGGAATATCTGGAGCGTAAGCAGGATATTGAGTGGTCAAAAATTGCTCAGGCCCTGCGACTTAGAAAATCTGATTTTCTAAATGATCTTTCGGAAGGCCTGTCTAAGAAGAATCGCCGTCATAAAAAGGAAATAGACGAGCTTCTTGAAAAAGCCTGGAACGATATAATCGAGGTTTTTGAAAAGCAGGAAAATGCGCGTCCTGTGCAGACTGTGGTTCAGCGGGAAGAAATTAATCTTTCTGAAATCAGGAATGTGATAGAAGAGGTTTTAGGTTCAAAACTTGCTTCGGTACAGGCTCTTGCTCAAAAGCCTGCAAGTGCCCCTGTCAGCGTTCAGAACAAGGCTGATGAAGTAGAAGAGATTGAAGAAGTAGAAGAAGTTGATGACCTTGAAGACGTTGAAGAAATAGAAGAAGTAGCTGAACTCGATGAGGCAGATGACGTTGAAGAAGTTGAGGATATCGAAGACCTTGATGACCTTGAAGATGTAACAGAAGTGGATGAGGTCGATGAGCCTGACGATCTTGAAGAAGTAGAAGATGTCGAGGATGTTCAGGAACTTGATGAGGCAGAGGATGTCGAAGAGGTTTCGGATCTTGATGAGGTTGAGGAAGTTGACGAGCCAGAGCCTGTTGATGAAATAGAAGAGGTAGCTGAACTCGACGAGGCAGATGAACTTGAAGAAGTCGAGGAACTTGAAGAGCCTGAAGCTGTAGAAGAAGTTACTGAAACTGAGCAAGTAGACGAGCTTGAGGATGCTGAGGAAGTTGAGGAACTGCAAGAAGAAGTAGAAGAACTGCCTGAAGAAGAAGTTGAAGAACTTGAAGACTTGCAGGAAGAAGAAGAACTTGAAAGCCTTGACGACATTGAAGAAGCAGAAGAAATAGAAGAGTTAGAAGAATTTTCTGAGGAGCCTGAATCTCAGGGGCCGATAGAAGAACTTCCTGAATACGATGAGTTTATCGGGGATAAAGAAATCCCGTATGAAGATGAGGGCATGACTTTCTATTCTGTAGATAATATTCTTCCCGGTAGGGATGAATATCTTGAAGATACAGATGCCTTTATCAGATCAGACAGATTTGCCAGCGTGACAAACCTGTTTGCCGAAGAAATCACGCTTGGAGATGAGTACGATACCTTCACAAAAAGGCATCCGTCAAATGTTATTAATACTTTTAAGGTACACAAACTTTCAGATATGTTTACAGAAAAGATTGATTTAGAAAACGATGGCATTTTAGCCGGTTCAGAAGAACTCTTAGAAGATATTGCAGACCTTACAGAAGAAGTTCCTCCTGCCGAAGGTAAGTCTTATTTTGCCATGACAGATTTTGCTAAAAAAGATGATATAGAAGCTCTGGAAGAAGTTGCCGACCGCGACCATGTAATTTTTGAAAACAACGGCGTTTTCCAGATTGCAAAAAATCTGGATTATTCCACCGCTCAATACAATACAGAATTTAAAGCTCTTGTAGATTCAGTATTACACAACTAAAAAAGAACTAATCGTTCTGTGTAAGGTACTGCTGCATAAGCTGAACAAAAAGGTAAATCTTCTTGTAAATGCCTACGCTGAAGTCTTTCATTGGCTGTTCAATGTATTTTTCAAGTTCTTTCCAGTTCTGAACCAAAACCGGCTTAGAAAGAGAATAGTCTTCAATCAACTGTTTTATAGTCTTACCGATTGTTACAAAGTTCTGTGTAGAAGTAATGATAAAGCCCTTTGCAGCATCATTTGCATCAGAAATAACGCGGTTAATAATGCTGATTGCAGAGTTATCGTGTCCGGTTTTTGGAAGAAGTGTCTTAATCTTCATTCCCATAGCGCCTTCTTCTGCAAAACTTTCGTCAAAAGCGGTAATCTGGTCAGAAACAGCAAGCAGCTCCTGATAAGCGTTAGACATTGGCGCTGAAATAGAAGAATCCCACTGACCGCGGATAACTACAACATCATAGAATTCACGGATATCTTTTTTAAGGTATTCAACAAGGAAGGCCTTAAGGTAATTCAGAGGTTCAGCATAAATAATCTGATCAAGGCTCTTTTTAAGCATTCCTTCATTAAAAGACGGAACATAATGAGCCAGAGACTGAGGCGAAGCGGTTCCAAAAATCTGAAGACAGATATCATTTGCCTTAGATTCCTTCTGGTGTTCGCTGATTTTATTCAAAAGATTCCATGTGTCGTTTGTTAATGTTTCTACATAAGGATCAAGAAGAGATTCGATGTTCATGTTGTATTCAGAAGCGTAAGACGGATCCTGAGAAATCATCTGAATCATCATGTCAAAGGTTCTTGTTGCCTGAATTGAACGGATTCTTGCGATAATCTTTTTCCAGTTACCCTGAGAACAGAGTTCCTTACCTGTAGTTTTCTGGAAGAATTCAAACAAATCAGACCAGACAACTGTATCATCCGTAATAGGGAAGGCTACTGCAATAAAATCCTTAAGGTCATCGGTGATATAATCGCCGTTGAGTTTATCAAAAGTTGGAGTACTTTCAAAAGAGAATTCCTTGATTCCCGAATTGAATTTGCGGAGAAGTACGTAGTAGTCGTAAGTACAGAAATCCTGAAAAAGGCAGAAAGCCTTGTAAAGATTTTCTATTTTATTTGCGCGCTCGCCTTCAAATTCAGCCTTAAAGGTCTGCAAATCGTGGTCAATCTGAGTTTTGATTTTGTTGATTGGAATCTGCTTTGACATTTCCATGATTTTGTTTTCGTCAAAGTGTTCCAGAAGCTCTGCCTGATTTTCTGAAAGTGAGTAGGTGATAAGGCGCTGCTTATGCTGATTAGGATTAGGAATGTTTCTGAAATAAACCTGAGCCTGAGAAGTTGCCTTGTAAAAATCATAAAGCATTTTCGGAAATGGAGGAAGAATTTCCTGTGTATTCGGTTTATAGAAAACGTGGAATTTTGATTTTGAAAATGCCTTAGCAATATTTTTTAACCTGCGTTTTTTATCTGCATCCGGATTTGATGATTTAAAAAGCGATGAAAACAAATTTGAAAAGAATCCGCCAGAACTTGCTGGTTTTGTATTTTTACCTGCTGCACTCATACATTTATAATAAGAGAAAAAAACTGATATTTCAAGTTAAGTCTTTGTTTATCTTAATCCTTTGTTTAGTGGAAATATAAATCAGATTGCAGTATAATTTAGAACAAATTTTTATTATAAAAATTGGGAGAATAAAAATGAAAAAAATTGGTATTGCAATTGCTGCATTTGCCCTGATTCTTTCATCAGCAAGTGCTTACAATCCACCGGAGCTTTCAGAAAATCTCTGGAATCTTTCGAGTACAAGAAACCTTACAGGAATGAATTCTGTTGCCAGTGTGGGAACTTTAGGCTGCAGTTCAGATTCAATCGTTTTGAACCCGGCTCTTACAGCACAGGCTCAGCGCGTGTCTTTGAACCTTGGCTATACTGCTCTTATTACTTATGATCCAAGTGATGATTACGGAAACGCTTTTCAGGCTGGAATCCTGATTCCTTTCAAGATGTTCAACTTTTCAGGCCTTACAAACTTTGTTTCTACTCCATGGCTCAAAAATACATGGAATATGAAGGCCGGACTTTCAAAAGAAATTACTCCAAAACTTTCTGTTGGTGCTAATGCAGACTTAGGTCTTGCCTGGGGCGCTGGTGCTGACTGGGCAATTGGTGCTGGAGTTGGTTTTGTTTATGATTTCGGACAGCTTGCCTTTATGCCAGATTTCAGCGTAGGTGCTTCACTTTTGAATCTTGGAAAATATTACAAACCTGATGAAATTCCAGGAGCAAGATGGGATAAAGCTGCAACAAACTGGCCTTCTCCTGTAACTCTTAAAGCCGGTGCAAATGCTGTTTTCTATAAAAACGAAAACTTTGACGTTAGCGCTGCTTTAGACATCACAGTTCCAACCTTCCAGAATGTTATTTTTGACATTACACCAAAATTCTGTGTAAAAGAAATGCTTTATTTTACAGTTCCTGTATCAATCAACTGTTATGAAATGGCAGAAGCTCACAATAAAGGTTTCTCTGCCGGAATTGGAGCTTTCTTTAAATTCAACTTCAACGTAAAGAACAATCAGTATCTTGAAAAGAACGGCTGGAGCGAAAGTGAAATGGTTGCTTCTGCTGCTTACAAAAATCTTGATGCCTCAGTTCACGCTGTTACAGCAAACGTAGACGTAAATCTTGGTATGAAGGATAAGACTCCTCCTGTAATCAAGGTTTGGTCAGATGATGAAGAAGACGATGACGAGGAGTAGGAATATGGCAAAAATGAAATCTGTAAAAATCGCATTATTAGCATTGATGATTCCTGTCTGCGCGTTTGCAAAAACCCGCTATATTTCACCTAACAATGATGGTGTACAGGATGCTCTTGAGATTCCACTCCGCATTTCTGATAAACGTTATGTTCAGGGCTGGAGTCTTGTAATTATGGACTCAAACAAAAAGGTTGTCCGCACAATTGAAAATAAGGTTTCACTTCCAGAAAAACTTGGAGTAAAATCCTTCTTCAAGCAGCTTATTACTCCAAAACACGGAGTAGAAATTCCGTCTTCAATTACCTGGAACGGAACAATGGATAACGGTGAACTGGCTCCAGATGGAACTTACTTCTATTATATTACTGCAATTGATGATAACGGCAACAAAGGCCAGACAAAAGAATTCAAGGTAGTAATTGATACAGTTGCTCCTGAGGTTGAAATTGCTCAGCCTGGAGATAAAATCTTTGGTGAAGGCGCTAAGGCTGCATTTAAAGTTCGCCAGAGCGGTTCAAAAGAAGATTTGTGGGTTGGTACTTTTGCAAGTGCAGACGGAAAAACTGTTCGCACTTACACCTGGAAAAAATCTGAACCTCTGGAATTCAGCTGGAAGGGAACTGATGACCTGGATGCACAGCTTCCTGATGGTGTTTATAATTATGATATCACAGCAACTGACCGCGCTGGTAACAAGGCTGCAAAAACTGGTATTGCAAATATCATCTATTCTGCAGAAAAACCTGCAACAAACATTTATCTTGCTTCTTCACGCTACTTCTCTCCAAATACAGAAAGCGTTTACAAAGACGTTAAGTTCAACCTCACAATTCCTGTTCCTGAAGAAAAATCTGGTAACAAGCTTGTTGAATGGGCTTTGACAATTGAAGACAGAAACGGAAAAGCAGTTCGTGTTTACAATCAGTCAAATACTGGTGCTGTTCCTCCTTCAGAAATTACTTTTGACGGAACAGACGGAAAAACAAAACTTAAAGATGGTGAATACCGCGCAAGCATTACTGCAAAATATCTGAACGGATATGTTCCTGCAACAATCTATTCTCCATATGTAGTACTTGATACAGAAAAACCTGTTGCAAGCATTAAGGCTTCTGAAACAACCTTTGGTGCCGGCTCAAAAGATTCTGTAAAATTTGCCATTACAACTCTTCCTTCAGCTGGTGCTCCTGTTCAGAACTGGAAGGCTGAAATCAAGAATGTTGATACAAATGAAGTTGTACGCACATATGACTTTGGCGCTTTCCCACCAGAATCAGTTACATGGAACGGTGTAAACGACAAAGGTCAGATCAGCGAAAAGGGTAAATACCAGATGGTAATTTCTGCAGTTGACCTTGCAGGAAACGCAGGCGGTGGACAGACTGCCGGAACTGTAACATTTGATACAACAGAAGCTCAGCTTCTTCTTGCTATGAGTGATTCTGCTTTCTCTCCAAAGCCGGACGGAAACAGCCCTAAAAAGACAATCAGCTTTACTCCACTCACACAGACAAAAGAAGTTAAGTCATACACATTCACTGTAAAGGATTCTTCCGGCAAAGCTGTTTACACAACAAGCGGTGAAAATTCTCTTCCTGCAAGCTTTACATGGGACGGAAAAGCTGATGACAAGACTCTCTGTGCAGACGGAAACTATTCTGCTCAGCTCAGTCTTGAAGCTACAAACGGTTCTCAGGTTGCTGCTTCTACTCAGCTTTTTGTAATTGATACAGTTGCTCCTTCTCTTACTGCTTCTACTCCATACAAGTTCTTCTCTCCAGACGGAGACAGCAAGAAAGATAAAATGCCTGTAACAATTGCAAACTGCACTCCTGAAAAACTCTGGACTGCAAATGTTCGTGATTCAAAAAATCAGATTGTAAAAACTTATACATGGAGCGGTGCTTCATCTTCTCTTACATGGGATGGAAGTGACGAAAGCGGAAACGTAGCAGCAGACGGAGTTTATTCTATTGAATTTACTTCAACTGATGAGGCTGGAAACTCCTTCAAATCAGTTCTTCCTTCACTCACACTCGACAGTCGCGAAACTAAGGCTTACCTTACAGCTGACCTTGAAGGAATCTCTCCAAACGGAGACTCTAAAGTTGATGCCCAGAAGTTTGAAATTACACTTTCTGTTCCAGACGGAATTAAGACCTGGAGCTTTAATGTTCGTAAAGAAGACGGAAAGAGCGTATTTGCCCTTTCTGAAAAAGACAGCGCAAACGTTCCTGCTGTAATCAACTGGAATGGCGCTGGTGCAGACGGAAATGCCTGCGAAGGAACCTTTACTGGTACTCTTGATATTGAATACGAAAAAGGTAACGTAGTAAGTGCAGTTTCTTCTCCATTTGTATGTACTGCAACTCCTCCACAGCTTAAGGTTCAGACAGCTCCTGAATACTTCAGCCCTGATAACGACGGTACAGACGATGACCTCTTTATCAAGCTTTCTTGCGCTACAAAGGCTCAGGTTAAGAACTGGAGCTTTACAATCAAAGATCCAAAAGGAAAGAATTTCTGGATTCAGAACGGTAAGAATGCTATTACAGAACGTCTTATCTGGGACGGTTTGAGTAATGTTCAGAAAGATGCAGCTGGTCGTGCAGAACGCGTTCAGTCTGCTATGGATTATCCTTATGAGTTCACAGTAACTGATAACCTTGGTATGACAAATACTGTAACAGGTCAGATTTCAATCGATGTTCTTGTTATCCGCGATGGTAACGTTCTTAAGATGGCAGTTCCTTCTATTATCTTTGAGAGTGATGCCGCAAACTTCCAGACTGCAAATGCTAAGCTTGCAAAAGATAAGGTAGACAACAACATTAAGATTTTGAACCGTATTGCAGAAATCCTTAAGAAGTTCAAGGATTACAAGGTTACTGTAGTTGGTCACGCTAACAAGGTAACTGATAATCCTGAAGAAGAGACTGTAGATAACATGAACCAGTGGGGTCGTGCTTCTCAGCCACTTTCTAAGGAACGTGCAGATGCAATCCGCGCATACCTTATGAAGAAGGGTGTAAGCGGAGCTAATATCTCTACTGAAGGTATGGGTGGTACAAAACCTGTTGTTAATCCAAAAGACAAGGACAACAACTGGAAGAACAGACGCGTAGAATTTATTCTTGTAAAGTAAGTTTTGTTTAAAAAAATGGCTCCCGGTCACAGAGTACGGAGCAAAACCGCGCGATATCGCGCTACACGCTGATTGTTGCAAAGAAACTATAGAATTGACCGCTTTCACGGTCGCAACAATCAGAGTGTTTTTGCTCCGCACTCTGTTCCCTCGCGCCATTTTTTTATCAATCTAAATTGCAATAATTAATAAAAGACTTTGTTCATCTTAATATCGTGTTCATCACAAGGAATGCTTTCCACAATCTGCTGCGAAAAGCAAACTCCTGCAAGATGAACACGATTTTTTTTGTCTGCAGGGATTTTTGAAAGCCAGCGGTCATAAAAACCTTTTCCGCGGCCAAGACGGCAGCCTTCTTTTGTAAAGGCACGACCGGGTACGATAATCAAGGTACCGTCAGGAAGAGTTTCCGGCTTAATTAAATTTTCTGCTTTTGCTTCCGGCTCTTTTATTCCGTAGCTGGCTTCCGCCTGCAATTGTGTTTGGGCTGTTGCGTAGTAAAAATCCATAAGACCGCTCTGGGCCATTATTCGAGGCAAGCCGACCAGCTTTCTGCGATTTAGTGCGTCATCGTTCAGAATTTTTAAATCAACTTCATCATCCATCGCCATGTATAAAAGCAGGAGAGGGGCTTTTTTGTATTCTTCGCTTTGCATGATAAGCCGGCAGATTCTCTGGCTTTCTGCCTTCCGGATATCTTCTGCGGGGATGAGAGCTTTTATTTGTTTTCTGACTTCTGATTTTGTCATATTCTTCTATATAAATAATATAATTACTGATTATTGTAGGCTTTTAAAACTTTGAGCGTATCTACAGTTTCCTTTACGTCGTGAACACGAACCATAAAAGCCCCCTTCTGTACGGCAAACAGATCTGCGGCAAGAGTTCCGTATAAGCGCTCTTCTACCGGGCGTCCGGTTGCCTCGCCAATGCAGGTTTTTCTGGAAAGGGCCATAAGCACCTTGTATTTGCCGCCGGCAAGTTCTCCGCAGCGGCGGATAAGCTGGAAATTATCATGAGCATTTTTTCCAAAGCCGATTCCAGGGTCAAGAATGATTTTATCAGCTTCAATTCCTTTTGAAAGGGCAAAGTCCACGCGGTTGATGAGGTAGTCGTTAACTTCGGAAAAGCAGTCTGTGTATTCTGTGTTTTTCTGCATGGTTCCCGGGTTTCCTCGTTTATGCATGAGAATTACCGGGAGTTTCTTTTTTGCGCAGAAATCTGCAAGTTCCGGGGCATCTTCCAAAGCGCTGATGTCGTTCAAAATGTCAGCTCCTGCTTCTACTGCAGCCTTAAAAACTGCTGCTTTTCTTGTATCTATAGAAAGGGGAATGCTGCTTGATTTTCTTATTTCTTTAATGAGGGGAATAAGGCGGCGGATTTCTTCTTCTTCGCTTACATATTCACTTCCTGGGCGGGTTGATTCTGCCCCAAGGTCAAGGAGATCTGCGCCTTCTTCAATAAGCTGCAAGGCGCGTTCAATTCCACCGCGGCTTCCGCTGAAAAATGAGTCGGGAGTAGCGTTTACAATTCCCATCACAAAGGCGGGAAGGTCTGTCGTAATTTTTTTAGTTGCAAGTTCAAGTTCAATCATATGGATGAGTATAGCACAAATTAGCACATAAAAATTTTGCACAGCAATAAATTCTAGAATTTGGACAAAATAATTATGATGAAAAACAAAAAAAATGCGTAAGAAACTAATATTGTCTAGAAAATTGATGAATTTTTATTTCTGCAATCTTATATACTGAAATCAATAAGAAACAAAAATGTTTCTATAAAAAAAAGAACACCGCTTAGGAGGCGGAAAGGAGTTTTTTATGAAAAAAATTACAAAAGTTGTACTCGCAGCTTGTGCATTTGCTGCAGTATCTTCTTCAGCTTTTGCTGCTAAAGCAAAGAAAGCTAAGACAGAAGTAGGTATCGTTCTTCCAACAAAAGATGAACCACGCTGGATTCAGGACGAAACATCATTCACAAACCTTCTTAAAGACAATGCTTCTGTAGAAGTTTTGTTCTCTCAGGGAGACTCAAACAAAGAAAAACAGAACGTTGAAGCTCTTCTTACAAAGGGAATCAAAGTTCTTATTATTTGTCCACAGGACGGTGCTGCTGCCGCTGCTGCTGCTGAAGCTGCAAAGAAAGATAAGGTAAAGGTTATTTCTTATGACCGTCTTATTACAGATACAACTGCTGTTGACTACTATGTAACATTCGACAGCTTCTCTGTAGGTGTTGCACAGGGACAGTTCCTTATCGACAACCTTAAAGATAAATCAAAGAAAGGAAACCCATTGTACCTCTATGCAGGTGCTGCATCAGACAACAACGCTTTCATCTTCTTCGAAGGTGCTTGGTCAGTACTCCAGCCAAAAATTGCTGACGGTACATTCGTAATCAAGAACTCTTCTGAAGCTGAAAAACTTTCTTCAAAGAAAACACTTACACGTGCTGAACTTTCTAACGTAATCAACCAGGTAACAACAGACTGGAACTTCGATGTTGCTAAGAGAAAGGCTGCTGATAACTTGACAGTTGCTAAGGCTGCTGACAAGGGTGATGTATCTATCTTGGCTCCAAACGATGGTACTGCTCGTGCAATCGCTGACGAATTCGCTAAAGACCCAGCTGTAAAATCATATGTAATCACAGGACAGGATGCTGAAAAAGCTTCTCTCCAGTACATCCGCGATGGAAAACAGACAATGACAGTATGGAAGAACACATCTGTATTGGCTAAAGCAGCTGTAGACTTGGCTACACAGCTCATCAACGGTAAAGCTCCTGCAACTTCTGCTTCTTACGACAATGGTAAGACAAAGGTTAAGGCTATCCAGGCTGATGTAACTGTTATCACAAAGTCTAACGTTGATATCGTAAAATAAATTGAATGAAGGCGGCTTGTTCGCCTTCTTCAACAGGACGGGGAGTTCGCTCCCCGTCCAAAAATAAAACATATTTAATAAAGATTTAATAATATTAATTAAGAAGAAAATTAAAAATACAGCGTGAATACGCACAAACTTAAACCGGTAAATCCGGATTATTTTTTCAATTACAAAATGGGGGTAATAACAAAATGGGCAAGACAATACTTGAAATGGCTCATATCACAAAAACATTCCCCGGAGTTAAAGCTCTTGATGATGTAACATTTAAAGCTGAAGAAGCAGAAATCCTTTTCATCTGTGGTGAAAATGGTGCTGGTAAATCAACTTTGATGAAGGTTCTTTCTGGAGTATATCCTTTTGGAACTTATAAGGGAGAAATCCGCATCGATGGAGCAGTTCAAGAGTACAAAACAATCAAAGACAGTGAACGAGCAGGCCTTGCAATTATTTATCAGGAACTGGCATTGATTCCTGAATTGTCTGTTTACGAAAACATCTATCTTGGACATGAAATCCGGAACAAGAACGGTACTATTAACTGGAACGAAACAATTATTCAGGCTAAAAAACAGCTTGAGCGTGTAGGACTTGATGTTGACCCAAGTACAAAGATTAAGGATCTTGGTACAGGTAAACAGCAGCTTGTAGAAATTGCAAAAGCTTTGAGTAAGAACGTTCGTATTCTTATTCTTGATGAACCTACATCTTCTTTGAATGAAAATGACAGTGAAAATCTGCTTAACCTTATTGTAGAGCTCAAAAAACAGGGCGTTACAAGTATCATGATTTCACACAAGCTTAAGGAAGTAACTGCAATTGCTGACCGCGTAACAGTATTGCGCGATGGTAAGACAGTTGCTCAGCTTGAAAAAGATGAAATCAACGAAGAGCAGATTATTAAATACATGGTAGGTCGTGAACTTACTAATATCTATCCAAAACGTGAACACATCAATATCGGTGATGTTGCTCTGGAAGTTAAAGACTGGAAAGTTTATGACTACACAGTTTCACGCCAGCTGCTTAAAGGTATAAACCTTACAGTTCGTAAGGGTGAAATCCTTGGTCTTGCTGGACTTATGGGTTGTGGACGTACTGAATTTGCATTGAGCCTTTTTGGTAACCCACGCAAATACAAGGTAGAAGGCGCTGCTTTCCACAACGGAAAACAGGTTAACTACAAACACCCTGCAGACGCTATTGCTGACGGTATCGGATACGTTTCTGAAGACCGTAAAGGTAATGGACTTTTGCTTCAGCAGGATGTAAAGCAGAACATCACAATTGCTTCTTTGAGACAGCTTGTTAAAAACGGCGTTGTAGATAAGAACAAGGAAATTGTTATCAGTTCACAGTATGTAAAAGATCTTCGTGTAAAAACACCATCTATTGATACAAAGGTAAACAACCTTTCTGGTGGTAACCAGCAGAAAGTAGCTTTGGCTAAATGGATGATGACACGTCCAGAAGTTCTTATTCTTGATGAACCTACACGCGGTATCGATGTTGGTGCTAAGTATGAGATTTATTCGCTGATGAACCAGCTGGTAGAACAGGGTATGGCTATTATCATGATTTCTTCAGAATTGCCTGAAGTTCTTGGTATGAGTGACCGCATCTGTGTTGTATCTGGCGGTGTAATTGCCGGCGAAATGAGTGGTGCAGAAGCTACGCAGGAAAAAATCATGCGTATTGCTACTGAAAACTAAATTAAGGAGAAATATAAAATGGGTACATTAACTATAATCAAGCGTAACATGCGTTCTTATGGTATGTTCATCGCTTTGCTTGCTGTAATGCTTTTCTTTACTGCCACAACCGGCGGTATCTTCATGAATGCTCGTAACCTTAGTAACCTGTTCGATCAGACAGGATACGTTGCAGTTCTTGCAATCGGTATGACATTGATTTTGATCGACCTTCAGATTGACCTTTCTGTAGGTTATGTTTGTGGTTTTATTGGTGCTATTGTTGCTCAGATTATGCGTGTTGCTCCTGGTGTTCCAGTAGTAGTACTCGTACTTGGTGCAATGGTAATCGGTATTCTTGTTGGTGCTTATCAGGGTTTCTTAGTTGCAAAATGTGAAGTTCCACCTTTCGTTGTAACTTTGGCTGGTATGTTTATCTTCCGTGGTGCTTTGCTTCTGGTTACTGGTTCTACTGGTACAATCGTAATCAAGAACGAAACATTCAACGCTATTGGTAACGGATTTATTCCTGATATCGGTGGTGAACACGACATTCATATCCTTACAATGATTCTTGGTATTGCTCTTGTAGGATGTCTTATCGGTTCAGAAATCAAGGCTCGTGCTAACAAGGCTAAATATGGTCTTTCTGACAGCCCAAAAACATTGTTCATTGCTAAATTGTTCTTCATGGCAGTTTTGATCTTGTTCTTCACAACAAAACTTGCTCAGTATCATGGACTTTCTTGGACAATCGTAATCGTACTTGTAGTACTTGGTATCTACCACTTCATTACAAACAACACAGTTCTTGGACGCCACATCTACGCTGTAGGTGGTAACCGCGAAGCTGCTCAGCTTTCAGGTATTAAGGTTGAAAAGATTTTGATGTTCGTATTCTGTAACATGGGTATGCTCGCTGGTCTTGCTGGTGTATTGTTCGCAGCACGTCTTCAGTCAGCTACACCAACAGCTGGTAACGCATTCGAAATGGATGCCATTGCTTCTTCTTACGTTGGTGGTACATCAGCATCTGGTGGTGTTGGTAAAGTTACAGGAACAATGATTGGTGCTCTTGTAATGTCTTCTTTGACAAACGGTATGAACCTTATGGGTGTAGGTATTTCTTTGCAGTACATCGTTCGTGGTGCTGTTTTGATTGCTGCCGTATTGTTCGACGTTCGCGCACGCCGCGTTAAGATCTAATTAGAATCCAAATTCTCCTCTAAATAAATTTTCCGCAAGTCCGGGTGGGCTTGCGGTTTTTCTTTTAACTAATTTCCCGGAAATTCTTAAATATAACAAAAAATAATTGCGTTCTGTGCTGATATAACGTACAATCAAGCACATAAAAAAAGTTTTACCGTATTGACATTTTTTATATACAACTGGAGGAAAGAATGGCTAAGAGTAGTTTTTCTTTCAAGTCGATAAGGATGAGTCTTGTCCTTTCGCTGGGGTTGGCAATGATTGTCATTTCAATTTTGATGACATTCATGATTGGTAAAACAGTTCTTCAAAACAATAAGCAGCAAATTACCAAAAGTATTATTACGCTTACAGAAAAGAAGGGAGATTCTGTAGAAAAAACGATGACCGAAATGGTTTATTCGGCAGAAACTCTTGCAGGTCTTTTGGGTGGAACCTGGGCTATACCTGATAAGCAGCGTTCCTCTTCTGTAGAACAGGAAGTTCGTGCTCTTGTTAAAACTTCAAGAATTGATTCGGCATGGGCCTATTGGGTTCCTAATATGTTTGACCACAAAGATGCAAAACGTGCTGATTCAAGAGATAATCCAACAGGACAGTTTAAGGTTCATTATATCCGTGATAAAAACGGACGAATCAAAAACGATATTGTAACAGAATTCACTCCTCAGCAGATTGAACAGGCTTCAAATGCGGGTAATCCTTTTATCAGTGAACCTGCAATTACAACTCTTGACGGAGAAAAGGTTCTGACCGCAAAGGTTTTTGCTCCTATTCAGAATTCGCTTGGTCAGAGAACTGGTGTTGCGGGTATTGATATTGTACTTTCCGGTCTTGCAGGAATGATGGACGGCTCTTCAATCAATAAGGGTACAGTATGTCAGTTCCTTACTTCTTCGGGTGCGGTTCTTGCCGCAAGTGATGGAAGTACGGTTGGTTCAAAAAGTGCCCTTTATTCAGATTCAGCCTATAACGAATATTTTACTTCTGTTGATGAAAATGGAAATCAGACTGCTGATACAAGCTTTTTTACTGCAAAGATTGCAAATGTTAATCAGTTTGTTGTAGTTTCAAAAACTCAGGTGGACCGCTCCGGTGCCTTCTGGTATTTTGTTTCAATGACACCTGTAAAGGTAATGGAAGAAACAGCCTGGAAGACAATCTGGAATATTATATTTGCCTTTATCCTTCAGATTATAATTGTAATGATGATTGTATTTGTCGTTGTTACAAGAATTATAAAGCCTCTTAAGATTACGGTTAAGGCTCTTCAGAATATCAGTGAAGGTGATGGTGATATGACTGTCCGCCTGCACTCAAATCAGGCAAATGAAATTGGTGCAATGTGCGAAAGCTTTAACAAGACAATGGATAAGCTTTCAACTTCAATTAAGGACGTTAAGGAATCAAGTTCAGAAATGGACGGAATTGGAAATGAACTTAATGATTCTATGACTCAGACTTCTCAGGCTGTAGTTGATATTACTGCAAGCATTCAGTCTATTCAGGAGCAGATGCAGGAGCACGCAGCTGGTGTTGAAGAAGCCCGTTCTGTTGTTGAACAGATTGTAAAGAACATTAAAAAGCTTAATGAAAACATTGAAGTTCAGGCAAACAGCGTTACAGAATCATCTGCCTCTGTAGAACAGATGACTCAGAATATCCGCAGTGTTACCAACATTCTTGAAAATAACCGCCAGTCAATCAATTCTCTTGAGCAGGCTTCGGAGTTAGGTCAGTCATTAATTGATAATACGGCAGAACTTTCAGAAAAGATTCAGGAGAGATCAAAAGGACTTCAGGAGGCATCTTCTGTAATTAAGAATATTGCAAGTCAGACAAACCTTCTTGCCATGAATGCGGCTATTGAAGCTGCTCACGCAGGAGAAAGAGGTCAGGGCTTTGCCGTTGTTGCTGGTGAAATCCGAAAACTTGCAGAGGAATCAAGCTCTCAGGGAACTAAGATTCAGAATGAACTTAAAGATGTTCAGAACCTTATTGATGAGGTTTCGGAATCTACAAAGAAGGTTCAGGAACAGTTTACAAGCATCTTCTCCCTGACTAAGACGGTAAGCGAGCAGGAACTTGTAATTGATGAAGCAATGAAACAGCAGAATCAGGGTGGAGAACAGGTTCTTGTGCTTATGCACACCATTAAAGATATCACAGGAAACGTTAAGAACGACTCTGATGAAATGATGGAAGGCAGCAAGCAGGTTTCTTATGAAATGGACAGCATTGCAAACATGACTACTGCCGTAAATAACAATGTGCTGAACATGACAGAAAAAACTGATGCAATCAGCGCTTATTCTAAACAGGCTCAGCATTGTGTAGAAAAGAATGTCGGCAGTATTTCAAAGCTTCGTGAAGCAATGAATAAGTTCAAGGTAGAGTAGGACGGGGGTAAAGTTATGAAAAAGATTTTTTTCGGATTGATTATAATGCTGGCTTCATCTGCTCTTTTTGCGCAGGTCGATGTAGAACTCCCGAAAGGAAGTGTAGAACTTTTTGACGGCTTTGAAAAAGGCAATTACTGGATCTGGGCTGGCTTTGATTACGACCAGTGGGGAAGTCATAAAATCTCAACTGGTGCAAATCTTTCTAAGGACTGGGCTTCGGAAGGAAGACATTCTCTGGAACTTACAATGGAAGCAATGGATGTGGCCTCTTCCAAATCTGCAGTATGGTTTTATGACGGAACAAATGATTTGAGCGGTACAAAATATATTGCAATTGATTTTTATAATCCGGAAAACTATACCTACAATATTCTTGCAGTTTGTCAGGCAACAAATGAATGGAAGTGGTGTCAGGCAACTCAGTCTTATCTGGTTCCAAAAGGAAAGCACACTGTTGTATTTGATTTCAGGGAGCATACAGCTTTTCTGAACGACGTAAAGCGTATTTCAATTACAACAGATAACTGGGAAGTGTATCCAAAGGAATCTCATATTTATATAGATAATATACGTCTTATAAAATAAGGCCTTTTTAGACATCTTTAATTCCCCTAAAGTTCTTTAAAATAATTGAAACTTATCTGCCTTTTCTGTAGTATATGGGAAATAAAATCCTATATTTGGGGGAATTAAAATGTCTACACCATTGGAAAATTATCTTGCTGCCACAAACGGTAAACCAAATGCCGCTATGTGCGCTTATGTTGCTAATCTTCAGCAGGTTGCAGCTGTCGGTCCTGATATTGCTGCTTCAATCGTAAATGAGCTTGAAAATCAGAGAAGCCACCTTAAGCTTGTTGCAAGCGAAAACTACTGTTCGCTTAACGTTCAGGCTGCTATGGGAAACCTTCTTACAGATAAATATGCAGAAGGATATCCTGAACACCGTTACTATGGCGGTTGTGTAAATATCGATGCTGTTGAAAATACCGCTGCCCGCGAAGCAGAAGCTCTTTTTGGTGCTGACTACGCTTATGTACAGCCACACTCTGGTGCAGACACAAACCTTGTAGCTTACTGGGCAATCCTTTCTGCAAAGGTTGAAACTCCAACTTTGGAAGAACTCGGCGTAAAATCTTTGAACGATTTGACAGACGAGCAGTTTGACGCACTCCGCAAAAAGTTCGGAAATCAGAAACTTATGGGTCTTGATTACTCTTGTGGTGGTCACCTTACTCATGGATATAAAATGAATGTTTCTGCACGTATGTTTGAATCACACCCATACGGAGTAGATAAAGAAACTGGTCTTTTGGACTATGATGCAATTGAAAAGCAGGCAATGGAAGTAAAACCTCTCATCCTTTTGACAGGTTTCTCTGCTTATCCGCGCAAAATCAACTTCAAGCGCTTCCGCGAAATTGCAGACAAGTGCGGAGCAGTTCTCATGGTAGATATGGCTCACTTCGCAGGTCTTGTTGCAGGTAAAGTTTTCGAAGGCGACTACGATCCTGTAAAATGGGCAGATATCGTAACAACTACAACTCACAAAACTTTGCGCGGTCCACGTGGTGCTATGATTCTCTGTAAGAAGGAATTTGCTGATTACGTAAATAAGGGTTGTCCTATGGTACTCGGTGGTCCACTCGGACACATCATGGCTGCTAAGGCTATTGCTTTCAAAGAAGCCCGCACTCCAGCTTACCAGGCTTGGGCACAGCAGGTTGTTAAGAACGCACAGGCTCTTGCTGAAGGCTGTAAATCACACAACATTCCTCTCCAGACTGGCGGAACAGACAACCACCTTATGCTCTGCGATGTAACTGTTTACGGTCTTACCGGAAAACAGGCAGAAGCTGCCCTCTTCAAGTGCGGTGTAACTGCTAACGCAAATGCTCTTCCATACGACAAGAACGGCGCCTGGTGGACATCTGGTATCCGTATCGGAACTCCAGGTCTTACAACTCTTGGTATGAATGAAGCTGATATGAAGGAAGTTGCAGACATTATCGACTTCGTTCTTAAGAATACAAAGCCTGGCGTAACAAAAGAAGGAAAACCTGCTAAGGGTAAGATTGAGATTTCTGATGATACAGTTACTGCTGCACGCGCTCGCGTAAACAAGCTGCTTGGTGCTCACGTACTTTATCCTGAACTCGACCTTGACTTCCTTAAGAAAGAGTTTGTAAAAGCATAAAAAAATATGCTAAATAAAAATCTCCGGTTAGTCCGGAGATTTTTTTTGCCGATAATTTAGGCATGGCGTTTTTGGAAGAGGATTTTAATGACTTTATCAGGCTCGATGCTGACAGGATAGCTTTTATTCAAAACTATCTGAACGGTATCGGGCTTGATTGTCCTATAATTCAGGTTGATGGAAAAAATCATCTTTATCCGGTTTTTCCCAAAAATCAGTACAATGCGCTTTTTAAAATCAAAACTATAATTGCCCATTACGACCGGGTTCCAAATACTCCCGGTGCAAACGACAATTCCTCTTCGGTTTATTCACTTCTGCGCTTTGCGGAACGTCTTATCAATCGGCCTGGAATTCACAATATCAGAATGATTTTTACAGACGGCGAAGAGCTGAGCGAGGGGGGAGTTGCATCGCAGGGGGCTTTTGGACTTGCAAAACTCTTCAAAAAACTTGGAATCACAAAAGATGATGTTTATGTTTTTGACTGCATGGGGCGGGGGACAATTCCGGTTCTTACAGAAAGCCTGCTTCCAAAAAATCTTCCTAGTCTTTTTGTAAAGGATTTTTGCCAGCTGGAAGAAAGGGCCGAAAAAATCATCAGAAGTGCGAACGGCGGCAAGTGGACAAAACTTCCCTGTAATTACAGTGACAACGCCGGTTTTATTGCAAACGGAATCCCTGCAGTTGCCTTTACCATGCTCCCCTCTGACGAAGCAGACTATTTTCTGCGTTCCGGACAGCGCCCCCTTACCTGGGAAAAACTTCATACTATGGAAGATAATCTTCAGAGCCTTAATGAAGAAGCCTTTGAAATTACTTCCCGCATTCTTGATAATCTTGCAGACCTTAGAACTGTTCAGCATGCATAATTTTCCCCTTTAATTTATCATTTTCTTATGTTAGAATAAATTAATGTTATAAAATGAATCCCGGGGGATTTTATGAAAAAGTTTGGAAAAAGTGTTCTGGCCGTTCTTTTTACTCTTGTTATCGGCTGTTTTTCTTCCTGTAATTTAATTTCATCAGACAAAGCAGCAGGTGCTGTAAAAATTGAATTTGACGGTAACTTTGCTAAAGCAGTAAGCGAACGTGCTGCACTTCAGATTCAGGAAGAGGATTTAGAGCCTCACGAATTTTTTAGAATCCAGGTTGATATAACCGGTGATTATACCGATAGCGCATATAAAGATTTTAACTTTGATGAATGGCACAGCCTTTTGGAAGGAACGGGATCAGTTTCTTTTGCCTTTGAGAATATTCCTGTAGATTCAAATGTTAATGTAAAAGTGACGGTTTCTAAATCCTGGGGAACTGAAACTCATACTATTATGGCAGGTGAGTCAGAACCAATTACAATACATGCTGGCGAAAATCATATTCCTCTAAACCTTTCTTATGTTGAGGATTATAATTCATCTGAACCAGACCCTGTTGAGCCTAAACCTGAGCCAGAAACTTCAACAACTGCTGGAATTACAGTAACTCTAGCAGAACTTAATTCAGAAGATCTGGCAGAAAAAATTGAACTCAAATCTGAAGTCACTTCCGATATGGTTACCCTTACTGCCGGACCAAAGTCAGACTCAAATATTACAGTTACTTCTTACTCATGGAATGTAACTTACGGTAATCAGCCTGTCGAAGGTACAGCAGCGGACGGTATGTGGACAATTTCTGCAGGAGATCTTGGCTCAGGTATTTACAACGTAACACTTACAGTGCAGATTGCTGGCGAATATTACTCGGGCAGTACAACATTTACAATTACTAAAGAATAAAGATTTATTAAATAAAAATAGGAGACTGTTATGAAAAATAAGTATGTATTTTGCAGCATTTTTGCAGGACTTTTTTTGATTTTTACATCCTGCAACAATCTTTTTGATTCTGAAATTTCGCAAAATAAACAAAATACACAAAGCCTTGCAGGAAAGAAAGTCGTAAGTCTTTCTGTAAATCTGCCTCAGGCAAGAACAATTATGCCGACAGCTGTTACTGCTGAGGATATTACAAAAGTGGAGCTTTTTCAGGATGACAAAAAACTTGATTCATGGAACGGCTTGTCAGCTCTATCTGATGCTTCTGTCACAATTGATTATGGCACTTATGACTTTACTATAAATCTTTATATAACAGAAGGCGATGTATTCTGTCTTGTTCAGACCGGCTCATTACGGGAGTGCACGGTAGATGAAAACACAACGAGCCTTGCATTTACAACAAGTTATGTTGATAAAGGAAGTCTTTCGGTTACGGTTACGCTTGCTAATCCAAATGAAAATAAAATCGGAAAGATAGAAGCAGGTCTTTTTACGATTGCAAGTGATGGAAAAACTGCAGTAACTGGTTTTGACTACACTGAACTTGATGAGTTTGTTGATTTACAGTCTGTTTATTCACTTTCTGAAGTTCCGAACGGCTCTTATTATCTTAAACTTCGTGTTTATGATATAGATAACGAAACCGTTCTCAATACCTTCATGGACGTTGTAAAAATCAACGGCTACAAGACAGAAGGCGAGGTTGAAATTGATCCGAATAATCTTAACTCATTTACTTCTCATACAAGCGGAAATATTCAGATTGATGACAACATTTTGAATATTATTGTGAATACTCCTGAAAAAAAATATTTGAATGTATGTGATATTACTTTCGGAGCTACAACAAAGGTAGGAGATACGGTTTTAACAGAAAGTTCTGATGTGACATGGAATGCTCAGTTGTTTTATGGTGGTTATAATGTTGATGATTACGGAACAACTCATATTCAAGTTACACAAGCCACAGAAGAGGTTCCTGCTACTCTTTCAATCAAAAAACGTCTTGAAATAGGTGGAACCTATCAGCTTTATGTTACTGCAGTGTATAACGGAGTTACTTCAAGCCAGACAGTTGATTTGTACATACCAGAGGCAGAATATTACGAGTATGATGTTTCTGATAAAGAATCTATAGGCACAATTTCAAAAGATATGTCAAATCTGATTGCTCCTGCTGAAGTTAAACTTTCCGGAGAACTTTTAGATTATTCTAATGTTGATAGCAGTACTGTTGCGTCAACTACTTTGTCTTCAATAGCTTCTGCATTTTCTAATGCAGCCAACTATCTTGATGTTGATATGGCAGAAATTACTGTTCCGTCTAGTACTCAGGCATTTCAGTTTTCTGCTTTAGGCAGTGATGATTATTTGTTCAGTAATTCTCCAATTGCATCACTAGTTCTTCCGTCATCAGTGAATACTATTGGCGCCAGTTCGTTCTATTTATCCAGCCTTCAGAAAATCACTATTCCGGCAACGGTTATTTTCATTGAACCGGGTACATTTAAAGACTGCAGCAGTCTTTATGAATTTACTGTTACAGGAGAGACTTCTACTGGCCAGAGAGTTGTTTACTCTTCAATTCATGATAATTTGATGCTTTTGCAGACGGCAACAATTGATGGCACAGAAAAAAAGACTCTGCTTGCAGTATCTCGAAGTGAAATTCCTGACGGCGAAAATCAGGGCGAAGCTGTCACAAGTCTTGATTTCTCTGATTCTGAGCTTTCGGGTGTTTCAGAAATCGCAGCTTATGCCTGCTGTAAAAATAATAAGCTTACAGAAATCAAAAAATTTGGAGATATAACAAAAATCGGAGAAGAAGCATTTTATTACTGTTCAAGTCTTTCTTCTATTCCGAAAATCACAACACCTCTTGCTGAAATTTCTTCCCGAGCATTTTATTCATGTCAAATATCTGCTCTTGAGATTAGTACAGATTCTCTTGTCCTGGAAAATAGCGCCCTTTCATGTTCAAGTCTAACTCTTAGTTTTGATATTACAGAAACTAATTATGCGAGCGTAAAATCTAATATCATTGACAATATTAACAGTGTAGCAACACTAGTTTGTGATGGAACGGTTTATCTTCCTGATATTTCTGGTGCTTATTCTGTATCTACTCCTTACAACTCTTCTTGTTTCTATAATTGTTACAGTTCATTAGGCAGCATTACATTTAACAAGAGTGCGATAATTGGTGACGGTCAGTTTGGAGCTTACTCAAATCTTACGACAGTTGCTTTCAAAGCCGGAGGTACAATTGGAAATTATACATTCTATGGTTGTTCAAAATTGCCGACCGTAGAATTAACGGGAGTTACTTACTTTGGAGAAAAAGCTTTCTATAACTGTAATGCATTGGAAGGATATACAGGTACACTTGGGGATGGTGCTGTAATTGGTACTAATGCTTTCAGTTCTCTACCGAAGCTTACTTCTTTTGATCTTACGAATGTTGCAGGAATTAGCTATGCTGCTTTCTGTAATGCCGGTCTTAGTGGAACAATCACCCTTCCTGCTTCTGTTATTGGTCTTTCAGATTTGGCCCTTTATGTAAACGATGGTAACAGTAACAATGCTTTAACGCTTGATTTGACTAACATCTTATCTGGCGGAACATGGTATTATATTTTGTTGTCTGCTGAATCAGCGGAAACAAACTGGAAAAACTGGCTTTCTTCAAAGCCTGATGCACAGACTATCACTGATGCAGGTTGGACCGAACTTACCGAAGATGGTACAAATGGAACGGTGGAAGCGCAGATTCTTTCTATTTTGAACCAAACTAATACCCCTGAAGGTGGCAGTGCATGGGACTACAGAAAGTATCTTTACAAACTTGTTGATTAGAAGGGAGGGGGAAAGATTATGAAAAACACATTTTATAGATTCAAAGATAAAATCGAAACAGTTGTTGCCTTGATTGCAGTTCTTGGCTTTCTTTCGGGTTGTTCTAATATAATCAGTAATTCTAGAAGTGATGAAGATACAAAAAAAGAATGTATCATAAGCGGAAAAATCAGTGTTGGCTCTTCAAGCGGAGCAATATCTTCTCAGGTACTAAATGTTTTTTCTGAAAACTGCTCAAGTGCACGTTCTGCGACAAGTTCGTTTGACACCTCAACAATTGACATTTCTTTTGGCAGTCTGTATGTTACGCTCAATGGTTCAGTTGATGGCAAAACAAAATCCTTTAATGCAAATATAACAAAAACCGAATCCGGCTGGGCTTATCTGGCAGCGATTCCGTCATCGGGCGAATGGATGCTTGTAGGCGGAATGAGCACTCCTGATACTGGCTGGATATTGTATGGAAGCTCATCGGTTACGGTTGATGAAAAACTTTCTCCAATTTCTGATGCAGATTTCTTTGTATCTCCAAGGCCTGTTGATGGAGTAGCAGGAAAAATCAATCTTCAGATAAATAATGAGACTGAAACAGTTACCAGTGTTTTTTATGAATGGGCAGAAGAAATTGACGGACTTGCAAATGGCAGTCTTACTTTTGCTGACGGGGTTGCAACGTTTGCATTTGACGAAGTTCCGGCCGGAAGCCACGAAGTAACACTTATTTTTAAGGATTCTAGCAATAATGAATTGTATTCGTGCAAAGAAGTGATTACTGTTTTTTCAGGCTTTATCACAGATTCATGGTATGGAGAGAGCCCATATTTTCAGTACGACGAAGTTTCTAATTCTTACCGCTTTATACTTACCGATTCAATTATCGAGTCTTACGAATCTACTCCTGCCGGTGCTTTAGCCCTGGTAGAAGATACTGCCGTAACAAGTACACCTTATGTTTTGTGGAGCAGCACAACAGATGAGTTTAGCTCTGATGCTAGAAGTTGTCTTACTGCAGATAGTGTTACAACAGGCGGAACTACAACTATGGCGGGGCTTCAGGTATTTGGTGAAGTAAACGAAAGCACAACAATTACACGCCCTATTTCAGCGGAATCTAACCCGGTTTTTTGTTTTGGAGACGGCTATCTGTGGATTTTAAGCGGCTCGACAGTTACAGGTTATAAGCAGTCATATTCAGGATATGTAAAAGATTATGACAACGTAATTGATTTAGAATCCCTTGTAAAAACAGATACTATTACTTCTCCATATTTGGGGGATGTTTTGGCATATTATGACGGCAGTCTTTATTTCATCTGGTACTATTATAGTTCTGGTTACAAATACAATCTTTCAAGATACATACTTTCTAGTGGCAATGTTGTAACTGTTTCTATCGACGACAGCTGGAACAAGCTTTATGTGAATTCATATAATAATACTCCGCTTGCTGTGTATGCGGTAACTTCGTCTTCTGGAACAACCATTTACAAGTGTCCGCTTACAATTACTGATACAAGCATTACTTTAGGTACGGCAGAAAGTTACGAAGTCGCGGCAGAAAAGTTTGGTTTTTCTTCGCTTACCTCAATTAACGTCGGTGATTTTTTAGTCTCTTCAAGCAAGCTGTATGTGCTTTTGTACTCGCATTCAAGTTATAGTGGCGTTTATGACCTTTACATAAACAGCGGAACAGAAGGTGAGCCTTCATATACAAGAGAAAAATACTTCTGTGCAAGTAACGGCGGAATCCTGCAGTTTGATTTAAGTGCTACAGAGTTTATTCCGACAGTCTGGTCTGATGGTTCAACAAAGGTGCTGGGCTGGTATACGGATAGTGAATCATCATCCTATTACATACATACATATATTTCTGGGGAAGGAAATGTTTATAAAGCCGTTGGAGATAATCTTACAATTCAGCCGCCGCTTGAAGAAGCCGGTAACTGGTTTTATGGAGCAAAGAAGTTTATTGCAATAAAGCCGGACGAACTTGTAATCGCCGATGAAGGCGCATACATTGACAAGACAGATGGTAATTATAACATTCACTCAAAGAACCGTGTTGTTACTGTAAATCTCGCATCAGAATCTATTTCTGCAACCGATGTAAATGTAACATTCAGCACGAAATTCGGTGGATGTGGAAGCATTGGTATGAGTGACTAGTCCGTTCATGAAACAAGAGCCCAAAATTTCCGTCTGTATTCCGGTGTTCAACTCAGAGAGGCAGCTGAAACGCTGTCTTGATTCGGTGATTTCTCAGGATTTCCCCGATTTCGAGATTGTCATCGTAAATGACGGAAGTACTGGTACAGATGAAAAGGGCTTGGTCTGTCGTAAAATCGTTAAGCAGGCCGAAAAAGACTGTAAGCGTAAACGTAAAGAAAAGGGACAGAATGCTGTTCCCTTTAACTACACTGAGCATCGTTCAAATCTTGGGCTTTTGGAAGCACGCCGAACCGCAATTGAAAATGCACGGAGCGAGTATATCTGCATTTTAGACAGCGACGACATACTTTTGCCCTGTGCGCTTACTTTTTTCTGGGATGTTGCATTCAAAACAAATGCAGATATAGTGCAGGCACACACGGACATTTACTGTGAAGATACGGATTCATCGTCAGTAGAGCGCATAAAAGAAATCAACACAAAATACAACAATGTTTTTGAAGGCGAGCTTACAGGTTCTGCTGTATTCGACAGTTTTTTGATAAATCAAAGTCACATCGGTCTATTATGGGCAAAACTTATTCGCAGGGAAGTGTATCTTGCAGCTCTTTCTCATATTCCGTTTACTCACTGCGTTATGAGTGAAGATATGCTTCAGTATTTTTTTATTGCGTACGAAGCAAAAAAATATGTCGGAATAAAAAATACGTTGTACCGCTACACTGCCGACACCGGCATTTCAAGCAATATGATTATTTCAGACCTTGCTCGCTGGGAAAAAATCTGCACCACAGCAAATGTATTTGCAATCATCTTTGAGGCGATAAAAGAATATCCTGAGGGAACTTTTTCTCTTGAACAGATGGAAGCATTGCGCCTTCAAAGCCGATCTTATCTTGTAAATAATATCCAGCAGATGAGAAAATACGTTATTCCAGAACTACAAAATCAAGCTCATGCCATGCTCTGCGATTACTGGGGTGAAGATTTTGTAAACCGAATGGAACAGGCTTTAGATAAAAAAGCCATTATATGTTCCTTTTAATACATCATGGACTTATGGTTCGAATTATACATTATATGACGGGTTTGCCTTTTATACCGATGCTGATGGTGTAACAAAGTACAGAAATGTAAATCGGGTTGTTACTGTTGATTTGGAGAGTTTTTCAATTATTGAATCAGAAACGGCAAATGTTACATTTAGCGGTGACGATTCTGATTTGAAAACAGTATTAGCCGCCAGTACATCTACAAGTTATCAGACAGCACTTTCAACATTTTTTACGACTTCTAAGTATTATAAGAACGATGAAAATATTGTTGATACGAATGAAACTTATTACGCTCAACTTGGTATTCCTTGCGGAGACTAAGAATAATTCTGTAATGCAGAAGTTTTTACTCGCTTTCCTCCCATATCACGGGTACTACAAATAATATTGTATACAAGTAGGATATCTTGTTGTGTCGCTAGATTTATTTTCTTTAGGAATCAAAATTAAGCAAACGCCTTCCATCAGTGTCTGTCTTCCGCTTTATGGCACCGAGCCCTTGCTTGCCTAGTGCCTGCGTTCGGTTTTCTTGCAGGATTTTGATTCTTTTGAGGTAATTGTGCTTTCCGACGCAAGCAGGGGAAAAGACGAAAACGGCCCCAACGGAAGAAAAATCACAAAATTGACATATAACGAGTGCCGCAAAATCAGAAAAACAAGAGGCCTTCCTGATATTAACGTTCGTTTTATTGAACACCGCGAAAATATGGGTCTTGTCGAAGTTCGCTGCCCGAGCCATGCTATGCGACTACTGGGGCGAAGACTTCGTTACCCGAATCGAAAAATCTATGAAAGCTGAGTAACAGTATCCTGAACGATTTTCTTCACTTCGTCTTCTGTCATGTTCAGGGATTTTGCAATTATTGTGATGGAAACACTGGCTGAATCAATTTTCGTTCCGGCCGGTATTATGGTGGCAGAAATTCAAAAAATGTCTTATAATAAAATGAATTAAATAAAAATCCGGGTGGGAAAAATGGATTCAAAAAAGACTACTGCGGCAAAACCTGCTGCGAAGACTTCTTCTGTAAAATCGACAACAGCAAAAACGACTGCGGCTTCAAAGGCTGCCGCAACAAAAGCGACTGCTGCTAAATCAGCACCTGTAAAGACTGTTTCAAAAACTGCGGCGGGGGCTGCTGCAGTTACCACAGCAAAATCTAGTGTAAAAAAATCTGTAAAGACTGCGGCTGTAAAGGTTGAAGCTCCAAAAACTGAAGCTGTTATTGAAAAAACTGCGGCTGCAAAAGCTGTAAGAACATCTCCTGCTAAAACTACTGCGCCAAAAGCGGCTGCCGTTTACGACGAATCTTCCATCCAGCATCTTGAAGGCCTTGAACATATCCGTCTGCGCCCTGGTATGTATATCGGTTCTCTGGGCGACGGTTCTAACGAAAATGACGGTATTTATATCCTCTTAAAAGAAGGAATTGATAACTCTGTTGACGAGTTCAGTCAGGGCTTTGGTAACCGCATTGATGTTGAAATCAAGGACGGTCGTGTAAAAATCCGTGACTATGGACGCGGAATTCCTCTTGGAAAGCTTGAAGACTGTGTAAGTAACGTAAATACTGGTGCAAAATATAATAACTCTGTTTTCAAACAGGCTATCGGTATGAACGGTGTCGGAATCAAGGCGACTAACGCCCTTTCTTCTTATTTTCGTGCCGCTTCTGTCCGTGATGGAAAGATGGCTGTGGTTGAATTTGCCAAGGGAAATAAACTTTCCGGCAAAACCGGTAACGCAAAGCCTGGTGTGCCAAACGGAACTTATCTTGAATTCGAGCCGGATAAGGAATTATTCGGAAAATATAACTTCAACATGGAATATGTTGAAAAACGCCTCTGGAACTATGCTTACCTGAACCCTGGACTTTTGATTAAGTGTAACGGTCAGGAATATATCAGCCAGAACGGAATTATGGATTTGCTCAGCCACGAAATGGGTGGAGCAGACAAGGCTCTTTACAATCTTTTTGACTACAAGGGAGAAAACCTTCAGTTTGTTCTGACTCATGGTGCCAGCCTTGATAAATTCATTTATTCATTCGTAAACGGCCAGAGTACGGAAGACGGCGGTACCCACGTAACAGCCTTCCTTGACGGTTTTACAAAAGGAATCAACGAATACTTTAAGAAAGACTATGATATCCGCGACGTTACAAGCGGTCTCTATGTTGCCCTAAAAATCGGCCTTGATAATCCTATGTTTACAAGCCAGACAAAAAACAAGCTTGGTAACGTAGAAATCCGCGCTCCAATCATTAAGGAAGTTCAGATTGCGGTTGATGACTGGCTGCGCCATAATCCTGACATTGCCGGTCGCATCGAAGAAAAAATCATCAAAAACCAGAAGGCCCGTAACGAAATCAACAGCGTTACAGACAAGCAGATTCGCGAGGCTTCTAAATCCCTTATGCTTAAAATTCCAAAGCTTAAGGACTGCCGCTATCACTTGCAGGACGGCCCTAAGGGTGCAGAAAGTATGATTTTTATTACCGAGGGTGATTCTGCGACCGGTACAATGACACATGCCCGCGACGTAACTTACCAGGCAATCTTTTCTTTGCGGGGTAAGCCTGCCAACATGTACGGCATGAAAAAATCTGCAATTTTTGATGTAGAAGAGCTTAAAAACCTTACTTTCAGCCTTGGAATCCAGAAGGATATTGAAGGACTTCGCTATCAGAAAATCATTATTGCAACCGATGCCGATAACGACGGTTACCATATCAGAAACCTTGTAATGACCTATCTTCTTTTGTACTTTGAAGAGCTGGTTCTTACGGGGCATGTTTATATTCTTGAAACTCCGCTTTTCCGCGTGCGAAACAAGACAAAAACCGTTTACTGCTACAGCGAAGAAAGCCGCGATAAGGAAATCAAAAAGCTGGGTGCCAGCGCTGAGGTAACCCGATTTAAGGGACTTGGAGAAATCAACCCGAGCGAGTTCGGCCAGTTCATCTTCCCTCGCAAAGAAGGCGAAAGTGAAGACAAGGGCATGCACCTTACTCCGGTTACAATCCAGCAGCTTAAAAATGTGCCGGAAGTTCTGAAGTTCTACATGGGTAAGAACACCCCGGAAAGAAGGGATTTTATTATTCATAACTTAGCGTCTGAAATTGACGCTTAATATACAAGATTAAAAAAAAAGAGGTTCTAAATGAAAAAACTTTCTGTTGCTGCTGCCGTTCTGGCAGGTTTGATTGCCCTTACAGGCTGTAATGAAAAGAAGAATTACATTCTTGCTACTGGCGGTACTTCCGGTACTTATTATCCTTTTGGCGGTGCTATTGCCAACATCTGGAACACAAAAATTGATAACATGAATGTAACTGCGCAGGCTACTGGTGCATCTGCTGAAAACCTTCGTCTTATTTCAAAAGGTGATGCAGAATTTGCTACTGTTCAGAACGATGTAATGGACTATGCATATAACGGAACTGATATGTTCGAAGGTCAGAAGCTCCCGAATCTTGCTTCAATCGGTACTTTGTATCCGGAAGTTGTTCAGATTGCTGCATCTGCTTCAAGCGGAATTAAATCTATTGATGATTTGCGCGGAAAACGTGTTTCTGTAGGTGATGCAGGTTCTGGTGTTGAATTCAATGCAAAACAGATCCTTGAAGGTTACGGAATCTCTTTCTCTGACATAAAAAAGAACAATCTTTCATTCAAGGAATCTGCAGAAGGTATCCAGAACGGAACTTTGGACGCATGTTTTATAACTGCCGGCGTTCCTAACTCTGCTTTGCAGGAACTTGCATTTACTGCAGGTCTTATTCTTATTCCTGTAAATGGTGATAAAGCTGATGCAATCTGCGCTAAATACGGCTTCTATACAAAGACTGTAATTCCTGCTGGAACTTACAAGGGAACTGACCGCGATACTGAAGCTCTTGCAATTAAAGCTACTCTTGCTGTAAACGCAAATCTTGATGAAAACACAGTTTATGCAATGACAAAGGCTCTCTTTGAAAATCTTGATGAACTTGGAGCTGCTCACGCAAAAGGAAAGGAAGTTACTGCAGAATCTGCCGTAACAGGAATTTCTGTTCCATTCCATCCAGGTGCTGCAAAATACTATAAAGAAATCGGCGTTTTGAACTAAGGGTAAATATCACCCCTTTATGAAAAAACTTTTGGTTTTTACAGTGTCCGCTATCCTTCTGGCTTTGAATCTGCCGCTGGTGCGGACATTGTCAATTTCAAACAGAAAGAATCATTCAGAAAGAATTTATTCCATAAAAGCTGTAAAAGAGGGCTTTTCTGTAAATTACACACATTCGGTAAACAAAGGCCGGGTTCATGATTATTACCGTATTTTGAATTCCGGGGAACTGGAGCTTTATAAGACCCGTTTTGTTTCTTATGGAGCGGGAATCCCTGAGCCTTACGAAAGTGAAGGTGCAGAATTTTTAGTTAGCGAAGACGGCTACATTATAGAAAAGCTGAACAGAAGGCTGCCCAAGCTTGTTATGGCTGTCGGCGTAATTGCAGAACATTCTCTTACGGTTGGCGATACTGAATTTTTTTTGAAGGATTTTTTTAAGCCTCAGACAAGCCTTGAATTCCGGGTAAAAAGGCTTTCAATTTTAAAAATTATTACAAAAAGGAGTCCTATAGATGGATATTGAAACTTTGCTTCCGACAACGAACGAAGACGAAATGAAAAAACTGATGAAGGATCTGGACAGGGAAAGGTCCTACCGGGAGCATAAGTGCTGGCGTCAGTACATAACCGTACTTGTTTCGATAGCCTTCTGTACCTTTCAGCTTTTTGCAACCTTAAAAGGAACTATACCGACTCAGATTGTGCGTGCTTCTCACCTTGCTTTTGTGCAGTTCCTTGCATTTCTGCTTTTTCCAGCGACTAAAAAAATGGCTAAAAACACCCTTCCTCTTTACGACGTGCTTCTTGCCTTTATGGGAGCGGGCTGCTGGTGCTACTATATCATCAACTTTGAACAGATTGTAAGACGTGCCGGTGCCTATACCGCTTTGGATATCGTAATAGGAATTATCGGAATCATAATCCTTTTTGAAAGCTGCCGCCGTATAGTTGGTCTTCCAATTATGATTATTGCCGGCTGTTTTATCCTTTATGCCTTTATCGGACGTTATCTGCCAGGCTTTTTGAATCACCGCGGCTACAGACTTTCACGCGTTGTAAGCCACCTTTATTACACAACAGAAGGAATTATGGGAACTCCAATCGGGGCATGTTCAACCTTTATCTTCCTTTTTATTCTTTTTGGTGCCTTCCTTGAAAAAACAGGAATCGGGCAGTTCTTTATTGATGCCTGTAACGCAATTGCGGGTAGTGCAAGCGGTGGTCCTGCAAAAGTAGCAGTCCTTTCTTCAGCACTTTTGGGAACGGTTTCAGGTTCTTCGGTTTCAAATACTGTAGGTTCAGGTTCCTTTACAATTCCTATGATGAAAAAGCTTGGTTACCGCGGGGAGTTTGCGGGTGCTGTTGAAGCCGCTGCCTCAACCGGCGGTCAGCTTATGCCTCCTATTATGGGTGCGGCTGCCTTCCTTATGGCAGAAAGTGTTGGTGTTCCTTACATCACTGTTGTAAAGGCTGCTGTAATTCCGGCTCTGCTTTATTTTGCAGGAATCTTTATTATGGTTCATCTTGAAGCTCATAAGCGCGGCTTAAAAGGTCTTCCAAAAAATGAAATACCACGTTTTCTTCCTTTGTTCCTTAGCCGTGGATATATGATTTTGCCTCTGCTGGTAATTATTTTCTTCCTTTGTTCTGGAAAAACTGCAACTTATTCGGCTCTTATGGGAATCGTTTCGATTATCATTATTTCTATTGCGGCTTCTTTTGTAGATCTGGCTAATGGAAAAAGACCACGTTTTAATCTTCACGACCTTATTGACGTACTTTGTGCCGCTGCCAGAGGAATAATCAGTGTTGCAATTGCCTGTGGAATGGCCGGAATCATCATTGGTGTTGTAACTCTTACAGGGTTGGGACTCAAGCTTGGAGCAGGACTTGTTGCACTTGCCCACGGAAAGCTTTTCATTACTCTTCTTCTTACAATGATTTCTTCTATCATTCTTGGAATGGGTGCTCCTACAACTGCAAACTACCTGATTACTTCAACAATCACTGCAACTGCAATTGTTCACTGTCTTTATGGTGGCAGCGCTCCAACTCCTGAACAGCTTTTGCCTGCCCACATGTTCGCCTTTTACTTTGGAATTATTGCAGACGTAACGCCTCCTGTAGCTCTTGCCGCAATTGCGGGAGCTGCCATAGCAAGGGCAAAGCCTATGCGAACCGCCGTGAATGCTACAAAGCTTGCAATCGGAGCTTTTATTGTTCCTTATATGTTCATTTACAATCCTGCAATGCTTATGATAGGGGCAGATAAACTTTCTATTTTGCGAATTGCAATTACCGCAATTGTGGGAATGTTCGGCCTGAGTGTTGCTTTGGAAGGTTATGCTTTTACAAAAACTGGCTTCCTTAATAACTTTAAGGTATCAAAATCAGTAAAGAAATCGATGTCGGTAATTGAACGTATGTGTTTTATGGTTGCCGGTTTGTGTTGTATTGAATCACATTCAGTTACAGACCTTGTGGGAATGGCCATTATTTTTGTTTTAATCTGCGTCCAGTTACTGCGCAGAAGAAAGGCAGAATAAAGACAGTTCTTGAATAATACTAAAGTTTTGCACTATAATTAAACTTTCACAATCACTTTTAGCGAGGTTGTTATGAGTTTTGATTTGAAAGGACGCGACTTTTTAACACTTAAGGATTTTACTCCGGAAGAAATTCTCGGGCTTTTGGATTTGGCAGCAAGTCTGAAAGAAAAGAAGAAGCTTGGAATACCTGTTGATATTCACCGGGGTAAAAATATTGCCCTCATTTTTGAAAAGACATCTACACGTACCCGTTGTGCCTTTGAAGTTGCAGCTCATGATCTTGGAATCTGCACAACCTACCTTGCAGAGGGCAGTCAGATTGGTAAAAAGGAAAGTATTGCTGATACAGCCCGTGTACTTGGCCGCATGTTTGATGGAATTGAATACCGCGGTTATGGTCAGGAACTGGTAGAAGCTCTTGCAAAATATACTGACGTACCTATCTGGAACGGTCTTACAAACGAATATCATCCGACTCAGATGCTTGCTGATATGCTTACAATCCGTGAACATTTAGGAAAGCTGAAAGGTCTTAAACTTGTTTATTTTGGTGATGCCCGCTATAACATCGGAAACTCTTTGAGTATTGTCTGCTCTAAGCTGGGGCTTAATCTTGTTCTATGCAGTCCAAAAAAATATGCTCCAAATGCAGCTCTTATTGAAGAGTGTAAGGAATGGCAGAAGGAAAGCGGCGGTACAATTACTTTGACAGAAGACGTAAAAGCTGCTGCAAAAGATGCTGATATTATTTATACTGATGTCTGGGTAAGCATGGGTGAGCCTGATGAAGTCTGGGCAGAACGCATTGCTGACCTTAAAGCTTATCAGGTAAATGCAGATGTAATGAAGCTTGCAAAGCCTGAAGCAATTTTTATGCATGATTTGCCTTCTTTTCACAACCTTGAAACAAAAATCGGAAAGGAAATAGGGCAGAAGTTTGGTCTTACAGCAATGGAAGTTACAGACGAGGTTTTTGAATCAAAGCAGTCTGTAGTTTTTGATGAGGCTGAAAACCGTATGCATACTATTAAGGCTGTTCTGGCAGCTACGCTTGGAAACAACTTCTAACGGGGTGTTGCGGGGTGTCCCCGCTGAAGGGGTAGGACGCAACAAAGTGCGGCCGTAGGGGAAGGCTTTCCCCTCAATATAATTTTTAAGAGGTAAATTATGAATGCTATCATTACAGTAGTTGGATCTGATAAAGTTGGAATTATTGCTAAGGTTTCAGAATTCCTGGCACAGCATTCGGTAAATATTGCCGACATTACACAGACAATTCTTTCGGGAAACTTTGTAATGATGATGATGGTAGATTTGTCTAAGGCAGATGTAGCCGTTGACCAGCTCCGCGATTCTTTGACAAAAAAAGCCGAAGAAATGGGAGTTGAAATCAACGTTATGGCTGAGAAGGTCTTCAGCGCAATGCATAGGGTGTAGGTAAAAATCATATTCAGTGCGTGAACGGCAGCGGGGATGCAATCTGCTTCGCAGGGAGCGAGCGAAGCGAGTCAAATGCCTTATACCCTGCGCTGGCAGATTGAAGCACCGATGCCGTGGAAGCACTGTAATTAAACTTTTACTTAAAACCCTCTGTTTGGGTGAGGACCTTCCATAGCGCCGTTATTAGAGCTGCTGGATTTTGTATATACATAACTTGAGCTGGAAGTTGAAATGCCGCTGACACTTGTTGAGCCGCTGCTGACTTCCGGCAATTCTACGTAAAGATTATGGAAGGTAGTTCCACCACTTGCACTTACCCCGCTTACAGCCTTGTAGCTTGTTCCTGTCTGAATCTCAGGGCTTGATAAAATCATAATATAGTTAGAACTTGTGCTTGTTCCGAAGACTGATGGAATGGTATAGGCAAATACAGCATTTCCGGAAGAATCTTCAAGTGCAAAGGTAGTGTTTCCGCTTCCAAAATAATTGCCGCTTAAAACTATTGTACTCTGGCTGCAGGCTGAGCTTGTAGGCGCAGAATAATTGTTGGTTCCGATTCCCACCAGAAGGCCACCTGTTATTGCAAAGGTATTTGAATCACAGTCAAAGGCACATTCAGGGGTGGTTGAGGTAAGGGCTACGATAATACCGCCTGCAAGAGTAAGGGTACCGTTAGAATCAATTGCATCGTTGCCTGAAGAATAGGCAAAGATGTTTCCTCCGTAAATCTCGATCTTTCCTTTGTAGCCTGAAGTATCGCGGCTGACATTCAGACAGTCATCAGTTGTTGTAAGTTCAACAATTCCGCCTGTAATAAAGAGGGCCTGCTTGCCTTCAATGCCTTCTGGGGAAAGTTTGGTTTTTTCGCTTACAGTATCGCCGTCTGCGTCTGTAAAGGTGTAGTAGCTTGAACTTTCATTCTGCGGAGTGCCTGTTGTGGTAATGCTGATTTTACCGCCGGTAACCAGAACAAAAGGATATGGGTCATCAGAGGTGTCGCTGGTGACGGCATCATCATCAATATCCCATTTTGCGCTGATTCCCTTGCTGACTGTTGTGGAAGTGATAGTACCGCCGTTGATTACGATGTAGCCTTCGCCAAGGTGTTCATTTGCTTCTTCATCATCAGTGTCGTAATCCCAGCCTTCAACAATAATACCGCGGCTCTGGTTGTTTGTGTGGGTACCTGTACCGCTTATTGTGATAGTACCATCGTTCATTACAAAGGCATTTGCGGCCTGGAAGGCGTTACGGCCTGTTGAGTTTACAGTGTAAGTTCCGCTGTTAACCTGAATGTAATCATTAGAGAAGAAACCGTGCTTATAGCCTTCATTCAGGGTGATGGAACCGCTTCCGCTCATAATGAGTCCGCCTTTTGTGTAGATGGTGCCTTTTTTGCTTGAGGTAGAAGAGTAGTCAGTGCCGTAGCTTCGTCCGTCTGTAAAGGTGTTGCTGCCTTCTGCTACAAGGTAAACAGGGTTTTTCTTATCCATCTGGATACATGGATAAGAGCCGCTGGTAAGACTGACACTGTTCAGGTAGATAGCAACGCTGTTATTTTTGTTTGCGCTGATAAAAAGTGATTTTCCGCTGGCAGAACCGCTCAAAATCACTTTCAGGTCATTGCCCGTTGAACTTGAATCTGTCAGTGTGATAAGTCCTGTTTCTGAAATGCTGGTAGTAATATTTCCTGTTACAGTTCCATCGCTTGTGATTTCAGAATAGTCGCTGCCATCAGAAGAAACTGTTAAATCAGAAAGATTAAGGTAGAGAGTGTTTGCGAAGGTCAGATCAGAAGGGCTTTTTTCTGTAATCAGGGGTCTTGTTGCTGTGTTCGGGCTGTAGCTGTTACTCCAGTTGTAAATAAAAGAAGGAAGTCCGTTAGTAGAGTTTGTACCCGAAAGGCTTACGTTGTAAGCTTTTACTTCAGAAGTCAGGCTTGTTGCACCCGACGCCGTGGTTGAACTTGCATTTGTTGTGTTTACTGTAGTTGTTGTTGATGTTGAGCTTGAAGAAGACGATGAAGAGCTGGAAGAAGTGCTGCCAGCTGACAGAGAATCAACATCCATGTTGCAAGACATAATAAATAAAGAGGAAATGATAAATAAAAAATAATTAAGTCTTTTCATAATTATAATGGTACGTTATAAAAGTATTCTGGTCTTGAAAGTTGCTTATATTGTTCGTAAGAAAAAATAAGAAATCATTTAGAAAAGCCTGTTATATGTTGTTTATTTTCTGATTTGAGTCTTATAATGAGTTTGTGAAAAAGATAATCCTGATATTTGGTTTATTATCACTTTTTTCTACATATATATTTTCTCAGCCGGGGGGTGGACCTGGAGGCCCTGGTGGAGGACAAGGCAGCGGGCAGGGACCTTCCTCTTCCGGACCTTCTGCACCTGGTGGAAGAGGAGCCCCTTCTTCACCACCTTCTGCGCCTCCTTCGGGAAGCTCACCACCGCCTTCTCACGGAAATCCGCCGCCACCTCCTCCCGGGGGTAGAGGACCTGGCTCAAGTTCTGGCGGCAGTTCGGGATCTTCATCTGGATCTTCCTGTTCGGCTTATCAGGTAATTAATTATTCTGGTATGAGAAAATATTCCGTGCCCGAAGCGCTTGAAGTTTCCGGCACAGAGATTTTAACTCAGAAAAACGGCCTCCTCTTTGTAATTCATTTTAATCAGTCTGTGGATGCCGGAAAATTAAATGTAAATTCAATATTTATTAACGGGAAAAATCCTGAATCTGATGTTAAAATCAAATTCAACAGAAAGGCAGATTCTGTAACGCTTTTGATAAACGGCGGTTCTATTTCGGAAGAGGAGTTAAAAAACGCATCTGTCAGAATTACTGATATTCAGACTTTTGACGGAAAATATCTTGAGGAGTTAATTGTAAAATGAAAATTCTTGTTGTAGAAGATGATAAAGGAATTTCTGACTTTCTTATTCCGGAACTCAAGCATGAAGGCTTTGAAACTGTTCTTGCCCAGAGCGGAAGACAGGGTCTTGATTTGTTTAAAAGCGAAAATCCCGATCTGGTTCTTCTTGATGTAATGCTTCCTGAAATGAACGGAATTGAAGTTTTAAGACGAATAAGAGAAGAATCTGATGTGCCTGTAATTCTCGAAACTGCCCGCGGGGAATCAATAGATAAGGTTAATGGCCTTAATGCCGGTGCTGATGATTACATTGCAAAGCCTTTTGAAATTGAAGAACTGCTTGCCCGCATTAATGCTGTTTTACGCCGTGTAAAAACTACAGATAAAACAAAGACTGTCTTAAAATGCCGCAATCTGGAAATGAATACCCAGAGCATGACTGTAAAAGCTGATGGAAAGGTAATTTATTTTTCAAAAACAGAATACTTCCTTCTTAAGCTTTTTATGGAAAATGCCGGAAAGGTTATTTCTCGTGATGAAATTCTTGATGCAATCTGGGGAAAAGAGCATTTTATTGACGAAAATATTGTTGATGTATATATCGGATATCTTCGTTCAAAAATTGCTGATGTTGTTTCCGGTGAATACATTAAAACCGTGCGGGGAATCGGCTATATAATTGAAAACTGATTTGAAATTATTTAAATCTTTTTCCTTTCGTCTCTCGCTTAAGTTTACTGCGGTGGTTGCCTCCGCAGTTATTCTTGTAACATCGCTTCTTATTTTTATAACAAATAAGACAGTATTTATCAGGCGTGGTATAGAACTTGTTCAAAGTTATGATGAAGTAGTAAGGGTTCTTTCTTTTCCCAAGCCTGAGGATTTTGAATATTACCGGGAACCTTTGTTTAAGCTTCCTTATTATATTTCCTATACTGTGTATAATGAAAAGGAAAATAAAACTCTTGTTTCTAATGATCCTTTTATTCCTCTAATTCTTCCTGTAACTCAAAAGCCCAGAATCTATTTTGAAAAAAATTATTTTTCGGACGGAAACCTTAAAATTCTTTATTACGCAAGAAATTATAAATTAGTTGATTTGGGTGATGTAAAAATTATTATTGCGGTTTATATAGATTCGGATTATTTTTCAAAGCTTTTTCCTGTCATTCCCTATGTAATGATTCCGGCTCTGCTTTTTATTCTGATAATTTCCTTTTTAATTTCTTTTTCCATAACCAGACGTACAATTCAGCCGGTAATACGAATTACGTCTGAGGCTAAAAGCCGTTCTATAAGCGATATTGATAAGGCGTTGCCAGTTTCAAAACGTGATGATGAAATTGATCAGCTTGCAAAAACCTTCAATGAACTTTTTGTTCAGATAAAAAAGGATTTTGAGCGGGAACGCCAGTTTTCAAGCGACGTATCTCATGAATTAAAAACTCCTCTTTCTGTAATCAGCGGGCAGACTAACCTTCTCTTGCGCTGGGGAAAAGAAAATCCTGAGCAGCTGGAAACTTCCCTTAATTCAATTAAGGCAGAAACAAAGTCCATGCAGGCTATTATAGAAAATCTTCTTAAAATCAGCAGATACGAAAGCGGACGCCTTAAGCCGGAAATAAGCTCTTTTAAGGTTTCTGAACTCTTTGAAACCCTGAAAAAGGAATTTCTTTCTATAGAAAATATAGAAAAGACCAGCCCTCTGACAATCAACTGCCGTATTAATGAAGAAATTATCCTTGAGTCTGATTTTGATATGCTTCATCAGATTTTTACAGCCTTTATTTCAAACAGCATAAAGTATGCCGCTTCGGAAAAAGGTCTTGAAATTGAACTTGCCGCAGAAAAAGAGGAAGGAAAGATTGTTCTTTCTGAAGCTGATAACGGGCCGGGCTTCAAAGGGGATGAAGTATTTAAGGTTTTTGACCGTTTTTACATGGGTGACCAGGCAAGAACCCGCGAATTAAAAAACAAGAGCTCAGGTCTTGGTCTTTCTATTGCCAAAACTATGAGCCAGGCTTTAGGTGCTGAGATTTATGCGTCAAATAAGGAAGAAGGCGGGGCAAAACTTACCCTGATACTTTAGAAGGTAATTATTTCTTCGTATACCTGAATTGCATACTGATCTGTCATGCCGGAAATATATTCTATAATGCACTTTGTAAAGGATTCATTATCATTTATATCAAATACGACCGGGGTGTTAAACCTTAAAATCTGTTTTCTGTTTACATAATCGTGTTTTTCTGCTGACCAGGGTCTGTAATTAGTATGCTTTATCAGCCATTCTTCAAAGGTGTGGCAGAGTTTCGGGTAATATCTTAGTACCTGACTTACACGGCCGGTTTTTGCATAAATCTGGGTTTTCATAAGGGTTCGGAAAATTGTGCGGATTATGTTTTCTGCGTAAATGCCGAATTCCTTAAGACGCCAGTGGCTGTAAATCTGGCTGAAATTGAATTTTTTAAGCTCCAGAATAAAGCGGAAATATTCATCAGAAAAACAAAGGCCTTTTTCGGGGCTGGACTGTTCGCAAAGGTCAACAATCAGGTCGTTGATTAAAACTGTTGTGTTTACGGCTTTTCCTGAGCGCAGGGCACGTGCACCCTTGCGTTCAAAGCCCAGAGTAGAGCCTACGATTTCTCGCAACTGGCGGTAGGAAGCCATGTCTATTACGTGGTAGGTGCGGGCATCTTCCAGATCGCGGCCCAGGTAAGCGATTTTATCTGCAATTTTTACAACGCAGCCTTCCCAGGTAAAGGGCTGGGTAAGGCCGGGGCGCTTCATGGAATAAAGGTCTATTGCATCTTTTCTTGGCTTGATTCCCTGCTGGTCAATTTCCCCGCAGTGGCAGATAAGTCCGTCACGAACTGCGTAAGTAAGGTTTAAAGGCTGTTCAACGCCGTTTGGGTCTGCAAGCGTTTCTATATAGTCTGCAAAAAAGAGAGAATTCCTTTCGTGCCAGAATTTTTTTGGAGCATTTAGACCTTCCTTCTGCTCAAGAAGATTGTTGAGGCAGTCTTCTCCGTGGTGGCCAAAAGGTGCATGCCCAATGTCGTGGCCGGTGGCAATTGCCTGGGTTAATTCTGTGTTTAAGCCAAGATATTTTGCAATTTCTGTTGCAACCGAAGCAACGTGGAGAACGTGCTCCATTCTGGTACAGATGTGGTCATTATGAGGGGCAAAAAAGACCTGAGTTTTATGTTTAAGTCGACGGAAGGCCTGACTGTGAAGTATTCGGGTGTAATCGCGCTCAAATTCCGAGCGTATTCCGTTATTTCTTGAATATAGTTCGATTTCGCGTTTACTTGCCTGCTCCCATTTTTCGCTTCCCGGGAAGCAGCCGTAATTTTTAAATGAATCCTGCATATCATAATAATAGTTTAAAATTGTTTGTTAGTCTAATTTTTCCGTGTTATTATAAGTGTAATGAAGACAATAATGATTGTTGACGACGAAAAGGTTTCTCTTATGATGACCGAGCATATTCTTTCTTCGGAATATGAAACGGTGAGCGCAAGCGACGGGAACGAAGCTCTTGAATTTTACTCATTACATAAACCGGATCTGATTCTTTCTGATCTTCATATGCCCCAGATGAGCGGTTACCAGCTGCAGCAGAAAATAAACGAAATTGCGGGCTATCAGGTGCCTTTTATGTTTATGACTGCCGACAAGGCTGACGAGACAGAAAGCCAGGGCTTTGAAAACGGAGCTCTGGACTTTATAAGAAAGCCCTTCCGCGCGGATGTTCTTTTAAAGCGTGTGGGAAACATTCTTCAGACTGTAGAAAAAATCCATGGACTTACAAAGGCTGCCTCTACAGACCCTATGACAGGGCTTTTAAATAAGGCTCGAGCCCAGGAAACAATCAGTGAACTTTGTAAGACGAGCCAGGGCGTTTTAATGATAATTGACCTGGACTCCTTTAAGCTTATAAACGATATTTACGGCCACGATATGGGTGATAAAATCCTTATCCGCTTTGCAGAGATTTTGCAGGCGGTTGTCCGGGCTTCTGATATTGTGGGCCGCATTGGCGGTGATGAATTTATTGCCTTCTGCAAAAATGTAAGTGATGAAATTGTAATTGATAAAAAGGTCCGCTTTATTAATAAAATACTGCTGGAGTCTGCCCAGGAGTTTATGGGACCTGATATGAATATTCCTCTGGGAGCTTCTCTTGGCTGTGTTCCGGTTCCTGTTTACGGTACAGATTTTGAAAAGCTCTGTAAAATGGCAGATAAGGCGCTTTTGAACGTAAAGCAGAACGGTAAGCACGGCTATCTTTTTTACAGTGAAGTTGAGGACGGGGCTGCAAGTCTTATGGAAGCTTCAACTAATGGTATTCAGGGAGCTGTAAAAATTCTTGAAGAGCGTAATATTAAGCCTGGCGCCTTCCTGCTTTCTTTTGAGCAGTTCCGCCTGATTTACCAGTACACAGTCCGCCTTGCAAGTCATAATGAGGCAGATGCTCATCTTTTATATTTTGTAATTAAGCCTAAAGAAGGGGCAAAGCTTGCAGAAGATGTTGCAGAGGAAATCTTCCTTTCTGTTTTGCAGTCTTCCCTGCGCCAGAGTGATGCGGTCTGCCAGTCTTCCAGAAGTCAGTTTTATGCCCTTTTAAGTGATGCAGAACTGTATAAAAAAGAAAACCGCAAGAGCATTTATGAACGCATTGAAGAAAACTGGCAGGCGGAAGAAATTTCCAAAGAGTATGATATGACAATGGAATCGTTCTGTGTAAAATAATTATAAAATTACCTAAATAGCTACCGGGCGGAAAGTGTGATTTTAAAAAATTAGCTCTGACACTTCCAGATAAGAATAGGTAATGTCGCCTTCCATTGTGTCTGTTTTGTAGGTGCCGGTTATGGTGATTTCCTGATTTTCGGCAGGGTAATCTTCCGGGTAGGTGTGGTTTCCAAGCCATTTGAATTCCATTCCCTGTTTGCAGCAGGCAAGAGCATCCGGGATGATTACTGCAAAATAGCGTTCGCCACTTTCTTCATCAACAACTGAATAGAAAAATCCGCTTACTTTGATTGTTTTTCCGGTGTAAGAGTCTGGATCTACGACCATTTCAAAAATGTAGGAATAAATCATGTTGGCATTCATTTTTGTAAGGTCAACATCGATTTTACCGGATTTTTGAGGAAGGGGAGGTGTTTGTCGTTTGTTGCCGAAAGTTCCATCGTCTGGTGTGCGGACTGGCTCTTCCTGTAAGGTCTGGGCGGGCGGCATTTGCCTTTGCGCTTTGGCTTTGCAGCCGGCAGAGAGAATTAAAGTTAAAAATATAGGAAGAAGATATGCCGCACGACCCTTCATCTTATCGTCCTTTTATAAATTCAATTGTGTAAAATACCAGGAATACAAAAATATCGGCAGCAACAATTGTGCTTCCAACCGGGGTTCCTGCAAGAATGGCTATTAAAAGGCCTGTAACTGCGCAGGTAACAGAAATGATTGCCGAGCAGATTGTTACAGAGAAAAAGCTTTTGAAAAGTCGCATTGCAGAAATGGCAGGGAAAATTACAAGGGCAGAAATCAAAAGGGAACCTACAAGGTTCATTGCAAGTACGATGATTACTGCGATGATGATTGCGATTGCAAGGTTGTAGATGCTTGCGTGGGTTCCGACTGCGGTTGCAAAGTCCTGATCAAAGGTAACTGCGAAAATCTTATTGTAAAAAAGAATGAATGCGATTATTACGCAGAGGGAAAGAAGGCTGCAAAGGTAAACTTCGCCTTTTGTAAGGGTGAGAATTGAAGTTGAACCAAAGAGGGTGGAACATACGTCGCCCGAAAGGTTAGATGAAGTTGAAAAAATGTTCATTAAAAGGTAGCCGAGTGCCAGGGCGCCTACAGAAATCATTGCAATTGAAGCGTCTCCCTGGATTTTTGTGTCTTTTCCGGCGCGGAGTAAAAGGATGGCACTTAAAATTGTGAGGGGAAGCACCAGATACATGTTGTTAGAAAGATTGAGAACGCTTGCAATTGCGATTCCTCCAAAGGCTACATGAGAAAGTCCGTCACCGATAAAGCTGAAGCGTTTGAGAACTAAGGTTACTCCCAGAAGAGAAGAACAGAGGGCAATTAAAACGCCTACAATAAAGGCATAGCGTACAAAGGGAAATGAAAAATACTGTACTAAGGTTTCTATCATAAAAATTTAATCCTTCCTGTAAGCGGAACTTTCTGGCGGAAATCATCTTTTTTGCCGAAGAAAACTTCATCGCCAATGTGCAGAATGTGGCTTGCGTACTTCATTGCGGCCTGAATGTCGTGAGAAATCATGATGATTGTAATTCCGTCTTTGTTCAGCTGCTGGATAAGGCGGTACATTTCTTCTGTAACAATAGGGTCAAGACCAGAAACTGGTTCGTCCAGAAGCAGCATTTTTTGGGTGGCACAGAGGGCGCGGGCTAAAAGAACTCTCTGCTGCTGTCCGCCTGAAAGTTCGCGGTAACAGCGTTTTGCAAATTCTGTAATGCCCATTTTTTCCATGTTTTCTGCGGCAAGAAGTTTTTCCTCTTTTGTATAGAAGGGGCGGCGTCCGCAGCGGGACTGGCAGCCGGAAAGAACGATTTCTCTTACGCTTGCAGGGAAGTCCTTCTGAACTTGTGTCTGCTGGGGAAGGTAGCCTATTTCATCCGGAAGAAGGCCGTCGCCTGTAATAATACGGCCGCTAATGGGCTTATGAAGGTGTAAAAGGGTCTTCATAAGGGTTGTTTTTCCCGAACCGTTTTCGCCGATTATGCAGAGATAGTTTCCTTTATTAATAGAAAAGTTTAAATCTTCTATTATAATGCGCGAGTTATAGCCTAAAGTCAGGTGCTCGCAGGTTAATTGTGCCATATATGTCCTTAATTAAAAGTGATAATCATTATCAAATTGCCTTATTAAATCATATTGCGTGCCTTGTGTCAAATCAATAAAATAGAAGAAATTTATTTTAGACTAGGGAATATTATATGGCAGATGCAAAATCAGTATGCCGCAAGGTTGTTTGTGCGGCTCTCAATGAATTTATAAAAGCAAAAGCTCCGGAAGCAGAGCTTGCAAAAGAAGAAAATATTCAGGTTGTAACCCCACCAAAACCAGAAATGGGAGACCTTGGAGTTCCTCTTTTTGCATTTGCAAAATCACTTCATATGGCACCTCCTCAGATTGCTGCAGAGGTTGCAAAACTTATTACAGATAAATCAATCGGTGAATTCCTTGCTGTTGGTCCTTATGTAAACGTAAAGCTTGATAAGGCAGGAAGCGCTGCTGGCATTTTGGATGCAATCCGCGCTCAGAAAGACGAATATGGTTCTTTCGGCTCTGACGGTAAAAAGCCGCTTGAAGGTCGCCGCGTAATGGTTGAATATTCTTCTCCGAATACAAATAAGCCTTTGCACCTTGGACACCTTCGTAACGATGCCCTTGGTGAATCTGTAAGCCGCATTTTGAAGGCTGCGGGCGCTGAAGTTTACAAGGTAGACCTTATCAATAATCGTGGTGTTCACATCTGTAAATCTATGCTGGCATATAAACTCTTCCACGAGGCAAAGGGCGATACTCCTGAAAGCCTTGGAATGAAGGGCGACCACTTTGTAGGTCAGTGCTATATTGAATTTGACCGCTATCTTAAGGGCGAAAAAGACAAGCCTGAAACAGCTCATCCTGAAGCTAATCAGATGGCAGAAGATATGCTCATTAAGTGGGAGCAGGGTGACCCTGAAGTTCGCGCCCTCTGGCAGAAGATGAACGACTGGACTTTGGACGGCGTAAAGGAAACTTATGCCCGCACAGGCGTTTCTTTTGATAAACTTTACATGGAAAGCGAAACCTACCTTAAGGGTAAGGACGAGATCCTTAAAGGTCTTGAAAAAGGCGTATTCTTTAAGGCTGATGACGGATCTGTCCGCATTGATGTAACAGACGTTGTCGGTAAAGGAAAAGACGAAGACAATCACGAAAAAGTTCTTCTCCGTAAGGATGGAACTTCGGTTTATATTACTCAGGATATTGGTACTGCTATCAGCCGCCACGATGACTGGGCTTTTAATCAGTTGGTTTACGTTGTTGCTAGTGAGCAGAACTACCACTTTAAGATTCTCTTCCATATCCTCAAAAAACTTGGATTTGAATGGGCAGATAAGCTTTATCACCTCAGTTACGGTCTTGTAAACCTTCCAAGCGGACGTATGAAGAGCCGCGAAGGTACAATCGTTGACGCTGATGATTTGATTGATTCTTTGCACGCTCAGGCTCTGGAAGCAATTAAGGAACGTGGCCGCGACGGTGATGTAGGTGACGCAGACGATGTTGCAGAAAAAGTAGCGCTTGGCGCTTTGCATTATTATCTGCTTCAGGCAACACCTATTAAGGATATGCTCTTTAATCCGGAAGAGTCGCTCAGCTTTAACGGAAATACAGGTCCTTACCTTCAGTATATGGGTGCCCGCATCAACTCAATTCTTGGAAAGGCAGCAGAAGCCGGCATGAAAGCTGATTATTCGGCAGATGGCGTTGCACTTTTGAAGGCTGCTGAAGAATGGGAACTTATCAAGCAGCTTGGAGATTACCCTGCAACTGTTCAGAAGGCAGCAGAAAATCTTGATTCAAGCGTAATGGCAGCTTACCTTTACGAAACAAGCAAGCTCTTCAGTAAGTTCTATCAGAACTGTTCTATTATGAACGCTGATGACAAGAAAGTTGCCGCAGCCCGACTCTATCTTGCAGAATGTACTCTTCAGGTTATGAAGAATGCTATGAACCTTGTACTTGTACCATATTTGGAGCGTATGTAAATGTTAACTTCAAGCCGTATGAATGGCCTTCACCCATATGTTCCGGGTGAACAGCCTAAAGACAGAGACTATATAAAAATTAATGCAAACGAAAATCCCTATCCGCCAAGCCCGGAAGTGCAGAAGGCGGTAATTGATTTTGTACAGAATCACCCGGAAAAACTGGGCGTTTACCCTGACCCTGATTCAAACGAGCTTCACGCAGCCATTGCTGACATGCTCAATAAGACTGGCGGAGTTCTCTGCCGTGCAAAGGTTTCTGCAAACGGGGAAGTTAGCCCTGCCGACCAGGACAAAATCCCCTTCGCCGTAACTCCGGAAATGATTTACAGCGGAAACGGCAGTGACGAAGTTCTTTCTTTTGTATTCTATGCCTTCTTTGACTCTTCAAAGAAGTTTGTAATGCCTCAGTTTACCTACAGCTTTTATCCTGTTTATGCAGGCTTTTACAATATTCCGATGGATAATGTTCCTCTGCGTGCTGACTGGACTTTAGATACTGAGGAAATGCTTAAGCGTGCCGCAGGCAATAAGGGCGGAATTATTTTTGCAAACCCTAACGCTCCTACAGGCCTGGGACTTACACGTGAACAGGTACGACAAATGCTGGAAGCAGCTTCATCAGATGAAATTTTCATTGTAGACGAAGCTTACGTAGACTTTGGCGGAGAATCCTGCATATCACTTTTGAAAGAGTTTAAAAATCTTGTAATAGTAAGAACTTTCTCTAAGAGCCTTTGCGGGGCAGGTCAGCGACTTGGCTACATTGTTGCAAATCCTGAACTTGTAAATGTTGTTACAACTGTAAAAAACAGTGTAAATCACTTCCCGATTGATGCCCTTGCTCAGGTTTCAGGAACAGCTGCCTGCAAAAATCCTGCCTACTATGTAGACTGTGCAAAAAAAGTTGCGGACGAGCGTAATTCCTTTTATAATTTTTTATTAGAAAAAGGTTTTTATGTATTAAATTCTCAGACAAACTTTTTGTTTGCAAAAAAAGATGGAATTGCCGGTGAAGACCTTTACCGCCGTGTAAAAGAAGAGGGTATTTTAATCCGCCACTTTAATACACCGGGAATAGAAAATTTTGTGCGTATCACAGTGGGCACAAAAGAGCAGATGGAGAAATTAAAGAAAGTAATTGAAAAGATTTGCCTTTAGAAAATCGAAGCAAAAAATCAAGAATATCTCAGAGGTACAGGCCTCGGTAATCAAAGATTTTGTCTTTGATACAAATTTTCAGGTAAAATTTCTTTCTGGAACTTCTGCTTACATAAAAGAACTTCCGCTTTTATTTGAGGATTCTGAAATAACAATAATTGACCTTGCCCAGGACTTTTCTCCTCTTACGCCTTTTTTCAAAATCCTTTCGGGCTTTAAGGTTTCAGATTCCATACTGGATGACTTCTGTTATTTTCCTCAGAAAAAAGCTTTCCGTTCCTATTTGAAAAATGGAATTGCAGACAAGCGTTTTGATGTTTTTGTTTCCGATAACATCGGTTTTGAAAAAAGAACCATGCGGCAGACACTTATTTCCATGATGGAAGAAATTGTCAGCGGCGATTTTCTTATTTTAAATACCCAGTGTATTGGCGAAGAAGCTTTTGAAATACTGAAAGATCTTGAAAGATCTGATATCAGATGTTCCATAACCTTCTGTATAGATTCCTTTGATGAAGACAACACGACCGACTCCCTGTATAATTATTTTCTTGAAAAACAGAATGATTTGAATTTTTTAAATATCTGCGATGAAAGCGACCGTTCTCTTTTTCTGGACCATCCTAAATCTAAATATGACCGGGAATTTTCTTTTTCTCAGGTAATGGATATTTTTGAAAATAACCGGGTATTTCTTGCTGTAAGCGAAAACAGACGTTTTGCAGATTCCTTTGTTAAAAAATCAGGAACTTATAATTTTTTCCCGGAGCAGCTCCGCATTATTTACAAGGAAATAGGTCTTGCTTATTTCTATAATAATGATTTAGACGAAGCTGTTTTATACTTTAATAATGTAATTGAAAGTTCAAGAAACGATGCCCTTGCGGCAGAAATATATCTTTTCCTTTCAAAGATTTTCCATCAGAAGAGAAACTTAAAGCAGGCCTTAAAATATGCCCTTCTGGTTGAGCAGATTGCAAAAGAAGAGGAATTAAATGTCCTTTATCCGCTTGGCCTGATGATGGAATATTTTTGCTGCGAAAATTATGACGATCCGTCTTATATAGAGCTTTATAAAAAGGCTTTGAAGGCATTAAAGGAAGCCGGGCTTACAATAAATTACATTTATACCTGTAATCAGATTCCGGTTTTTCTTTATGAAACCCGCGAATATTTTGGTTTTATTCTTGAACAGCTTGAGGATGCCTATAGCCTTGCAAATCAGATAGGCGATATTCCGGAAATTGCATCAAGCTCTCACTGGAAGGCAATGATTCTTTCTAAAATGGGGGAAACCGAGCAGTCGACCATACTTTTTAATGAAAGTAACCGACTTAGAACCCAGATGGGAGAACTTCCTCCTCTTTTAACAATCAGAAACGGACTTTCTTATGAAGCCCTTTGCCGTGCAGATTATTACGAGGCTTATTCCCTTATAAATTCAATTATCTCGCGCATATATGAAATTACAGAATATCCTATGATTGTATCTACAATCACAAACTGTACTTTCTCACTTTTCTATTCCCGTCATTATGAGCTGTGCTATTCGCTTTTTAATCAGATTTTAAGATTCCTTCAGCTGATGGGACTTTCTAACGAAAAGACTTCAACTTTATGCCAAGTTCAGCCGATATCATGCTCTATAAAACAATTATCGAATTTGATAACGGCGATTTTATTCATGCAAGAAATAACTGTTCTTCCCTGGCAAAAAAACATACAGAAATTTCGCCGATGGAGCAGCCTTTTTACAACTTCCTGCAGTCCATTGTTTTTGTAACAGAAGGAAATGTTCCGCTTTCTGAAGAAGCCTTTGAAGAGGCGGTAAATGCCTATACAAGTAAATTTATCGGACAGGAACACAGAGTTGTTTTCATGCATTATGAATATGCTCTGGTTCTTAAAAAACTGGGCTTTGTAGAAAAAGCTACAGAATACATGAAAAAAGGATTTATTCTTGCCCAGGAAAAGCATTTTACATATTACACTAAAAATAAAACTTCCATGACCATAGACGAATATATAAGCGACATAAAGGATTTTGAGCCGCTAAATCTGAATATGGAATATCTGGAAGAAAAGATAGAAAAAGAAAGCCTGATGAATCAGCTTCATAATCGAATTTATGAATATCAGTTCTTAAATAAGATTATGGGCTTTGGTTCAGAAAATTCAAATCTTGAAAAATATCTTGGCCGGGTAGTTCAGACTTTAATGGACTATCTGATGGCAGAGGATATTTATATTTCTGAACGTACAGAAACTGGCTGGAAACTTCTTGCGGCTTCGAACGGAAATGACGGAGAGGAAATTGTAAACGGCAGATGGGAAGAACTTTATCAGAAATCCTGCGAAGAAAAGCAGATGCATCTTACCTTTGACCCGGTATTTCATCAGTATTACAGAAATCTTTCCAAATTTGATTTTGTCGGCGGTATGATTATTATTCCAGGACGCCATACCCAGATGTCTATGGAAATGATAAACGTGCTCAACCTTGCAATTTCCAATATTCAGGCTCAGATTGTAATGATTAAGCAGGAAGAGCATCTTGTTTATCTTTCTTCTACAGATTTGCTTACCCTGTTAAAGAACAGACGGGCTTTGCAGGAACATATTGCAAATGAATCTGAAAAGCTTCACCGCTATACACCTCGCCGAAAATTCATGATTGTAGAAACAATTGCCTTTATAGATCTGGATAATTTTAAATATTATAACGACACTTTTGGTCATGAAGCCGGAGACTTTTTAATTGCAAGCTTTGGCCGTCTTTTAAAAAGAGTCTGCCGTACGGTTGATTTTGTAAGCCGTTTTGGCGGAGATGAATTTGTTGTTGTAATGACAGATACAAGCAGTGAAGATGCAAAAATTATGCACCAGCGGTTGTGGAAGGCTCTTGAAGATGCAGAGTATTTTATTCCAGATCTGGAAGAAATGCTTGGGGGCAGCCTTAATATACCTTCCAGCAAGTATCTTGGTTTCAGTATGGGCTTGTGTTCAAATCAGGATATTGATAAAAAGGATGATCTTGCAACGGTTATGATGAATGCAGACCATGCGCTTTATTATGTAAAAAATCATAGAAAGGGCGGAGTTGCACTTTGGAAGGATGTAAAGCGTTCTGAAAAAGAAAATCCGGACTTTTAGTTGAATTAATAAAATAAAAGGATATAGAAATGAAGATTTTAGTTTTAAGTGATTTACACGCAAATAATGAAAATGTTGGAAAATTAGATGAACAGTTTGCAAAGGCAGATGCCGTAATTTTTGCAGGCGACTTTGCAGAGTGCTTTAAGCCGGAAACTGGTAAGGAAGCATTAAATACCCTCTGTACAAAGCACGATACAATCTTTGCTGTTCTTGGAAACTGCGACGAGCCTGAATTTATTGAAGAACTTGAAGATCAGGATATTTGTGTAGAAAAAACTCTTGTATTCCACGAAGGGCTTGCAATTGCAGGAAGTGGCGGCGGAACATATTTTACAGGAAAGACAGCCAACGAGCGTGAAGAAGAAGAAATCCTTTCTGATTTTAATATTGTAAAAACTTCTGTAGAGCAGACTGGAGACAATAGTCTTTGGAAGAACCTTATTTTGATAAGCCACAATCCTCCAAAAGATACAAAATGCGATGCAGTAAATGCTGAACTTCACGCCGGAAGCCAGCTGTTTGCAGATTTTATTAAGGAAAATCAACCGCTAGCAGTAGTCTGCGGCCACATCCACGAAGGTAAGGCTGTAGATAAGATTGGAGATACTGTAGTAATAAATCCGGGACCTTTACTGGAAGGTAATTATGCCTGGCTTGAACTTGAAAAATCAGGCGACAGCTGGAAGGTTGTAAATACTGAATTGTGTAAGTTGTAAAAAAAAGAGGGCGGAATTACTTCCGCCCTCTTTCATTAGCTTTACTTATTTTGCAAGACAAGCGTCCAGATCTTTTTCAATCTGTTCGCGGTCAAGGTGCTGGCCAATGATTACCATTTTAATCATGCGGTCGCCAACCTTTTCGTCCCAGTCTTTTTTCATCTGTGGTTCTTCTGCAAGTACGCGTTCCTGCTCGTCTTTAGGGCAGGCAGCAAGCCACTGTCCAGAATATCCTGCAGAAATCTGGCGTCCGCTTGTTTCCAGAACGTATGCCATTTCTTCTTCATCGCTGAACCATACAACACCCTTTGAACGGATGATGTTTCTTGGCCATTTTGAAGCAAACTGATCAAGCTTTACGCGGTCAAAAGGCTTACGGCGGTAGTAAACAAAACTTCCAATTCCGTATTCGTCTTCGCTTTCGCCTTCGTGGCGGTGCTCGTGATGGTGGTGATGATGTCCGTGTTCATGCTCATCGTGATCATCGTCGTCATCATCATGGTCGTGACCGTGTCCGTGGTGGTGCTCATGATGCTCGTCGTGCTCGTGTTCGTCATGGTCGTCATCATCATCGTCTTCTTCTTCATCGTGCTCTTCAAGAGCTTTTACCCAGCCGGCACTTGCATAAACTGTTTCAAAATCAAAGCGGTTTGTTCCAATTACATCTTCTACTGGAACTTCGCAGCGTGTTGTTTCAATTACTTTTACGCTTGGCTGAATCTTGTTGATTACAGCGCGGACAACCTTCATCTGTTCGTCTGTTACAAGGTCGCGTTTATTGATGATAAGGGTTGAACAGAATTCAATCTGCTGAATCAAAAGTGATTCAATATCTTCTTCACTTTCTTCGGCATTTTTCTTCATTGTTTCTTCAAGTGCGTGACCTGAATCGAATTCTTCTACAAGGCGGCTTGCGTCAACAACGCCGACAACGTTATCAACATAACCGATTTCAATCTGTTCCATAGCCTGGGCAATTGGCATTGGTTCACAAACACCGCTTGCTTCTACCATGATGTAGTCGAATTTTCCTGTTTTCATCAGGTTTTCAATCTGCTGAACCATGTCGCTCTTAAGGGTACAGCAGATACAGCCGTTTGTAAGAGGAACAAGGCTTGAAGAGTCTGTAATCTGTGCTTCTTTAGAAATAAGGCGTTCGTCAACGTTTACTTCGCCGATGTCGTTTACAATTACGGCAACCTTATAGCCTTTCTGATTTGTAAGTACGCGGTTCAAAAGGGTAGTTTTACCCGCACCAAGGTAACCACACAAAAGGGTAATAGGAATCTTTTTCTCTGACATTGTGAAATCTCCTTTTAGTCAAAATAAATATAATGAAATTCTGACTAAAAGGAAAGAAGAATAATTATCCGTGAATAATTAGCCGCAGATAAATACAGATTTACACAGATAAAATCATCTGAGTAAATCTGCGGCTGATTTGCGGTTATTTTACAGTTATGCAGATTGTCCCGCTTGTGTCTGTAGTTGATGTGTATGAAAGTGTATCTGAGCCGTTCTTGAAGGTTAGAGTAGGCTGGCTCTTATATATATAAATTGAGCCTGTATTTCCATCTTCAATTGTATAGGTTGCAATGTCATTTTCGTCTGGTGTACCTTCAGTTACATTACTTACTGTTTCCAGCATCTTGTAATAATAATCAAAAGTTATGTCCATGCCTGTATTATTTGTAATTTCATACTTATATTTATTCTGGGCTGTAATTGTTAAGCTTCTTCGGGCTGTACTTTCTGCATAAGAATATGAAGTTGTAAAATTAACATGTTCTGCATCATCAATACTTACGCTTGCATTAAAAGGAAAGTTATGTACGCTGTTTCCTTCTGGAATGGAAGCAACTGTTTCATTAAAAGTAACTGTAACTTGCTTTTGGGCTTGGTTTGAAACTACCCATTTATCTTCACCTTCGTTTTTAAAATCCAGCTTACAGGCACAAAAAGCTGCTGCCGTAATAATTGCTGCAAGAAAAATCTTTGTAACTTTCATTTTACTTTGCTCCCTTCTGGTAATTTGCCTTAATGGCTTCGGCAAAAAGTTTGTTCTGGTCGTTGCGCTCTTTAATTGTAAACTGCGGTTTGCCGTCGGCTTCGCTTATACGGTAAATATCCATTGGGTCTGTCTGGTATGCAGGGCTTTCCTGGTTATTAATGTACCAGTCAAGAACTGCCACAAAGCACAAAGTATACTTTAAAAGGTTTGCATTTGTTGCGTTTGTGTTCGGCCCGTGGTTCTGCGCTCCTAAAAGAACATCAAGACGCTTAGAAACTTCGTTCTGAACGTCAAATTTGTAATGCTGCCATGGGTTTTCCAGTAATTCTACTTTTCCCTTTGTTTTAACAGCCTGATCACACTGGTTTACGGCAGTTGTAAGGAACTTTCGTGCAAAGTCTGTTCGGTTAAACAGAGGTTTGTACTTGCTGTCGTCTGCAGGGTGTTCAAGAATCAGTTTATCAAATTTGAACATTGGCATAAAGTGGTAGGTGTTCTGCCACAAAAGGTTTGTAATTGTGCGCTTACCAATATGCGATTTTGCAAAATCAGGCTGAGAGTAAATTGAATTTGTTAAGTCCAGAAGAGGTTCGCAGTAAAGGCGGCCGAATACGTCTTCGCGGTATGCAGACCAGTCATCAAGAACCTTAAAGATTGTATCTCCTTCATCTTTTTTGTGCTCATCTTCTATTGTAAAGTTGATGTTGCGGCAGCCCTGGAAGCAGAATTCAATAATGGTCTGTAAAACAATGATTTTCTGAATCGGGTTCTTTGGAGAAAGCACATTAAAGCCATCTTCGTAGCGGAAAATCGGCTGGAAGTATGGGTAAAGATCCGGATTTTCCTCCAGCTTATCAAAACCTGCTTTTGGGAAGAGCTGTTCAAGCAGCTTAAGTCCTGTAAGTACTGTCTGGTCTTTTAAGCCGCGCTGTGGTGGCTCTGGCTTTTTAGGCGCTTCTTTTTTTACTTCTTCCTGTGGTTTTGGTTTTTCAGGCAGCAGAAGATCAAATTTATGCAGTCCTAAGAATTTTAAAATATCGGCTACCTTTGCATTAAAGAAGCCCGGATACTGTTCAATTGAATCGCAGCACATGCGCATTAAAAGAGGGTAGAGCTTTTTAATTACTTCTGTGTCCAGGTAAAGCCACTCTGTAATTGCGTGTTTTGCAAGACCTGAAAGTTTATCGCGCGGAGCCTCAGGGTAGGCACATTCGTCTGTGTAAATTTCTTTAATCAGCTTTGGAATCTTATTGTTTCCATAATAGTAAACTGTAATAAGATTTTTATAGATTGCCCTAACAAGAGGAATCATGTCTGCTACAATCCAGGGCTGAGGTGCAGAGGTAATGTTTACATATTCCACGCGGATAGTCTGCATTGTCCAGCCGGCAACCATTCGCAAAAGTTTAAACTTTGGTTCTGTGTCGGCTGCAATTTTTGCCTTGTAGGTAGAAGGTGCCATTTGAATTAAGGTTTTTATAACGGTAATAAAACCTTCCATGTGGTCTATCATGGCTTTTACATCATAATTAATAAAATCAGGGCTGAGTTTTTCTGCTCCATTTTTCTGCCAGGAACGTACAAAATTAAAAAAGCCGTAATTTGGTTTAATTTTGTATTCCGGCGACATCATCATTTTATCAAAGGCAATTGCTACCTTTTTTGAAATATTTGGAAGAGATTCATTTTTCTTATGTTTTGGCTGCGCTGCTGTTGGAACTCCTGTAGGTTTGCTTGTTCTGGCTGCACCTGCACTTGAAGCGGCTGATATTCCGCCCGGGGTGCTGGAAGTACCGCCAGCACGCACCAGTTTTCCGCCGGTTTTTGCACTGCTTGAGCCCGCAAGAGAATTGTGTGAGCGTTCGTACATTACTTCTCCGCCCAGTTTTTTTGCCATAAGCCTGGCTTCTTCGCGGTCAATGTCACCTATATTTTTTCTTGTATTATCCAGAGTTCCTGGTGCCCAGTCTGCAGTTTTAATATCATCATTCATAAGCAACCTCTTTATATGAATCTGATTAAGTTTCTGTATAAAATTCCCGGAAAGCCTTTTAGTGTAATTTTTTCGCCTTCTGCGGTCATAAGAACGCCTTCAAATGTTCCGTACATTGTATTGTCGCTTGCTCTTAGTGCAATAATGTTCAGTACCCGGGTATTATTAGAAACGGGGGTAAAAGCCAGATCTACCATGCTTTCTGTATCCTGAATTATCCACTTCTGGTCAATGCCAAAGGGGTGGGTCATGTAAACTGGCGGAAGGGCAGTCTGCCTGCCGTCTACCACAAGTACATTGTCGTTATAGCGGTCTGAATCTGCGGCATCCAGGTTTGAATTTTTAAGCTGGAATGCAATTTTCTTTCCTTTATATGTGCCAAGTCCGTAAGCAAGTTTTATTTTTGAATGAACCTTTATGTAGGTGCGGTTTATGGTCATTATTGCAAGACCAGCTGCATCTGCCGCTTCTTCTTTGTTGATGGCAATGTGGCCTGAAATTCCCATTGTAGTGAACCAGGTTGCTGAGCAGCGGGAAGAGGTAGGAGATGGATTTACAAACATGCAGTCTGTATGAAAATCATCATCTACCTTTGAATAAAAGTATCCTTCTGCATCCGGACGGACAGAATTTCCTTTTGCAGAAAAACTCATGGCTCCGTGCTTATGGTTTCTTCCCCATGAAATTTTTAAAAAACGTGATTTTCTGTAGCAGGCGCAGATTCCTCGTTTTGTTATGTTTGGAATAAAGCGTCTTCTAGGAGGCATTACGGCATAGTAAAGGTAACGTTTTCCTGTTTCTGTATTCCAGAAGTTAATTTTTGAAAGGCCCAGAACCTTAAAATCCATGATTTCTGCAAGACCAATAAATTTATCTACAGTAAATACGTAATTTATGCGGCTTTTAATTCTAAGCTTTGTTAAAAAAGTAGGAAAAGGAATGCCTGCATATGGTGCCCTCATTCCGCGAATGTCTATGTGCGGTGAAACTCCAGAAAATGTCCCGAAAATTGCTTTATGTTTTACTATCAGATGTTCAGGCGGATTTGTAAATGGCCTGCAGTACATGACGCACCTCAAAACAAGATTCAATATTACATTTATTTTATCTGAAAAATCTTCTTCCCGCAACTTTTAAAGATGTGGTACAATGGATAATGTAAAGCTAAAAAATTGCTGCATCGCAATTTTTTTTAACGCTTTGCTATAGAACACCGCCCGCTCTGACCGGCGGGCTTACACACACAGGAGGATTTATGAAAAAGATTCTTTTCATTTTTGTTCTGCTTCTTCTTGCTTTGCCGCTTGTAAATGCAAAAGAAAAAAAGGCTAAAAAAAGTAAAAAGACTCCAAAAAACAAAACTAAAATAGAAAAAACTCAAAAATCAGATTCGCTTGAGCTGGAAGAAAACGATGGTATTTATGAAATTGACGGAGTGGAATTTGATGATACAGAAATTATCACCCGTGAACAGATTGATACAATGTTTTCGCTTGCTAATCAGCTGAATGCAGACATATATGCCGCAATTCAGGAAGAAGATGAAGACGCTGCAAAAGAACTCGATTTCGTAATTGCAGAGCAAAAAGCCCAGCTTGATAAAATGCTGCCTGCTTTGAAAGGCTCTTCTGAATGGTCAGCACAGGATGAAGAAAGGCTTAAGGCTATTAATGCAGATTATAAGGCCTTTAAAAAGCAGTATAAGCCAAGACAATAAAGACAAAAAAAACAGCCAGAAGCCTGCGGATTGCAATTACTTCTGGCTGCCTTGTTTTAAACCTTAAAACTTAAACCTTAAACAAATCTATTTCACTTCCAATCTTTTCAATAGAACCTGTCATTACGCCGGAAACATCAGACAGGGCGGTTCTTGTTTCATGGATTTTCTTTGCACCAATAGACATTTCACCAATGCTGTCGTGAATCTTTGCAGTTGCATCCTGGAGGTTCTTAACCTCCTGAAGAATCTGCTTGTTTCCTTCTGCCATTTCTGCAGAAGCAGTGCGGACTTCCTGGGTAGAGTCATTCATTGTATGCAGGGCATCGCCAATCTGCTGGCTGCCGATCTGCTGTTCTTCCATTGCTCCCTTAATCTGGCGTACAAGTTCATCTGTTTCGTGAATCTTGTTTGTAACTGCCTGGAAGGCTTCACTGGATTCAACAGAAGCAGCAACAACATCTTCTATAGAATTGCGGATATTACCAAGCTGAACTCCAATATTCTTTGACTGGGCGCTGGAATTTTCAGAAAGCTTTCTGATTTCGTCTGCAACAACGCTGAAGCCTTTTCCTGCCTCGCCAGCGTGGGCTGCTTCAATTGCGGCATTCATGGCAAGAAGGTTGGTCTGGGAAGCAATTGCGGAAATAACCGTATTTGCATCCTGCAGCATTTCTGACTGACCTTTAATCTGTTCAATTTTGCTGTTTACGTCCTGCTGTTTTGCAGAACCGTTCTGGGCATTCAGTTCCAGCTGCTCAAAAGACGAAGCCATTTTTTCTACCGTCTGATTTACGCTGGAAATATTTCCAATCATTTCTTCTACGGCAGCAGAAGCCTGAGAAACCTGGGTAGTCTGGTTTGCAATCATATTTTCAAGAGACTGAATGTTAGAGGCAATCTGGTTGATGGCGCCGGCTGTTTCGTCTACGCTGCCAGACTGGTTTACAATCTGTTTGTTTACGCTTTCAATATTTGCAATAATTTCTGTAATAGAAGCAGCTGTATCAAGAGTGATGTCGTTCATCTGACTGCCGGCACCGCTAAGTTCATCCTTAGAGTTCTTTACCTGAGAAATAATTGAATGAAGCTTTGCCGTAAATTCGTTAAAGCCTTCTACTACATCTCCAACTTCGTCTTTTGAATTAACTGTAAGACGCTGGGTTAAATCTGCATTTCCAGAAGATATTTCCTTAATTGCCCGTTTAAGCTGGCGCAGAGGTCTGATAGAAAGCTGAATTACAATGCCGACAACAGAAAGGAAAACAAGGGTCATAACAATTACAGCAACAATAATCATTATGATAAGGGGAGTAAGGCGTTCCTGGAAATCTGAGAATGGAACAGAGCAGGCTGCAATCCAGTTTGTGTCAGGAATGCGCTCAAATACTGCCATCCATTTTTTACCGCCATCAACATAAACGTCGTTTCCTGTAACGCCGGAAAGCATAAGGGTAAGGTGGTCTCCAAGAGAGGTTCCCTGAGTCTTTTTTTCAATGGCTCCTACATCTTCAACACCAACCTTCCAGTGGTCTTCGTTTGCAAGGGTAATTTTTGTAGCGGCACTGATAACATAAGGATTTCTTCCTTTGGACATCGGGTGCTCAAGACACAAATCACTAAGGGTGTAACCGTTCATTTTACAGTAGACAACATTAATAACCTTGCCCGAAAAGTCTCGTACAGGATATGAATAAATCATATAAACTTCTTTTGTGGCAGAATCTACTGTAGGATCTGTAATTACAAGGTTTCCTTTTGCTGCACCGGTAAAATATTCTTCTCTTCCTGCAGAAAATCTTGTTCCGTTTTTTCTGATTCCGTTTCCGCTCATATCAAGAAGGGAAACTTCTATATAATGCTTATCTAAAGCAACTGCATTACTTGCAATTTTGCATTTTTCTTCTAATGAAATATCCGGATTTCGCAGACTTTCATTCAGGGCAAGAGTCTGAAGCATTCGTAATTCGCGCTGGTTGTTTGTGTTCATATCCTTTGCAACCGCAGAAACGGAATGAAGCAGGTCTTCGTACATCATCTGCTGAAGGGCCTTTGAAGAACCGTTGCAGACAACAAGTGCAATTACAATGTTAGAGATAACCGTACCGATTAAGACTGTAAGGATGATTTTAAAACTAAGTTTTCTGAAAGGATTTTTCAATGTCAGCCTCCAAAATCTTCTATATAATTATAATATATTGTTACATGGTTTTATGAATTTTGCCAGTTTTTTCAAAGCTTTTTTCATATCTTGAAACAATCTTTGTTTTGTAATATATTATTCACTCAACTATGATTAAATTTGGTGGCATTATGCCGCCATGGAGGAATAAATGGTCAAAATCAGACTTAAGAGATTTGGTACTAAAAAGCGCCCATGCTACCGTGTAGTTGTTCAGGACTCACGTGAGCCACGCGACGGAGCTTGTATCGAAGAAATCGGAACTTTCCAGCCAATCGCTGCAGAAAACGCTCAGGTTTCTATCAATGCAGAACGTGCAAAGTACTGGATCAGTGTTGGTGCTCAGCCTACTGACATCGTTAAGAAACTTTTGAACCGTCAGGCAAAAGCAAACTAATTTACAGAGGAGCAGAAAATGGAAAAAGACCTGATTGAATACATCGCAAAATCATTGGTCGATGATCCGTCAGCTGTATCTGTAAATGAAACTGAAGGCGAGAAAGGAATGGTTCTTCAGCTTAAAGTTGCTGAAAACGACATTGGTAAGGTAATCGGAAAATATGGCCGTATTGCCAAAGCTATGCGTACAGTTTTGAGCGCATCTGCTGTAAAAGACGGTAAACGTTACAGCCTTGATATTCTGGACTAAGTTCGGGAAGGGTAGATGTTAAAAGAGGAACTGGTAGTTGGATTTATCCGCGGACCTCACGGTTTTGAGGGTGAATGTAAAGTAGAAAGTAGCTCAGGCGAGTACGAGCATATTGCTAAACTTGAACAGGTTACTTTGCGTCATGGTGATCAGACTAAAGAAGTAAAGGTTGAATCGGCTTCTTTGGCACATAACACTGTGTACCTTAAATTTAAGGGAATTGATTCCGACGAAGCGATTAAAAAGTTTAACCGCTGGGAGTTAGTAGTTCCCCGCAAGTACGCTAAGCCTTTGAAAAAAGACGAGTGGTACATAACCGATTTACAAAATTGTTCCCTTGTGTGGAACGGCGATCCGGCACTGTCAGATGCGCCTGCAGCTGAAGAAGTTGTAGGAACAATCACAGACGTATTGGAAGGCGGAGCAGGTTACTTGTTAGAAGTTTCTCTCTCCGAGAGTTGCACTTGTATTGGTGATGACATTAAGTTTACGGCATCGGGAAAGCCTCGTACTGTCCTGGTTCCATTCAATAATGAACACGTTGGTAAAGTTGATGTTGTAAACGGTACGGTACAATTGATGCACCTCTGGATTCTGGAGTAATTCCATGAAATTTACTGTGCTAACCTTATTTCCAGATATTGTTAAGGCTTTTTTTGAAAACTCAATCATGGCCAAGGCAGTAGAAAAGGAAATTATTGCTTACGATTTGGTGAACATCAGAGATTTCGCTCTTGATAAGCACCGAACTTGTGATGACGGAACGTATGGAGGTGGAGCAGGTCAGTTAATGATGCCTGAACCTCTTGGAAGAGCCCTTGATAGCGTTAAGGCTAAGCGAAAGTTTGTAATTTATGTTACACCTAGCGGAAAGCCTTTGACACAGAATCTGGCTCAAGAGTTAAGTTGCAAAGACGAACTTGTTTTTATCTGCGGTCGTTACGAAGGTATTGATCAGAGGATAATCGACAGCTACGTTGACATGGAAGTCTCTATTGGAGATTACGTAATGTCCAGCGGAGAAGTTGCAGCGACAGTAGTGATTGATACAGTTTACAGACTTGTAGACGGTGTAATTAATCATGAATCGCTGGAAGAAGAATCTTATTGCGACGGACTTCTGGAGTATCCGCAGTATACTCACCCGGTTGAATACAATGGAATGAAAGTTCCTGATGTTCTTCTGAGCGGTAACCACGAAGAAATCCGGAAGTGGCGGCTTAAAAAACGCTTGATGAAGACCCTTGCAAATCGCCCTGATTTAATCTGGGAAGCAAGAAGAAACGGAAAGCTTTCTTTAGAAGCCGAAAAGATGATTGAGGAAATAAACGAACAGTTTTTTGCTAAAACTCAGCCTAAGAAAAAGAGAAAGCATAAAACTAAGACCGAATAGGAGACTATTATGGATATTATTAAGACTATTGAAGAAACACAGAAACGCGTTGGAGCTCAGGGTTTCAATGTTGGTGATACAGTAAAAGTTTACTTCAAAATTATTGAAGGTAAAACAGAACGTATCCAGGTATTTGAAGGTATTGTTCTTTGCAAGAAGAACTCTGGTGCCCGCGAAACATTCACTGTTCGTAAGATTTCTTACGGTGTAGGTGTAGAACGCGTATTCCCTTATAACAGCCCACGTATCGTAAAGGTTGATATCGTTCGTCCTGGTAAAGTACGCCGCTCTAAGCTCTACTACCTCCGCGACAGAATTGGTAAGGCTGCTAAAGTTAAGGCTTTGGTTGGTGCAAAAATCACTGAAGAACTTAACGCACGTAACGCTCGTGCTGAAGCTTTCGCTGCAGCAGAAGAAGCACGTATCAAGGCAGAAAGAGCCGAAGCAGCTGCTAACAAGCCAAGCGCTAAGTAATTTCCATAAGCTAAATATTGCTTAAAAAAAAGGAAGCCCTGTTACAGAGCTTCCTTTTTTTTTACTTCTATCTACTTTCTAATACCTTTGTTATTTCAGGTACCGCAAAGAACTTTCTTGAAGCAAAAGGCTCATGCTTGTATAAAAGTCCGTCATAAGCAGACGGAGCTTCCTTAAACACTTCCTTTAATATTTTATCTGAATTTTCATCTGCTCCCATTAAATAGGTGCAGGAAATGTCATCGTGAAGAATATCAATCTGTAAAAAGCCGTAGTCCAGTTTCTTTTCAAGCAGGGCAGCAGGGTAGATTTTCTTAATGCGATTTGCAAGCTCTTTTGCAGAATCATAATCATAAGCAGTAACACAGCCTATGCAGAATTTCTTTCCCCCTCTTTCGTATTCCTTGTAATCATTATGTAAGATACGCTCATCACTCATTCCTTCGTAAGAAATGGCTGCAGTATACATTCCCTTGTAAAAGCCGTTGACGTCATTAATACCTGCTATTTTAGCAAGTGCTTTAGCTGCCTGGCGGTCTGCAAAAGTTGTATTTACAGCCTGAAGGTTTCTTGTAGCAGAAAGAATTGATCCCAGCATTGCAGTTGCATATTCTTTTTCCGGCTGCATGCCAAAGTTTCTGTGGCGGATCCATACGATTGTGGCGGCTGAACCAAGAGGGCGGGTGTCATCAATTGCAGGGGCAACTGACATTACAGAGCCTACAGCGTGATGATCTATTATTGCAAGAACATTTGCTTCATGTAGTCCGTCTGCCGACTGGCTGTATTCGCTGTGGTCAACAAGTACCATGTTTTTTCCTGCAGCATTTTCCAGTAAGGGTGGTACCTCTAATTTTGCCCTGTCAAGAATATACTTTGATTCATGATTTATAGGTCCAAGCAGAACCGGCTGGGCATCGTAACCAAGGCGGCATAAAAGGCGCGCATAACTTACTGCACAACCGACCGTGTCTGAATCAGGACTTTTGTGTCCCGTTACATAAATCTTTCCTTCTGCCTTATCAAAAACAGAAAGTTCAGATTTATTAATCAGAGTCATAAGTTCTATTTCATCTGTATTATGCTCTTTTGAAGTCTGAGTGCCTGCAAAAAATCCTGCGTATGCAATAAGGGCGGCTGCTGCACAAGAAATTATAATCCATTTAATTTTTTTCATAGGTTGAGACTCCTGATTTATAGAAATAATTTTATAACAAGATTTTTTAATTTGCAAAAAAAAGTTTTTTACTTTAATTTCATTTTTTTTACTTTCCTTTTTATTTGTTTTTATAAAATTTGCTCATATAATTAAAGAAGATCGGAGAAAATCTACAAAACTGGAGGATGCTTATGAAAAAGGTATTATCAGTATTGATGGCAGCGCTTTTTTTAGCTGCTGGCAGTTCTTGTTTTGCTCAGGGATTCCAGGGTGATAATTATGGTGGACAGATGGGAGGCTTTATAGGCGAGGGAGAAGCAAGTCCTATAACAAGCGTAAGTAAAGCAAAAAAGATGTTCGATGATTCAGTTGTAACTATTCGCGGAAATATTACCAGACGTCTTGGAGATGAAAAATATATGTTCCGTGATGCAACCGGAGAAATGATGGTCGAAATTGACGATGAATACTGGTATGGTGTTACGGCAACTTCTTCTGACATTCTTGAACTTACCGGCGAAATTGACCGGGATTTTAATAAGGTAAAACTTGATGTATTCAGCCTGAAGAAAATTACACAATAAGCCTTTTAAGCAAGCGAAGATTTTAATTGAAATCTTCGCTTTTTTTTTGTAATTTTAAATTATGAATCCGCTTTATGTGAGTGCGCACAGTCAGCTTAAGGCTTCTCAGAATGTAAAGGTCTTGCAGCAAGGCTCTTCTGTTCTTGTGCGGGTGATTGCGGATAAGGGGGGCGGCCAGTATGAAGGCAGCGTTGCCGGAGTCAGGGTAAGGCTTACTTCGAAAAATCCCCTTAAGGCTGGCGATACTTTTACTGCGACCGTAAATCTAAATAATGGAAAGATTGAAATCACTCCTAAATCAGAAAGCGGAATTTCTTTACTGGCCGATAAGGTGATTATTGAAGCCCAGTCTCAGAATCAGCTGCAGAAGCTTCTTGCAGAAATAGGGCTTCCTCCTGACCAGATTAATTCTCATATAGCCCTGCAGATGAAGCAGCTTGCCATGAAGCTGGATGCTGATGTAATAAGAAAACTTCATGCTTTAAGCATTCGTTTTGCGGGAAAGGAAAAGAAGGCTGCTGAACTTCTAACAATCCTTAAAGATAAGGGAATAGAACTATCTCAGGCTCAGCTTCTGGAGTTTTTGAATCTGCTGGAAAATGACGCTGAAGCTGGGGAAAAAGAGCAGACTCCCGCATTAAAAATCATAAATCATAAGAATGGCTGGATTTTTCTTCCTTATGAAATTATTGAAGGTTCGCAGAATGAAAAAATCGGAAGGGGAATAATCCGGCTTTTGATTGGGGATGATAAAAAGCTTTCAAAACTGAACTTTAATGTTTTAATCAATAATAACGAGTATCTTTTTAATCTGGATTTTGAAAATAAAAAGTGTAAGAAAGTCCGTTGTAATTTTCCTGTAAAAGACAGTCAGAAAGAAAAACTTCTGGCCCTGCTTGCAAAAAAACTTATAGGAAGCGGAGCTCCAATAATTATCTTTGCAGAAAAATCAGAGCTGGAAGGTTCCGGCTGCGAAAGTGAAGAGTTTTTTGAAGTTGGAGGCAGAGTGTGAAAAATCATTTTAATCTGACTGATAAAGCTTCCCCGATAATGGAAATAAAATCTCAAAAGTCGGCGGTCGCCCTTAAATACCCTCAGGGAGCAGAAGTGCCCTTTATTACGGCCAAGGGAAAGGGACAGCTTGCAGAAAAAATTCTTGATATTGCAAAGGAAAATAATATTTATATAGAAGAAAACGCTCCTTTAGTAGATTTACTTTCGCTTGAGGAAGTAAATGACGCTGTTCCCGAAGAAGCCTTTCAAGCCCTTGCCGCAATTTTTGCCTTTGTACTTGAGCGTGAGGGAAGGACAGTATGACAGAGGCTAGTAATTCAACAAAAGAAAGGGGAAAGCAGGGCGAAGACCGCGCTTGTGAATACCTTATTAAAGAGGGCTATAAAATTATTGAGCGCAACTGGCGGACAAAGGGCGGCGAAATTGATATAATAGCAATGAAAAATGAAGTTCTGGTATTTGTGGAAGTGAAAACTTTCCCTAATGCTACTTCCGATATGTTATCTTCAGTTCTGGGGATACAAAAACAAAAAAGGATTGTAAAAACTGCTAAACACTTCCTGTTAAAACATCGACAATATAGTAACAGTTACATCAGATTTGATGCGATTGTTCTGGATATGCAGGGCTTACCGCCGGCTTATCATATTGAAAATGCTTTCACGGAGTAACATTTTATGATCTACGGAGCAAGAGCTTCTTCGGCAACCGCCACAATGGTTCTGGAAAAGACCAGTGAGGCAGACTTGTCACCACGCATTCTTGAATTGCGTAAAAAAATACAAAGCTCGGAATATATTGACAATGCCATAATGCGCATTGCCCAGGTGATAAGCAATAAGCTTATGGAAAATTCCGACGAACTGAAAATCCGGAAGGAATAGCCGGGTTTTCCGGAGATTTTTATGGACAGACGACGTAACAAAAGACATCAGGGAAACTGGAAAGGACAGAATCAGAACCAGAATAAAAACAAAAATCAGAATTCAACTGTTTTTGAAAAAAAAGAAACCTTCCATTTTAACAGAAGCCTTTACGAAAATAGCGAAGCCGAAAGTCAGCGTCTTCAGGCTATTGATGAACTTAAAAACCGTGAAAATATCTGTCCTATGTGTAACCAGCCTATTACAGATCTTGCCTCTTGTCTTGCTGATAAAGCCAGCGGAAAGCCTGTTCACTTTGATTGTGCCCTTGAAAAGGTAAAGGGCGCCGAACCAACTGCAGAAAACGAGAAAGTTGCCTATATCGGACAGGGACGTTTTGCCGTTCTTTCTTATGAAAATATCCGTGATCAGCGTCATTTTACAATCAAAAAAATTATTGAATGGGAAGAGCGCGATAAAAAATCTGAATGGCGCGAAGAATTCAGCACTTTGTACAGCAAAGTAAACTAAAACATGGAAATTACAATTTTATGCAAGGTCGTTGATAACTTCGGCGATATAGGAGTTAACTGGCGCCTTGCAAAAAAACTCAAAAGCCTTAATCCGGCCAATAAAATCAATTTAATAGTAGATAATCTTTCCTCTTTTAATAAAATTTGTGCAGATGTAAAGGCAGATTTAGCCCTGCAGTCTGTCTGCGGCATAGAAGTTTATGACTGGAATGCCTACGATTTCTGCTATGGTCAGTTCGCAGGAGAAAATAACCGCCGCCTTCAGGTTATTCTGGAATGCTTCCAGTGTGGCCGCCCTGACTGGATGGAAAAAATCCTTTTTGATGATGAATTAAATCATACTGTTCAGATAATTATGATTGATTATCTGAGTGCGGAAGATTATGCAGAAAGCTTTCATAAGCTGCAGTCTTTGACCCGCCGGGGAAAGGTAAAAAAGGTGAACTTTATGCCGGGCTTTACCGCAAAAACAGGCGGCCTGATTATTGACCAGGGCTGGGAAGAACTTAGTCCGCGTAATGAAAAGGGCGATATTTTATTTTTTACTTACGCCCGCGACTGGACTCCTGTAGTAAAGGCAATTAAAGGGGCTGAAACTTGCGCCGGAAAGAAAATCTTGTGTGCGGCGGGGGCTGGACAGGAAAGCTTTGTTGAGGCCTGGGGAAGGGAAGAGGGGATTGAAGTTCTTCCTTTTATGAACCAGACTGACTGGGACAATATGATGAAAGATTGCTCTTTCCTTTTTATCCGCGGAGAAGAAAGCCTTAGCCGGGCCTGTCTTACTGGAATTCCTTTTATCTGGCACGCATATCCGCAAAGCGATGAATACCAGCTTGTAAAGGTTAATGCTTTACTTGAGCGCATGAGGCGGCACTTTAGCGAGGAAGATTTTGGGAAGGTGGCCGCTGCGTGGCAAGCCATCAATTCGCCGGAAAGTGGAGAAAATAAGCGCATGTTGCAGGACAGCGTTTCGACCATGCTTGCCATGCAGAATCATCTTGCAGGGGGATTCAGGGACTTCGCTCTTGATTTACGGAAAAACGGGGACCTTGGGCAAAACCTGATGACTTTTATTGAAGAAATTTGTATAATGTAAAAGAATTTTGAAACTTGGGGCGTCTGCCCTTTTAGAAAATAGAGGTATTTTTTATGTTAATGACATCACAGTTGAAAGTTGGAACTGCTTTCATGTATGAGGGAAACGCCCTTATCGTTCAGAAGATGCTTGGTCAGCGTTCAGGTCGTGCCGGAATGGTTACAAACCTCCGCGTAAAGAACCTTGTTACAAACTCAACTATGGATTTGGGATTGGATGCAGGTGAAAAATTTGATGATGTAGACCTTGAATCACACAAAACAAAACTTTCTTACATCGACGGTGACACATACGTATTCATGGATCAGGATACATACGAACAGTTCGAGCTTCCAAAAGAAGACTTGGGCGACTACGCTGGATACATCACTCCAGAGGATGATCTTGAAGTTGCTTTGACATTCTACGAAGGAAAACCAGTAGGTATTGATTTGCCAGTTCGCGTTACTCGCGTTGTAACATACTGTGAACCAGGTGTTAAAGGTGATACTTCTGGAAAATCTATGAAACCAGCTACACTTGATACAGGAATCGAAGTTCGCGTTCCATTGTTCATCAACACAGATGACAAAATCGTTATCGATACACGTGACGGTTCATTCCTTGAAAGAGCAAAATAAGTTTTTGACAGCTTAATTTTTTGTTAAAGGCGCGGGAGACTCTTGAAGTTTTCCGCGTTTTTTATTGTAATAGATAGTATTATAGAGTTTATCGATAAACTTTGTTATAAACGGCAGGAGCGATATTATTTATGAATAAAGCTGCAATTTTTCATAGAGTGGACAGTGAATACTGCTATCTTCTGGACGAAAGAACTTTTGTTTTGCGTTTGCGTTGTGCAAAAGGAGATTTGAAGTCGGTTAGTGTCTTTTATGGAAACCGCTTTGACAGAACTCAGCCGGCTGTTATGCACTCTGTAAAAATGGAAAAGGTTTGCCAGGGGCTTTATCATGATTATTACGAGGTTACAGTAAAGCCGGGTTTCCGTCGTGTGTTTTATTATTTTGAACTTGAAGATTTTGCGGGCGAAAAAGGTTTTTATTTTCAGGGGGTAATCCGCCATGAGCTTCCAAAAATCTGGCCGGCCTTTTTCCAGATTCCTTATATGAGAAGGGAAGAAATTTATAATGTGCCGGACTGGGCGGAAGATGCAATTATGTATCAGATTTTTCCGGACAGTTTTGCGACCGGTCACCGCTTTCATGATAAAACTGCTAAGTCTGCTGAATGGAAAGGCTTTACCCTTACTTCAAAACTTGGCGGAAATCTGCGCGGTATAATAGAAAATATTGATTATCTTGTGGAGCTGGGAATTAATGTTTTGTATCTGAATCCGGTTTTTGTTGCTCATTCATATCATAAATATGACACAATTGATTACAAGCATATTGACCCGGATTTTGGCACTGACGAAGAATTCCGACAGCTTGTAGATTTGCTTCATAAAAACGGGATTCGCGTGGTGCTTGACGGTGTTTTTAATCATACGGGAAGACGTTTTTTTGCCTATCAGGACATTCTGAAAAACCAGGAAAAATCTGAATACCTTGACTGGTACTATGACATGCCGCTTCCGCTTTTGCCGGATTGTAAATCAAATTATGCATGTTTTGGTTATTACAAGGGTATGCCAAAGTTGAATACTGGTAATCCAAAAGTCTGCCGGTACTTCTGTGATGTTGCAAAATACTGGATTGAAAAGTTTGATATTGACGGCTGGCGTCTTGATGTTGCTAACGAAATTGACAAGAACTTCTGGCGGGAATATAAAAAGGCAATCCGCAGTGTAAAAAAAGATGCAATTATGCTGGCTGAAGTCTGGGAGGATGCTCAGAACTGGCAGGTTTACGACGAGTTTGATTCTGCAATGAACTACCGTTTTGTAAATCTCTGCCGTGATTTTTTTGCAGACCGCGTGATTTCTGCCGGTGATTTTGGAGCAACTTTTAATGAAAGCCTTATGCGCTATCCCCGACCTGTTTCCTATGCCCAGATGAATCTTCTGGACAGTCATGATGTTTCCCGCTTTATTTCCTTGTGCGGGGAAAAGCCTGAACTTTTGAAGTTGGCCGCTCTTGTTCAGATGACGCTGCCTGGTATGCCCGGTATTTTTGCGGGTGATGAGCGTGCCATGCAGGGAATCAGCGAAGACGAATACCGCCGAGCCTTTGTCTGGGATGATGATGGTAAGAACTGCGATTATGTTGCCTGCAGACCGGGCGATATGACTTCTTTTTATAAAGAGCTGATTGCCCTTCGACGTTCCCACAAGGCGCTGCGAAACGGGGCGGTTAACTTCATCGAAACTGGTAACGATAAGGTTTTGTGCTACGAACGCCAGAACGCAGAAGAAAAGATTACTGTCTGGGTTAACAATTCTGACAGGGAATGGACCGAACCAAAGTCTGGTCAAACAATAAAGCCTTTTGATTACAAAATAGTTGTCTAACTTTTACTTTTAGTCTATAGTTTCTTTAATTCACAGCACACCAGGCCGGTGTGCTGTATTCTTTATTTAACTTAGAGGCTTTTTTATGTCATCTTTACCAAACACAGAAATCATCCTGCAGATTCTTTTGTCCGTTGGAATTATTGTTATTGCGGCTAAGTTCCTTGGAACTCAGGTAAAAAAAATCGGCTTTCCGGTTGTTGCCGGGCAGATTGTTGCCGGTCTTCTTTTGCGTTTTCTGCCATTTTTTCAGAATTTTGGCGGCGGTGAAACAAGTGTAATCTACCGCGAAGCAAATCAGTTTATTACATATATGTCGGAAATCGGTGTAATTCTGATTATGTATTCGGCAGGACTTGGAACAAATCTTAAATCCCTTATAAAATCCGGCTTTAAGGCAACCCTTATTGCCTGCTGCGGCGTTTTTGTACCTCTTTTTATGGGTGCTGTAATGGCTCTCTGCTTCTGGGGTTTTGTCGGCTTTGGAACTGCAAAATTTTACCAGGCCATGTTTATCGGAACGATTTTGACTGCAACTTCTGTCAGCATTTCGGTTGCAACCTTAAAAGAGCTTGGAAAAATTAAAACTGATGTAGGCCAGGCTATTGTAAGTGCTGCAATTATTGATGATGTAATCGGAATCGTTGTTCTTACAGTTGTTCTTGGTGTAAGCACAGGAAGCGGCGGCTATACAAGCGTTATTCTTAAAACCATTCTCTTTTTTATCTGCGCCATTGTTTTCGGCTATATTATTTTCCGGGTTTTCCGCTGGTATGATACAAAGCATCCACATTCCCGCAGAATTCCTATTTACGGACTTGGAATTGCCTTTATTTATGCCTTTGCCGCAGAAAAATTCTTTGGCATTGCTGATATTACCGGAGCTTACATCGCAGGTGTTGTTTTCTGCAGTCTTACAGACGCGCCTTACATGGAACAGAAAATCGACATCAACTCTTATATGATTTTCAGCCCGATTTTCTTTGCCTGCATCGGCTTGAAAACTGACCTTTCCGGCATGGATATGAGCCTTTTGTGGTTTGCTCTTGCCTTTGTAATTGTGGGCTGTATTTCAAAAATCATAGGATGTTCCGGAATCAGCCGTCTTTTGGGTTTTGACTGGAAGGATAGTTATAGAATCGGACTTGGAATGATGGTTCGCGGCGAAGTTGCCCTGATTGTTGCCCAGAAAGGCCTTAGTGTTGGTATGGTAGATTCAAAATATTTTGCTCCCGTAATTCTTCTTATTATTGTTTCCAGCATGGTTGTGCCGGTGCTTTTGGGAAAGGCCTTTAAGGATTAATTTGACAATTAAAATATCTGGATTTAAAATAGTATATTGATTTAAAAAAATGGAGTAAAAAAACTATGGAAGAAGAAGTTGTAGACGAGTCATTTTTTATTGACGATGCCGGCAGCAATACCCCTGACATTGAGCTTCAAAAAACAGGTCTTGAAAACACTTACACCGACCGCCAGGTTGGTTCCATTACAAAGTCAATTGAGCCTGTAAGTGGTGAAAGTTCCCTTGATATCGTTGTAGAAATGTTCAAAACTCAGGCAGATCTGGAGGCTGTTCCTATTGAAGAAACTGGTTCTGTTATTGGTGTTATTGAGCGTAAAACTGTTGAAGAAGCAACCAGTACCGCCCTTAAGCGCTTTGTTGCAAAAAACTGCCGCGACTACGTTGTTGATGCTAAACTGACTCTTAATGCCCGCGACTTCTGCGAGCTTGTAGTTGATAAGGTTGATGAAGCAGTAAAGGCAAACGGCGTTCAGAACTTTGTAGTTCTTCTTAATAACCGCAGTTATCTTGGGATTGTTTCTGCAGATGATGTCCGCCAGCAGATTCGCGCTGTCCGCCAGCATGATCTGGAAAAGGCTAAGGTAATTCAGCAGCACCTTCTTCCTGATGATGAAGCTACAAAAGATTTCCCATTCCACGTTGCAATTTATAATCAGATGGCAAATGCCGTTGGTGGTGACTTTTATATTGCCCAGAGAGTTTCGCAGACTTCTTTTGTAATCGGAAGCTTTGACGTTTCTGGTAAAAACGTTTCCGCAGCCCTGCTTACTGTTACAATCGGTTCTTATTTTGCAACCTTAAAGCAGCTGGTTCATTCAACCCTTTCTGCCGTTCAGATTGCAACAATGCTTGACCGCTTCCTTGCGACTGTAGTTCCTGTAGGAAACTTTATTACCGGTGCAATCTGCTATATTGATGCCCTGGAAAATCAGATTGAAGTTTTGAACTGCGGCCATACAGACGTTTATGCCTGCAAGAAAAATGATAAGGGGGAAGTTCAGGTTGCAACCCTTAAGCCAACCCTGCCTCCTTTTGGAATGGGTGCCGTTGCCGATGCTTTAAAATCTTCTTCTAAGGCAGGCTACAAACTTGCAATTGCTTCTGGTGTTCAGGTTGATATGTATTCAGACGGACTTCCTGACATGCAGGATGATGATGGTGTTCGTTTTGATGATGACAATACAAAGAAATTCTTTATAGATTTGTATGATAAGGATGTTTCAGATATGGAACGCTTTACCAGCCGTACTGTTGAGCGCTGGAAGCAGCATGCAATGCTCCCTGATGACATCACTGTTGTAAATCTTAGATTCTAGGAGTTGATGGCGGGGTAAAGGCCCCGCTTTTTTTATATGAAAGTTCTTCTTATTCAGCCGCCTCTTGTACAGCTTAATTCCCCTTATCCTGCCGGAGCTTATCTTGCATCCTTTTTCAGAACGATGAAGTGCGAGGTTTGTTTTTTAGACTTGAGCATTTCTCTCTTTTACAAAATATTTTCACGTCCCGGGCTGACCCGCATTTTTGAATTGACTGAAGAGCGGGCTCTTGAAATGGCGGACAAGGCTGAGCGGGAAGGGGACCAGGGAACTGCCTTCAATCTTCGCCGTTATGTAAGTACTTCTGATTCCTGGTGTAGCTGGATTGATGTAATTACTGCAATTTTATGTGGGGATGCTCGTGAAAAAGAGCATGAACTTTTATTTTCTCCTAAAGCGCCACGCGGAAGCCGTATGGAAAACTTTCTGAATGGACTTGGACGTGAGCCTTCTGTTGATGATGTTCGCTTTTTGTGCTCTTATGCCCTTGCTGACCTTGCTGATTATATTACCGCGGTTTTTGATTCCAATTTTTCTCTTGTCCGCTATGCAGAAAGTCTTACAGTTGATGAATCAAGCTTTTCTGAAATAGAAAAAAGACTGGATTCTCCTGTGATGACGGAATTTTACAGGGAACTTCTGGAAGAGGTTCTTGACCAGGAGGATTATGGTACTGATTTTTTAGTGGGAATTACGGTTCCTTTTGCGGGGACTTTTATGCCGGCTCTTTACACGGCGCGTTATATTAAAGAAAAATATGGTTCTAAGGCCTATGTTGTTATGGGCGGCGGTTTTGTAAATACTGAACTTCGTGAAGCTGACGATATGGCGCTTGGGAAATATATTAATGCGCTTTCCTATGACCGGGGCTACGGTGGCTTTTATGATTTCATAAAAAAAACGGAGGCTTCTGGCGGCGGAATGGCTTTCGATTCCACTCCGATTTATAAATTCAGGAAATTTACAAAAAATGGAGTGATTGCACCTGACTGGAAGGGGGATGAGCATATTACTTTTATTGAAAGCAGTGCTACCCGCGGAACCTTCCCGGATTTTTCTGATATTGATTTTTCTGTTTACCCCCGCCTTTGTGATGATAAAAATCCTATGCAGCGTCTCTGGTCTGATGGCAGCTGGATAAAGGCTTATCTTGCCCACGGCTGCTACTGGCATAAATGTGCCTTCTGCGACACCCAGCTTGATTATGTATGCGGTTATGAGATGACCGATGTTGAGCGCCTTTTTAAAAGCCTTTACAGAACTGCCTGGGATCATTATATTTTTGGCGTTCATTTTGTTGATGAAGCCATGCCTCCTCTTGCCCTTAAGTCTTTTGCCCTTTTGAATGCGCGGGCGGTAAACTTGGGCGGTAATAAGCCTCTTTACTACTGGGGTAATGTCCGCTTTGAAAAATCCTTTACCTACGACCTGGCAGCCCTGCTTTCCTACGGAGGTCTTGGCGGGGTAAGTGCCGGACTTGAAGTTGCCACCGGCGACGGTCTTAAGAACATCAACAAGGGCACCGACATAGATTCAATTGTCTCGGCCTGCGCTGCCTTTAAGGAAAACGGCATTCTTGTCCACGCCTATATGATTTACGGCTTCTGGAATGACACGGCTCAGAACATCATCAACTCTATGGAAACTCTGCGTCAGTTCTTTGCGGCCGGCCTTCTGGATTCTGCTTTCTGGCATAAATTTATCCTCACAAAAAATTCCCGCGTTATGGAAGAGTGGGAGAAAGGCTTGCACCCGGAACTTAAACCGATTTTCCCGGAAGGAAAAAGTATTTTTGCAAGAAACTGCCTTCATTTTGAAGGAGAAAAACGTTTTGCTAAGTGGGGAGCAGCCCTTGATAATGCCCTTACCGCCTGGATGCACGGGAAAAAGCTTGAAATGCCGGTTCGTAAATGGTTTGATTTCGAAGTTCCTTCCCCGACTGTGCCAAAGAATTTGATAGAAAAAGCCATTGACCGCTATGAAGAGCGCAAATCGGCGCCGGTAAAGGATATAGAAAAAAGGGAAATCTTCTGGCTTGGAAGTAAGCCTGTTGCCTGCGGTAAGGTAAATAAAAAGGGACTTAGAAAATACTCCTGGATTTATATGCAGGAAGAATTCTCTTCTGAGTTTGAAGAAAGCCTTGCAGAACTTTTATGGAAGCTGCGTCCTGAAACAGAAGAAAATCTTTACAAAAAGTACTTACAGCAAATAAAAAAATCCCCGGAAGTAGAAAAACTCCGGGGATCGGGACTTGTTATAATTTAGTCTACATCTACCGTTTTTATGTGTGCTCCCAGTGCCTGGAGGCGGCCTACTAAATCTTCGTAGCCGCGTTCAATCTGGTAAACGTTACTGATTCGGCTTTCACCGTGCGCGCACATAGCGGCAATCACCATGGCCATTCCGGCACGGATATCAGGGGAAACCAGGTGGTCACCGTGCAGCATGCTAGGTCCGCTTACAACCGCGCGGTGAGGGTCGCAGAGGGTAATTTTTGCGCCCATGGAAATCAGCTTATCAACAAAGAACATTCGGCTTTCGAACATCTTTTCAAAAATCAAAACTGTGCCTTCTACCTGTGTTGCAACCACCGTCATAATGGAAGTAAGGTCTGCTGGGAATCCCGGCCAAGGCATGTCATCAATTTTAGGAATGGCGTTTCCAAGGTCGTTGTTTACCTTTAATTCCTGGGTGTTTGGCACTGTAAGCTCGTCGCCGTCAAGACGCCAGGAAATTCCAAGCTTGGCAAAACTGTTTTTAAGCGGACGCATTTCCTGAGGACGGATTCCCTTAATAGTAATCTTTCCCCGGGTTGCAGCCGCCATTCCAATGAAAGAACCAATTTCAATAGTGTCAGGGCCGATTGTAAATTCGCAGCCGTGCAGCTGTTTTACGCCCTGAATGCGGAGAATGTTACTTCCAATTCCGCTGATCTGGCCGCCCATTTTGTTAATCATGTTGCAGAGGTCCTGAACGTGAGGCTCACTTGCCGCATTCTGGATGATTGTTTCGCCCTCTGCAAGGCTTGCTGCCATAACGGCGTTTTCTGTTGCAGTAACCGAAGCTTCGTCCAAAAAGATGTCTGCTCCCTTAAGCTTGTTGGCTGTAAGCTGGAAATGTCCGTTTACAACGATGTTGGCGCCAAGTTCCTTAAGGGCAAGGAAGTGGGTATCCACGCGGCGGCGACCGATAACGTCACCTCCAGGAGGCATCATTTCACATTTTCCGTTACGTGCCAGAAGAGGTCCCGCAAATACAATTGAACCGCGAACTTTTTTGGTCAAATCGCGTGGAAGCTCCTTCTGGGCAATTTTTTCGCAGTGAATCTTCCAGTTGTGCTTTGTGATTTTTTCAACCTTTGCGCCAAGTGCTTCAAGAATCTGAAGCATTACGTTTGTATCCTGAATCTCAGGAATGTTATTTAAAATTACTGTTTCCGATGTCAAAAGACAGGCTGCAATACAAGGCAGTGCTGCGTTTTTGTTGCCGCTTGCTGTAATTGTCCCCTGAATCGGAAATCCACCCTCAATTACATATTCGTGCATGTTTTTATCCTGTGTAAGGCGGCCGGTCAGAGCCGCCGGTGTTCTATAGCAAAGCGTTAAAAAAAATTGCGATGCAGCAATTTTTTAGCTTTACCTAAAATCTTACTAGATTTATTAATATATCGGCAGCTTTTGCCATCTGGTTTAGAGAAACCCATTCGTAACGCGAATGATACTTGTGTCCGCCGGTAAAAATATTAGGACATGGGATTCCCATTTCTGTCAGCCGTGAACCGTCCGTTCCCCCGCGAATCGGTTTTTCCACGATGGCAACGCCCGCCTCTCTGAAAGCCGCTCTCAGTTTTTCAAGAACCTCCGGATGCTGGGTCATCTTTTCCTTCATGTTCTTGTACTGCTCGCGGAAGTTTACCTCAACCTTTCCATTAAAGCTGATGGCAGCTGCTTCTGCACAGTCAGAGACTATCTTTTTTTCTAATTCAATTTCCTCAGGTGTAAATGAGCGCAGAAGCAGCTGAACCTTACAGGTATCAATGCTGCCTGCCACTTCCATTGGGGCAATAAAACCTTCGTAATTTTCTGTGGTTTCAGGAGTCCTAGTGTGGGGAAGAAGACTTAAAAATTTTCCTGCCATGCTTACCGCATTTACCATTCTTCCTTTTTTAGCATCGCCAGTGTGGCAGGCCTTTCCTATAAAAGTAACGTTTGCTCCCCAGGCATTAAAGCATTCGCTTTCAAGTTCCCCGATATTTCCGCCGTCCACTGTGCAGGCATATTTGGACTTAATCAGTTCCAGAGGAACTTTGTCCATTCCGTGGCCGGTTTCTTCATCCGGAGAAAAAATTACTTCTATATTACAGTGTTTTTCTTCTTTATGATTCTGTAAATATTCAATGGCAGTCAGAATTGCCGCAATTCCGCATTTGTCATCTCCGCCGAGCAGGGTAGTCCCGTCTGTCGTTATGATTGTTTCGTGATTTTTTGCTGCTTCTGCAAGTGCCTGATCATTTGCCGGGTTGTGAACAACACCATTATTCAGTTTTATTTCGCTGCCCTCGTAGTTTTCAAAAATCTGGGGCTTTACGTCCTTTCCCGTAACTTCATCAACTGTGTCCATGTGGGCAAGAAAGAGCACGCTGTCTTTTGCAGCTTCTCCGTCAGAGTTTGCAGGAAGTCTTCCATATACATAGCAGTCTTTTACCTGTACTTCGCTCATGCCAAGGGCTTTCATATCTTCTTCCAGAAGTTCAGCCATATCCCACTGTCGTTCTGTAGAAGGAAATACCCCCTGGTCTGCCGCATTTCCGTCGCTTTCAGACCAGATTTTTACATATTTTACAAAACGCTCTAAAAGCCGCTTTGTGTATTCCTTATTTTCACTGATTTTATTCATAAAGCTATTCTATTCCATTGTAAAAAAAATTGCAAAAATAGCTCCAACGTTGTAAAATTAAATTTATAAAAATGGCACGCAATAAATTCAGAGTTGCACTTATAGTCGATTTTATCTCCATTGAATATTCTCAGCGTTTGTTCGAGTCAGTTAATGAAGTTTGCAAGGAGTATGATTATGAACTCCTTGTTTTTCCAATTGGTACACTTCATAGTGTTCGTACAGCGTTCGGGTATCAGGCTGTCGCCATTGCATCTCTTATTACCAAGAATTCCATTGATGGTATTATTTTTTCAACCGGAGTTCAGCTTCACTTTGTTACAAAAAGCGAAATCCTTTCTTACATAAAGGGCTTTAATCCTATTCCTGTAGTTTCGGTTGCAATTGATATTCCGGGCTGCCCTTCAATTACTTCAGATCCCTATTATGCCTATAAAGCAATTATTGATAATCTGATAGACGTTCAGGGCTGTAAGAAGCTTGCCATTCTGGGACTACGCTCTTCTTCATCAGAAATCAGAATAAGAAGAAATACCGTAAATCAGATTCTTGAAGAAAAGAATTTTCCGCCGGAAAATTATACCTACTTCCGCATGAGTTTTGACTATCTTACAATTCTTAAAGATCTTGAAACTTATGCAATTTCAAACGACGGTAAAATTGAATTTGATGCCATCATAGCCTTTAATGATGAGATGGCATATGCCGCTTCGGAATTTGTAAAGCGTCATGGACTTCGCATTCCGGAGGATGTTCAGATTGTTGGTTTTGATGATCTGGAGCAGTCAAAGTATACAAATCCTTCAATTACAAGCGTAAACCAGCATATTGATGAGCATGGCCGCCGTGCCGTAAAAATGCTCAAAAAGATTTTTGAAGACGAAGAGTTTGAAAGAAATGTAGTTCTTATAAACTCAGCCGTTTTCCGCGAAAGTACATGCCGGCTTCCTTATCCTGAGGAACTTGAGAATACAAAGTATGTTGATATTCAGCTTGATGCCGAAAAAGTATGGAATGCCCGCAACCTTCTTTCCGGCCTTTACATGCGTAACGCCCAGATTCAAAAGGTAATCAATTACTATTCAGAAACTCAGTTTGATATGAGCGTCGATCAGCTGAAAAGCCGCCTGAATTCAGACTTACGCGATTTTGGAATAAAGGCTGCAGCAGTTGTCGTTTATGAAGCACCGATTGAACAGACTATTCCTTTTGATTATTTCAACCTGCCTCACCGGGCAAGCCTTTTCTGCGGTTTTGATGAAAGTACCGGCTACGACAGCGAAATTCTTCCAGAACGAATTAAGTTTAATCCTAATGAACGCATTCTTCCTGATGGAATCATAAACTTCAGCGAAAGCGGAACAATCTGTATGAGCCTTTATCATAATACTCTTCATTACGGCTATATTGTTTTCCGCATTGAAAATCATGACGACTCCTTTGTTTACGACTTTATCATAAAAATTGTTTCTTCCCTTGTAAGTTCAATTTTCTCTTATGCCGAAGTTTCCAGCGAAAAGAATAAGTTCCACAAAAAGTTTAAGGAGCTTGATGCGGTTGCAAATACTGACGAGCTTACCGGTCTTTATAACCGCCGCGGTCTTTTTGATTTTGGAAAAACAACCCTGCAGTTTGCTAAGGCTATGAATCAGTCGGGTATGATTATTTACTGCGATATGGACGGTCTTAAAAAGATTAATGATACCTTTGGTCACGAAGCCGGAGACTGCGCTATTATTGCAGAGTCTATTATCTTAAAGGGAAATTTCCGTTCTAATGATATTGTAGCGCGTATCGGTGGTGATGAATTCGTAATTATAAGTCCGGGTATGAAGGAAGAAACTTTCCGTCGCATTCAGGATGCAATTCATGAAGACTGCCGCCTTTGGACAGAAAAAAATAATTCAAAATTCAAGCTTTCAATCAGTATGGGCTATGTAAAATTCCCTTCTGAAAAGGTAGGCTACCAGATAACCCCTCTTCTTTCCGAAGCCGATGCTAACCTCTACGTCGCAAAAAGAGATAAGAAACGTTAGCTGAAGAACTTGCACGAAGTGCAAGTTAAGCAAAGGTACGATATACTCAAACTTGAAAATTGCCCTTGCGACCTTTGCAGCCTTCGCCGTTACCAAGAACGCTGAATATATGTCGCAATCGGGCGGGCTGTAATATCTACTCGTCTGTTCTGTGCTCTTCCTTCTTCAGTTGCATTGCTTGCCACAGGCATAGTTCCGCCGTAACCCTTATAAGTAAAGAGTTTTTCTGAAAGGCCGTCTGCAACAAGGGCATCCATAACGGCACGGGTACGGTCAATAGAAAGATTAAGCTGACCAACCGGTTTTCCTACATCCGCAGTATGACCTTCAACAAGAATTGTATAACCGCTGTCTTTTAAAATCTGCTTGAGCTGTTCAGAAATAATTTTAATGCGCTCTTTTTCTCCCGGAAGGAACTGGGTTGAATCAGGATAGAATTTGAGATCAACAGAGAAAAGAATTCCGTCATTTGTGTCGCTGATTTCAATGCCAGGGACTTTGTTTTCATAAAAATACTGTTTTACGCGGCTGTAAGTTACGTAATAAGAATCATCCTTCTGTGGGGTCGCAATATCATAGATCAGGTTTTCTTTATCAAGAAGAATTACAACTCTTCCTTCCTGCAAAAGCTTGATGTTTTCAGGTTCTGCAAAAATCTTAAGGGCATCCCTGCGGCTGATAATTGGGTCTGTGCGGTTGCGTCCGTAAACTTCATTAGCACGGATATAAAGAGGATCAATTCCAACTCTGTCCTGATAATCTTCGATATTGTCTGAGTAGTGGAAGCCGGTCAAACCATTTTTCTTTACGGTTTCAGGCGAAACAATCCCTTTTTCATAAACGATATTCATCTGATCATCCCAGATTGTAGGGAAGAAGCAGGGATAAATCTGACTTTTTATGTATTCACCGTGAACAGGGTAGGCTCCGCGGGCATCAATAATGATTCCTGAAAATTTTCTTGAAGGAATGATATCAATTGGTTTTTCTGGAATATAGCTGAAGTAATGCTTTACAAGTTCTTTTCCCAGATTGTTTACATTCAGGGTATTGATTGAGTCAAGTGTAGTTAAGTCTTTTGAAAAAACGTCCGGGGTTTTATAGCCGCCTTTAATAAAGTGATAGACCTGATCCAGCGAAAGCTGTCCGCTTACAACCATATCAGAAAGGGTATATTTTGAATCATCATAAAGAGAAAGCAGGGAAGGCTGAATAAGCTGGCACATTTTTCCAGAAATTTTAGAAGAAGCTGATTTTTTTCCGGAAGGCATTGTCAGGTTTGAAGTCTTACAGTCAAAAGAAAGGTCAGTTACGAATTCACGGTTTACCCAGTTGATTCTGCTCTTTGCGCTTACAACGCCGTCGTGCTCAGAAACCTTGTGCTGTGCAAATGCAGCTGATGAAGAAAGAGTAATTCCCAGCGTTAAAAATAAGGCGAGTTTTTTCATAATATGAATTTCGGCTTATTTTGAGGGAATATAAAGGATTTTTCCTATTTTTAGGATTGCGTTTTCGGTAATGTCGTTAATTTCGCAGAGGGATTTAAGGCTTACTCCAAAGCGGCGGGAAATTGCCCAGAGGGAGTCGCCTTTTTCAACTGTATATTTAAATGGAAATTCAATCGGAGTAAGCTGTTCCAGGGCATCCATGGCAGACTGCTGCATTCCCAGAGGCAGGCGGATAAGGCTTTCTTTTGCAGGATGAGTCATCCCGCGCACATAAGATGGATTCAGGCGTTTAAGAACCTTTGTGTCCATTTTCATTTCCTGAGCCAGCTGATTAATTGAATAGGCTTTTTTTACCTTTATGTAGTCAAAGTTTCCTTCTTTTTCGTTTACAAGAAGTTCGAATTCTTCATGGTGGTCAGGAAGGTTAATGCCGTAGTATTCGCTGTTTATGGCAAGGTCTGCAATTGCAAGAAGCTTTGGAACATATTCCGCTGTCTGCCGGCTTATATAACCGTGGCTTGCAAGATACCAGAAATCCTTTACAGGAGATTTTTTCAGGGCCCGGTTCATGGCGCCAAGACCGCAGTTATAGGCTCCAAGTGCCAGAGGCCAGTCTTTAAAATATTTATAATTTTCCTGCAGTTTTTTAAGGGCTGCGTCAGTTTCCTTCCAGGGGTCATAACGTTCGTCAACAAAATCATTAAGGACAAGAAAATTTGAAACGCTGTTTTCCATGAACTGCCAGAGTCCTATTGCCCCAGATTTTGAGCGGGCATTTGGATTATAGTTAGATTCAACCATGGGAAGATATTCCAGAACAAGAGGAAGCTCTGCATCCAGAACAGCCTTTCTTACAAAAATCCTGTAGTCCTGGGCTCTTTCAAGGTCATCATAAAGGCGTTTAGCAAGTTTTTCTGAATGAAGATAGTGATTGCGGAATCTTTCTACTTCAGGCCGGTCTGCTCCCGGAATATCAAGAGGAATATAAGCCTTCTTTTTTGCAAGCGACTGAATTTCATCCTGAAGTGACAGTACTATGTCTTTAGAAGCATCTACAGGCTCCTGACTATTGGCAAGCAGAGAAAAGGAAAGAGAAATCAGAATTGCAGAAAAGACCGCTTTTTTCATCACTTTTTTATTATCGTCTTTTTATTAAAGTTTTTCACCCATGTAAATTCCAGCCCATTCCCAGTTACCGTGGATATCGGAATCAAGCGGGAAGTTTACCTTTCTGAAATAAAGATACCATACCGGAACGTAGGTAGACCAGCCCGTAGTTCGCAAATAGGCTTCGCTTGGAGTTGAAGAAGGGTCAAGCGAATCTGCAAAACGGATTCTGTTACCGCGCATAAAGCTTCTCATAGAGAACTCTTCCTGGGCGTTGGCATCCATTTCATCCTGTTTCCAGGACATAGAAAAGAAATTTACCTTTGCCTTGTATTTATCAAGAGATCGCCAGTCGTAATTGCGGATTGCCTTTTTAACGGCGGTTTCCAGAGCTTCAAGGCTTTCAAAAGTCCAGTCCTTACTTGAAGAGTTATAATCGATAAGGTGGCGGGCATTTTTGTAGGCATCTGGTTCGCCTGGAATCTGAATTGTAGTTGCATCCGGCTGTTCAAGAAAACCGTGTAGGCGCGGAGTGCCTTGTTCCACTGGCTGTCTTTTTCGTATTCCATTGCAAGGCGCAGGTAAAGCTCTGTTGTGTTTACGTCACTTGGAAAACGGTTAATCAGCTCGTTAAAATACTTGATTCTGTGGGCCGGAGTCTTACTGATCTGAATAAGATTCTGAAGGCACATAAAATGAATGGATTTACCTTTTACCAGCAGATCCTGATATTGCTGCAAAATACGGTCAAAATAATATTCAGCGACAGGCTCTGCTCCCATAGAAAGGTAGGCATAAGCGGTCATTAGAAGCCAGTAGGAGTTGTACATATCATCATGATTCTGTTCAACCCAGTCCGAAAGAAAAAGCACAAGTCCCTGATAATCCTTTACGTTCAGGTAGTTTGTTGCCATCTGATTTATGATTGAATAGCGCTGCTGGGAGTTTAATTCTGCGGTATCAAGAATATCCTGAAATTTCTGCTGCATTGCAAAAAAATCATCGTCTTTTTTATTGTTATTATTCTGATTGCATGCCGAAAATATAGTAAATAATAGAATAAAAAAGGCAGCAAAGTGTAAACGATTTTTCATCATGTTCAAAATTTATCATAGCGGATTATTATTGTAAAGAATGAATTTTGACGGTATAGTTATAGTAAGCATTTAAAAAATTGAAATCGTATTAAACTTTGTAATTTAGGAAAAGGTATGAGCAGACGCTGCACAAAAGTTTTAAATATTTTGATTTCAATCGGATCTCTCTGTTTGCTGACAGGGGTTCTTTTTCTTTTTACAGATTTTGCTTTTTTTGGTTCTAAAGACCTCTTCCTTCTTTTTCTTTTCTGTCAGACAGTAATC
>NZ_AJGU01000002.1 GCF_000260795.1 Treponema sp. JC4
CGTATACCTTCTGCTTTTTATCGTAACTCTCTATTATTATAAAATAGGTTCAGGAACAAAACCCAAATGGCGAATCTGCATTTTTTATTCTTTTCTGAATACCCTTTCTGCCTTTATCTTTTCCTTTTTCCTGAATCACTTTATCACCTTCGCAAATTACAACGTAATCTACGGTACAATCAGCGCATTAATCATCATGATGCTTAAAGTCTACTTCTTCTTTGTAATCTTTTTATTTTTTGCCCAGATGATTTATGCTTCCCAGTTTTTTGATACCCTTCTGCTTAAGGAACTTTACCTTCTTCCAGACTTTTATGAAAATAAATTGTTCAAAAACCTCAAACGCATCCTCTTTATAAATCCGATAAGCAATGAAACTTCAGAAAACTCCCTTTACTATAACGGAGGAGATGTCATTTTTACCCCGGAAGAAGAATCCGACTGCGTTTACTACATCTGCCAGGGCTTTGTAAAAATAAGTGATGAAAATACAACCAGGCTCATAAACCTTGGCAGTTTTATTGGAGACAGCAGCTGTATTCTTGGAAAAGAAAGAGGCCAGACTGCCATTGCTTTTACCCAGTGTAAATTGATTAAAATTTCACGAAAAGATTTTATGTCCGTCCTTCATGAAAACTCTCAGGCCGCCTCAAAGGCAATGGAAAAACTATAGGAAAGACTAACTATTGTTTTTTCTCATTAAGAGTACTAAAATAAACCATTATGAGTTTAGAATTACTTGATAGTGCGGTTCGCCGCGTTCACGATTTCCCAAAACCGGGAATCCTTTTTTATGATATTACAGGCGTTCTTGTAAACCCTGAAGCCTTTAAATTCTGCCTTGATAAAATGGTAGAATTGTACAAGGATGCAAATCTTGATGCCGTTGCCGGTGTTGAATCACGTGGTTTTGTTTTTGCAGCTCCACTGGCAGAAAAATTAGGCATTCCTCTTATCCTTATCCGCAAAAAGGGAAAACTTCCTGGAGATACTTACAGCTGTAAATATGCCCTTGAATATGGCGTTGCAGAAGTTGAAGTTCACAAAAAGGATATTAAAAAAGGTCAGAAAATTCTTGTGATTGATGATTTGATTGCAACTGGCGGAACTCTTGCCGCAGCTAAGAACCTTATTGAACAGGGTGGCGCTGAAGTTGAAGAATTCTTTGGAATTATCGGACTTCCTGAATTGAACTACGAAAAAGCACTTGCTCCTTGCAAGGTTACAACACTTATCAACTATCAGGGCGAATAGAAGGCAATTAAAATGTACACACTTCCTCTTACTTACAAAAGCATTTTGAACAACAAAGAAACAGAGCATGCTATTGTTGCAATTAAAGATTTTTTCCAGCTTGCTCTTTCTACAGAACTGAACCTTACCCGCGTTACTGCCCCTCTTTTTGTACCGGCAGGAATCGGTATTAACGATGATTTGAACGGTGTTGAACGCCCTGTTTCATTCCCTATCAAGGCTTTGAATGAAAAGAAAATGGAAATCGTTCAGTCACTTGCAAAATGGAAGCGCCTTAAGGTAACAGAACTTGGACTTGATCCAGACTTTGGTATTTACACAGATATGAACGCTTTGCGCCCTGATGAAGATCTGGATGCAATTCATTCTATTTACGTTGACCAGTGGGACTGGGAAATGGCAATTGATGAAAAGGACAGAACAGTATTCTTCCTTCACGAAATTGTAAAGAAGGTTTACCGCTGTATTCAGCGCACAGAATTCTTCCTTTACGACCGCTATCCTGAAATCAAACCGATTCTTCCAAAAGAAATTAAGATTGTATTTGCAGATGATTTGCAGCGTGAATATCCACAACTTACTCCAAAAGAGCGCGAAGATATCGTTACAAAGAAATACGGTGCAGTTTTCATCACTGGTATTGGCGGCAAGCTTGATGACGGCACAATTCACGACGGCCGTGCTCCTGACTATGATGACTGGATTACAGAATGTGGCGACGGCCACCGCGGATTGAACGGTGATATTCTTGTCTGGAACCCTGTTTTGAACAGCGCTTTTGAACTTTCTTCTATGGGTATTCGTGTAAGCCCAGAATCTTTGAAGGCTCAGCTTGAAGAACGTGGCTGCACAGAACGTGCTAAACTTGAGTTCCACTCAAAACTTTTGAAGGGAGAACTTACTCAGACTTTGGGTGGCGGTATCGGTCAGTCACGTCTTTGTATGTTCCTTTTAAGAAAGGCACACATCGGAGAAACCCAGGTAAGCATCTGGTCTGATGAAATCATTAAAGACTGCGAAAAACGCGGTATAAAGCTTTTGTAAAGCTTTTCGTTTATCGAACTCCTGTAGTGAAAGAAAAAGAATATAAATTTCGTTCCAATGAAATTGAAACTCAGATTCCTCATCTTGCAGAAAAAGGAATTACTGAGTTTTCAATTCATGACGAAAAACTTTCGTGTGATAAAACTTCTCTTTTAAGAATCATGCGTCTGGCTGCAAAAAAAGCGCCGGACGTATATTTTTCTTTTTTGATTGATGCATCGGCAATTGACCGTGAGGTTGTTGGCGCATTGCAGAATCTTTTTTGTTCCATTGATATCCCGCTTCGTCCAATTGAAAAAGGCGGAAAGCTTTTATTTGATAAAAAGTTTTTTGCAAATAAGGCAAACCTTTTGAACCAGGCTGGAATTGTATTCGGCTTTCAGCTGAAATATGCAGCGCAGACGGGCGACACATTAAAGGCTTTTACAGACCGCCTTGATTTTGCGGCCAATCAGTATCCAAATCACATTGATTTTGCCCAGACAGAAAATGCAGAAGAGGCACAGACTGCTTCTGTAAGCGGTATTTTCAGCGCAAAAGACATCCGCTATGCACGAGACCTGAGTTTTGCCTGCCGTACTTTTTATTCTGCCGGACGCGCAGTACCCTGGTTCTTAAACGTGCTAAAACCATTAAAAATCTACCCTTCCCGCTTTTTTGCAGACTTTGCTGAATGGCAGCGCTGTAATAACTGTGATTTTAAAAGCGGCTTTTTACCGGAAGAACAGAATCATACAGATATAGAAAAAATGCAGCTTCTCTTCCTTGCAGAAAAATACGAAGAAAAAAATCAGCACGATTTAATTGCACTTGTTGATGATGTAGTAAGAATTAACGGTGCAATTTCCCGCCTTGAAAAAGAAGGCGATTCTTGCGAACTTGAACTTTCCTATTCTGCAGATGATTTGCTTGGACCAGAATCCTTTGATTTGAAGGCCTTTTTAGAAAACGTCTGCATGGAGCCTGCAAAAATCAAACTTAAAATAGAAAACGGCGAGCTCAAATGCTTATAAAGATTTTAGTAAATAAAACCTGCCGTCTGGATGAACTTTTGCGGGAAGAACTGCCTGCACGAGTGCAAGCAGAAATGCCTTCTAGCAGCACAAATTCCTATTCCAGCCCAGCAATTTCAAACTCAAAAATCCGCCGCCTTATTTTAGCCGGCAGCGTAAGTGTAAACGGCCGCCAATGCCGCCGCCCCGCCTTTGAACTTCGCGGCCGCTCAGAAGTAATCGTAGACTTTGAAGCAGAAAAGTTCTTTTTTGAAAAACAGCCCGACGACATCGATTTTGTAATGACTGAGACTGACGTACTATACGAAGACCAAAACCTTATTTTTGTAAATAAACCTGCTTTTCTTCCCGTTGAACAGACAATCACTGGAAACAGAAAGAACCTTCACGACGCAGTAGTAGATTTTTTATGGAAGCGCAATCCGGAACTAAGAAACCCGCCTTACGTTGGAATAATGCACCGCCTTGACCGCGAAACTTCAGGTGTAATTCTTTTTACTAAAAACCGGGCTGTAAACAAAGCTGTTCACGATATCTTTGAAGCTCACAGCTTTACAAAGATTTACAAGGCTGTGGTTGTGCCTGCAAAAACACTTGGCGGGCGAGCAGCAAATCTTCTAAAAAAGGTAATACTTTTACAGTAGAAAACTATCTTGGCCGCATATCCTCAAAATCTCAGGCAGGAAAATGGGGCGCTGTACCGGAAAAAGCTGGCGGACTCTATGCAAAAACATCTTTCCGAGTCTGCGGAGAAGTTACCGTAGAAGGCAAGAAAGCTTATTTAATTGAATGCGAGCTTTTTACAGGCCGCACTCATCAGATTCGCGTACACTTAAGCGGAGCAGGCCTTCCCCTTTTGGGAGACAGTCTCTACGGAGGACTGCCTGCAAAACGAATCTACCTTCACGCAGAACGACTTGCCTGCTCCGAAGCGGGGCTGACCTTTGATGTTCAGAGCCCTTTCCCACTATCTGGCAGTATGTCTTGCAAAGAAGTAAAGTGACATCAGAACAAGAATTCCCGCATAGAGAATAAAGCCGATAAATATTGCCGAAGCCGAAGGAACAACTCCTACAATTACATAATTAATCAGTTTGAAGATATACAAAAGCCATTTATTTAAGAAATGGCAAATTATAATTATAAAAGGAAAGCCGAAAACCCAAGTCATCTTAAAATACTGATTAACTTTTGTCCTGTAATTCCAGGCAACAGAAGCATAACCAATCAAAAGAATTACAATCCAGAAAGGATAGAAAATGCGGTTCAAAAGAGCTTCGCAATAAACTTCAGAGGAATAACCGTAAAGGCTGGCTTTTTTTACAAGCTTATAAAGGTTGCCGAAAGGAATGCGGGCCGGTTCACTGGTCTGAGTTTCAAGCATGGTAAAATCGCTGTAATTCATTGGAAGAAGAATATATTCCGGCACATGAGCAGTTTCACCAGATTCATAAACGTAAAGCGGTTCTGTCCTTACATTAGGGTCATCGCGTCCTACAGAATTCAGCATAATATATGGAATAACACTTACTTTAAGATCAATTCCCAGAAGTTCCTTTGTTTTTTCATTGATTGATTTTATAGAAACCGGCAGAACCTTTGCATAAGGCACAGTCATAGTCCTGAAAAGACTGCCGTTTTCAGCGATTGTCTGAATTGTTAAATCACGAAGATACTGAACTGTGCGGCCTGTTTCCTTTATTGAAGTAACCCCGCGGAAATAAATGATATCCTTTGAACCGTCGGTATAGGTATAAGAAAAACAGATATCATTCAAATCTTCAAAACTTTCAAGCTGGAAAACTTCATCATCAAAGAAACAGCGCTCATCAATTCGCTTTGACGCAACATCCAGATAAAAAAGCACGTCCGGGTCTGTAGCATAATCACGAGAAGACAAGAATAAATCACGGAAAATATAATAGGCGGTTAAATCATCATTTTTTACAAGGGCAAGATAACCTTCGTATTTTGCATCATAAAATTTCTGATCGTCATTTTTTGCAAGGTTATGCTCTGTTGTAATCTTGTTCCAGGCCTGAGTAGCAATATCCTTCAATTTATCAACATTAGGATCTTTTGGACTTGAAAGTTTAAGCCCTTCCTGTGCATAGTAATGAGCATTAATCCACTCGCCCCTGTCAAAGCAGGAAGAAGCATTCAAAAAGCACTTATAGGCATCTGAAATTTTTCTTGTATCAATATTGGCCTTTGAAAAATTATCATGAGTTTCCTTGCTGGAACGGTATATTTCAAAACGGATATTAGAAGTATTTTCACGGTTAATTTCTACATCAGAACGATCTTTTAATTCCGCAGCTTCCCGTGAATTAGGGTTCAGCACAAGGGCCGCATCAGCATAGGCATAACTTTTTGAATAAAGCCCTTCTTCAAAGAAAGTCTGACCAGCCTTAATATATTGAGCAACAAGCTTTGGATGATTGATTATATTTCTCTTTCCCCTGTTAATTAGGCTTCCAAAAACTTCTGTACTCATAGTAAGAATCAGGGCGCAGGCACAGGCATAAATAATAAGGATTTTAAACCTGCCAAGCATTGCAGAAGAAAAACGGGTTAAGCTTCCCTCGCAGTTATTTCCAAAATAAACAGAAAGGCTTACCAGAAAGCCCGAATAAACAACAGAAGGAAGATAGCGCAGAAAATATCCCAGTCCTACAAGCAGTTTATATTTGCTGGCGGCATTTTCTGGTACACCAGTTGGAATACTGCCGATAAAACCAGCAACAAGACTTACAATAAGAGCAAAAACTAAAAAGAAGGATAAGGTTCCTATGATCTTCTTCATTTTAATCCTCCTCCTTTTTAACTGCAGTTTTTTTTAAGATGAACTTAATAATTCCTGCTGTTGTTATAATCAAACCAAATACCGTATTTACAAAAACAAGGAAGGAATTCTGAATGAATCTGTTTGTAAAATCAAAAAATCCTATTTTATAAATCTGTCGGATTACAGGCTGGAAAGCCGCAGAAAAATATAATGAATTAAAAATCAGGATTGCAGAAAGACTTACCACAATGGCGCATACATTCAGTAAGTTCCAGTCAAACATGGAAGAAAGACCATATATAGAACAAATAGCAAAGGCAAGTGAAAGAAAGCAGAGGTAAGCAATAAAACCTTTTGAAAAAGAAGTTTCGCCATAATCAACAAGACTTTTAAGATTTATAAAATTAGTAATAGAAGAATCTTCAAAAGTACTTTTTATGATAATATCCTTATAAGGTTTTCCAGCCTTCAAAAGTTCGAAAGCTTCATCAGAAAAAACAACTCTGTAACGGGCAGCCTGGTCACTTTCTGTATCAAGTTCAATAATGCGGGTTACGCGGTCATAATTATAATCTTCAACCAGATAGTAAATTTTATCTCCAACTTTTCTGAAATAACCGCCTGTAAGGCCCTGCTCCTTTTCTACTGTAGCAAAATCATAATTATTATTTACAAAAGTTTTAAGTTTATAATTCATAGGAAAAACTACAGTCCAGGTAAGGGCAAATATAAAAATATAGGCAAAAGTCTGGGCGGCTCCAAAAGGATGTCTTATGCGGTAATAGCACAAGACAGGACCTATTAAAAAAGCATAGCAGGCAGAAATATAAAAGAAGGACTTGATAATATCCCCGGTCTGAAAGAGAGCCATTGGCTGGCCCGCTGTAAAGTTTGTAACATTCAGATAAAGAGAATACAGGAGGGTTGCCAGAAGGGTTCCCAAAATGAGCAATACAAGATAAATCAAAATAAAATACAGTGCTTTTTTCATTAAAGTCTTTCCTATCTATATTATCGGCAGAAAATATATGAATTATTAATTACAAGAAAGTAAATAAAGAGTTTGACGATGACGAAATTGTTATATATAATTAAATAGAATAAATTACTAAGGAAAATATACGCGTATGGATAGCAACAATTCAATTATTCCAGGATTTGACAATGAAAAGGACGACAGCCTTTCAATTGCTTTAAAAAAGGCTGAAGGTGTTAACCGCGGAATTTTCATTTATCTGAACGGTTATATTGATACTTATAATTCTAGTTTTTTCCAGAAACAAATCACTAAAGTTATTGAAGCCGGTTATATCAATTTGATTTTTAACTGCTCAGCTCTTAACTATGTTTCTTCTACCGGTATCGGTTCATTTACTGTATTCTTGAAAATAGTAAAACCAAAGGACGGAGATGTTGTTCTTTTGGAAATCCAGCCAAAGGTATATGAAGTATTCCAGCTTTTAGGCTTCTCTCAGTTCTTCAATATTAAATCTTCTGCAGAAGAGGCTCTGGCTTATTTCTCTGCAGGCGGAAGTACAGCTCCAAGTTCAACCTTCCCTCTGATTATTTCCTGCCCTGTATGCAACAAAAAGCTGCGTGCAACAAAAGCAGGCCGATTCAGATGTTCAGGCTGCCGTTCAATTCTTGCAATCAACGACAGCGGAGAAGTTACACTGGGCTAAAAATTTACATGAACTTAAGCAGGGGTATTCCTTAGGGAATACCCCTTTTTTATCCACATTTATTCCACCTGAAATTTTATAAAATGTGGATAACTTGTGGAAAACTTCTTAAAATGTTTCACATGTTATATTTGTGAAACAAAATTAAAATGAAGTTTACGCCTTAAACCCCTACACAATATATTCGGATATACTACTTATTTCTTATTATTATATAGATTTAATTTGTTATAAGAACTATTCGTAAAAATTTTTAAACATTTTTTTCAAATTCTATTGACACGAATTTTATCCACAAGTCCAAAATCCAAATGTGGATAACTTGTGGATAAGGGGTTAATTAATGTTGATAAATGGTGAAATTCTTTGAAAATTCAAGGATTTGTTTTTTTGTCAATTCTTTTATATAATTTACTTATGAAACAGGAACTTTTAAATAGGCTCACAAAAATAGAGGAAGCACTTAACAAGTCTCTTTGCAAAGAAGTCTCAAAAAAATGGCAGGACTCTTCTTTCGGAAAGCTTTCAGAAGCCATTACAGAAAACTTTATTCAGAACCTGATAACCCCAAATAAAAACCTTATAGATCTTGGAGGAAAACGCTGGCGCCCTCTTCTCTTAATTTTATGCTATGAATTACAGAGCCGCCTGAACAGCACCACTTGTCTTTCAGAAGAAACAGCTTACTCTCTTACACCACTTGTTGAGTTCGTACACACTGCAAGCCTTATCCATGATGATATAGAAGACTCTGCTGACCTGCGCCGTGGAAAACCTGCTGCCCATATTACTTATGGATTGGACACAGCGCTCAACGCTGCCAGCTGGCTTTATTTTGAAGCTCCTGTCTGCATTAATTCTACAGAGCTTGAAATCCCGGATGACCGCCGTCTTACCCTCTACAAACTTTATACAGAAGAACTGCGCCGCCTTCACCTTGGTCAGGCAATGGATATTTTCTGGCACAGAACACCGGAGCTCTTCCCGACTAAAGAGGAATATCAGGGAATGGTACGCTGTAAAACAGGAACCCTTGCTTCTATGGCGGCAAAAATCGGCTATATAGCAGGAGGAGCAAGCCAAGAAGAGGCAGATAAAGCTGGAGAAACCGCTGCAAATATAGGCATGGGCTTTCAGATTATCGATGATGTAATTAACCTTACAAGCGGAAACCCTGGTAAAAAACGAGGAGATGACATTGTAGAAGGCAAAAAGAGCCTTCCGGTTCTTATTCACGTAGAAAAAAATCCTTCTGATGCAGAAAAGATTGCAAAGCTTATGAAGCAGGCGTCCGAAGAAGGCTTTGATTCCCCTGCCGTAGAAGAATGCATTAAACTGCTTGAAACAAGCGACTGTATAAAAGACGCTGCACAGGAAGGTAAAAAACTTATAAAAGATAACCTTGCCTTCTTTAATTCTGACTTAATTTCAGAACTCTTTACATCAATGATTCCGGAGAATTTCAGATAATGACAGAGCACCCAGATAAATTAAACAATGAAGCTATTCACCTGGCCTCTGCAGGACATTTTCCTGAAGCAATTGCATGTTTTAAACGGGCACTTACCCTCGACCGGTTCAATTATCTCTTATGGTTTAATATGGGGGTAACCTACCGCGATATGGGCAACACAAAGGCAGCAAAAGACTGTCTTGCAAAAGCCTACTCAATTGCGCCTCATAATCCGGATGTTGCCGAAACCTACGCACAGATCTGTCTTACCCTAAAGCTTTACAGCCTTGTTCAGGAAATCTGTGAAGAAGAACTTGATTTTAATCCTCTTGATACCCATTTGTGGAACCTGCTTGGAGTAAAATGCTTCCAGACAGAAGATTACGAAGCAGCCGCAGATTTTTTTGAACAGGCAGTTTACATCAATCCTTATTATGAAGATGCGCTTTTTAATCTTAAGGACACTTACAATGTGCTTGGAAACGCCACCGGTGAAGCTGAATGTACTAAAAAGCTTCAGGAAATGAATGCCCTATGAAAGATGTAATAAAAGATTTTATTATAGAAAAAGACTTACGACGCACCTGGAAGCAGAAAATCGGGCATACTCTCTGCCTTTTTATTCCAATTGCATCAGCCTTTGCTGGATTTTTCCTTTCTCCGGCTATTATAGCCTTTCTGACGGGCTCAAAACTTGAAGACGGCTATAATCCTTCTGAAGCCTCAAAGTTCGCCATAACGCTTATATTTTTCGCTATTCCGGCCATAATAATCTTTCTGCTATCCCGCGGAGCAAATCCAATCATGAAAATTATCGTAAAGGACGAAAAAAAAGCTGCCCTTTCGGACAGCCTTTAAATTTTATCCAATGCAAACTTGCGTCTCCGCAAGTTTGATGCTAAGGTTACATGCTTTCGGAAGTTGGAGTTCCCGTTACGACCTTAGCTAACAATGCTCTCTTGCTAACTTACTAATCTCATCAGCCATCTGCATAAGAGGAACCTGCTTCTGAACGCCGCCAAGTTCAAAGGCAACCTTTGGCATTCCGTAAACAATACTTGAAGCCTGATCCTGTCCAAGTGTCCAGGCACCCTGCTTACGCATTTCTGCAAGCTCTGCAGCACCATCACGACCCATACCGGTCATAATTACACCAAGAGCATTGTTCTGGTAGATTTTTGCAACAGACTCAAAAAGAACGTCTGCAGAAGGTCTGTGACCGTTTCTCTGCTCGTCCTGACTGAGTTTTACGTAATTACCGTCTGCACGATGCTCTACGAACATATGATATCCGCCTGGAGCAATGTAAACGTGTCCGCCTTCAATCTTTTCGCCGTCTACGCCCTCTGTAACAGTAAGAGGACAGATATTGTTCAAACTAGCCGCAAACTCTTTTGTAAAGCCGGCAGGCATGTGCTGAACAACCATTACAGGCTGTTTAAGGCGAGGATCTATCATTTTAAATACATCGCGCAAAGCATTAGGTCCACCTGTTGAAATACCGATTGCAATAAGGTCAATTCTACCGCCGGAGCGGGCTGGAGTAATGGTAACAGGTTCCTTTAGCTTTGGTTTATTCCACAAAGAAGAAGCCGGTAAGTCGGTCTTCTGAATGGTAAAGTTCTTAGCAGCTTCCTCACCCTTCTTAAGAACAACCTGACGCTGTGCTTCACGCAGTTTTACCTGCTGTGTAAAATAATCAGCTTCAGGAATTTCTTTTCCGTGAGCGCTCGCATAAGCACCACCATAAGACGCAATATATTCAATAATTTCACTTGATACATCAGCAATTTTAAGTGTTACAGAAGATCCGCCTGGCTTTGTAATAAAGTCAGAAGCACCAAGCTCAAGACACTGCATGGTTACTTTTGCACCTTCAGTAGCAACACTCGAAAGAATGATTACAGGAACTTTGATTTTCTGTTCCTTGCGTTTTTTAAGGAATTCAACACCGTTCATTACCGGCATTTCAATATCAAGAAGGATTACATCAGGATTACACTGAGGAATTTTATCCAGCAAATCCTGACCATTTTCAGCCTTTCCGCATACTTTCAAGCCGGTTGTTTCATCAACAATTCGTCCAATAAGGTTGCGCATCAACGCAGAGTCATCACAAACCAATACCGAAATATCATCCATAGCATATACCTCGCAGTTTTATTGAGATTTATTGAACTTTTTTTTATTTATCAAGAAGTTTTCTATAAAGACAAGCCCATTGAGTCTTTAAGAATTCAAACTTTGTATTCATACCGAACAGCGATTCCGAATGGCCGATGTAGAGATATGAATGAGCTGCCATTGAATTCCAGAAGTTATCAATTACCTTAAGCTGAGCAGGTTCATCAAAATAGATAAGAACATTACGGCAGAATACAACATCAAGGTTGCGTGCACCGGAATCGTTCTTAAGGTTATGGTAGTCGAATTTGATTTTTGCCTGCAGATCTTTATTTACCTGATAGCCTCCATCGACCTTGGTAAAATACTTCTGAAGATAATTTTCAGGAATACCATCGATTTTGTTGTCAGCATAAAAACCAGTCTGAGCGGTCATAAGACACTTGAGGGAAATATCCGAAGCCGTAATCTGGAAATCCCAGCCCATAGGTGTAATTTCCTTCATAATCATAGCCAGAGTATAAGGCTCTTCACCAGTAGAACAGCCGGCACTCCAGATTTTTATTGTCTTATCAAAAGAATTTTTTGCCTTTTTGGCTTCTATGATATTAGGAATTACATAATTGATAAAAGCATCAAAATGAGGTTGATTTCGGAAGAATCGGGTAAGGTTTGTTGTAACCGCATCCAGCATCTCCTTCATTTCCTCGGTGCTTTTAGTAATCAGGGCATAATACTCCTGAGGAGTGGACATATTCTTTTTGCGAAGCAGTTCCTTTATTCTGCTGTCGAGAATTGACCTGTTTGTTGCAGAGAATGTGATACCGCTTTCATCATAAATGACCTTTCGAAAAAGTTCGTAGTCTGCATCATTAAGTACTTCTAACATAAGTAAAATTATAAACCTACATTATCCAAAAGTAAAACTTTAAATTTAAAAATGCAGTATATTTAGAACAAATTGTTTTATTTTTAACGTTTTACGCGTCCACAGTTGTCGCCGCCGGCAAGAAAAAGCACTTCTTCCGCGCTTACCATATTAAAATCGCCTTCAATTGTATGTTTAAGACAGCCGGCAGCCACCGCAAAATCAAGCTGGCACTGACAGGTCATTTTCTTCAACTCGCCGTAAATAATTCCCGCAGTAAAAGCATCCCCTGCCCCAACGCGGTCTACAATGTTGATTTCATATTTTTTACTCTGAGTAAATCCGTCATCGCTGAGCATAAGTCCTGCCCAGCCGTTCAAACTGGCCGACTTCGATTCCCTGAGGGTAATGCAGACCTTCTTAAAGCCAAAACGAGCCGCAAGTTCTCCCGCAACCTCTCTGTATCCATCCATATTCAGGCTGGAAAAATCCTTCTGAGGCATATTTATTCCAAATAAAAGCGAAGCATCTTCCTCGTTTGTAATGCAGATATCCACATAACGGCAGATTTCCCCCATAACTTTGCCTGCGGTCTCTGCTGTCCAGAGCTTTTTGCGGTAATTGAGGTCAAAAACAACAGTAATTCCCTTCTTCTGTGCAATCTGACAGGCCTGAAGGCATATTTCCGAAAGAGCCTTACTAAGAGCCGGGGTAATTCCGGATAACATGAAAATCTTACAGCCCTCAAAAATGCTGTCCCAGTCATAATCCTCAGAAGTAGAGAGTGATACGGCAGAACCGGCACGGTCATAAATCACTTTAGAAGCACGGGTTCCGGCACCCTTTTCTAAAAAATATAGGCCGGTTCTGCCGTCTTCCGAACGGGAAATAAAATTTGTATTTACGCCAAATCTTCTTAAATAATTAACGGCACACTGGCCGATTTCATTTTCAGGAAGGCGGGTCACAAAAGCCGTATCAATTCCGAAGTTTGCAAGACTGACAGCAACATTTGCTTCTGAGCCGCTGTAGGAGGCGCCGAAAGTATCTGCCTGAAGAAAGCGCATATATCCTTCCGGTGCAAGGCGCAGCATGATTTCTCCGAATGTAACGACTGTGGACATAATATTCTTTCCTAAAGTTTTTTAATTGTGTACTGGAATTTTCCCATTGAAGAAAAGTCTGCACGTTCAAAACGCCATTTTCCGATAATCTGAGCGCGGATTTCCTGCTGAGCAAGAGGCGGTACAATGGAAGAAGGATTAACATCTACACTTGTAACATTTCCGCTAGGCTGTACTTCAATAATAATTGACACATTGATAGTTGTATCAACCTGATTAGCCGCCGCTTCAGACAAATCAATGCGGGGTTCTGCAGGTTCAATAAGACCGCGGGAAGAACCGTCTGCCATGGCAAACTGATTATGCCCGCTGCCATTAGAAACAGAAGCAGTAAGTTCAGAAGAATGGCTTGTTCCCGCACTTCCTTTATAGGTGGCATTTTTAATACCTTTAAGAGCACCGGTTGTAGATGAAGAGGCTGTTTCGTTTATAGAACCATCCTTTTCCTGCTGGCTGGTAACTCCAGAACTTGACGAATTTGCCTTACCGGAAGTTCCCGTAACAGAAGAGGAAGAAGCAACTTTCTGTGGCTGGGAAGAAGTTACAGGAGAATCATCATTTGAATCATCAAAATCATCCCAGTTGAAGGATTTGGTTGATGCAGATTTTGAAGACATCTGTTCTGCCATAAGTTCTTCTACGCTCTTTGCATATTCAACAGGAGCTGCGGGAGCTGGTGTCTTTGCCGGGGCAGCTGTCTTTTTTGTTTCCACCGGCTTGGCAGGCGCCTTTGCAGCTGGTTTTTCAGCAGCCTTTTTAGGAGTTTCTGCAATCTTCTGCTCTTTTTTTGCAGGAGCGGGTGCCGGAGCTTCTTTTACCTGTTCAGATTTTTTTATCTGCTTTTCTGAACTTGCCGCCTGTGGAGCAGCAGCCGCAGCAGCCGCCGCACTGTCCTTTTTTTCTGTCTTTGCAACCGGAGTAGAAGAAAGTACTATCTGAACCGGCTTGAAATCATTTTTCTTTGAAAAAGGCTTTGCAAAAATAAAAAAGAGAAAAAGAATCAGCCACAAAAGGACGGTTCCCGACAGAGCCACAAATTCACTTGTGTTCTGGGGATTGCTGTCGCGTCCAAAGACTGGTATTCCCTTATATTGTATTTTCTGGATTTTAGTCCATAAATTTTCTGTCATTTTTTGGATGTCGTCCTCAAATTAATTACCGCATATCCGCTTTCCCGGATTACGTCAAAAAGTTTTACGATAGTTCCGTTTTTAACTTCGCTGTCTGCTTCAAGAGAGATAGGAAATTCTATCTTTTTTGTATCACCGGTATCGTATTTTACAAGTTCCGCCTTAAGAGTCTTCATATTAACTTCTTTTTCATTAAAATAAAGACTTCCGCTGGCTTCAGCTGTAATTGTAATTCCCTTCATCGAAGTTCCTTCGCTTGTGGTACTTTCAGGAAGATTCAGTTTAATTCCAGGAAGAATGGCAAATGTTGTAGAAACCAGGAAGAAGAGAATCAGCTGGAATACGATATCAATCATAGGAGTCATATCAACATTAGAAGTTATTCTCTTTCGGTTTTTGCTTAATCTCATAAAGCAATTTCTCCTCGGCTAACTACACTCTGCCTGTAAGGCGGACAAGAACTTCTGTTACCTTTGCTTCCATTTCTACAAGACGGTGATTTACGCGCGAAATAAAATAGTTATGAAATATAACAGAAGGAATTGAAACGATAAGACCGGCAACAGTTGTTACCAGGGCTTCAGAAATTGCGGTTGCAAGAAGGGCTGGATCTCCCATAGTTCCACCGGCACCAAGAACACCAAAAGCCTTGATGTTACCAGTTACAGTTCCCAAAAGTCCCAGCAGGGTTGCAATATTTGCAATTGTACCAAGAGGAGTAAGAAGGTGCTCAAGACGAGGAACAACAAAGTCCATTTCTGCTTCAACAAGCTCGCGCAAATCTTTTTCCTGATAGCGGCGGCAGTCAAAAGCCTTTTTCAGAACCTGAGCCATTGGAGTTCCCGCTTCTGTACAGGCAACGGCACAGGCATCAAAATTCTGAGAACCAAGAGAGCCCTGCAAATCGTTCATAAGTTTTTCATCACGCTTTTTGATATTCAAAAAGTAAAAACATCTTTCAATAATAATAAAAGTTGCAATGATTCCGCACAAAATGATTGGAAACATCAATACTCCACCCGCTTTAATACTGCTTAACATTTTCTAAAACCTCCAAGTTTTTTTTATGTATTAAAAGAAAAATTTTACCATTACAGAAGCTGTTCCGCTTCTTGTTATATATTCCCCCGCATAAGTTCTTGTTGTACCAGAGAAGAGCTTGATAATATCTGTAAGCTCAGCCCCGATACTTACAGCCTGAGTGATTTTTACAGAACCGTCAAGATTGAAAATCGGAACAATTGCTGAAGAATCATCATCAAGTCCAAAATCTGCTGTAAGGCTTGTAGTGAACTTACCGCCGGCACTTGTAATGCCAGCCCCCAGACTAATAAGCTGATTATACTCAAGTACAGGAATATCAATCCAGTTTGATTTTACGCCTGCAACAAGAGAAAGGATTTTATAATACCAGGTAAGGCTTAATTCTGTGTAAAGAATGCTCAACTCATCCTGTTTATACATATAAAATCCATTATAGTCTTTGTCATAATAAGGCTGCCAGAGACCGTTTCCAAAAGCAGTCTTCTTATAGGCAATTTTTGCAGCGGCAGTAAAGCCCTTTCCTACAGGAACAGAGGAATCAAGCTGGATATACCAGTTTGTAACTTCCTGAGGAATAAAGTTCAAAGCCGTAAACTTATACTTTTCTTCAAGTTCTGCTACACGGGTACGTTCTGCAGAAAGTCCCCCTTCCAGCCCGATACTTGCCTTACGGTTAGCAAAAGGAACCGGAAAAACCGCACTTCCACCAAGTGTAAAAGGAGCAGTAATATAATTGTTGTTCATTGAATCACTTAGGAGTGCTCCAACGTTTGCGTAAGCCTTAAAAATCTGATTCTGCCATGAAGCCTGGACTTTAAAAAGTCCGCGGTTAGAAAGCTTACTGATTTCATTATTTCTGTTCTCTGGATCATAGGCAATTGAACCGTTTGTATTTGAATCAAGCCAGTAAGTGCCGGAAAATCCTATATCAAAGGCTCCTAAATCAACATTTCCAAAAAGTCCTGGAGAAATTCCAAAAACGCTGACATTCTTTAAGAAATCAGCAGCCTCTGTATCACCTGTAATTGCAGAATAGCGGTTATAGAAGTCTGCATTAAGACAAGCTCCTGCAGAAAAAATATCATTAAACTGCCAGGTAAAATCTCCGCCGCCTTTTACATCGTTCTGGGTAATGTCACTGAAGTTAGCAACCTTGTTCTGCAAACCGTTTACTAAAACCTTGTAGTTACCATTAAGATTTACAAGGGCCTTATTTTTCTGAATTGTTTTTGTAATATTAATACCGGTTGTGCTGTCTTTATAGCCGTCTTTTAAAGAATGACCAGAATAACCGGCAGCAGAATTATGATTAAAACCTATGAAGAAGGGATTCTGACCGCTCAGACGGTAAACAGAAAAATCTCCGTAAAACAAAGCAGGATAGCCGCCTCCAACCTTACCTTCTGCAAATACAGATTTTTCTTTTTTTGCAGAAGCGGCATCAGCGACACCTGGCTTTTCCTGAACAGTTACATCCGGAAGAACCGGCACGATTGAACCACTGCCTTTTGGTTCCTCAACAACATCAGAAAAGGCAGGAAGGGCATCTTCCCCTGCAATCAGATTTCCGGATTTAATAACCGTGGTAAGATCATCAAGTTCAATATTTTCAGCCTCATTTGACTGGGCAGAAAGTGCTGCAGCAAAAAAGAACATTCCTCCTGCAAGCAAAAGGGCCTTATTAAATTTTGTATTCTTTATTTTTTTCATAAGCATATCCTGTTTATCCTAATTTCCTGTAATTCTATCAACTGATTCAGCATAGTGACTCTGAGGATATAATTCCTTCAGGGTTCCAGCTGTTTCGCGGGCATCACCCATAAGCTTTGCAGCGGCAAAGGCCTCTGCGGCAGAGTAAAGACTTTCAGCAGCCTTTTCAGAGTTTCCAGAAGTTCGGTATGCAGCTGCAGCTTTCAGATATTCTTCTGCAGCAGTCTTATTCTGTCCATTTCTTCTATTATACTCTGCAAGTACGCTTGTATTCTGGGCAAAAAGTTCCTTTTCATCATCCCCGGTCTGAAGAGCAGCCAGTTCCCCGGCAAGTTTTACTCCTTCAGCCTGAGTCTCATTATTTCTCATATAAAGGCGGACAAGTTCACTTCCGATTTTGCGGCCTTTTTTAGTAGAAGCCTTTCCGGCCTTTTCATATTCATTCTGCTTAAGGGCAAGGGTTTTGTCAGTTCCTGAAACAAGCCTTTTAAGCTCCTGAGCCTTTTTCCCGATTCCGTCTCCTGCAGCCTGTTCCGGGTATTTCTGAACTAGAGTTTCGGCTGTAGTCAAGGCCATTTCATAATCCTGTTCGTCGTAGCAGGCATTCAAAAGAGTTGTATAAACTCCGTAGGCATAAATGCTCTGGTCGTATTTCTTAATGAATACCTGGCAAAGCATAAGGGCCTTTTCGTAAGAACCCAGTCTGTAATTACAATCGGCACAGAAGAAGAGGGCCGCATCACTGTATTTGCCATCTGCATATTTGTAGATGTACTGATTAAAGCGGTTTTCCGCAACTGAATAATTTTTCTGAGAATAATACATTTCTCCCTGGTGGAAAACTGCTTCTTCTGCAGTCTGAGAACGCGGGGCTTTTGTTATTATTGCTTCCAGCTGCTTTTCTGCAAGGTTCAAATCCCCCTGCTTTTCATAAATCTTTGCAATTTCAAAGAGGGCTGTAAGGGCAAAGTCTGATTTATCGCTGGTATAAGGAGTCAGAACTTCAACTGCCTTCTGACCGTTACCTGAATCTGCATAAATCTGGGCATTCAAAAGCACCGCTTCCTCTTTTTCTTCCTTAGTCTGGGAGATTTTTACAAGTTTTTCTGCCTGGGCAGAAGCATTCTTAAAATCGCCGTTCTGAAGGGCACTCTTTACGGCGAAGTCCAAAGCCTGGCGGACATATTTTATTTCAACAGGCTTTGAATCACTTTCCGAATTAAAGCGGACAAAAGAAGCATAGGCATTTTTGAACTCACCAAGATTATATTCAGCATAGGCTTTATAAAAGAAAGAAAGAAGCAGGAAGTCTTTTGATGAAGAAGCCTGCGAAATATAGGAATTAAAGCTGTTACGGGCTTCATTCCATTTTCTAAGGTTGATTAAATCAAGGCCTGCAATATACAAAGCTTCAGGAGCTTTAAGGGTGCGGGTCTTCTGGTAAGAGCTGGAAAAATGCTTAGTGATAAAGAGAGCTTTTGCGTATTCCAGAATAGACTTTTCATCAAGGGCAGAATCTGCCTCAAGTTCCTTATAAAGACTTTCAGCTTTTACGGCATTTCCGGCTTTAAGGCAGCTTGAAGCATACATTTTTTTACATTCAGTATCGTAGAGGTAAGCTTCCAGATTTTTTTGTACCGAAGAATAATCCCCCTTATTGTAAAAATAAGATGCCGAATAATAGGCTGCTTTTGCATCAGGCTTTTTAATATTTGCGTAGATTTTCTGAACTTCGTTCCAGTTATTCAAGACAACAGCAAACTGCAAAAGAGTTGAATAATAGGAATCAAGAATATTATCTGTAGGAGAGTTCTTAAAAAGATCTAAATTCTCATCAAAATGCTTTTTTTCAAGCAGCAGGACTTTTTGATCGCTTACAGTTTCAAGAACAGTCTTTGAACGGTAAAGGCAGATAAGAGCCAGATCTCCTTTCACGCCTTCATTTATAAGCTTTTCGGCGTTGGCAAAATAATCAAGTGCCGTTTCATAATTTTTTGCATCAAATTCATCTATACCAAGACGAATCCAGAAATCACAGACAAGCTCCGGCTGCTTTTCAAATAAGGCAGTATTACGGCTGAAAACCTCACCAGGATTTACAGGAACTTTTTTCTCTTCTGCAAGAAGATATGCTTTTTTAAGGGCAATTACAGAAAGGCTTTCAATCTGAGCATCAATTACAGCACAGTACAAATCATAGGCCTTCTGATATTCCTTTGTATTTTCATAGCCCTGAGCCGCATAAACGGCAGTTGTATAATAAAAGACCGGATCAAAACTTTCTTTTGGCAGGGAATTAAAAAGTTCAACAGATTTTTTTCCCTGATTAAGACCATTATAGGAAATTATCAGCTTTTGAAGGGCTTCATTAAAATCAGCCTGAGAATATTTATTTCCCTTTGAAACTACATACTCAAACTGGCGGGCAGAATCCTTAAAATTATCCTCAAAAAAATAAATGCGGCCGGCATAAAGCAGACTCTGATTGTAAATTTCCTGCTCAGAGGTAAGCTCAGAAGCTTTTGTTTTTTTTGCTGCCAGATAAAAGCTTGAAAGAGCATTTTTATAAAGGCTCTTTCCAAAATAAGCGCGGCCTAAAAGGTAATAACATTCCGCAAGCTGGGGAGTATCTTCTCCAAGAGAATTCAAAAGAAGCAGAAGTTCTTCCTGTGCAGAATCATTCATTTCTACACCGGTAAGCGCCCTGGCCTTTTGCAGACGAACTTCAGTAATATAGGCTGAATCCGGATATTTTCTTTCAAAAGTCGAAGCTTTTTCTATTACCCCCGGCAAAAATCCGGTTGAGTAAGCAGTATTAATTTCGTTATAAAGTGCCGTTTCCGACGCTGCTATATTCTGGGCATTGGTAAATACACAGAAATTGAGCAGAAGAATTGATGTAAGAATTATTTTATTTTTTATCATAAGCCGGGAAGAATTGTTCATTTGATTTTACCTTTGTTAGATAAAGAAAATCAGACTGATAAAGACGCATGAATTCATCAAGCGTAAGTTTTTTTCCATTCATATAAACTATGCAGGCAAAAGTACCGTCATCCAGAAAATACGGAAAGAAAACCGCATTCTGATTAAATACACTTACCTCTGGCGACACGCTTCTGTCTGTTTCACGGATTGCCCCCAGATAAAAAGTATCAGGCTCTGTAGCGGCAAGCACGTACAAAAGCGATTTTAACACCTGAATTCTATAACCAGTATTTTCTATAAAGGTTACAGAAGTGGCAACTCCCTTGTCATTTATCGAAGAAGCAAAAGGATTAATTGTTACGTCTACTCCAGACTGATTAAACATATAGTTTTTATTTGCATAAACAGAAATGACTGCCGAAGCAAGATTACGAATCCAGTTTAAGCCAAAATAGAGATTGTATTTCTGAGAAAGAATTCCCTGATGTCCGTTATCTTTTACCCAGACCGTATCCTGAACCAGAGGTTCCCTCTTAAGCTGGGCTCCGGCAATCGGTTCTACAAGTCCGTCGCAAATCCATTTCAGAAAGCCAGCCGAAGAAAGGAAGAGGCTCTGCCCTACCGAAGTTTTTCCAAGTTCATCAAAAGCAAAAGGCCGTCCGCTTGCAACATGAACTAAATGACCATCTCCATCATACATTGCGTCCGGGGCATATTTGATTTGAGGAAGGGCCTCATCAATTACCGCACTCATCTGACGGACGCCATGGTATTCATTCTGAGAAGTAAGAACATAGTTCCATGGAATTTTTGTTTCAGTTGTCTTCATCACGTTATCAAAAGATGAAGAATAATAGTAGGAAAAAGGAAGACCAGTAGGAGCGCCCCGGGCAGCGTAATTTCCAAAAATTACAAGGTCTGCAAGGGCTGATTTTCCGTATGGAGTGAACTGAACGTAAACTCCGCTGTCTTTAAGGAAATAGTAGCGGGCACTTAGAGGCTTTCCTGACAGTTTATCTCGGACAAGGACAAAGCTTCCTGCCACATCTCCGGGATAATAGGTTTTCTGCTCAATATGACTTTGTGAATCTGAAACAACCTTGATATTGATTGTTGTTTTAGGCGAAACAAATATATAGAAGAAAGAATCATCTTCTTCCATTCTTACCTGAAATTCCTGACCAATATTATTTGTAATAAGTTCAGCCTTATTCTGCCTGACCATTTCCAGCGGAGCTTCAAACCAGTTTTCGGTCAGCCCCGCACGGATTTCAGCAGAATCTGGAATTCCAAGAGTATTATATGCTGCAAAAAGCCTTGCAAAGCCTGCTGCAAAAAGAATTAAAAATGATAAAACAGTTTTTTTATTCATCGCAGAGCCTCCCTCCAGCGGCTATTAACCTATGCTCTCTTGTGCAGGATCTGTATCGGTAAAGCCGGTATTTCCTTCTGCGGCGCGAACTTCAGCTTTTACAAGACTTCCGTCCGGCATGCGGATCATTCCGTCTTTTCCAACTTCGTCCGGATGGCGTCCAACCGGCGCGTTAGAAAGCAGCAGCTTCAGGCGGTTCAGTTGGTTTACTTCCGAGCTGCCCGGGTCGTAGTCGATTGCAGAGATATTCGCATCCGGGAAGCGGCGGCGAAGCTCTTTAATCATACCCTTTCCGGTAACGTGGTTAGGCAGACAGGCAAAAGGCTGAACGCAGGCAATACTTGGAGCGCCTTCGTTGATAAGTTCAACCATTTCGGCAGTAAGGAACCATCCTTCACCTGTGATATTTCCAATCTGAACGATATCGTCTACGCCCTTCATCATTGTGTAAATTGAGTTAGGAGCTTCAAAACGACGGCTCTTACGAAGGTATTTCTTCATCTTGCGGCGGTAGAGATCCAGTCCCCATACAAGAAGGCGGGCATTACGCTCAGTTTTCTTAGGGAAGGCCAGCTGCTGATGGCGGAAAATACCTGTTGCAAAAGTGTAGAAGAAGAAGTCCAGAAGGTCCGGCATTACACATTCTGCACCCTCTTTTTCGATTGTATCTACAATCTGATTGTTTGCAGTCGGATGGAATTTTACAAGGATTTCGCCGACAACACCAACGCGTGGCTTTTTAATTGGTTTAAGCGGAAGGTTATCAAAATCCTTAATGATATTGCGCACAAGGCGGTTAAAGCGGGCAAAAGAAACGTGCTTTTCAAACATTGCTTCTGCCTTGGCATTCCATTTTTCATACATCTGATTTGCGCTGCCTGGAACTTCCTCGTAAGGACGAACTCGGTAGAGTACGCGCATAAGAACGTCACCTACAACCAGAGCCTTAATCAGATTATCAACAAGGCCCGGAGTAAGCTTAAAGCCAGGGTTCTTTTCAAAACCCTGAGCACTAAGAGAAAGTACAGGTACCTGTCCCCATCCCGCGTCATTGAGCGCACGTCGGATAAATCCAATGTAGTTTGTCGCGCGGCAACCGCCACCAGTCTGAGTAATAATCAGGGCAACCTTATCAATGTCATATTTTCCGCTTTCAAGGGCAGAAATCATCTGACCTGCAACCAAGAGCGACGGATAACATGCATCGTTATTTACATAGCGCAATCCTGCATCAATTGCTTTAGGGTCAACAGCATCCAGTACCACAAAATTGTAGCCGCCGCTGCGGAAAGCCTTCTGCAAAATGCGGAAGTGGATTGGCGACATCTGAGGGCCGATAATCGTGTGGGTGTACTTCATTTCTTTTGTAAATACAACGCGGTTATAAGCCGAAGTTTTTTCTTCAAGGTGACGTCGGTTTCTTCTGCGGGCCTTTACAGCCGCAATCAAAGAACGGATTCGGATTCGAACCGCACCAAGGTTACTTCCCTCATCAATCTTGATAAGAGTGTACATGCGGTTCTTAGCGCGCAAAATCTCATCAACCTGGTCAGCAGTTACGGCATCAAGACCACAACCAAATGAAGTAAGCTGAACAAGTTCAAGATTTGCCATCTCGCTTACAAACTGAGCGGCACGGTAAAGTCTGTTATGGTAAACCCACTGGTCAATAATTCGGAGCGGGCGTTCAATCTTTCCAAGGTGAGCTACAGAGTCTTCTGTAAGAACTGCAAGTCCAAGACCGTTAATCAGTTCAGGAATACCGTGGTTGATTTCCGGGTCAAGGTGATAAGGACGACCGGAAAGTACAATACCGCTTCCGCCCTTTGTGATGATTTCTTCAAGGGCATCTTCACCGGCCTTACGTACATCAGCGCGGAATTTCTCCTGCTCTGCCCAGGCCTTTTCTACAGCGTCGTAAATAGCTTCACGGGTAAGTTTCGGGAACTTAGGAAGCATTTCTTCGCAAAGACGTTCCTGCAGACGAGGCTTGTCGTAAATTGGAAGGAATGGATCCATGTACAAGATAGAATCGTCCTGACGGAGGGCGTCTACGTTGTTGCGCAAAACTTCAGGATAGCTTGTTACAATAGGACAGTTATAGTGGTTGCCTGCCCCGGAATCTTCCTTAAGTTCATAAGGCGCACATGGATAGAAAATAAACTTAATTCCCTGCTGCAAAAGGCTCTCTACGTGGCCATGGCTGATTTTTCCAGGGTAACATACAGATTCAGAAGGAATAGTTTCAATACCTTTTTCGTAAACCTTGCGGCTTGAACGCTGACTCAAACGAACACGGAAGCCAAGTTCATTAAAGAAGGTAAACCACAAAGGATAGTTTTCATACATATTAAGGACACGAGGAATACCTACATCGCCCATTGGAGCGTCTTCTGCCTTACGTGGCACATAGCTGAAAAGACGCTTATATTTCCATTCAAAAAGGTTTGGAAGCGGACCTGCATCGTCATCAAGCGATTTGTTTTTATCACTTGCGGCAAGAACCTGAACGCCTTCAATTTCAGCACCTTTTTCGCAGCGGTTACCGGTAATAAAGGTACGGGTTGCAGATTCAGTTTTGAATGTATTAATAGTAAGAAGACAGTTGTTCTGACATTTTCCGCAGCGGCGGAGTTCAAGATCTACGTGGAAAGATTCAAGGTCAGACAAAGTTGCGATATTAGAGTGAACTTCGTGAACTGTATCTTCCGGCTCGCCAGGTTGAGGAGCTGTCAAATCGCGCCACTGGTCGTAGGCAATCAAAGCCGAACCGTAGGCACCCATAAGACCTGCAACATCAGGACGGAATACATTTACGCCCGAAATATTTTCAAAGGCACGCAGAACGGCATCATTATTAAAGGTACCACCCTGAACAACAACCTTAGTTCCAATATCACTAGCCTTGCGAAGTTTAATTACTTTGAACAAAGCATTTTTAATTACAGAATAAGAAAGACCAGCCGAAATATCTGCAACAGAAGAACCTTCCTTCTGAGCCTGCTTTACGCGGCTGTTCATAAATACAGTACAGCGACTTCCCAAATCAACAGGCTTTTCTGCCATAAGGGCAATTTTACTGAAGTCCTTTACATCCATACCCATTGTGCGGGCAAAGTTATCAAGGAAGGAACCACAGCCCGAAGAACAGGCTTCGTTCAGCTGAATGGAAGTGATTGCCCCGTCTTTCATACGGAGACACTTCATATCCTGACCACCAATGTCCAGAAGGAATTCTACGCCAGGAACAAAGAAGTCAGCCGCACGGAAGTGAGTAATTGTTTCAACTTCTCCGGCATCAACATTAAAGGCCGACTGGAAAAGAACTTCGCCGTAGCCGGTAGAAACCGCACGACCAATATAAGCATCAGCAGGCAGCTGGGCATACAATTCTTTTAAAACCTTAACGGCAAGTTCAACAGGATTTCCCTGATTGTGGGCATAAAAATCCCAGAGGATTGCGCCTTCCTGATCAATCAAAACAGCCTTAGTAGTTGTAGAACCCGCATCAAGACCAAGGAAAACCGGTCCCTTTACAGATTTCAAATCCCCTCGCTTAGCCTTTTCCTGAGCATGGCGGTTTTTAAATTCTTCAAGTTCTGCTTCGTTCTTAAAAAGAGGTGGCAGACGCTGAACCTCGCTCAATTCAGCGCCAACAAGATTTTTTAAGCTCTCACGGAATTCAGCAATTGTCGGGAAGTGGAAATCTTCAGCTGAATCACCTGTAAACTTGCGCTCTGCACTAAAAGCTGAACCGCTTGCAACAAAAAGCTGCGAATCTTCCGGCACAATAATTTCATCTTCTTTAAGCTTAAGGGTTTCAATAAAGCGGTAGCGCAGCTGATCCATAAAGTGAAGCGGACCGCCCAAAAAAGCAACGTGACCGCGGATAGGCTTACCGCAGGCAAGACCAGAAATAGTCTGGTTTACAACCGCCTGATAAATAGAAGCCGCAATATCTTCCTTGCGGGCACCTTCGTTAATCAAAGGCTGAATATCAGTTTTTGCAAATACACCACAGCGGGCTGCAATCGGATAAATCTGCTTAGCGTTTTTAGAAAGCTCGTTCAAGCCGTTGGCATCAGTTTCCAGCAAAGCCGCCATCTGGTCAATAAAGGCACCAGTACCACCGGCACAAGTACCGTTCATTCGCTGTTCAACGCCGCCTTTAAAATAAGTAATCTTGGCGTCTTCACCACCAAGTTCAATTACAACATCAGTCTGTGGAATGATTTTCTTAACAGCTGTAGTAGCCGCAATAACTTCCTGAATAAAAGGAATGTTAAGCCAGTGGGAAACAGAAAGTCCTCCCGAACCGGTAACCTTTACAGTAAGAGTCTGCTTATCACCAGCAGGAAATTTCTTTTCTATATTATCTAATGCCTGATTTACAACCTTAATAATTGTGCTTCGAATGTCCGCACGATGACGCTGATAGTCGCCATAGATGAGCTTATCATCGTGGTCAAGAATTGCTACTTTTACCGTAGTAGAACCAACGTCAATACCCATTCTCAATGGGATAATTTCTTCATTTGCCATAGTATTCTATTTTAATGGTAAAAAGAAAAGGTTGCAACGGTGATTTTTTGCCTATAAAATAGAAGATAATGAATTTGAGTTATCGTATTCTTGACTGTGACATTTTTGAATCTTACATGGCTCTGGAAGGATGGGAAAACTTTCCCCTTCTCCAGTCCTACACAACTCAGGGGGAATTTCCCTTTCTGCTAAAAGACTGCAAGTATATGATTTTCGATTACAAGCCTTCAAGCGGCTTTTTAAAGGCAGTCTGCATCTATAAAATGATAGGCGACACCCTGATCATCGACTTTTTTGAAGTAAATAAAAATTTCCGCCACCAGGGCTTAGGCACCCGCGCCATGGAAAGACTTATGCTGGAAACAGGCGCCAAAAAGGTGGTTCTTGAAGCAAAAGATACAAACGCTGCGATTTTCTGGAAATCTCTTGGAATGAAGCGCGTCGATGAACAAACCTTCACCTTTGATTAAAGATAAAAGCTTATTGAAAAAGGATGAAGAACGCCTGACGGCTCCGGGGGATTAGGCAGTCAGTCACTTACTCATCAAATTTTAGAATGTGAGCTCTCATCCACTTACCTACAATAGTTACGACAGGGCCAATTGATAATGCCAGAATTATCGAACCAAGAAGAGAGCCCTGCATACCTTTTGGATTAGAAAGGCTTGCAAAAAGGCCAATTGAAATTGCAAGCATATCATAGCAGATTCGAATGATAAAAAAGGGCACTTTAGAAATCCATTTAGAAATAATCATAGGAAGGGCATCATAAGGAGCAACACCAAGTTCGGCATTCATATAAGTTGCGGCTGTAACTACAAAGAAGAAAATTGCAAAGGCAAAAATTATAATGCGCCAGTTCAGATTTTCAGAAAGCATAAGAAAATCATGAAGCCCTGCCCTTTTCCAGATGGCACAGAAAAAATCTGCAATATAACCGATACAAATCCAGTTAAAAAAAGTTCCAAAGCCGATAAGATTTCTTGCAAAAATCAGGCTGAGCACAAACATAAATGCATTGGCAATTACCTGTAAGTTTCCGAGTGTCAGCCCGAATCTGCTGGCAACATTACGGTTCATAAAACTGCAGGGATCAGTTCCGAAATTCACTTCTATTAATAAGGAAAGAAAGATTCCCATTCCCAGAATTGAAAGAACCATAATAGGGAATTTAACTGCAAAATGGGCTGTAAAAAACTGTTTTTTTAAATTATTTAAAATCATAGGATTTCACTCTACCATATTTACTAAAAGATTAAAATCATTTAATATCTGACAAGAGCCCTTTGATGAGTTCAGGTGCTATGCAAATCATCGCTGGAAAACCCCGCCAGAGGAGGAATCCAGCAACGGTATTCAGATGATGGTTGTGCCGTAGATTACCTGAACTCTTCAAAGGGCTTTTTTATTAGGCAGGACAATTTTACAAATATAAGCAAATGCTTTCGCCGGGAACCGTAATTTGCTCCGCTGCTTTGCGCTCGCCGCAAGCTTCGCTTGCTCTGTAGGCCTATTTACGCGTTGTATTCCCCGCATCGCGCAAAAACCTACGCAAATCACGACCCCCGGCTACGCATTTTCCTACAAAATAAAAAAAGCTGCCCCGAAGGACAGCCTTTCATCATAATTGGTACTCGGCAAGCACAGCTTGCCTCTGAGCCTTTCTTTCGATAATCCTAAAACGACCCTATCGGCTCGTTTTTTAACGGATTTTCGATTATCGGCTTATACAAGACCCTGTGCAACCATTGCATTTGCCACCTTAACAAAACCTGCTATATTGGCTCCCGCAACATAATTTACCCAGCTGCCTTCTTTAGCACCGAATTTAACTGCTGTGTCGTAAGCGTTATCGTGGATGTTGATCATGATGTTGTGGAGTTTTTCGTCAACTTCAGCAGCAGACCATGCAAGGCGCTCTGAGTTCTGGCTCATTTCAAGACCAGATGTTGCAACACCACCGGCGTTAGAAGCTTTTCCTGGAGCGTAAAGAATCTTTGCAGCAAGGAACTTGTTTACAGCGTCGATGTTAGAAGGCATGTTAGCACCTTCAGCAACAAGTTTTACGCCGTTATCAAGAAGTTTCTGTGCATCTTCGCCAAGAAGTTCGTTCTGTGTAGCACATGGGAATGCACAGTCACATTTAACTTCCCAAACTTTTTTACCTTCAAAGTATTTTGCAGATGGGAACTGTTTAGCATATTCAGAAATACGACCGCGGCGAACTGTCTTGAGCTCTTTAACCCAGTCAAGTTTTTCCTGTGTGATACCGTCAGCATCGTAGATGTATCCGTTTGAGTCAGAAAGTGTAACAACTTTTGCACCAAGCTGGATAAGTTTTTCTGCAGCATATTCTGCAACGTTTCCTGAACCAGAAACAACACAAACCTTACCCTTGAAGTTGTCTCCAACTTTCTTGAGCATTTCCTGAGCAAAGTAGATAAGACCATAACCAGTAGCTTCTGTACGAATCAAAGAACCACCGAATGTAAGACCTTTACCTGTCAAAACTCCAGTATATTCATCGCGGATTCTCTTGTACTGTCCGAAGAGGTATCCGATTTCGCGTCCACCAACGTTCTTATCACCAGCTGGAACGTCTGTGTCAGCACCAATATGGCGATAGAGTTCTGTCATGAATGACTGGCAGAAGCGCATAACTTCTTTATCTGATTTTCCGTGAGGATCGAAGTCAGAACCACCTTTACCACCACCCATTGGGAGTGTTGTAAGAGAGTTTTTAAGAACCTGTTCAAAACCAAGGAACTTCAAAACTGAAAGGTTAACTTCTTTAGAGAAACGAAGACCTCCTTTGTAAGGACCGATTGCACTGTTGAACTGTACACGGAAACCACGGTTTACATGATAGTTACCTGCATCATCCATCCAAGGTACTCTGAACTGAATTACGCGCTCTGGCTCAACAAGGCGTTCAAGAATTGCGTTTGGCTCAAGTTCTGGCATTTTTTCTACAACTGGATCAAGAGTTGTAAGAACTTCTTCTACAGCCTGCAAAAATTCAGGTTCGTTGGCATTCTTTGCTTTTACTTCTTCCCATACACGGTTTACGTAAGCATTTTTCATTTCGTTTTACTCCTCGGCAAATGTAAAAGGGATGCATTCAGCAACAGCATTCTGCATATTTATACATTTCCGAATAATAAATATACCAAAATCACTTTTTTTTATAAAGTAATTGAGAAAGAAAATTTTAATAAAATTAAATATTTTTAGTAAAAATAAAGTGTTATAAATATTATTTGATTTTATTTTCCATATTATTAAATACTGTGTTATAATAATCTTGTGTTTTTAACGTTTAATTTAAAAATACGAAAAATATTATTTCCTCTCTTTCTTGTTCTGCTCTTCTCTTCCTGCAAACCCCGTATTCCGGGCGCAGATAGAAAAATTGAAGTCGGAGACACTTTTTATTACTGGGAATCTACTGCAGATTCAACTCCCGGCGATGTAATGCAGAACCTCAAGTATTTCAGAAAGCTTGAAGATAAAACTGTTAACAACCTTCAGCATGTACTGGGCAAGGGAGAACATTACGTCTGGGTAAAATTCGACTTTACAATTCCAGATTACTTCCGCGGGCAGCCGCTCATGCTAGTTATCCCTCATATGAAGATGGCAGCCCAGGTATGGATTAACGGCATTTTCGTATCGCAGACAGGAAATTTTCCTCCTCGGCTTCAATCTACTCTTTTTAAGTCACACTTCTTCAGCTTCCCTGTAAATCTTTTGAATAATGAACCGGGTGCAACAAATACGGTTTTAATAAAAATCTACGCCATGGGAAAAAGCGGCATTTCAAGCCACTCCTTCCTGCAGCCGCCACAGTTTGCCTTCCCGGCACAGGAAATAATAAATTTCCATCATACCCGTGTTTATATGTTCCTGGTTGGAACCCTTATTTTTACATTTATTTTGTACATCTGTCTCTTTTTATGCATTCCTGCATTTAAGGAATACAGGGACTTTGCCCTGATGAACCTTTTTACCCTCTTCTTCCTGGTTCCTTTCTTTGCAACGGAAATGCCTATTTATAACAGCGGAAACATTCCTTTCTTAATCTTTACGAAATTTACCTATTGTATACCTGCATATTTTACAATAGCCTTTGCGACTCACTTTGCCTTCAATTTTATGCATACAAGACAACCTTTATGGGTAAAAATTGTAAGAACTTCAATCATTTTAAGTCAGGTTCTTATTACCCTTGCAATTCCAAGTTACGACAAGCTGGTAGATACAGCTCCCCTTCTTTTTGGAATGCTTCTTGCACAGGGAAGTTTTGCCGTTGTCCTTGTAATCATAAACTTTCACAAAAAAGAAAAACGCCGTTATGCAATTCTGTTTAGCATAGGTTTTTCACCTCTTATAATCACAACAGCAATCGATATTGCAAGACGAGTAGCAGACCATACTCAGACCTACACCTTCATAGCCCTTTTCGGATGGCTTTTTTCTATTGTATGTTTCATTATTACACTCAGTGTCCGTTTTGCGCGACTTTACGTAAATAACGAAAAGCTTACAAATCATCTTCAGGAAGAAGTTGATAAACGTACCCAAGACCTAAAAGGTGCAAACTACGAACTTTCTGTATTGAATGAACGCCTTGAAAAGGAAAAATTCAAATCTGATATGGATTTACAGATGGCTTCTCTTGTTCAGCAGAGATTTTTCCCCCAGCCTAACAAGCATTTCAGAGGATGGGAAATTGCAATTTTCTATAATCCACAGGCAATTGTCAGCGGAGACTTGTACGATTACTACAATTACAACGAAACTTTAAATGGACTTTCGCTTTTTGACGTTTCGGGACACGGTATTTCAGCAAGCCTTGTAACAATGCTTTCAAAGAACATTATTTCTCACGCCTTCCAGAAGGGCTACCGCCAGAACGAAAGAATGGATTCCATTCTTAAAAAGATTAACAATATCATCATTTATGAAAAAGGCGACATAGATAACTACATGACAGGTCTCTTGTGCCGCTTTAAAGATTCAGAAAATTCCGACAACTGTAATGTAGAAATTGGAAATGCAGGTCATCCTTACCCTCTTAAGTACTGTGCTAAAGAAAAAGAGGTTATCGAAATCCGTGGAACTGACAATAAAAAGCATTACGGCGCTATCGGTATGCAGGGAATTGCAGTTTCCTTTGCAAAATCTGAATTCGAAATGACAACAGGTGACATTCTTGTCTGCTATACTGACGGAATTACAGAAGCAGCAAATGCAAATCAGGAGCAGTTTGGAACCGGCTATATCAAGCAGATTTTAAAAGATAATCCTGATAAATCCTCTTCTGAATTGCTTTCTCTGATAACAGACAAGCTTACAGAATTTACAAAAGACAAACCTCTTGAAGACGATATTACAGTCATCATCGCAAAACGTACTGATCCTAAAAAATACGTTCCTGATGAAACTCCAGACGAAGAACCTCTTCTTGAACCTAAAGAAGAGCTGGAAGAACTCAGCGGTATAGATTAATTAAAAAGCAAAAAAAGAAGGGCCTGCAGAAAAGTTCAGAACGACACAATGTTCAAGACTTATCAGCAGGCATTAAAAATTTAACCACGTATTTTACTGTTCAGGGCATCCAGTTCTGACTGAACGTCAGCACCATACCAGATGTTATACAAGGCAGTTCCAGTTTCACTCCAGAATTTTCCCATAGACGGAATAGAAGGCATTGGGAAGGCATAATCAAGCTGCTGTAAGAAGCCCCGCATATAAGGGCTGTCTACCTTTGTATTTATGGAAGGCATTGCTCCTGTAAGCTTAAAGCGGAGCTGCTGCATTTCAGGAGTAAGAAGGAAGGCTGCAAAATCTGAAGCCTCCTTTGGATGCTTAGAAGCAGCCGTTACGAACATACCGCGGGTTCCGCTGAAGGAAGCAGCCGGTTTACTTTCACCAGGAAGAGAAGGAATGCAGGCTACACCAAAATTAAGACCTGCACTTTCAAAGGTATTTACGTTCCACAAACCTGTAATGTGCATTGCGGCATTTCCCGATGCAAACATACCGTCGCAGGAAGATGTACTGAGTTCTGCATTTTCAAGGCCAAGACTTTTGCGAAGACTCTGGAAGAATTTAATTCCCTTGACTGCGGCAGGGGTATTCATATTCGGACTGTTTGCATCTGCTCCGCTGTCGCCATACAGTCTGTTTCCATTTGAAGTTGTAAAGAGAATTGAATAATAACCGTTTGTAACATCCATTACAAAACCGTATTTTCCGGGATGTTCTTTATTGAATTTCTGTACCCATAAAACCAGTTCTTCCCAGGATTTTGGAACTTCATTCTCACCGATGTAATTTTTGTTATAGAACAAAGCATAAGTTTCGGCACTTGCCGGATAACCGTACATAGTTCCGTTATAAGTAAGAGCTTTAGAGCAGGCTCCAAGCACCTGTTTTGAAATGTCTTTTGGATTTTCGGTAGGTAAAATAAGCTTTTTTGTTACCAGAGCGCCAAGATTATCATGAGGAGCAGCAATAATATCTGCAGCAACGCCCTTTGGCGCGTCATTTGCAAGAGTATCAACGCTGTTATGAAGCTCAACATTTATAAAATCAATGATTATATGCGGATTTTTTTCTGTATAGGCTTTTCCCGCCTCTTTTATAAAGGAATCTATTCCGTTTTTACTTTCCCATACACGGATATGAATTTCTTTTTCATTTTCAACTACGGCACCAGATTTTTCTTTAAAACATCCGGAAAAAAGCGTAAAAGCAAGTGCAAAAACTGTAAATGTAAATATTCTGTTTTTCATTCTTCGTACCTCTTTCTTATATTTGCTATACCTGGAACTGATCTACCTGACCGCCAATTTCATCAATGGACTCTCCCATCTGGCTGGAAATGCTGGAAAGGGCTTTTCCAGTTTCCCTGATAACCTGAGCTCCAGATTCCATCTTATCCATGTTCTGTTTAAGTTCCATTGTAGAAGACTGAAGATTCTGGATTTCCTTAAGGATTGCAGCGTTTCCTTCCGACATTTCCTTTACGGCAGAAATTACAACCGAAGTAGAATCGTTCATGCTGTTCAAAGAAAGGTTAATTTTCTCTGAATCTTTGTTCTGTTCATCCATGGCAACAGAAATTTCCTGTACAAGGTAATCTGTAGACTGAATTTCCTGACTTACATCCTTAAATGCAAGGCGCGATTCATTTGAAGCAGAAATGATTTCATTAATTGAATCCTGAATATTCTTAAGCTGGTCTCCGATTTCCTTTGACTGAGCTGTAGAAGTTTCGGAAAGCTTACGGATTTCATCAGCAACAACGCTGAAGCCCTTTCCTGCCTCGCCGGCATGAGCAGCCTCAATTGCGGCATTCATGGCAAGAAGGTTTGTCTGACTTGCAATTTCTCGGATAGTTTTGTTGGCATTACCCAGCATCTTTGACTGGTCACCCACAAGTTCAATCTTATTGCTTACATCATCCTGTTTCTGAACACCATTCTGAGCCTTCATTTCAAGATTTTTGAATGAATCCGCCATTTTTTCTACGGAATTATTAACTCTGTTGATATTTTCAATCATTGCAGAAACGGCGCCGCTGGCAACCCGTACACTCTGGCTTTGATTTTCAACCATTCGTTCAAGGGATTCGATATTAGATGCAATTTCGTGAACTGCAGTTGCAGTCTGATCTACGCTGGCAAACTGCTGAGAAGTTCCGTCTCTTGTTGATTTAATGTTATCAATAATAGTTTCAATAGAAGAAAGTGTATTATCCGTATCCTGTTTAAGAAGATTTCCTACCTCAAAAAGGGAATCCTTAGATTCCTTCATAACCTTCATGATAGTCTGAAGCTTTTCCGTAAAGGTATTAAATCCATCAACAACCTCTGCAATTTCATATTCTGAGCGAAGTTTAATGCGCTGGGTAAGGTCAGCCTTTCCCGAAGCAATTTCATTAATACTTTTACTGACATTTCTTAAAGGACGAAGGCTTCTTGAAAGCAGAAGACCGCTCAAAGAACCGAGTACAATGAAAACAAGGGTAATAATTATCATCCAGAAGAAAATCTTATTCAAAACCGCAAGAGCTTCCCGTCTGTTCTGAATGATTCCAAGATGCCAGCTACCGTTATTAATTGTAACGAATGAAAGGAAATATTCCTTTCCGTCCATAAAGAAGGTATCAAGTCCAGATTCATTCTGAATCATTTTAATCTGAAGCTCACGGAACTGACCGAACTTTCCTTCCGGCGCATAGTAACCGTCGTGAATATTATTTTCAAGGGCGGTTCTTCCTTTATAATCTACACCGGCCATTTTCTCACCGGCATCATTAATGATAAAGATAAAACCTTCGTAATCAAGTTTAATGGAAGAAGTTATTTTATTTGTAAAAGAAGCATCGGCAACTCCTGAAAGAACTCCCGCAATTCCACCATCATCATCACGCAAAGGAGAACTTATAACAACAACCATCTTTTTGTAACGTTCATCATAAACAAGATCAGATATGTTTGCCGTTCCTCCAAGAGCTGTTCCATAATAAGAGCGGCCGCCTACCCAAATATCTTCTCCCTGTGTTGAATGAGCCATACCGTTAGGGTTTCCAACTTCAAAAGATTCAAAGCCAACACGTTTTGCCTCAGCCTGCAATACAGGACGCTGAACTTCCCAGTCCATACTGCGGATATCCGCACGCTGAGCTACGGCCTCCACCTCTCTGATATAGGCATCAATTGAAAGCTCAATAAGACTTCCTGCATCATCACGGATTTTTGCCATTGTACTGACAACCTGATTTGTCTGCACTTTGTATACAAGCACAATGGAAAAAGATGCAAGAAGAAGACAGATAAGAACAACAAGAAGGGCTATTCTGGTTACAATCTTAAAGGATAAGCTGTTTGTTTTCATAAAAAAAACTCCTATGAAAAAATTATAAGGCACTTTTATTTAGAAAAAAACATATTTTTTTAAAAATTTATTTGACAGAGGACTTACTTGGGTATATTCTGAGTGTAGTTAATGCGTGTACGTTCACGCACTTTTAAGGCAATTATGGCGTTTTTTCACGCTGAAAGCGGGGTTTAATTTGACTGTAACTGAAATAGCAGAAATTGCAGGAGTCTCAACGGGTACTGTTGACCGGGTAATTCATAACCGAGGACGCGTTTCAGAAGAGACAAGAGACAAAATCAATAAGATTATCTCTGAAAACGGCTACAGTCCAGACCCGATTGCAAGATTTTTAAAGAAAAAAAGCGAAATTAAGATTGGAGTTCTTATTCCGGCTATATCAGAAGAAAGCGGCTACTGGAAGGCAATCTACGACGGCATTTTAGACGCGTGCGTGAACGATTACGCAGCCTTTGGCTTTCAGATTGAACTGTTCGGGTTTAAACGTCCTGACGTATCTTCTTTAAAGGCTCAGTTTAAGAAGATGATTAAAGCCGGCTGCTCGGCATACATAATTGCTCCAATCATGCAGGAAGAAATTATGTTCCTTTTGAGCGAAACAAAACTTTCTGCTCCATATACCTTCATTGACTCCCCCCTTCCGGGAGCTCTTCCGATTACAACGGTTGCACAAAATCCTTTTAAGGCGGGCTTTCTGGCAGGAAAGCTAACTCACCTCTGCTCAGCCCAGAACGGAACCTTTGCGGTTATCAAGCCTTTCAGCGAAAGTTATAACCTTAATGAACGCGCTCGTGGCTTTGCATCATATTTCTTACAGACTTCAGATTGTAAGGCGGTTCAGAAAATTGCCCGGGGAAGCACAGAAGAAGAAATCATCGATGCAGTAGATAAAATCATCTATGAATATGAAAACATACGCGGAATCTGCGTAGTAAACTCGGAAGTTCACTTTGTAGGACAAAAAATTGAACAGATGGGTTTGAAAGATAAAATCTCTATTGTAGGTTTTGACCTGGTAGACAGCAATGTTGCAGCAATAAAGGAAGGAAAAATTGATGCCTTGATATCACAGGATCCTTACCGCCAGGGCGGGCTTGCAATGAAAGAGATTTATAAGAGTCTGGTGCTGGAAAAAGACGTTGAAAAGGAAGTGAACATTCCGCTCAACGTATTCTTTAAGGAAAATATTGATTTTTAAAAAGTTTTAGGAGGACTTATAAATGACAAAAGAAGAGATTGCGAAGGAGATTTCATCCGGCTCTGCCGTTGTGGGAATTGAATTCGGTTCAACACGTATCAAGGCAGTAATGATTGACTCTGCCAACGAACCGGTTGCGGGCGGTGCCTTTGACTGGGAAAACTCACTGGTAGACGGTGTGTGGACTTATTCACTTGAAGAAATTGCAAACGGACTTCAGACAAGTTTTGCAAACCTTAAGAAGGACGTTGCTGAAAAATACGGCGTAAAGCTTACAAAAGTCAAGGCTCTTGGTATCAGTGCCATGATGCACGGTTACCTTGCTTTTGACAAAAACGATACTCTTCTTGTCCCATTCAGAACATGGCGCAATACTATCACAGGAGAAGCTTCATCAAAATTAACTGATGAATTCAACTACCCTGTTCCTGAGCGCTGGAGCATTTCTCATCTTTATCAGGCAATCTTAAACGGCGAAAAACACGTAGGCAATGTTGCATTCTTTACAACTCTTGCAGGCTACGTTCACTATAAACTTTCGGGCAAAAAAGTTCTTGGAATTGGTGATGCATCTGGTATGTTCCCAATCGACGAAAAAACAAAGAACTACGACAAAAAAATGCTGGGCCAGTTTGACGCATTAATCGCAGACAAAAAACTGGGCTGGAAAATTGAAGAACTTCTGCCGGAAATTCTTCTTGCTGGAAAGCCGGCCGGAACTCTTACTGCAGAAGGCGCTAAGTTCCTTGACCCAACAGGAGAACTTGAAGCGGGAACTCTGCTTGCTCCACCGGAAGGCGATGCAGGAACAGGTATGGTTGCCACAAACAGCGTAACAAAACGCACTGGTAACGTAAGTGCCGGAACTTCGGTATTTGCAATGGTAATTCTGGAGAAGGCCCTTTCTAAGGCTTACAAAGACTTAATTGATATCGTAACAACACCAGACGGATCTATGGCAGCTATGGCTCACGCTAACAACTGTACCGGCGAGTACGACAAGTGGATTAAACTCTTTGGAGAAGCAATTGCCGCAACAGGCGGAAATGTTTCTAAACCTGTTTTGTACGATACACTGCTTGGTCTTGCCCTTAAAGGCGACCCTGACTGTGGCGGAATTATTCCTTATAACTACATCTCAGGTGAATCTATGACAGGATTCAAAGAGGGCCGCACTCTTGTAGTTCGCCAGCAGAACAACAACTTTACTCTGGCAAACTTTATGCGCGCTCAGCTTTTCACAGCCCTTGGAGCCCTGCGCACCGGTATGAACATTTTGTTCGACAAGGAAAATGTTGCAATCGATCGTCTTACAGGCCACGGCGGATACTTCAAGACTGCAGGAGTTGGAATCAAAATCATGGCAGCCGCTATGCACACACCAGTTTCTACAATGGAAACTGCCGGTGAAGGCGGACCATGGGGCATGGCACTTCTGGCAGCATATGCCGCAGACACAAAAGGCATGAGTCTTGGCGACTATCTTGATAAAGTAGTATTCAAGACAGCCAAAATCACAACCGTTGCCCCAGACAAGGCAGATGTTGACGGCTTCAACAAGTTCTTCGAGAACTACACAAAAGCTTTACCTGTAATGAAAGCTGCTGTGGAGAACGTTGATTAAAGATAAGGCTGCCATTTTTTAGACTCTAAAACTTGGCAGGTATAACACAGGGGCGTAGCAGGAAATAATTTTTGCGGCGCATTGAAGGCGATAGTTGCGATACAACGCGGAAGGAAAATACAGAGCAAGCGAAGCTTGCGTCGAGCCTTCTCGGCAGAGCAAAAAGCATTTCCTGTGAGAGCCCCTGAAGATTTACACAGATTTATAATTTTAGGAGATATTAAAAATATGGAAGCATTAGCAAACTATGAATTCTGGTTCATCACAGGCAGCCAGGACCTCTATGGAGAAGAAACTCTCAAACAGGTAGCAAAAGATTCAAAAGAAATCGTAGAAAAATTAAATGCAAGCAAAGCCTTGCCTTGTAACCTTGTATGGAAGCCTACCCTTCTTACACCGGATGCAATCCGCGAAACCTTGCAGCAGGCAAATGCCGACGACAAATGTGCCGGAATCATCTGCTGGATGCACACCTTCAGCCCTGCAAAAATGTGGATCGCTGGCCTTTCTGCATACAAGAAGCCGCTTTTGCAGCTCAACACACAGTTCAACGAAGAAATTCCATATGCCACAATGGATATGGACTTTATGAACCTGAACCAGAGTGCACACGGCGACCGCGAGTTCGGCTTTATCACAAGCCGCATGGAACTTCCACGCAAGGTAATCGTAGGACACTGGTCACACGCACGTACACAGAAACGCATTGCAGACTGGATGAGAATTGCCCGCGCCGTAGCAGACGGAAAAGGATTGCGCTGTCTCCGCTTTGGCGACAACATGCGCGAAGTTGCAGTTACAGACGGCGATAAAGTAGAAGCAATGATTAAATTCGGCTGGAGCGTTCCTTACTACGGAATCGGTGACCTTGTAGCTTATATGAACGAGGTAAAAGACTCTGACGTAAACGCATTGTTCGACGAATACAACCAGAAATACGAAATCGTTTACGGTTCAGACAAGGACTTTGTAACAAAACAAATTAAAGAACAGGCAAAAATCGAAATTGCCCTCCGCCGCTTCCTCAAAGACAACAATGGTAAGGCACTCTGTACAAACTTCCAGGACTTACACGGAATGAAGCAGCTTCCAGGTCTTGCAATTCAGCGCCTGCTTGCAGACGGCTACGGCTTTGGTGCAGAAGGCGACTGGAAAACTTCATGTCTGGTAAGAACCTTCAAGGCTATGACAGCTGGTCAGGTTCTTCCTGGTTCAAAAGGTAACGCCTTTATGGAAGACTACACTTACAACCTGGTTGAAGGCGAAGAACTCAACATGGGTTCACATATGCTGGAAGTAGACCCTGAAATCGCCGTTTCAAAACCAAAAATCGAAGTTCATCCGCTTGGAATCGGCGACAAGGAAGATCCTGCCCGCATGGTATTCAACACAATCGAAGGACGCGGACTTGTTTCGGCAGTCGTTGATATGGGTAACCGCTTCCGCTGCGTAGTAAATGAAATCAACGTAGTACCACCAAAGGCTCCACTTCCAAAGCTTCCAGTTGCCCGCATGGTATGGCAGCCACTTCCTAGCCTTGAAACTTCTGCAGAAGCATGGATTTTAGCAGGCGGCGGACACCACACAGCATTCTCTAACATCATCACTCAGGAAATGATTCAGGACTGGGCAGAAATGGTAGGAATTGAGTGCGTTGTAATTGACGAAGGAACAAAGATCCCGGCCTTCCGCAACGAACTTAGATGGAACAAAGCATACTGGGATAACAGGAGATAATTTATGGCAAGCGAATATCAGGAATTAAAAGAATTAGCCTACGAAGGAAACATGCAGATTCCCGCCCAGCATCTGGCAATTTTTACATGGGGAAACGTATCTGCAATCGACTGGGCAAAAGGCGTTTTTGCAATCAAACCGTCTGGAGTTCCTTACCCGGAACTTACCCCGGATTCAATGGTTGTAATTGACCTGGAAGGAAAACGTGTAGAAGGAATGCTCAACCCTTCAAGCGATACAAACACACATCTGGTTCTCTACAACGAGTTTGCAATGAAAGATGGGGCAAAAATAGGCGGAATCATTCATACCCATTCCACCTATGCAACTTCCTGGGCACAGGCTTTGCGCGACGTTCCTCTTTTTGGAACAACCCACGCAGACCATATCCAGAAGGCAATTCCTTGCACCCCATATCTTTCAAAAGAGATGGTAGAAAACAACTATGAAACAGAAACAGGAAATCTGATTGTAAAATACTTCCACGAGCACAAAATCAATCCTGCAGAAGTAAACATGGTACTTGTCGGCGGTCACGGACCTTTTGCCTGGGGCGAAACTCCTGCAAAAGCCGTATACAACGCAGCCGTAATGGAAGAAGTAAGTAAGATGGCCTTGCAGACCCTTATGATTAAGCCGGATGCAGAACCACTTCCAGACTACATCATCAACAAGCACTACATGCGCAAGCATGGCCCTAACGCCTACTACGGTCAGGGCAACAAATAAAATCGGTATAAGGGGCAATTAGCCCGTAAAATACAATCCTCCAGATTTTTACTCCGCCTTCACTTACAATACATGCAACCAGAAGGCGGAGTTTTATTTTAAAGGGGCGTTGCGGGGGCTCCTCCCTCCTTAGAATTCATTTCCAGGGAAGCGGGGAATTCCGGCAAAGCCTTTGGCAAGATCTTCGTCGGTTGGAATATAATCGCTCATAGTTCCGTCGTTGAAAGCCTTGTAAGCATACATGTCGAAGTAGCCGGTACCTGTAAGACCAAAAAGGATTGTCTTTTCTTCGCCGGTTTCCTTGCACTTCAAAGCTTCGTCAATTGCAACTTTGATTGCGTGGCTTGATTCAGGGGCCGGGAGAATACCTTCTACGCGGGCAAATTCCTGAGCTGCTCTGAAAACTTCTGTCTGTTCAACTGTGCGGGCTTCAATAAGTCCGTCATCATAAAGCTGAGAAAGAATTGAACTCATACCGTGATAGCGGAGACCGCCGGCGTGGTTAGGAGAAGGAATAAATTCACTTCCCAGGGTGTACATTTTTGCAAGAGGACAAACGTGACCAGTATCACAGAAGTCGTAAACAAACTTACCGCGGGTAAAGGAAGGACAGCTGGCAGGTTCAACAGCAATAAACTTGTAGTCAGCTTCACCACGAAGTTTTCTTCCCATAAATGGAGAAATAAGACCGCCGAGATTAGAACCGCCGCCAGCACAACCGATAATCATATCAGGCTTAATGCCGTATTTATCCATTGCAGTCATGGTTTCAAGACCAATTACAGTCTGATGAAGCAGTACCTGATTCAAAACGCTGCCCAAAACATAGCGGTAACCTTCCTGATGAGTTGCAGCTTCAACGGCTTCGGAAATTGCACAGCCAAGACTTCCGCCGGTGCCCGGGAATTCAGCAAGAATCTTGCGTCCTACTTCTGTTGTATCGCTTGGTGACGGAGTAATCTTAGCACCATAAGTGCGGATTACTTCGCGGCGGAATGGCTTCTGCTCGTAAGAAACCTTTACCATGTAAACCTGGCAGTCCAGTCCAAAGTAAGAACATGCCATAGAAAGGGCTGTTCCCCACTGACCAGCACCTGTTTCTGTTGTAACGCCTTTTAAGCCCTGTTTTTTTGCGTAATAAGCCTGAGCAATTGCAGAATTCAACTTGTGACTTCCGCTTGTATTGTTTCCTTCAAACTTGTAGTAGATTTTTGCAGGAGTTCCAAGCTTCTTTTCCAGACAGTAAGCGCGTACAAGAGGTGCCGGGCGGTACATTTTGTAAAACTCGCGGATTTCTTCAGGAATTTCAATATAAGCGGTATTATCATCCAGTTCCTGTTTAATAAGTTCATCACAGAATACAGGACGAAGTTCTTCAAAAGCCATAGGTTTGTGTGTACCCGGATTCAAAAGTGGTGCCGGTTTATTTTTCATATCAGCACGAACGTTATACCAGCTGGTTGGAAGTTCGTTTTCTGAAAGGTAGATTTTGTAAGGGATTTTTTCTTTACTCATTTTTTGCCTCATGTTATTATTAATAGAAACATTTTGTTCTTATTCATAGTAACACAAACTTTGAGTCAAGGCAAGAATAAAAAATTGTTTTAGGCGTTTTTAGAACAGCCATGTTAGAATAAATCAGCGAGGCGGACTGCCCCGCCTTACACAGGAGAAAAAACTATGTACAAAGCAGACGACAATCGTTATGAAACTATGCAGTATGTACACTGCGGAAAAAGCGGACTTAAGCTGCCGCTTGTTTCTTTGGGCTTCTGGCACAATTTTGGAAGCAAAGACGTTTACGACAATATGAAGGCTATGTGTTTTACTGCCTTTGATAATGGAATCACTCACTTTGACTTAGCAAACAACTACGGTCCTGAGGCTGGCTCAGCAGAAGAAAATGCGGGAAAAATCATCAATCAGGAAATGAAGGCTTACCGCGACCAGCTGATCATTTCTACTAAGGCCGGCTATTACATGTGGGAAGGTCCTTACGGCGAATGGGGTTCCCGCAAATATCTGATTTCAAGCCTGGACCAGAGCCTTAAGCGCATGAATCTTGAATACGTTGATATTTTCTATCATCACCGCCCGGATGATGATACTCCGATTGAAGAAACTGTCTGCGCTCTCGACCAGATTGTAAGAAGCGGAAAAGCTCTTTACGTTGGACTTTCTAATTACAGCACTGACCAGCTTAAAAAGGCACTTCCACTTTTGAAGGAACTTCACACACCTTTTGTGATTAACCAGAACAGCTATTCAATTTTCAACAGAACAATTGAAGATAACGGCTTTAAGGATTTCTGCGCCGAGCAGGGCTATGGAATTATAGCCTTCTCTCCTCTTGCCCAGGGACTTTTGACAGACAAATATCTGAACGGAATCCCGGAAGACAGCCGTGTAAAACGCGACGGCCGCTTCCTGCATGAATCTGATGTTGCAGCGCGAATTGAACAGATCAAAGCGCTGAATGAAATTGCTGCCAGCCGCGGACAGAGCCTTGCCCAGATGGCACTCAGCTGGGTTTTGCGCGACGGTAAGGTCACAAGCGTTCTTATTGGTGCCAGCCGCCCTGAACAGATTCTGGACAACATTAAGATTGTGGGAAAAACTGACTTTTCTGCAGGCGAACTTGCACAGATTGAAAAGATTTGCGGAAGGTAGATAAAAATGCGCCGCGGAAAAGTTGGCACAGATTGAAATAATCTGCGGAAGGCAGAGTTTGAACTAGGAAGAAAAATGCGGAGCATAGGTTCGTGATTTGCGTAGTTTTTTTCGCGATACAGACAGTACAACGCGTAAAAGTGCCTACAGAGCAAGCGCAGCTTGCGGCGAGCGAAAAGCTACGGAGCAAATTACGGTTCTATGCGTAAGCATTTTGCTTAAACTTCAACAAGCTGCACTAAAGAGCTTATATCCTCTTCATTCAATCTATTTTCTTTTACACGCTGCATAATTTCTTCCGCGCTATATTTATCCTCCGGATACAGCACCACCACGGCCTTGTCGCCGTTCTGCAAAAAGTTATGCTCGCCGTAATCAGTGTAACGGGTAGCACCAATGGAAACCAGGATGCGCTCCGGGAAGGTACATTTTGTAAGATAGGCGTTTACGTTTTCAGCAGGGCCTTCGTCCTTCTGCTGGTTCAGACGGTCAATTATCCAGGTGGTCAGCTTATTGTAAATGTAGCTGTAATCGCGGACTGCGCTGTCCTCTCCATAGGCAAAGGCCTCTCCCTCGCGCACAAGAAAGCTTGCAATGCGGTAGCGGTTTAAAATACCTTCTTTATCAAATCGGTCGATTTCAATTGTGTGGGAAGAAAATCCCTTAGACGCCCTGCCCCAGTTTTTTTTCAAACTGATTTTTTTAGCGCCTTCCTTGCGGATAGAACAGTCGTTTGAGGCACCGAATGCAATAGGAGTAAGACCTACTACACGGCCAGCCTTCCATTTTACATCACAAATTAAAGCGCACTCCGGCTCAATCTGAAGCTTCTGCTCACCGGCCGGAAAAATAATTTTTTCATCATCAAAGGGAAAGTCGTGCAGAAACATTGGCACCGACTGGTCATCAATGGTCATGCCGGGAGCCAGCGGAATGTATGTCGGGAAAAGAGCCTTAGGCGCATTGGCTTCGGCGGTGCGAACGTTTTCAAAATCTTTGGCTTCGCCAGCCTGTTCAAGGTGGCCTGTAAAATTTCCTGCAACACCAAAAGTGGGAATATTATGCAAATCGTAAGTCATTAGTCATCATCTCCAAGCCAGGCTTTAAGAAGGTTTGCAACTGCATCAGGATTCTGCTTCATCATGCCAAGAACTTCCTGCTGCTTCTGCTGGTAAAAGTCCGGTTTAGGAGGCGGCAAAATTCCCTTGTAAGCGCCGTAATCCATAACTTCCTGAAGAACCTGAACTTCGCGGCGTGCTTCAAAACGGCTCTGAGGATTATATTTTCCAAGTTTTTTGAAAGCCTTGTTTATTGCTTTTTTTTCACGTTCGGAAAGACCAACTCTCTCCAGCAAATCATCGCTGATTGCCATTCCAAGTTCGCCCAGAAGAATTGCAGTTTTTTCTGCCCCGGAAAGTTTGATATCCGGCTCTGCCGTTGCAATAAAGTTTTCCATTTTCCCACCTTAAATTTCTGGCTTTTCGCACATTTTATAGTCTTTATCTTCGTCGATCAGCCGCAGCATGATTTTTCCATATTCAGGATCAAACTGACTTCCAAGCCCTTTTTCAATTTCTGCGCGAACCACATTCTGAGGAAGAGGATCTCGATAGCTTCGCTTACTTGTCATAGCATCGTAGGCATCGGCAACAGCAATAATTCTTCCGATATCAGGAATTTCCTTTCCGGCAAGGCCTTTTGGATAACCGGTTCCATCATAATGCTCATGATGATAGAAAGCACCATCCGAAATATGCGGCGTCTGAGTAATATTTGCAAGAATCTGACGTCCAATTACAGGGTGAGTTTTAATAACTTCATATTCCTTATCCGTAAGTTTTCCCTGCTTATTGATAATATTATTCGGAACACCGATTTTTCCTACATCATGCAAAAGAGCCGCAAGGAAAATATCGCGGCATTCAGTTTCATTTTTACCTGCCATTCTGGCAATCTTCTTAGAATATTCGGCAACTCGGGTTGAATGACCGTGAGTGTATTTATCCTTAGCATCAATTGCACTGGCAAGAGCCTCTGCGGTTTCTGTTGTAATTCTGGTAAGAACATCAATACTGTTGGAAATAGCCGCTTCCATCTGGTAAACCGAATTAGCAAGAGTTCCAAGCTCATCACGGTTTTTTACAGAAAGCAGTTTTTCGCTAGGCTGGCCGTTGTAAGTGGCAAAACGGTTTGTTTCATTTGTGATTAATAAAATCGGCTTAATAAAGCGGATATCAAAATAACCGGTAAAGAGAATTACAAAGCCGGCTGCAAAAATCAAGGCAGTAAGGATTACAAAACGAACAAAAGCCCGTCTTGCATTTACAAACTGCTGAATACTTTTCTGTGCCCCGATTACCGCAACAATATTCCCTTGAGAATCATAAACCGGAAGCTGGGCCGTAATATGAGAACCGCTTCTTGTTTTAAAAGTATGACGGACAATTGTTGCACCTTCTTCAAATACCAGTTTTGTAGAAGCATTGTAATCTTTCTGTCTGTAGTCCTCTTCATGACCAAGAGGATAAGGCTTATATTTAAAATTCTTTCCAGTAGGATCATAAAAATAGAAAATGTGTGTGTAATCCGGAGCGTCAACCGCAGAAACGTAAATCATATTAAGTTCAAAACGGTCAACCATATTCTGAAGCATATTATTTACATTTTCATATGTCTGGTCTTTTTCACGGGTAAGACGGTAATTTGCAAAATCATCTGGATTCAAAAATTCGCGGGCTGCAGCACAGATTTCCCTGATACTGGAATCATACTGTTCCCTGAACTGGCGGTTAAAAGAAAGATAACTTGTAGCAAAGACAATGGAGCAAAGGATTATGTCTGCAAGGACGATATATAAGATTATCTTCTTTGTTATAGTTGAAAATCTTTTTTTCTTCATGTTATAAAACCTACTTTTTTAATAAATCAATTATAACACAAAAAAGCATTTAATGCGAAGAATTTCTATCCTGTCCCAAATCAAAGACTTATCATCTTTCCGTCAAGGATAAGTCCCTGAACCTTTCCAATGAGTTCTTCGCCTTCAAAAGGACTTGCTTTTCCCTTGCTCTTAAAATCGGCAGAGCGGACTTTCCAGCGTTTTTCAGGATCTAAAAGGGCAAAGTCGGCATCGTAACCGGGTTCCAGAAGGCCTTTTTTAAGCCCCAGTATTCTTGCAGGATTTGCAGACATAAGCTGGGAAAGTTTTTGAGGAGTAAAGCCCTGCTCTTTTACAAGCACGGTATTACAGACTGCAAAGGCAGTTTCTGCTCCGGTAAATCCTGGTGCTCCAGCAGCTTTATCATCCGCAGTATGAGGAGCATGATCTGTTGAAATTACATCTGCAGTTCCGTCCCGCAGGGCTTCAATCAGGGCAAGCCGGTCTTCTTCATGACGGAGAGGAGGATTTACCAGGGCCCGAATCATAGGCTCTGTATCTCCGGTAAGGGCAAGATGATGAGGCGTTACTTCACAGGTTACATTAATGCCTTCTTTTTTTGCAGCACGTACAATTTCTATAGAATTTTTTGTACTGCAGTGGGCAATATGAACATGACAGCCGGCTTCTTTTGCAAGCAGGATATTACGGTAGGTTGCAGAATCTTCTGCTATGGCAAGCAGGCTGTTTGCGGCAGTAAGATTTGAATCAATTTCTGTAAAGGTTTCAGGAGAGATTTCCTTTTCGCTTTCTACAAAGTGCCCCCAGGCAGAAAGTCCGTAGATCTTCATGATTTCCAGGGCAGCCGCACGATAAGGCTTTGCTTTAAGGGCAAGTTCTGGGTCTTCGCTGTGACAGCTTACTACAGCACCTTTTTCTGCGGCAAGTTTCATTGCATCAAGCATAACAGATGACGAAAGGACATCGTGGCCGTCTTCTGTGATTACAGGAATTCTTTTGGCATCAATTTCTTTTAAGTGAGAGACATCTTTTCCTTCAAAGTTTTTTGTAAGGCTTACGGTCTGGAAAACTTTTGTAAGCCCGATTTCTTCTGCTTCTTTTTCTATTTTAAGGGCAAGTTCTGCGTCTGAAACCACAGGATTTGTATTTGGCATTGCAACGACTGTACCAAAGCCACCGGCTGCAGTAGCGTGGAGACCGGAATTCAAATCTTCTTTTTGAGTCTGTCCTGGATAGCGCAGATGAACATGAAGGTCGATAAAAGCGGGAGTAAGGACGAGGCCTTTTGCGTCAAAGAGTTCTACAGGGTCAGCGGAATCTGAAAAAATTCCGTCGGCAAGCTTTACGGCGCTGGCTTCGGTGCAGAAATCGCTTTTGCAGACGGAAAGGATTTTTCCGTTTGAAACAAGAAGGGCACCGTAAGCGTCGGTGTTTTCATCGACAAGGCGTGCGTTGTAGATTAAAAGGTTTGACATAAAAACTCCTCTTACAAAATATAAGCAAAAATGTTTCCGCAGGGAATCATACTTTGCTCTGCCGAGAAGGCTCGGCGCAAGCTTCGCTTGCTCTGTAGGCAAATTACGCGTTGTATCGCCATTATCGCCTTCAATGCGTCGCAAAGTACGACCCCCTGCTCCGCATTTTTTTTCTACCGTTTTATAAATGCCTTTTTATGCCTACTTCTTTTCGCCGGCCAGGTAAAGTGTATCACAGTATTCGCACTTGTAAAGGCCTTTGGCGCGGTCGGTCAGGATTAATGTTGGCTTTACGTAGTGCTCGGTCTGGGTTATGCAGCGCGGGTTCTTGCAGGTGAAAACTCCCTGAACGCGGGCCGGCAGCTCCATATTTATTTTGCGGACGATTTTTTCGTCTTCGATTACGTTTACGCAGATGTTAGGGTCGATAAAGCCCAGAACGGAATAATCAATATTGATGATGTTATCAATTTTGATTATGTCCTTTTTGCCGGATTTTTCTGAAGGCACGTTCTGAATCAGGCAGGAAGTGAAAGGCGCCTTGTCTAAGCCCAGCCACTGGAAAATCTGCCAGCCGGCGCCGGCGCGAATGTGATCTATTACAAGTCCGTGTTTAATTGTGTTTACATTAAGCATAAAAATCTCCTAAATCGGGGCGTTGCGGGGTGTCCCCGCAGAAGGGGTAGCGAGCAACGCAGTGCGAGCGCAGGGGAAGGCTTTCCCCTCCTTACAATGCACCCGTAAGTTTTGCGATAAGCGCCATTCGCGCATACATTCCGTATTTTACCTGTTTGAAGTAAGCCGCACGCGGATCATCATCAACCTCAGGTGTAATTTCGTTTACACGTGGAAGCGGGTGCAGAACAATCATATTCTTGCGGGCAAGCTTCATGCGCTCTGTGTCAAGAATGTAGCTGTCCTTAAGGCGGATATAATCCTGCTCGTTGAAGAAGCGCTCTTTCTGAACGCGGGTCATGTAAAGAATATCAAGCTGATCAATTACAGCATCAAGGCTTTCTGTAATTTCGTATTTTACGCCGGCAGGTTCAAGAATATTTTTAATCAGATAGTCAGGAACTGTAAGCTCCTTAGGGCTTATAAAGATGAACTTATTACCCTTGTAGTGACGCATAGCCTCGGCAAGGGAATGAACGGTGCGGCCAAACTTAAGGTCGCCGCAGAAGCCGATTGTATGATTTTCGAGGCCACCGGTAAGCTGACGGATTGTTACCAGGTCGGTAAGGGTCTGGGTAGGATGATAGTGGCCGCCGTCACCTGCATTGATGATTGGGACCGGGGAATATTTACTTGCAAGGAGGGCCGCACCTTCTTTTGGTGAGCGCATTGCAATTACGTCTACATAAGAAGAAACTACGCGAATTGTATCGGCAAGAGTTTCGCCTTTTACGCTGGAAGTGTTGTCGGCATCAGAGAAACCTTCTACCGAACCGCCCAGGCGCAGCATTGCAGCCTCAAAAGAAAGCCTTGTTCTAGTGCTAGGCTCAAAAAAAAGTGTCGCAAGAATTTTCCCGCGACACACATCTTGAAATGATTTAGGATCAACAATAATCTGCTCTGCCAAAGAACAAATTTCATCAATTTCTGATACAGTTAAATCATCAGGCTGTATTAAATGACGACCAGTTAGCATTTTTTACTCCGTAAGAATTTTTATAAGTATAATATTTTTACGGACTTGTAACAACCTGAATGAATGCAGTTTTACAAATGTTAGCAAAAATGCTCTCGCATAGAACCGTAATTTGCTCCGCCAGCTTTGCGCTCGCCGCAAGCTGCGCTTGCTCTGTATGCACCCTACGCGTTGAGTGCCCCGCATCGCGCAAAAAGCTTCGCAACTTACGAACCTATGCTAGGCATTCTTTTCCTACATATTATATCTGATCCATTCTTGCTACATCAGCAGTGTAATCAACGCCTGCAACATCGAAGCCGTTTGTTGCGTAGAAGTCATGCTTGTAGCCGTCGAGGTCGCAGATTTCAGTAATATTGTCGTTGTTTACTTTTGCCATCAACTTGTCAACTTCGGCCTGAACATCCGGCTGCATTTCAAGGTCATCAACGCGGATGCGGTTTTCTTCATCAACAGGAACCTTGCCAGCAGAAGAGTTTTCGCCAGTGTAAAGGCGCTCAGCAAAAAGGCGTTCCATCTGCTCGATACAGCCTTCGTGAGTTCCCTTAGCCTTCATAACCTTGAAGAGGATTGAAAGATAAAGAGAAATAATAGGGATAACAGCAGAAGAACGAGTTACAAGGCCCTTGTTTACAGAAACGTAAGCAGCACCGCCAAGTTCCTTAGCAAGCTTTTCATTCAAAGTGTGGGCAGTAGCTTCAAGGTGCTTTTTAGCCTGACCAATAGTTCCATCGCGGTAAATTGCGTGGCTCAATTCAGGTCCAATGTAAGAGTAAGCAACAGTGCGGCAGCCTTGGGCAAGCACACCTGCAGCAGAAAGCTGGTCAATCCAGAGCTGCCAGTCTTCACCGCCCATTACCTTTACAGTGTTTGCAATTTCTTCTTCGTTAGCAGGCTCAGCAGCAGACTGCTTGAGAGTGTTAGTCAAAATGTCGATACCGTTTCCTGCGTATGTTTTTCCGATTGGTTTGATTACAGATTTATAAAGCACGTGAGCGCCAGTTTCGCTGTTAGGATCAATCTTATCTGGGTCAGAGCGAACAGGAGAAGCAAGAGAGTAAACAACCAGGTCAAATTTCTTGCCGGCTTTTTTTGCCTCTTCAATAATCATTATGCGTGTTTCGTGGCTGAAAGCGTCTGCGCTGAAAGTTTCTGTAAAAAGTCCCTCAGCCTTAGCAGCGCGGTCAAATGCCAGATTGTTGTACCAGCCCGGTGTTCCGCCTTTAGTTTCAGTTCCGGCCTTTTCAAAAGAAACACCGATTGTGTCAGCGCCATATTCAAAGGCTGCCGAAATGCGGCTTGCAAGTCCGTATCCTGTAGAACATCCCAAAACAAGAACAAATTTAGGACCGTTTCCGCCCTCTTTCAAAGATTTTGTTCCACGTTTTGCTTTCTGAGCCTTTACAAACTCAATCTGATTTTCAACTTCCTTTGCACATCCAATCGGGTGAGCGTTAAGACACATGTTCGAACGAACCATCGGTTTGATTACCATATCGTATTCTCCTATTTCTTTGGGCGTGTCCCTCGCTTCGCTCGGGCCGGGCTTTTCGTGGTTCCGCTATCGCTCCATACCGCGAGCGGTACAGCTTCGCTGCCACTACAATCCCTCACGCATTTTTATTATATTAGTTGCATTTACGCAAAATGACGCATCCATTGTGACCGCCAAATCCCAGCGAACAGCTTGCAGCAGCCTTTACTTCACATGCAACGCCGGTCTTTGGTGTATAATCCAAGTCACATCCATGCTCTAAGTCAGGCTCATCAAGATTTGCTGTCGGCGGAATAAAGTTTTCTTCCATAGCTTTAATACAGAAAATTGCTTCGATAGCACCTGCTCCACCTACCATATGGCCGGTTTCACTCTTAGTAGAAGAAACGTGCAGCTTCTTTGCATAGTCACCGAAGACATTCTTAATCATAGCAGTTTCTGCAGTATCATTTGCGCTGGTAGATGTTCCGTGTGCGTTGTAATACTGAACTTCTTCCGGCTTCATTCCGGCATCTTCAAAAGCAGCCTTCATAGCGGCAACACCGCCCGCTCCATCAGGACAAGGCGCTGTAATGTGGTAGGCGTCGCTTGAAGAACCATAGCCCGCAAGCTCGCACAAAATCTTAGCACCACGGGCCTTAGCGTGCTCATATTCTTCCAGAACTAAAACAGCAGCCCCTTCGGCCATAACAAAGCCGCTTCTGTCTTTATCAAAAGGACGGCTTGCAGCCTTAGGATTATCATTGAATTTTGTAGTCAAAGCAGAAAGAGCCTGGTAACAGCCGATATTAAAGCCTGTAATGTTTGCATCAGCACCACCGGCAAAACATACATCAAGGCGGCCGGCACGAATCAAATCAAGACCAACACCAAGAGCATCTGTTCCGGAAGCACAGGCTGTAGAAACAGTATAAGAAGGCCCGTGAATCTGAAAGTGCATTGCAACCTGAGCCGCAGCTTCGTTATTCAAAACAAGAGGAGCTGTAAGCGGCGGAATGCGTGTAATTCCGGCAGCAGGGTCGTAATATTTTTTATAGGCGTTTTCCAAATCATCAGAAAGTCCGATTCCAATACCGGTAACAATTCCCGATTTTACGCCATTCAAAGTTTCTGCATTGTAACCAGCCTGATTTCCAGCTTCAATGCTGGCACCAAGCAGGAATTTAGAAAAGCGTGACATTTTTCGAGCCAGCTTTTTATCTACACCGTAATTTTCCAGAGAAAAATCTTTTACCTCACCGGCAATCTGCACAAGATGATTAGAAGCATCAAAAAGCGTAATTTTATCGATTCCGCTCTCGCCCTTTTTTACTTTATTCCAGGTGTCCGAAACATTATTTCCGCAGGAAGAAACACAACCAATTCCTGTTACTACTACCCGTCTTCGAGTCATTATTCACTCCTAAAAAAATCAATTAAATAATTTTATCACACTCGAACTATTTTTATAATACTTTCATAGAATATATCATTTCGACAAAAATTGCAACTTTGTCATAATGATAATACTCCAAACAATAGCACAACCTTTATAAACTCACTAAAATACTTCTATGCAGCAAATCAATGACATCAAAGACTTTGCAGACATGCACTCCGTTCCCATCATGAAGGACGAAGGAATCAGCTTTATCTGCGACTATATAAAAGAACACAATGTAAAAAGAGTGCTGGAAATCGGCACGGCAATCGGCTTTTCTTCTATAAATTTTGCACGCGCCGGCGAAGAAGTTTTTGTTTCTACCATAGAAATGGATCTGGAACGCTATCAGGCAGCGGTAAAAAACATTGCAGACAACGGACTTTCCGACCGCATCACCTGCTACCTTGGAGATGCCGGTAGCTGGACTGCCCCGCAAGGCGAAGTCTACGACCTGATTTTTATTGACGGCCCAAAAGCCCAGTACATCAGCCACTTTGAACGCTTTAAGGAATGGCTGGCGCCAGGCGGGGTTATCATCACAGACAATCTTTCCTTCCACGGCATGGTAGAAGACCTGAGTCTGACCCACAACTACAGCACAATCAAGATGATGAGGAAAATCCGCAAATTCATAAAATTCTTGCGCGAAAACAAAGAATTTACTACCACTTTTTACGATTTAGGTGATAGAATTTCTGTATCACGGCGACGGTCGTAACTGACGTTTAAATTTGCAATGCATTGTACCTTCGCCTGACTTGAACCGGTGGTTCAAGTTTCTGCAATACACAGGAGGTACCCTTTGGCTATTTTAATTCTTATCGGAAGTATAATTTCATTTCTGGCTTTCCGCGTATTTTATTTTCTGGGTCTGCCGGTTCCAGAAGTAATTGCGAAAGGTATTACCAGCGAATTCTTTGTATTTTACGCCTTTTACTGCTTTTTCAAGAATCAGGACAAAAGCATTGCCTTTACCCGCTACGGAATCAAAATGCTCTGCGGACTTTCGCTAGCCGTAATCGCAGACATTGCAATCAACCTGCACATTCCTGCAGGAATTTCAGTTTTCCTTGTAATGCAGATTTTCTACATCCTTGCCTATCAGGAATTCAAGCCTTTTTCTTTTAAGAATTTTGCCCTTACAGTCGTAATGTCCATTGTATTTCTTGCAGGCGACCAGCTTTCACCTTTCTTTAATCTGAAAACTCTCTTCCTGCCGATTGCAATTTACACCTTCTTCCTTGCCGGCGCTGCCATTAAATCTCTTGATGCAATTCTTCTTCCAAATAAGCGCGCTCGAATCGTTCCTGCTGCCAGCCTTATCTTCCTTGCGTCAGACTTCGTGCTTCAGTTTACCCTTGGAGATATCTGCGACCTGCCTTTTGCGGCTGATCAGGTTGTAAATAATGTTTGTCACGTGCTCTACTACGCGGCACAGTTTATGCTGGCACACAGCTTAAGCGAAGATTTTATTGAAGAGTAAATGAAAAAATACTTCCGCATGGAACCGTGGTTTGCTCCGCCAGCTTTTCGCTCGCCGCAAGCTTCGCTTGCTCTGTAGGCATTGCTCCGCCTTGTATGCCCCTTATCGCGAAAAAAGCGTCGCAAATCACGAATCCATGCTAGGCGTTTTTTAGCTTCCCAGGTTTCAGTGAATCTGTCTTATCTGCAGTTATAAACTCTCCCCATTCCTTAGGTTCTGCCACCTCAAATTTCAGATGCTCGTGCGTAAAGGGATGGTCGAATTCCAGCGTGCGGGCGTGGAGTGCCAGTCTTCCAAAAGGATTTGTTTTTGCCCTGTAATTTTCATCGCCTGCAAGGGGGTAGCCCTTACTTGCCAGATGAGCGCGAATCTGATTTTTACGGCCGGTATCAAGACTCAGCTCAAAAAGGGTGTGAGTTTTTCCTCTTAAAATTACCTTATAGTGAGTACGGGCAGTTATCGTTTTAAACTCAGCTTTTCCACCCTTTACAGTAAGGTTTCTTTCATAAATCGACTGTTCGCTACGGCTTTTGTTATAGTGATTTTTTACCGCCTGCTTTGTCAATTTTGAAAAACTCGGTTTATCACCGGGCTTTGGAACAAAACCTACGTTATAGGCATTGTAAGCAAGTTCGTCATCAATAAGGCCGTTGTCCGGCAAAGGCTTTGGTGCATTTCGTCCGCTCGGATTTTCTGCAACGGCGCGGTAAAGGCGCTCGGTTACCATTTTGTGCCAGCTGCCCATGATTTTTTTCTGAGCCGCTTCACTCAGGGCAAACATCATTACACCCGAAGTATCGCGGTCAAGGCGGTGAACTGTAAAAGGCCTGTGATTTTTTGCCCAGCTGCCCTTTTTCCTCATTATCTGTTCCAGAACTGCAAGAGCCGTTTTTGCCTTGCTTCCAGGATATGGAACAGAAAGCATTCCGCTTGGCTTAAAAATCACCGCAATCCATTCATCTTCGTATAAAACTTCTATTCTTTCGTGCCCAAAGTCAGCCTTATGAGCCTTTTTATATTCCGTACTGGCTTTCATATTTTTATTGTAACGCTTTTTCCATACGCTGAACAATCGCCGGGATTTTTTCTTTTTCCAAAGCAGAATAGTTGATTACAAAAGTCTGGGAAAGCTGGTTTTCAGAAGATTCATCTGAGGCAGCATTTCCTTCTTCTTCCTCGTAATAAAACTCCTTCAAAAGCGGAAGGTTAAGTCCCTGCTTTGCAAAGGCGTCCTTCAGGTTTAAATGGTCTGACCCGCAAGTACTCTTAAAAGAAAGCAGAAAATGAAGTCCCGCCTCCTCTTCTGCAATATGAATAGAATCCTTAAAAGCCGAATGAGAAAGGGCATAAATAAAGGCGTTGCGCAGATTTCGATAATAATTTTTCATCCTGATAAGATGATTGTCATAAAAACCGTCGTTAATAAAATCAGCAAGGGTGTACTGTTCAAAGGCAGAAACCGGACAGGAATAAAAGCCCAGTTTTTTCTGAAAGGCCTCTGCAATTGCCGCAGGAAGAATCATGTAACTAATTCGGAAGGAAGGTGCAATTGTTTTTGAAAAGGTATTAACGTAAATTACTTTTTCGCTGCTGTCTCCGCTAAAAAGAGTTGGAAGAGGCTTTCCATTAAAACGAAACTCACTGTCGTAATCATCTTCTATTATATAGCGGCCAGCTTCTTCTCCCGCCCAGTTCAAAAGTTCAAGACGACGGCGGATTGGCATTACACGTCCGGTCGGAAAATGATGAGCCGGTGAAAGGTGAATTATATCGATTTTCTTTTGATTCAAAAGCGAAGTGTCCAGTCCCTGGGAATCTATCAGGACAGGCTTTACCTGGGCACCGTTCAAATGGAAAACAGAAGCAACCTTGTGGTAACCGGGATTTTCAACCCCGTAAATTTTACTTCGGCCAAAAAACTGCACCAGCATTGAATAAAGAGATTCTGTTCCCGCACCAATTACAATCTGCTCCGGCTGCAGGCTCATATTGCGGAAGCCGCTCAAATGGCGGGCAATGGCAGCACGGAGTTCGTAAACACCGTTAACATCCTGACGCTGCAAAAGCTTTTCGTCTCCACTTTTAAGGACCCGCCTCATAACGTGAGCCCACTGGGAAAATGGGAAGCGCTCCAGGTTTGGAGTGTTAGAGCGGAAATCGAAAAAGAATTTTTTGCCGGCGCGAGCGGGCGGAACTGCAAGTTTTACAGGAGCCTTTTCAGTCGCGGAAGATACATAATCCCCCGGCGCGCCTTCAGGTGCGATTTCAGTTACAAAAAAGCCTTTTTTTTCTATTGAATAGATGTATCCTTCATCAATCAGCTGCTCATAGGCATTCTGCACAGTAATAACGCTGACGCCAAGATGGGAGGCAAGAGCGCGTTTTGAGGGAAGTTTTTCATCAGCTTTAAGAAGACCGGCAGAAATCTGACTGCGGATAGAAGAGGAAAGAAAATCACAGAGACCGGCATCGCCGCGTTTGGAAAAATCAATGGTAATCACAATCTGATATTATATATTTGATACACTTTTGACTATATGAATAAGACCAGAATTTCTGTAATATGCCTGCAAAAAGGAGAAAAAATATGGATAAAAAACTTTTGACAATTCAGGACATTTCCTGCGTTGGACAGTGCTCGCTTACAGTTGCTCTGCCAATCATTTCTGCCTGCGGAATTGAAACTGCAATTCTTCCCGGGGCCCTGCTTTCCAACCACACTGCGGCAGGCTATTCGGGATGGACTTTCAACGACCTCACAGACGAAATGCCAAAAATCCTTGAACGCTGGAACAAAGAAAATATAAAATTTGACGCCTTTTACACAGGCTACGTTACAAAAACTCAGATTGCCCACATCCTTCAGATTATGGATAAGGCGGCTGTTCCGGGGGCACTCCGCATTGTTGACCCGGCTATGGCTGATAACGGAAAGCTTTATGCGGGATTTGACGACAACTTCCCTCAGGAAATGGCAAAACTCTGTAAGGGGGCAGACTACATTCTTCCAAACCTGACAGAAGCAAGCTTCCTTTTGGGCATTCCTTACGCCGGCTCAGATTACGACCAGGCTTACATAGAAAAAATCAGCCGCGACCTTGCAAAGCTCGGCGCTAAAAATGTTGTGATTACGGGTGTTTCTTTTGAAAAAGATAAGGTTGGTGCTTCTGTTTATCACGCAGATACAGATACTTTTGAATATTACTTCAATGAAAAAATTGACGTTGCCTTCCACGGAACTGGCGACGTTTTCTCTTCAGCCTTTGCAGGCGCCCTTATGAGGGGAACATCAGCAATTCAGGCAGCCAAAATTGCCGCCGACTTTGTAGTAGAAGCCATCAAAAAGACTCTGGATGACAAAAAAGACCACTGGTATGGCGTTAAGTTTGAAAAAGCAATTCCTTCGCTAATTAAGGCACTGAACTAGTGAAATTCCTCCAGAAAAATTACCCTTTCTGCCTGCTTTCGGAGTATAAATAGGCAGAAAGAAAAGCAGAACAATTTCAGACTGGTTGTTTTTTAGGAGGAAGATATGAACGAAAAGGAATTGAAGACACAGCTACTTGAAGCGGGTGCAACAGAAGAGCAGATTGCAAAAGTTGATTTTGCAAAGATTGAAAGCATTATTGATAATGCCAGCAGTATTGAGGGTCTTTCTAAATCATTAAAGGAAGCCTATCCTGATTTTAATGAGGAAGAATTTAAAAAGGCTGTCGCAGAAAATACTAAAGACAATGATGCTGTTGAAAACCTTTCTGATGAGGCTCTTGAAGCAGTTGCAGGAGGAAGCGTTGGCAGCTGGCTCAACAAAAACAAGGCTTGGCTTATTCCTGTAGCAACAGTTGCCGCTATTGGTATTGGGGGAGCTATTATTTATGGAGTAAAACGTAAATTAGCAGCAAATGCAGCGGCTAAACCACAGAGAAGCTCTAGTATAAGCAGCACTGATACCAGCTATAGTAACGATTCCAAATTCCAGTGGTTATGTGATTACTAGCAATTACCGCAGGAAAGCAACTTCCTTTTTATTCACCCCTCTGCCAGCCCGGTAAAGTGCAGAGGGTTGCTTTATTTACTGCTGTTCAGCGTAAAACCAGATTGTTTCTATAATCAGAACGTCATTTGTTGTTCTTTTAAGCTCTTTTATCTGTTCGTCAATAGCAGAAGCAGACGGTGTAATTTCACTGAGCATTTGTCTGAGCTGAGTTTCAGAAACTGTAGTTTTATTATAGGCAGTTCTATGCTCATATAAATAATCACGCAATTCTTTTTTATCTGCATAAGATGCATACTGTCCGATATTCTGTCTCCATTCCTGAGCAGAATCAACAATATTCTGTGGAATTGTACCGGTTTCAAGAATATATCCTTCACCTGAATCAGAACTTGAATCATTACTGCAAGCTGTAAAAGCAAATCCAAGACAAACTGCTGCGCAAAGCATAGCTAAAAATTTTTTCATAAATATAACTCCTTTTTTTCCGCCAGTTTTTCTGTGCGTTTTTTAAGGAAATTATAAAAAACTTCTAAGCTGGAAAATATGGAGAAATTCTCCTAATTTTTACTGAAATTTTTCTATCAGTTCGCGGCGGTTTTTAACGTTGGTTTTGTCGTAAATAAAGCTCACATAATTTTCTACAGAGTGGGAAGAGATAAAAAGTTCGTCGGCAATCTGGCGGTTACTTTTTCCCTGCAAAAGTTTTTCAAAAATCACTTTTTCCTGGCGCGAAAAAAGGCTGTCTAGGCCGGAAAGTTTTTTCTGCACTCCTTCCATGCGCTTTTCTATATATTCTCCGCCCTGGTAAAGAGTCTCAAGGGCAAGCAGCAGCTCTTCTTCGCTTGCAACCTTGGAAATATAGCCTTTTGCGCCGCTTTCCTTTGCCTGCAGAATGTAGCCGGGAGTATCGTACATGGAATAAATAAGGCATTTAATATCAGGCCGGCTTTTTGTGATTTTTTCCACAAGTTCAAAGCCCGATTCCTTTCCAAGCTGAACGTCAACAATTATGATTTTCGGAAAATCCTCCTGCAGGCTGATTGTTTCAAGCGCGCTAAGACAGGCAGGCGCAGAAGTAAAAGTCCCTGAAACCTTCCAGTCAGTGTTTTCCAAAAGATAATTTTCCAGTCCCTTCAAAAGCATGTTGTGATCATCAACAATAAAAAGTGATTTTTCCATATCTTCCGCCAGCCTTAAATCCCCGTGTCCTCAATTTTTACGCTGAGCCGAACCTGCATTCCTTCATCCTTAGCTGAAAGAAATTCAATTTTACCTCCAGCCGCCTTTGCAAAGAGCCTCATGTTGCGCATTCCAAAATGAGTTTTCAGATTTTTTCTGGAAAGTGAGCCAATTTCGCAGCCGACCCCGTCATCAATAATTATAAAAGAAAGGATTTTACCTGCCTGTTTTTCATCATTCTTACGGCGGATTATAAGGGTAAACTTGCTTGCAAAAGAATGTTTCTGAATATTAGAAAGGATTTCAAGCACAATTCTTGCAAGATAAGAGGCTTCTTTCTGGTTCAAAAATGCGGAAGTAAGATTTTTCTCACAATCAAGCAGAAAAGAAATCTTTGTTTTGTCCGAAAACTGCTCACAGAGAGCCTGAACCACAGAAATCACATCAACCTTTGAACCGTTAAGGCTGGCATTGGCAATTTCTGCAGGATTAAGCGAATAGCAGATATCCCGCATCTTTTTTATGCAGTCGGTAAGATTTTTTACCGCCGTCTGCTGTAAACCTTCGCTTTCTTTCTGAACCTTCAGGCGTTCAACATCAAGGCGCACTGCCCGGATATCCTGGACAACTGAATCGTGAATGTCGGAAGAAATTTCTGCGCGGATTTTTTCTTCAAGTTCAAAAGTGCCCCCTGCCGCCCTAAGCTTTTTCTTCATAAAAACAAGCGCGCCTGCAAAAATCAGCGTAAAGATGAAGGCTGCATACATTAAAAACGGTGATTGCTGCGAAGTCTTAAAGGGCGAGTCAGTTTTCTGGAAAGAAAAGTCCTTCTGCAGCTGGTAAAAATCAGTATGATTGGCGTCGCGAAGATAAAGCTTTTTGTTAAAATCAAAAATCGGGGCAGTTTCCACCCGCGCCGGGAAGGGAGTTTCAAAAATTTCAAGTCGAAGCTCACTGTAGCCCGCCGGCTGAGTGATAAGAAAATCATTTTCCGAATCATAAATCAGATAAAGCTTAGAAAAATCCTTTGACCATTCAGATTTTATAAAATTTCCCCGCTCATCAAAAATCTTTTTTACTGAGCCGATATTTTCCAGCATAAAAACCCGGCCGCCAAAAGCCTTAAAATAGTGGGATTCAACCTGGGCTGCCCCTTCCGTAAAAAAGCGCTCCGAATGATTGGCAGAAATTGCATGAATTCTGGAAGGCCTGCCATCTTCATCAAGACAGAATAAATAATCTTCAAAGGCAGAATGATAGCCTTCTTTTTCCCCGGTTACGATGGCATCCAAAAGCGAATTTTCGTAAAGAAAGCAGAGAGCATCTTCATTGAGCAGAGTGCGCCCGTCAGAAGTTTTATAAGCAAGGCAGGGAGTCACATCAAAATCACAAAAGCCGAATAAAAAATTCAAAAAACCGGCATAATCCGGTTCCGGAAAATTATCAAAATAAGCAGCCTTGGCCCGCTGACAGAGCCATGGTTCCAGTTTTGAAAAACGCCTCAGCCCTTTTGAGCTGAACTTTCCATCCGCATCCTTTTTAAGATGATAAGTTCCTTCACCCAGAAAAAGCTGAACTCCGTTTACAAGAGCCGCCCCGCTATGAATTCCAAAATAAAGAGTCTGATTTTCTGCCAGATAACAGAGATTAGAAAAAACTCCCGCCTTACCAGCCGGATTTTCAAGAATTAAAAGCGACGCAGCAGGTTCCCGTAGATTGACTGCATAAAGATTTTCAAAGCCCTGCCCCTTCTTGCTGGCTGTCAGAAAAATCCAGTCCTCCTTTTTCGCATCCGCCGTCTGAAAAACAATATCAATATTTTCTTTTTCAATAAAATCCGAAAGCTCCGGCAAAAGAGATTCCTGCGCCCCCAAAAACGCCGGCCCCAAAAGCCCGAAAGTAAAAATCACAAAAAAGGAAAAAAATCGCCTCATAAAAGGGATTATATCAGATTAGAGTAAATTCTTTTAGTATAAAAAAAAGCCGTCTGAAGTAACAAAACCCAGACGGCATCAAAAGTCAAAAGTTTACTTTAATTTTTCTTTGTAATTGTAACTGATGAATCTGTTGTACTAAAGAGTCCCATCAAAATTTGCCATCCATCAGAGCCTGATTCAGCAGAAAGTGTCAAACTATCACCACTAAGAGAAAGATTGATATCTCCACTAGTACCATTAACGTTAATAGTCATTACAGAACCGCTAAGAGTATAGTTATATGCCTGTCCAGAACCTTTTGAACCATTAGAATTAACAGCAACCTTTTTAATTGTATCAGCTGTAATCTGAACTTCAAATTCTCTGTTTCCAGCAGCCATATACTGCCAGTTTCCAATAATGTCATTAGCAGCTACACTTTCACCCGAGCCAGAACCTCCGCTACCGCTTCCAGAAGATGAAGTTTTTGTCATCTCAAGAGAATAACTTGAGTCTGAATAAAATTTTTCCCTCAATATATCTGAATATGAATTAGAACTTAATGAAAGTTTGTTTCCTTCAACACTGTAAGTAAAGTTTTCAGTATCGGAACCTGCTGTAATAGTAATTTTTGAACCATTAATTGTATAGGTACCTGTAAATCCTGGAACATTAGAACTATTATTGCTTGTCATTGAAATAGAACCGTTATTAAGGGTAACGGTGCAAGTTGCTTTCTTATAACTATAATCAGTGTAATCATACCAGGAATCAGATTCATAAGTATAAGTTCCATCAAGATATGTCTGATCAGTAACAAGAGAACTGTTATCTACTACGTTCCATTTATAAAGATTGTTCAAATCAAAATCATATGAAGCATATTCTGATGCTTTATAGCAGATAACTTTTGATGTATCACCATATTGATCAATAGAATCTCCTTCCTGAATCTTACATCTTTTTACAGCAAACTTAGTTTTTTCATCAAATTCATCAGTTTCTGCGGTAAATACAACTTTACTACCATTTGATGATGTTTTTACAGCAAAACAGTAGTACTTAAATTTTTTAGGGTAATAACTTGTCCAATTTCCATTTTCATCATAGTCGTAAGATGGATAAGAATCTGTAAATTCTTCTTTTACAAAAAATGATTTAACATCACTTCCACTAAAAAGAGGAATTTCCCCATTTCCCCCAAAGCATGCCTGCATTTCGTCTGCAAGAAGGATATCTTTATAGTCAAAAGTTTTCCATTCGCTTGAACTTGAACCTTTATACAAATAAACCTGAAAAGAAGAAGCTTCTAACTTAAATTTCAAGCTTGAACCAGAATAATTATAACTAGAAGAATTGAACTTATATGTAATTACAGGAATTTTTAATACATCACTTTCTGAGTAATAGTTAACAAAACCATTATAGTAATAATCATCTTCGTTGCTTACATTGAAATTTGCCTGAATAAACTGTTTCTTTTCATCCTCTGTGTGCATTCCTGAAACATCCTGCAAAGAAACAACAGTTTCGTTATTACCATTACCGTAATTATAGCCATAGTTTCCATTATCATCGGAACCAGAACTATTGGCACAAGCTGTAAAAGCGAAAAGTACTGCTGACAAAAGTGCAGTACAAACCAGATTTTTTCTAAACTTAATCATACTTCCCTCTTATATTTTTCTTATTTTTGAAATTACTATACATAATACCCCCCCCCGTCTTTTAAATGTCAATAGGTTTGAAAAAAAAATCTATTTAAAATTTAATTGTTTGACTCTGTAGTTTTCTAAAAGTGTTTTAGCCAGGTCAAATACATCGTTCAATATAGCCATGTGCAACCTCCATGTTTATATGATAGTTCTTTGGCCATAAAAATCATTAAAGCGGCACTTGAATTTTCAAAAAGGATATTTCTTCCGAACGGAGCCATTTTTTTACAAATGTTAACCGCCCCTCGGCGCGAGCATGGAGGGTCGCGAAGCGAGTGCGAAGCACCGAACGTAGTGGAGCCCGGAACGCGAGTAGGTGTTGGAACTCGCCCAAAAATTTATTATAATTAATGAACTTTACTATTAATAAAAAGAGGCACAAAATGTCTAAATATCCATTTGAGAATATTGAGCCTAAATGGCAGAAATATTGGGAATTGAACAAAACATTCCGCGCAAAGGAAGATTCTAAGATTCCGCCGGAGAAAAGAAAGTATATTCTGGATATGTTCCCGTATCCTAGTGCGGCAGGACTTCATGTAGGACATCCTGAAGGCTATACAGCAACTGATATTTACTGCCGTTATCTTAGAATGAAGGGCTTTAACGTGCTTCACCCGATGGGATTTGACTCTTTTGGTCTGCCGGCAGAAAACTATGCCATTAAGACTGGTACCCACCCGAGCACAACTACTCACGCTAACATCGAAAAATTTACTCAGCAGATTAAATCGCTTGGTTTCAGCTATGACTGGGACCGCGTTGTTTCTACCTGTGAGTCTGACTACTATCACTGGACTCAGTGGATTTTCCTTAAGCTTTACGAAAAGGGACTGGCTTACGAGGCTCAGACTCCAATCAACTGGTGTCCTAGCTGTCTGACTGGTCTTGCTAACGAGGAAGTAAAGGAAGGCCGCTGCGAACGTTGTGGCGCAATCGTTACTCACAAGACTATCCGCCAGTGGATTTTGAAGATTACTGAATATGCTGAGCGCCTTCTTGAAGATCTGGACGGTCTTGACTGGCCTGAAAGCGTAAAAATCATGCAGCGCAACTGGATTGGAAAATCTGAAGGTGCTGAAGTTGATTTTGCAATTGCAGACAAGGACGGAAAGGCTACAAGCGACAAACTCCGCGTTTATACAACCCGCTGCGATACTCTTTTTGGAGCAACTTACATGGTTGTTTCTCCTGAGCATCCTCTTATTGAACGCCTTACTTCTGCTGAACAGAAAAAGGCTGTTGAAGATTACCGCGAGCAGGCAGCAAAAAAATCTGACCTTGAACGCACTGACCTTGCAAAGGACAAGACTGGTGTATTCAGCGGAAGTTATGCTGTAAACCCTGTAAACGGAAAACTCATTCCTATCTGGGTTGCAGACTACGTTTTGATTTCTTACGGAACTGGTGCAATTATGGCCGTTCCTGCTCATGATACCCGCGACTGGGATTTTGCTAAGAAATTCAATCTTCCAATCATCGAAGTTCTTAAGAGCGAAGTTGATGTTCAGAAACAGGCCTGGACAGAAGACGGAATCCACGTTAATTCTGAATTCCTTGACGGTCTTAACAAGGCTGATGCCATTGCAAAAATGCTTGAATGGCTGGCAGAAAAGGGCGTTGGAAAGAAGGCTGTAAACTACAAACTCCGCGACTGGATTTTCAGCCGTCAGCGTTACTGGGGTGAACCAATTCCTCTGGTACACTGCCCAACATGTGGTACAGTTCCTGTTCCAGAGAACGAACTCCCTCTTACTCTTCCTAACGTAAAATCTTACCAGCCAACTGGTACTGGTGAATCTCCTCTTGCAGGCATTGAAGAATGGGTAAACTGCAAGTGTCCTAAATGTGGTGGCGCTGCCCGCCGCGAAACTAACACTATGCCTCAGTGGGCAGGAAGCTGCTGGTATTACCTCCGCTATCTTGATCCACAGAATAAAGACGCTTTCTGTTCTAAAGAAGCTGAAAACTACTGGATGCCGGTTGATTTGTATGTAGGTGGTGCTGAGCACGCAGTCTTGCACCTCCTCTACTCCCGCTTCTGGCACAAGGTTCTTTACGATTGCGGACTTGTTTCTACAAAAGAGCCTTTCCAGCGCCTTGTAAACCAGGGTATGATTACTTCTTTTGCCTTCCAGCGCAAGAACAAAACTCTTGTACCGACTGACGAAGTTGACCAGAAGGCAGACGGCACTTACTTTGAAAAAGCAACTGGCGAGCCTCTTGAGCAGATTGTTGCCAAGATGAGTAAGTCTCTTAAAAACGTTGTAAACCCTGATGATGAAATTAAGGCTTACGGCGCTGACTCTGTTCGTATGTACGAAATGTTCATGGGACCTCTTACAATGAGTAAGCCTTGGTCTACACAGGGAATCGTTGGTATTCACCGCTTCCTTGAAAAGGTTTGGGCAGTAAGCGAAAAGCCTTTGAACGATACAGACATTACAGGAAAACTTGAAGACAAGGCTCTTGCAGCACTGCGCAAGACTTTTGCTCAGACTGTAAAGAAGGTTTCTAACGATACAGATACTTTGAACTTCAACACTGCTATCAGCCAGATGATGATTTTCATCAACGAAGCCGGCAAGTTCGAAAGCCTTCCACGCGCAATGTGGAGCGACTTTGTAAAACTGATTGCTCCTTATGCCCCTCACCTTGGTGAAGAGCTCTGGGAAAAGCTTGGAAACAAGAACACAATCGCTTACGAAAGCTGGCCGACCTTCAACGAAGACTTCTGTAAGGACGACACAAAGCAGATTGTTGTTATGATTAACGGCAAAAAGCGCGACACCTTTGAAGCCGCTCCAGGCACCAGCCAGGACGACCTTAAAGCCGCAGCTCTTGCACTTGAAGGAGTTAAGAAGTTTACAGACGGTCACGAGATTGTGAAGACAGTTATCGTTCCGGATAAGCTGGTGAACTTAGTTATTAAGTAAGGCTTCGTAAGCCTTTTGATATGCCCCGCCCTGTGCATCTGCTGCAAGGCGGGCATTTTTTTTCATATCGTTTACAAGGGCTTTTAGCTGAGCCTCGCCGACCCCTTTCAGGCCCATCATAATTATCTGAGGAACAAAGCCTACCATAGAAGAGACGTAGGCGTTTCCTTCAAACTGATTGCTGAATTCCTTGCCCTTAACCATTTTTGTGTTGATTTTATTTGTAAGGTAAACAATTACTAAGTTTTCTTCGGGTTCGACAAAGACTACGCAGCCGGTAAATCCGTGGTGGCCAAAGGCTCTGCTTGAACAAAGGGTTCCGAACTGTTTTGGAGTCTGGAACTCTGCCTGCCGCCACCAGCCAAGAGCGTAATCGCAGTGATTTTCCAGCTGAGGACTGGTAAATAAATCAAGAGTATTGCGGCTGAAAAACTTCTGTTCTCCAAGGCCGCCGGTAAGCATAAGGCTTGCTAGAAGGGCTAAATCACTGGCATTTGCAAAAAGTCCTGCGTGGCCGGAAAGCCCAGCCATGGTGTACCAGGCATTTCCATCGTGAACTTCTCCCTGCAGAGTTTCTGTCCTGATCCCTGTAAACTTAAGGGCGCCGGAACAGGAATTGCCGTTAGGCTCTGTTGCAGCGCAGTCAGTTTTTTTAAAACCGTTTTTAAGGGGATTAAAAGTTATGTGCTGCAGTCCCAGCGGCTGCCAGAAGTTCTCGCGTAAAAAGTCATCAAATCTTTGACCCGTAATTTTTTCTGCCACATAGCACAAAAGCATGTAATCTATGTCGCTGTAACGGAGCTTTGTTCCAGGTTCATAAGAAAGCGGTGAGCGGAAAATTGCTTGCAGAGTTTTCTGCCTTGTCTCCTCCGAATTATCATTTCCCGAAAAGAGCACATTTGAACCGGGCTCCGCATTAAAGCGGTCTTCCTTCAGGTTTATGCTGTCATTGTAATAGGGATAGCCTGAAGGAAAGCCTGCTGTATGAGCCAGAAGGTGGCGCACGGTTATATTTCTCTTCCACTCTTTTATTTTTTCCAGAGGAAAAACGTCGTGAACTTTTTTATTTTCGTAATCAATTAAAATTGTATCGTCTGCAAAGTGGCTTCCAAAAATATCAACAAGCTTTGTATCCAGGGGAAGGCGGCCTTCTTCCACAAGCAGCTGAATTGCGTAGTTACCGGCCATCATTTTTGTAACAGAAGCCAGATCATACATGGTGTCTTTAGTAACGGCAGGCGCCTTTACAGCCACACCGTCCTTGCCGTAAGTCTGGATATTCCCCCACTGATTCTGGTAAATAAACTTTCCGTCTTTAATAACCGCAAGCTGGGCGCTTGTAAAGCCCTTTTTTATATCAGAAGTGATGATTTTATCTATTAATTTTATAGCAGCTGGGGAAATTCCTGAATCCGCAAGTTTTCCCTCCTGAATTACAGGGTAAGGAATGCATACACGAACCTTGGCTTCTTCCAAGGGACTTTCAAAATCAGAAAGTTGAATTGTGTTTCTGCCGTTTTTTGTAACAGAAGAAAGGTCAGCTTCGTAAGCTTCTCCTGCCTTAAGTTTGACCGGAATCAGAGAATTGTTTATAAACAACTTAAAAGAACAGTCTTCTTCCGCAGTTAAATAAAGTTTCCCCTGCCCCTTGTAAGATTCAAAAGTCAGAATATTGTTTGCAGAATAATTTGCAACAGAAATCCAGTCCGGGAAGGTCACATTTGTCTGCCATCTTTTTTCAAGTTCTTTTTCAGAATACAAAAGATATGGCTTTCGGGCTTTTTTAAACTCTTCCAGCTCCTTTTCCCAGCTTTCCTTTATCTCATCCAGGGCTTTTCCCTTCATAAGCTGAGTGCGGACAAAATCAGAACCGGTCAGTAAATCAATCCAGTAATAGCCTTTGCTGTTTGGCTTTCCAAAAAAGGCAGGCGCATTTAATTTTTTTGCAGTCCTGTAAGCCTGACTCAAATAAGATAAATCAGTGCCTTTTTCAAAAATCTTTGAAAGTGGCAGGGAACGTAAATCTTTTCCATAACAGATTTCTTCCAAAAAGGGTGGATTTTTTGCTCCGTCAATTGAATGAGGAATAAAAATATAATCCATTTTTTCATCATCCTTAAAATAAGGACTTCCAAATATTTCAAAAGGAAATTCAGTTCCGCGGCCGACAGAGACAATAGTATTTTCAAAATAGCAGGTAGAAGCGTAAAGATAAACCGCCCTCATTGTCCTGATATTAGGAGACGGTCTTCTTATAAGACAATATTTAGTCTGGTGGGTGTAATTCTTGCAGGGGATTACTGTCAAATCGCAGGGCTTCCAGTCTTTATCAAGCAGTTTTGAACCGTTCAACATGCGGGCAAGTTCCCCAAGAGTCATTCCGTGAACTGTAGGCATTGAAAGAAGGCCTACGTTTGAATCAAAAGCCTTCTGCAGAATTCCGCCGTCTACATAAAAGCCGTTAGGATTAGGACGGTCAAGAATGATCACATTTTTCCCGTAAGACGCGCAGGCCTTCATCAGATAATAAAGCGAAATATAATAGGTATAGTAGCGCAGTCCCACATCCTGAATATCAACTACAAGAGTGTCAAAACGGGCCATGTCAGTGGCAGGGGGTATTTTATCTCCACCGCCATAATAAAGGGAAAGAATAGGAACTCCTGTTTTTTCATCAACAGAGCTGTCTATACTGGCGCCGGCATCTGCGGTCCCACGGAATCCATGCTCCGGGCAGAAAACCGCCGTAACATCCACACCACTTTCAATAAGAAAATCAAGGATATGAGGGCCGTAGGAAATATCATTACCCTCTGCATCCTTCCCAAAAGGCAGGTCAGCCGCTTCTTCACTGCTTCCGTAAAGCTCGCTTCCTCCGTAAAGTTCCCTTCCATCCTGTAAAATTATTTTATCACCCATTATTCCCGAATGATTTGAAAAGAGGGCAACCTTCTTTCCTGCCAGCAGGGGCAGATATTTTTCGCTCTGTTCATCGCCCAAAATGACACGGGGGCTATTTTCTATATATGATTTATCGATTTTTTTAATTTTGATATTCGCACAGCTGCAAAAAGCCGCCGCATATAACCAGACTGCTGCAAGTATAAAGTGACATTTTTTCATAGAAAAATTATACCACAGGAAACCTGAATTATGTATAATAATATTATTAATAACTGGAGGTTAAGAAAAAAGATGAAAAAATCTAAGTTTATGATAGCGCTTTTTGCGGCTGTCTTTTTTACGATTTCTGCTTTTGCGGCAAATCCCGACAAAGACATCGTAATTTTGTACACAAATGATGTTCACTGCGGTGCTGATGACAACATCGGCTATGCAGGACTTTCCCTCTACAAGCAGGAAATGAAAGAACTTACCCCTTACGTTACCCTTGTAGATGCCGGTGACGCTCTTCAGGGCGCTACAATCGGTTCATTTTCAAAAGGCGAATACATCGTTGACCTTATGAACGAAACAGGTTATGACCTTGCCATTCCTGGTAACCACGAATTTGATTACGGAATACCACAGTTGATGAAAATGTCAAAAAAACTTAAATGTGGTTACATTTCCTGCAACTTCTTAAACAAAAAAGGAAAGGCTATTTTCCCAGCTTATAAAATCTTCTCTTATGGAGATGCAAAAGTTGCCTTCGTTGGTGTTAGCACACCAGAAACATTAGTTGCCTCAAATCCGATAACTTTCCAGGATAAAAAAGGAAATACAATTTATGATTTTGGCGGTGATAATGACGGTAAGAAAATGGTTGAACTTACCCAGGCTGCAATTGACGAAGCCCGCAGCAAGGGCGCAGACTTTGTAATTCTCCTTGCCCATCTTGGGGAAAACACTACCGTTTCTGACTGGAATGCCATGAACCTTATTGCAAGAATTTCTGGCGCAGATGCCTTGATTGACGGCCACAGCCACGAAATTACTCCTCTTCTTATGGCAGACGATAAAGACGGAAAAGCAGTTCCAATCACACAGAGTGGAACAAAGCTTGCAAACATCGGTAAAGTAACAATTTCAACAGAAGGAAAAATTACTACAGAACTTGTTTCTCAGGTTCCGGCTAAAGACGGCGAAAGCAAAGATGCCAGAATCGCTGCAGAAATTGATACAATTAAGGCTGATATTCATGCAAGCCTAAATAAAACAATAGGCTACATTGATTATGAACTTCCTGCTCTTGATGCAAATAAAAAATGGCTTACCCGAAGCGGAGAGCTTCCACTTGGTGATTTTATTACAGATGCAGGAAAGACTATTTTCAAGGCAGATGTCGCTATAATTAACGGCGGCGGTATTCGCGGCGGAATTGACAAAGGGGATATAACTCTTTATGACATGCTCAGCGTACATCCTTTTGGAAACTATATCTGCCTTTATGAAATTTCAGGACAGGCTCTTCTTGACGAACTTGAATACGGTGCAAAAAAAGTTCCAGAAAACTTTGGTGGATTTTTACATGTTTCCGGCATTACCTATAAGATTAATACGGCAATTCCAAGTTCTGTAGAAGTTAATGAAAAAGCCTGCTTTACAGGAAAGGTAAACGGAGAATACCGTGTTCACGATGTTTATGTAAACGGAGAACCTCTGGACGTAAATAAAACCTACCGTCTTGCAGGCCCTGACTTTGTAATTGCAAACCACGGAGACGGACACCTCTTCAAAGGCGCAAAACTTGTAACTTCTGCTACTCCAATGGTTGACTGTGACCTGCTTACTGAATATGTAAAACTTACAGGTGGAAAAATTTCTGATGATTATCGCAAAAATCAGGAAAGAATTGTAATTAAATAACAAAAAAATAAACCCGAAGTACTTTTGCACTTCGGGTTTTCTGTCTTATCCTATTTCGGTAATTGAGTTTATAAGATGAAACTCGTTCTTAAAGCCCGTGGCGGCCAGCGCCTTTTCCGCCTCGTTTGAAAGAGACAAAAAGTATAATTTGTGACCGTATTCTTCTGCATCGTTAAAGGCAGCCATTAAAAAGCCAACCCCTGAAGGATCCAGTTCAACAAGCTCAGACATATCAAGAACAATATTCTTAAAAATTACAGCTTCATATAAAGTATTCTGAAATTCACCCATTGTATAAGCATTCAAAGCACCTTCAAGAATGTAAAGGTGATAGTTTGCACCGTCTTTTTCTGTAATAGCTAACTGATCCATTTACCCTTACCTCCATTAAAGTCCAATATCACTTAAAAGTGAATCAAGTTCATCAAGTTCTGATGTATCAAAACCTTCCGGCGGAGCATCATGCTGAACAACAATCTTAGGCTGATCCGGCTCTGCTGCAGGAGCATTATCTGTCCCAACATCAATCTGCTGGTCAGAAACATCTTCCGGTAATTTTGCTGTCTGCTTTTCTGCAACCTGAGCATCAAGTTTTTTCTGCTTTGCTTCAAACTGAGCTTCAGACATTTCGCGCGAATTATCAATCTGGAAGAAAGAAGGAGCTTCGTCAGACGATGCCTCAGCAACCACTTCAGCAGGAGCACTTTCTGCTGTAACAGCTTCTCCACTTCCCTCTGCAGCCTGACTTTCCCCAGCTTCTGCCACTTCTGAAGCAGCAGCCTCAGTCTGAGAAGCTACTTCAGCTTCCTGACTAGCCTTTTCTGCCTCAGCCTTAGCAGCTGCTTCTTCATCAACATATTTTGCTGCTGTTTCGTACTTCAAAATCAAAATGCTGACGTCATCTTCCATTTCCTTCTGCATGAACTTTGTAAGAGCATCAAAAGTAAACTGGGTCATTCGCTGAGCAGGATAAGTTGAGTTATCAATAAGCATGCGCTGAACACGCTCACGACCGAACTGCTCACCGCGAAGTGAGTGAGACTGCAAAAGACCGTCTGTACAGGCAAGAAGAATATCACCGCGGTTAAGCTTTGTAGATTTAACCGAAATATATGGAGAAATATCTTTTACGAATCCCAGAACGTGACCGGAACCCTGAATTTCAATAACGTTATTATAAACCTGAGTATAAGAGAAGAGAGCCGGAATACCACAGTTGATGTAGTACATTGTGTCAGTTTCAAAATCAACAATCATAAAGAGACCGGCAAAAATTGTACCCTTACGAAGACTGTTACGAACGAACTCATTGAGCTTAACAACCAGCTGCTTAAAGTTGTGGGTTTCTGCAAGGTAAGAACGGATGATGGACTTAAGGATGACCATGTTCATAGAAGCCGCAATACCCTTACCACTCAAGTCACCTACTACAAAGAGGTAACGCTTGTCTGTCAAACGGATTACATCAATAAACTCACCACCAATGTTGTGAGCAGGAACCATCAGGTAACCAAGGTCAAGTTTAGGGTTCTTTACGCTATCAATATTTTCCTGAATGGAAGTAATAATCTGAGAAGACATGCGGATTTCGCGGTTTACGACCGTCATGATATCCTTATTCGCAATGTTACGCATGTAGTAACCAAATACGAAGAAATATGAATAGAGGCGGCTGAAAATCAGAGAGTCGCGGGCAGTAAAGTGGTCACCACCCACCTTTTTACCAAGACAGATAAGACCAAAAATTGTATGACCTTCTGCAAGAATAATAAAGGCATCTGATTTTGTGTAGGCAAACAAATCATAAATATCTTTTTTCAAATCAGAAAGGAAGTGGTTATCTTCAACTTCCTCATAAGAAACAACCGTTTTGTTAATGTTCAAAAGGTTTTCAAGAACCGGTGTATTCGAAAGCTGAATTGTATTGCGGACATTTGCAGTAGTATAGGCAATACCAAGCGAGTTCATTGTGTCGGAAATATAAACGGTCATTGAAGTATTTTCTACGTTCTTTTTTATTCCGTTGAATACCTTTGCCGCAATAAGGTCCATTTCAGTTTCTGAATAGTCAATTCCGGCAAGGTCACTTTCCAGAGAGTTTTCGTAGTCAGAAGTATAAATATGTCCCAGAGAAGACATCTTGTTACTGATTCTGAAAGACATAAGGATTGCAAAAACAGAAACAAGAAGGAAAGGAATTAAGAATGTAAGTTCACCGTAAGAGCGGTGTGGACGGATGAAAATAAAGAGGACACCAACAACAGCGGCAGGCAAAATATATGTAAGAAGAATCTTAAAGAAACCGATTACAATACCGCGGGTAGAAGGAACGTTCTTTTTGTTGAGGGCACTTGAAAGTACGACAAAGAGCATAAGCGGCGGGAAGCCGAACAAAAGAGTAATCTTAAGATAGCGGGCAGCAAGGAACTGAATTGCAAGATATGCAGCCCACATAAGGATAAGACCTTCACCAATTACAGAACAGCGGTATTTATGAAGCTGGTTAGTTCCGTCCTCTTCAGCAACCAGAAGACCAAGATAGCAGAAAACCGGGAAAATAACCTTAGAAATTGCAAACTGAAGGTTCCACCAGGTTAAAGGGAAGAAATCAGAAGCCGGGCGAGAAAAAAGATAAGGTGAAGTAACACGAATACCATCTTCCAGACGAACAACAATGTCTGTAAGCTTGAAAAAGCTTATATATGCAATAAAAACATAAAAAAAGTAACGGACGATTTTTGCATAGGCAGGCTCTTTACGTTTTGTAAGGGCAAGCAGACTTGAGCTAAGCATGATAATACTGATGTTATCAAGAGTATAAAGAAGACGCATGAGCTGGTCTGTAAACTTTGCAAGCCAGAAATCCTTAAGGATAAGAATAATGGTAAAGAGAATTGCTTCTACAGTACAAAGCAAAAGGGAAACAGAAATACCCGATGCATCATAAGATTCATCACGGATACGTTTATCAACAATATTTGCAATAAAGAAAAGCTGAATACACAAGAAAACATTAAGTAGAATATAAACCATACTAATAACCTACCTTAGCAATCATCATTGTAACGTCATCGTGAAGTTTTTTATCACCGTTATATTTCATAATCAAATCTACGATATCATCAACCATCTTCTGAGGCTCTTTTGCGGCACCCATCTGAAGAGTCTTCTTATAGATATCTGTATCACCAAGTTCTACGCCGTTTTCATCCATAACTTCCGAAACACCGTCGGTAGCCATAAGAATTACATCACCGCGGAAGAGGCGTTTTTCCGCAACGCTGACATCACCCATATCAAGAATTCCGACAAGCGAAGCATTTGAAGTAAGAGGCTTGATTCGGTAACCGTTAGGAGATGGAGAAAGAATAATAGGGTCAGACATAGAAGCGTTGATATAGCGGATTGTCATGCGGTCTGTATCAACAATTCCCAGGAACAATACAGTATATTTATCCTGAAGATGCATTCCCTTAATAGCCTTATCAACCGAATGAATTACGCTGACAAGGTCGTTTTTATCCTCAATAATCTGAACTGTGTTCATTACCAGACCCATGATAAGGGCAGCAGGAAGACCTTTTCCGGAAACGTCTCCCAGCATCAGAAGAGTTCGGCTCTTATCAATAGGAAGAATTGAATAATAGTCACCTGAAACGTTTACAAGAGGGCGGTAATAAGTAGCAATCTTTAATTTTGGAATGCTCGGAATACGCTGAGGCAGGAAGGACTGCTGGGTAATTGCCAGCTGTTCCCATTCCTTTGTTGTATCAGAAATTTCTGACAGAGTACCAATTGTGCGGGTTCGGGAAATAAAACGCTTATATTCCTCGTAAAGGCGGTCATAAACATCTGTATCGAAAAGACGGGTATATTTACAGAATACAAAAACGTGATTTTTCTGATAGCAGAGGAAGAAACCGCGGGCATGAGAGCTTTTTGAAATAACACCAATGTTTTTATCAAAGAAATAAAAACCATCTTCCCAGGTAGCAGGATAGTTCAAGTCAATTGTTCTATGAACAGATTCTGAAGTTGAAATACGGCTAGGGCTGTTGTAAAGAACGTAATTTTTTTCTCGGTCAATTACGATTACAGAACAGTCGCCTTTTTTTTCAAGAACGTCAGAAACAGTATTTACAAAGTCATCGCGGGAATAACTGAAACGAAGGCGGTCAATAAACTCGTTTAAGAGTCTGGTTTCTCCGCTTTCAATTGTGTGCTTCTGGGCAAAATTTAAAAGATACTTAAGAGCCTTATTTGCACAGAAAATTACCGCAAGAAAAAGAATGGCAGTAATAATAAAAATATAGATATTTGCATTATTAGAAAGTGTAAGCGGCGTTAACAGAACTGAAAGAATGATAAAAATAAGAGCCGAAAGTGAATAAACGGCCGATAATATGATTTTTTTACTGGTTCGATACATAAATGCCCTCTAGCATAGTTTAAACTATTTTATCACATTATCGGCGTTTTTGGAGAAAAATTTAATGTTATAAACGCTGGAAAAATCAATCCATCTTCACATTTTTGCTTTGCAAAAATGTGTTAGTGCGGTTAACTTCATCTGGAAGTTGGTGACTTTCCTTTTTAACCGCACGCATTATTCTAAGGAGGAAAGTTTCATCAGCTGAGGTTCTTTTGGAGGATTTTCAAGCGCAAGATACTGAGCAAGCAAATCCTTCTGTTTTGCAGAAAGCTTTGTTGGAATCTGCACCATAATCTTTACGTACAAGTCTCCCTTACGGCCTGTAGAACCTGCCGGTACACCTTCGCCCTTAATGCGCAAGAGTTTTCCATTTGCAGTGCCGTCCGGAACCTTAATCGTAATCTTCTTACCGTCAAGGCCTGTAATTGTAATTTCGCAGCCGAGTGCGGCCTGAACCATTGTTACAGGAACAGCGCAGTACAAATCCTGACCGTCGCGTTCAAAGAGTGGATGCTGTTCTACGTGCAATACAACTACTAAGTCGCCTGCAGGGCCGCCGTTTTCGCCAACGTCACCCATTCCGCGGATTACAATGCGCTTTCCGTTATCAACTCCGGCAGGAATCTTAAGAGACATTTCCTTGCTCTTTTCCTGAATACCTGTTCCGCGGCATTTTGGACAAGGCTTATCGATTGTTGTACCCTTTCCGCGGCAGGTAGGACATGGCTGCTGAATTGTAAAGAAGCCGTTACCCTGGCGAACCTGACCCATACCGCCACAGGTAGGACAAGTTTTTCTGCTTGAACCGGCTGCACCGCCAGTTCCATGACAAGCATCGCAGGCTTCGTTGTGCTTAAAGTGAATTGTAGCGCTTGTTCCGTAAACAGCGTCTTTAAATAGAATGTTCAGATCGTAGCGAAGGCTTGAACCGGCAGCAGGTCCCTGTGAACGTGATGAACGTCCACCGCCAAAACCACCTCCAAAGATACTGTCAAAAATATCTCCAAAGCCGCCGCCAGCTCCGCCGAACAAGTCGCTGAAATCGTGGAAGGCGTGAGAATATCCGCCACCACCGCCCTGACCCATTCCGTCAAGGCCGGCAAAACCGTACTGATCATAGATTGGACGCTTCTTTTCATCAGAAAGAACTTCGTAAGCTTCTGTTGCCTCGCGGAATTTTTCTTCCGCAGCCTTATCGCCCGGATTTCTGTCCGGATGATATTTTACGGCCAGCTTGCGGTATGCCTTTTTGATGTCATCCTGAGTTGCGGATTTTTCTACGCCTAATACTTCATAATAATCACGTTTTGCCATTTTTATTTCCTAAGTGCCTTATTAATTATCCTTAACCTCGTATTCCACGTCATCAGCGTTGCCTTTGTTGAAGCCACTTGACGATGAAGAAGCACCAGCGTCGCCTGCATTTGCATCAGCTCCTGCATCAGGACCTGGCTGAGCTCCGGCTGCACCTGCGGCACCGGCAGCGCCCTGCTGTTTGTAAAGTTCTTCGGCAATCTTGTAAGAAGCCTGTTTCAAAGCTTCAGTCTTAGCCTTGATATCTTCTACATTGTCGCTCTGCAAAGCCTGGCGGAGAGCTGCGATTGCGTCATCAATCTTCTGTTTTTCAGCTCCGTCAACCTTGTCTCCAAGATCTTTTACAGATTTTTCTGTAGCGTAAATCAAGCTGTCTGCTTCGTTTTTAGCATCAACGCTTTCGCGGCGAGCCTTATCTGCAGCTGCATTTGCTTCTGCATCTTTTACCATCTTGTTGATTTCGTCTTCGCTCAAACCTGAAGAAGAAGTAATCTGGATGTGCTGTTCTTTTCCTGTTCCCAAATCCTTAGCAGATACGTGAACAATACCGTTAGCATCAATATCGAATGTAACTTCAATCTGTGGAACACCACGTGGAGCTGCTGGAATACCTACCAGGTCAAAGCGTCCGAGTGTACGGTTCTGGTCAGCCATTTCGCGTTCACCCTGGAGTACGTGGATAGATACTGCAGTCTGTCCGTCAGCAGCTGTAGAGAATACCTGGCTCTTCTTTGTAGGAATTGTAGTGTTACGTGGAATAAGTTTTGTCATAACTCCACCCATTGTTTCAATACCAAGAGAAAGAGGAGTTACATCAAGAAGAAGAACGTCTTTTACGTCTCCACCAAGTACACCACCCTGAATAGCTGCACCAACTGCAACAGCTTCATCTGGGTTTACACCTTTAGAACCTTCTTTTCCGAAAATTGATTTTACAATTTCCTGAACTTTAGGCATACGAGAAGAACCACCTACAAGCAAAACCTCATCAATTTTGTCTGCTGTAATACCTGCATCAGCCATAGCTTTGCGGCAAGGTTCCTTAGTTCTTTCGAACAAGTCTTCTGTCATCTGTTCAAACTGAGCGCGGCTCAAAGACTTCTGCAAGTGTTTTGGACCTGTTGCATCAGCAGTGATGAACGGAAGGTTGATATCTGTAGTTGTCTGGTTAGACAAGCTGATTTTTGCATTTTCAGCAGCTTCGCGGAGACGCTGCATAGCCATAGGATCTTTAGAAAGGTCAATTCCTGTATCCTTCTTGAATTCATCAACAAGCCAGTTGATGATAGCGCGGTCCCAGTCATCACCACCAAGGTGTGTATCACCGTTAGTAGATTTTACTTCAAATACACCGTCACCAAGTTCAAGAATAGAAATATCGAATGTACCACCACCAAGGTCGTAAACGGCGATTGTCTTTTCTTTGTCAGAATCCTGTTTGAAACCGAAAGCCAAAGAAGCAGCAGTAGGTTCGTTGATGATACGTTTTACATCAAGACCAGCGATTTTACCTGCATCCTTTGTAGCCTGACGCTGAGCATCGTTGAAGTAAGCAGGAACTGTAATAACAGCTTCTGTAACTTCTGTTCCAAGGTAGTCTTCTGCAGTTTTCTTCATCTTCTGCAAAATGAAAGCAGAAATTTCCTGAGGTGAATATCTTTTCTTAGCTCCGTTTTCATCAACTTCAACACGGCAGTCTGCACCGTTATCAACAACTGTGTAAGGGAGTTTTGTAGCTTCGCCCTGAAGTTCAGCAAAGCGGTGACCAATAAGACGTTTTACAGAATAAACAGTGTTCTTTGGGTTTGTAACCATCTGGTTCTTTGCAGGAAGACCTACAATGCGTTCACCCTTAGAAGTAAAACCTACGATAGATGGAGTTGTACGTCCACCTTCTGAGTTCTGAATTACAACTGGTTCACCGTTTTCCATTACGGCAACACAAGAGTTTGTTGTTCCTAAATCGATTCCGATAATCTTTCCCATTTTTATTACCTCTTAATTATATACTTTAATATGCTCAGGGTGGGGAAAGCCTTCCCCTCGCTTCAAACGTCGCAGCAAAGCTGCTTAAGTTTTACGCTACCCCTTCTAGCGGGAGCCCCCGCAACGCCCCGTTATGCCTTTGGTACCTTAACCATTACCTTAGCATGGCGGATAATTTTTTCCTTTAATTTATATCCCTTCAGATAAACCTGCATCAAAGTTTCCTTCTTTGCCTTTTCATCTTCAGTTCTGCCAATAGCCTCGTGCTCGTCAGGATTGAACTCATCGCCTTCCTTACCAAAGCTTACAAGACCATATTTATCTTCAAGCATCTTAACAAGACCCTTGTTAATCATCTTAATGCCGTCTACAACAGATTTAACATCTTTTGCAGTTGCACCAGCTTCAAGAGTGCGGTCAAAGTTATCAAGAGAATCCAGCAGGTCGCCAAGAAGATTAGCGTTTGCATAGTCAAATGTTTCCTGCTTTTCTTTCATCATGCGCTTGCGGTAGTTATCAAAGTCGGCCGCACGGCGCAAAAGCTGGTCTTTAAGGTCAGCATTTTCTTTTTCAAGCTGCGCAATTTTTTCTTCAGGAGTAAGTTCCTTTTCTTCTTTCTGAGCAGCGTCAGCAGAAGCATTTTCAGCTTCGCCTTCAGCAGTTTTTGCCTCAGTATTTTCTGTCTGAGCTTCTGCTTCTTTTTTCTGTTCAGTTTCTTCGTTCTGGTTTTCTTCAGCCATTTCTAAACGTCCTGTATCTGTTTTATCACTTGTTAAATTACTAATTTAATAAGTTAAACGTCAATAAAATTCGTAAAAAAAATTGCAAAAAATAAGGCTTATTGAATTTAATGTTTTCTTACTATATTATTAGCTAATTATAATAAAATAAAGAATTACAAAAACTATGAAAAAAGAGAGTAAAAAAAAGAATTTCCCTATTGGCGTAAAGCTCGCCATTATCATTGGTTTTATTGTACTTGTTTCCCTTTCCAGCGTTACCTTCCTTAACAGTTACTTTGTTTCTCAGGATGTACGCATTACTGCAGAAGAAAATAACCTTACAATCAACACACGTTCAGCCTCAACCGTTCAGAACGAGATTTCTTCAGTACGCTCAAACGTACTTCAGCTGCTGGATTTGATTAACGTTGCAAGCAGCGGAAAAACTTCGGCACTGGCAAAACAGGCAGAGGCCTTCTTTTTTGAACGTAACCAGGATATTGCAGAAATCATTCTGCTTACAAAAAGCTCTGGCCGTAACAGCTTAATTACTCATACAAGAATTAAGAACACCCGTTTTTATACTTCTAACGAAATTGACCTTACAACTTCGGACAGCTTTATTACACAGAACAACAAGAACATCCTTCGTTCCTGCGTGGGAGAAACAATTGCAATAAACGCATCTCCATTTTTCAATCACGAAATGATGGGACTTCTTCTTCCCTACCGCGAAAACGGACTTGAACAGAGCTGCATCATCCTTTTCAGTCTGGAAAACATTTCCGACATTCTGGGAACCGGCTCTACAAACTCAACCTTTATGATTAACGACAGCGATGATCTTCTTTATCATTCTGAATCTGAACGTATTCTTACAGGCCAGAGCATGAAAACTCACGCGCTTGTAACTCAGATGCGAGAAAACAATCAGAACAACGAGGAAAGCCGTCAGATTATTTTTGAAAGCACAAACGAAGAAGGCAAAAAAGAAAAATTTATCGGAGCCTATCAGAAAATAGCAATCGCAGATATCTGCGTTCTGACAACCGTTCCACTGGACACAATTCTTGAAGGCGTACGTACTACCCGCAAAAACAACCTCTATCTTATGGGAATTGTTTTCTTTATTTCGGTTGTATTCATTCTGACTTTCAGCCGCTTTGCAATCTCACGACCTCTCCGCCGTCTTACAGCCTCTGCAGAAGAAATCCAGAAGGGTAACTTTAATACTCCCCTTATCGGCATGCTAAATACAAAACGCGCAGATGAAATTGGTGTTTTGAACCAGAGTACAAAAGATGAACAGGAGTTCCTTAATATTTTTGCCCGCTTTACAAACCAGGGAGTTGCAAAGGCAATTGCCAGAAAGGAAATAGATTTTAATCCTCACCTTAAGGACGTAAGCATCTTCTTCAGCGATATCCGAGGCTTTACAGCAATTTCAGACGGATTTAAAAACCGCTTTGGAGAAGACAGCCCTCGCCAGATTATCGGATTTTTGAACGACTACATGGGCCGCATGGTAAACTGCGTTACAATTTCCGGCGGTGTTATTGATAAGTTTGAAGGCGATGCCATCATGGCAGTTTGGGGAATTCTCCGCGATGATGATTTAAGCTACGAACAGCTGCCAGATTCCGACAGTAAAAAGGCAGAACTCTGCGCAAAGCACGAAAAGCACGTAAAGGAAGATGCAGTAAACGCAATCCGCGGAACAATCGCTATGCGCTATGCCCTTATGGAATACAACAAGGCAGCAGAAGCCTTTACAAAAGAACACGAAAACGAAGAAAAAGCTCCTTACAAGCCTCACATCAGAATTGGCTGCGGTATCAATACTGGTCGTGCAACCTGCGGTATGATGGGAAGTGAAGCTAACAATGGAAAAATGGAATATACCGCCATTGGAGACAGCGTAAACTTTGCAAGCCGAACTGAAAGTTCAAACAAGCCTTGTGGAACAGACATTCTTATTACCCAGGACACCTACGACCTTCTTAAAAAAGAATATATCCGCTGCGAAGAAAACAATTTCCAGCTTCCATCAGAAACAGAAAAATACGAAATCGTTGTAGAAATGATTCCTGTAGAATTTGAAGTAAAAGGAAAAGGCGCCCAGCATTTTTACGGCGTTGTAAACATGCCGCGCTTTGACATAGAAGCATTTTTTAAATCAGCAGATGAAAGTTTTTCCCTTGATTCAGACTGCGCCCGCTGCGTAGGTCCGACAGGTCCAAAAACCTTGAACGAAGTCCGCAATCTGCTTGGCATCCCTATTCCAGAATTTGAAACGGTTAACTTAAATGAAGAAGAAAACAAAATTCAAGTTAAAAAATGATTTAGCCGTACCATTCTGGATTTCGGTATCTGTCTGCCTTTTATGTGCATTTGTAAACGCTGAACTTTTTTATAAAAGTTTTTTCCGCGCTCTTTCAAAAATGAACGAAGAGCCGATTGCAACCATTACCTTTAAGTACAAGACGGCACAGAGAAAGTTCCTTGAACGTGTAGTATGGGACCGCCTGCGACAGAACTCTCCGGTTTATAACGGCGATACAATTCATACAGCAGATCTTTCCGAAGCAACCATCTGGTTTGACGACGGAACCGTTCTTGATTTGTCAGAAAATACAATGGCTCAGGTATTCCGCCACACAGACGGAAGTCTTGCGGCAGATATGGAAAGCGGTACTGCAACCGTAGATTCCTCTGAAAGCACAGGACTTACCCTTACAGCGGCTAACGTAAGCGTAAACGTAGAAGCGGGAACTAAGATTTCTGCCAGCAAGGAAGAAAAAGCAAGCGACGTAAACCTTACCGTTCAGAAGGGTTCTGCCCAGCTGTCGGACGGAAAGGAACTTCAGGCCGGAAGCAGCCTTGCGGTTTCAGAAAGCGGCGAAACAAAGGCAAAACTCAGCGTAACAAGCCCAATTCCAAACCAGAAAATTCTTTACCACTCGGAAGAAGAATGCCCTGTTGATTTTGAATGGAATTTTGGAGATCAGGATAATGAAGAAAAACTGGAGCTTGTAATTTCTACAGACAAGGACTTTAGACATAAGGTTCAGACTCTTACTCTTGAAAATCTGAAACGTGCTACAGTAAATCTTCCAAAGGGTAACTTTTACTGGAAGCTTGCCAGTGTAGATAATCCCCCGGCGGCGTCAGCCGAATCATCATCAGGAAAAATTCAGATTATTCAGGCGCTTAAACCACAGCTTCTGACCCCGGCAGCAGAATATTCATATCAGTATAGAACAAAGACTCCATCTATCCGCTTTATCTGGACAGAATCTGATACAGCAACCGCCTACAACTTTGCAATTGCAAATAACCCTCAGATGGAAAATCCGCTTATTGAACAGCGCTCTTCAAGCTCTTCAATTATTATTTCAACACTTCCGGAAGGCCATTATTACTGGCAGGTTACTCCTTACTACGTTGTAAACCGCACAGGACTTGCAAATCCTTCTGCAGTAAGCCGCTTCCATATTAACCAGCAGGGACAGCTTACCGCACCGGAGCTTCTGGCACCGGCAGACCGCGACTACATCAACAAAAAACGCAGCAAGATTTCTCTTTCATGGCAGATGGAAGCAGAAGCCAGCTCTTATAAGATTATTGTTTCTGCAAACGAAGACCTGCGCTCTCCACTTATTGAACGCCAGACAAGCGAAAACTATATCACTTTGAACCGGGGCGAGGTTGGAAAACTTAAAGACGGCTATTACTACTGGGCAGTAAGCCAGATAGACAGCGAAGGAAACGAATCTGCCCGCTCTGAGCCACGTTCTTTCTATGCAGTTAATGGCGACATTGAACAGAGAACCCTCTTCCCTCCGGAAGGCTACAAAATCTGGGCACCGCTTTTGACAGATACCCGCTTTACCTGGAAAACAAACATAGACTTCAGCCAGAGCATTCAGATTTCAAGCGACCAGGATTTTAACAGAATAGTTTACGAGGCAAATACTCCAAACACCACCTTCAACGGCATAAAACTGGACGAGGGCACTTACTGGTGGCGAATTAAGGCAGATAACGGAACCTTTAGCCACACATCTTCTGCAAAAAAAACTTGAAGTTGTGGGCGAAATTGAAGCACCAGTCCCTGTCGAACCTACAGTGCAGAAGCGCGCCATTGTCCGCCCGGCTCAGGATTACACCTTTAAGTGGGAAGAAGTTGAAGGCGCAGATTACTACCGCCTGAGACTTTTCAAGGCTGGAAGCGACGAAGCCCTGGCAGACGAAAACTTTATTTCTGAGCCGGAATTTTCTATGAGCATGGAAAATCTTGAAGAAGGCTATTACCGCTGGGATGTCCGCGCCTACACAAACGAAACGGAACTTGCTTCCCGCCGAAGCGGTAAACTTGCAGAAGCTGAATTCCGCTTAAGGAAAATCCGTCCGGTAACTCTCCTTTACCCTAAAAACGGAGCAGAGATTGACGGTTGGGACGCAATTGAAAAACCTCCTGTACTCAGATGGGCCTCAAGCGAAGCCTTTAAGTCTGCAGAGTTGACTCTTAAAAAGGTCAGCGGAATTGAAGCGGGCGAAAAGCTTTATATTCAGAAAAGCACTTCACAGAAAATGCAGCCGCTTTCTTCCGGAACCTACGAATGGACAGTAAATGCCCTTACTCAGGATGAACTGGATATTTCTGCGGCAAGCCCTTATTACTTTACTGTAAAAGAAATTCCGCCATATGATGCACCGGCTTCTGCCCACACAGTAGACGGCGCCTACTTTGATGCAAAATACCTGCGCGAAAAGCCTTACATCGACTTTGAATGGAATAAAGTAAAACGCGCACAGGCCTATATAATAGAAGTTTTTGATCAAAAAAGTAAAAGGCTGCACAGAGGAATTGTCCCTGACGGAGAAAGTCAGACCTATCACTTTGACCAGCTGGCTTTGCTTTCAAAAGGAAAGTTCAAATGGTCTGTAAAGGCTGTAAGTCTTAACCCGGATACAAACGAAATTCTTCACGACGGTCTTACTTCAAACGGCGAATTTGAAATTGACTTTACTTTAAATACTAGCGGCGGTAAACGCAAGAAGACAGGAGAATACTATGGACAGTAGAAAACTCCTCTTTCCTCTTGCGATTATAACAGCCCTTAGCGCAAATCCTCTTTACGCAAAAAAGAAAAAGCCTAAGGTTATTGAACTTCCTGCCCAGCTTACAGAAAATGCCCAGGACGCAACAGCAGAGGCTAACCAGATTCGTCAGCCTTTCAGCTGGGAAAGCGCGGGAGACGTTCTGAAATATGCCATTAAAATAGAGCAGTTCAACATGCTTTCTAACCGCTGGGAAACTTATTTTGAGCACGAAACAAATGAGGAAGAAACTGAAGCCTGCCTTATTTATATTGAACCTACCCTTCCACCGGGAAAATACCGTTCAACAATTCAGGTTTATAACATTCTTGGAATCCTGGAAAACCAGATGACTTCTAGGGATGAATTCCTTGTTCGTCAGGCATACAAACCGGAAGTTCGCGGCGTTACCTACCCTCTTTATATGCGCTCTACAATTTATCTTGATGATATGGATAATAACGGCGTAATTGAAGTTGAAGGCCGTAACCTCTTTAACTTGCCGGAAAAACGCCATCCCATTCCGGATATCATGGCAACAGATTATGCGCTTGAAAATAAAAAGCGCAGCATTGCCCCGGAAAGCATAATTCAGCATGATGACAGAAACCGAAAGGTTACCCTGCAGTTTGACATGAAAAAGCTGGACGTTGGTAAGTATCATCTTATTGCCAAAGACGCCAGCGGACTTCACTCAGAAGAACATTCTTCCAGCGAATTCAGCATTAAGTTCAAAAAATGGATGGACTTTGATATTGAAGCAGGCTATGTTTTCCCGATTGAACTTCACGACGGAACCTTCAGCGAATTCTTTGGAACAAAGTTTTACCCTTTAAGCGGCCAGGCAAGAATGAGCATTTTACCTTTTAAGCATAACTGGGGTTATATGGGAATAGGACTTCGCGGCTCTTATTCAAGACTGATTAATGAGCAGGAAGGCTACACAATAGACGGAAACCTGGGAACTGCACATCTTTTGTTCATCTACCAGCTGCCGGTTGGAAAACGCCGCCGCTTCTTCTTTGAAGTTCACGGGGGAGCCGGCTTTACCTACTTCAACAACATTGTTTACCACTTCCCTCATAACATCGATTCAGACGCCCTGAACACCCTCAGCCTTTCTTTTGATGCCGGCGGGGCAATTCAGTTCTATCCTGTAAAAGCGGTTAAGCGCCTTTATTTTGAGCTTGCCTGCGATTACGTATACACACAAAACAAAGATATTACTTTGGGAATGCTAATGCCGTCTGCCGGAATAGGCTGGCAGTTCTAGGAGAAGAGAGATATATATGAAGATAGTAAAACCTTTATCATTATTAACAGCCCTCCTCTTTAGCTCATGCAACTTTGAAACTCTTTTTGAACCAAGCTTTAACGAGCCGGTAAAGGAATTTTTCGAAACCTACACAAACACCGCAGCCATTGAAGAACATCAGCTTTCTGTAGAATCTTACAGAGACTCTTCAAGCCGCCTCTGCATCAGTTCAGATGAAGAATGTACCGTCGAGCTTTATTTACGAAACCCTCAGATGTACACTCTGACTCCTTCACTTGCTTTTTCTTCATTAGAAGACGAAGGAATTGATATAAGCGAAGTAACAATTTCCCAGACAGATAAATCAACTATTACACTTGTTCTTCCTCAGAGTTTTCTTGCGGACTGTGATGAAGGCAAAAATATTTCTCCTACAATCAGTCTTCTTGAACCAATGAGCGGCCGAACTTTTGCCGACTATTCCTTCAGCCTTTACAGTAATACAAAACCGCCGCTTTTAAACAACGCAACAATCCTCAACAACAATAACGAAACCTTTGTAATTGCCTTTGATATGCCTTCTCAGGCTGAACTTGCCCTGCGCCACAAGGATTTAAGCCAGATTATTGTAAACGGAAATGCTTTCCCGCTGGAAATCAGCCAGGACGGAAGCTTTACTTTTACGGACGAAGCATTTTCTACTACAGAAAAAAAATATACAGAAATCGGCAGCAAGAGTTTTTCTTATTCAGACCGCTCGGTTTATTTTTCTACAAGCGATCCTTTTACTAATGGTACTAAAGAATATTCTATTATACTGAGTGATGCCGCAGGCCTTACAACAGAAACAATAGCAAGTACAGAAATTTCAAAGCTTAATACTCCTTCTGTTACAAATCCTGCAGGAAAAGCTGTTGAATCAAGCTACAACAGCGAAACAAAGGAATACATGCCAAGAACACTTCCAAAGCTGAGCGGAAAAGAATATTCAGAAGTTACTATTACAGCCCCAGACCAGGATAATAAAGGAAACAAAGTTGCAGCTGAAGGTCTTGAAGTTCATTATGCCCTTTATAAAGGAACTCCAAAGGTTGCAAGACTTGAAAAGAGCGGAACCTTCAGCGGAGAAGAAAAAGTTCAGCTTACAGTTGGCAGCTGGTACCTTGAAACTTACGCAACAAAAACAAATTACGAAAAATCATCTGTTACAAAGCGCTATATCCGCGTAGTTGATTCTTATATCTTTGTTGGAGGAGAAGGCGCAAGTGATAACGATGATGAATCTGACGGAACTGACGCAACTCCATACGCAAGCATCGGAAAGGCTATTTCTGATATCAACAAGCGAAATGATGACAGCGTAGAATATACACTGGTAATCGGCGGAGAGATTACAGGCGAGACAAACACAGCTACAATTGCTGCGGCAGGCCTTGTAATTACAGGTGCTACTTCTGTCACAAGCGATAAGATTAATGACCTTAGCCTTACAAGTGAAATTCCAGTTAAGTTTACAGAAATTACAGTCGGTCACCTTACAGCTGGCAGCGCAAATAACTTCACGCTTACAGAAAATGCTGTGGTAGAAACAGCCACAGTTCAGAGCGGCGCTACTATTTATATAGAAGGAAATGCAAAAATTTCTGAAGCAATACTGGAAGAAAGCGGAACTCTAACGATTACAGGCGATTTGACAAATGACAAAGCCGTAACTCTTACACCGGCCAGCTACACAAACGGTGCAAAAGTTCTTGCAGACAGCGATTACCTAGCAGACAACTACGCAAAGATTGCTGTTACAAAAGAACCGAATAATGATGATACTGAATGGAGTATAAAAGCCGACGGAACCTTGATTGAAACTGCAAAACGCAACATTTCTATAAGCGTAATCACACAGGAAAGTGATATTAAGGTATCAAAGACTGTAAGCGGCTCTATACTTACATTCACGCTGGAAGAAGGTCAGATTACAGGCTGCACGCTGGACGGAAACAGCCTGATCCCAGCAGGCGACAGCCTTGTTTCTATTGATACAAGCAGCTGGCTTAAAGGTATTTACGACCTTTATATTGAAGCCGCAAAAGATGGTGAAACTTATTCTTACCATGCACAAATCGAAATTAAATAAATAGGAAATGGAGGAAATAGAATGAAGAAATTATCAAAACTTACAGCAATTCTTTCTCTTTGTTTTGCAGCATCCCTAGTTTCCTGCTCAAATCTTATAGACGGCGAAGGTTCTTCTTCTGCTTCAAAAACAGCTTCCAAAAAAGCCTGGATTACAGTAGATGTAGAAAATAAAGACTCTTCTTCAAGAACACTTCTTCCTGCCATAGAAATTACAAAGCTTGTTCTAAAAGGAAGCCTTTCGGGTCAGGAAGAAGAAAGGCTTGCAAGTGCAGACACCCTCGCCCTTATGAACGCAAAAAATATAGAAATTACTACCGGCGAGTGGACTTTTACCCTTACAGCAGATGTAAGTGGAGCCAGCTACAGCGGAAGCACAACAAAAACAATTCAGGAAAACAGCGAAAATCCGCTTACTTTTACCCTGGAATCTGCAGATACAAATGGAGAACTTGATTTTACCATCAATTATACTGGAAGAGCGGGCCTTGAATACGAAGCCTCTGTTTTAATTGATAATTTGCCTCTGGCTTCTTTCAGCCAGGAAGCCGGCAGCTTAAATATAAAAAATGCATATAATGAAGGCACCCATATAATTGAAATTCAATTCCGGGCAAAAAATGTTGATTCATACGGCTCAAATTCTGAATTTCTAAATACTTACAAAAGCATTTTCCGCATAAAAAGAGGAGTTACAACAAAGGCTGTCGTTGATAATTTTAATCTGAATGACGTTTATTCAATTGATTACGAAGGTTATGATTTTGCTGACGACAGCATTGCGGCCGGCGGAAAAATGATTTTAAAATTCAGCCGAAAATACACAGAAAGTGCAGGTTCAGAGGGCTATATTACCCTGCCCCGCCTTTCAAACACCAATATGACCTTTTCCGGCTGGTACACCAGCGAAAGCCTTGCAGACGGCACTTTAGTTCCTCTTTATGACACCTCGGGAGCTCTTGCAGCAGATGCTAATCCGACAGACCCTCTGTATACTCAAAAAATTAAGGTTAGTGAAAATCTTTCTGACCAGACACTCTATGCAAAATGGCTTATTAACGCAGGGGGAACAATCAATAAGGCAACAGACTACCTATTGACTTTTGATTTAAAAAAGCAGGATGGTTCTGCTGCCGGCAAAATTAAGCCCAACCAGACCGCAAACTTTGTCATAAGGCCTGCAATCAAAAAAAACGACAGCAGTATTTCTCTGACAGATGAAAATGAAATAGAACTGTCAGCAAGTCTATGGAATGATTCAGTGTCTGTAATTTCCAGCATTGACCTTACAGCCGATACATCAGAAGGAACATTAAAATATAGTCTGACAATACCTGCCCTGGCCTTTCAGGATATTTACATTCTGAAAATTACTGCAAATTACAAGGGGCTTCTTCACGATGCAGTCTATACAATAAAATGTATGGTCGATCCAATGGAATCAATTCCATAACAACAAGTATAAAAGATAATTCGGGGAATGGCGCAGCATATTCAGCTACATCAATTGGTTATGGATACAATATGGTAATACTGACGTAACTGCAAATAAAGAAAGTTATTTCAACATTACCGAAAACGGAAGGGCAAGAGTTATTACGCCGAAGAATTAGAAATAATGCTGTCCTCCGTGTGCTCCGTGCCCTCTGTGAGGAATTTATTCCTACAGCGGTAACGTTTCTACGAGTGAGGCTATGAAGTGGTGCGAAGCAGCGACCACAGCGAATGAAATGAGCGAGGACGCCGAGGGTTACCGAGCCACGGAACAGCCGGCTGAACAAGCAAAGCTTGGGCAGCACGCCCTGGACTTTGAGTGACCATAAATTGATATAAAAAAATACTTTTGGAGTAAGTATGACTAAAAAGGATTTTACAATTAGAAAACGCTTAAACAGAGGGAAGCTGATTGCCGGCATGACGGCTTGTTTTTTTGCGCTTACTTCCCTGCTCTCCTGTGCAAATGGAATTGATGATACAGGTTCAGACGCTTCTTATTCCGGATCAGAAACGGTTCTGCTTACCGGTAATCTTGATATATACGGGGCTGTGCCGGAAGCTTTTACAAAAACTGACTCAAAGGAAATAACAGGCCGCTCAGCCCTTCCTTCAAATATGGAGGGTACTGAATACTGCATAAAGGCGGTTTATACAAATCAGGAAGGCATTTCAGAAGAAATTAAAGGTAGTGTCGACCAGACTGAAAAAACATATACAATAGGACTGACAATTAACAGAACTTATACTGTAACTGCAAGCCTCAAAAAGACTCTGACCGATGGCCAGCAGATAACCGTTATGGAAGATATATGGGAAGACGTAAAACCAGCCCGTGCTAACCCGGCTCTTACCCATGACTTTATTTTAAAACCTGTAAAAGAAGGAAAAGGCAGCATTAAACTTGACATGACGCTTCCTTCGGGGACAAGCCTTGTGCTGGGCGGAGATGAGATAAGCCCGGCTCCAGAAGTAAGTGTAACCGGAACAAGCGCCACAATTACTGGAAGTGACATTCCTGCCGGAACATATAATATTACAATAAATTTTTACAAGACTTCTGGTACAAATAAGTTTCTTTTGTACTCAATTCCTCAGATAATCAATGTTTTTGCAGGAATGGAGACTAACACCTGGCAGGACGATGGAAGTTCAAACTCCCCGATTTCAGGCGGCAAATTTGTACTTACAGATGAAATTATAAAAAACTATCAGCGTACGATTTTTTATGTCAGCGAAAAAGATTTTACAGGAAAAGATATTCCAGCCGGACAGACAAGAACTGGAAGCCCTTATGCACCCTTTGCTTCACTTTCTGATGCATTAAATACAATTACGAATAATAACAAAGCTGAAGATTACAGAATCTTTATCGGCGGAAGTGTAAAAGGCTGTACTACAATTTCTTCATCAACAAAAGCAAAGTCAATTACAATAGAAGGTTTTACCGGAAACAGTGAGGATATTCTTGACGGAAATGGAGAAGGTAGAGTTCTGCAAGTTTCTACTGAAGTTCCCCTTACCATAAAGAATCTTAAGATTACAGGTGGAAAAGCTGAAGGCAGTGGAGAGCCTGGTAAGGGCGGCGGTATTTTTGTTGCATATAAAGCAAATGTAATTCTTGACAGCGGAGCTCTTGTAGGTGATGAGACAGAAACACTTGCTTCTTCTGAGTCTTATGGAAACAGGGCTGAAGTTTCCGGCGGCGGTATTTATGTTGATGCCGGAACTCTTATCCTGAAAAAAGGTTCTAAAGTTTGCAGAAACTATGCCGGTTCTAATGATTCTGATACAGATTCAGGTGGCGGTGGAATTGCCAGTATGTATGGCAAAATCACAATAGAAGAGGGAGCTTATGTTTCCTATAACAAAACCTGCGGACGCGGCGGCGGAATCTGGTTGATTGGCGGAAATTCTGCCTCTATTCTTACAATGAACGGCGGCGAAATCAGTCATAACGAAACTGAATACTGGGGCGGTGGTCTTCTTGTTGGCTCAGTTGCTGGTTATCAAGGGGAAAGCTGTCCTGTAAAATTTTATTTTAAGGGCGGTGAGATTTGCAATAATAAATCAACCAGCGAAGATTATAACTGGGGTGTAGGTGGTGGTGGAGTTACTGTTGACCACAGCTACATGGAAATGAGCGGTTCTGCAAAAATTCATGATAATGAATCTAAAAACGCAGGTGGCGGTCTTCGTATTGGTTCCAATAGTGTTTTCCTCATGAGCGGCGGTGAAATTTATGATAATACCTGCTCCAGAGAAAAGGATTCGGATGGAATAACTCCTATCAGTGGCGGTGGACTGGATATAGAACCAAATTCAAAGGTTGTTATCAGTGGTTCTGCAAAAATTCCTTACGGTTTCAAAGGTGATAAAGGCTATCGAAAAAATGATATCTGGCTCAGATATGCTGATGATGGAGCAACTCCTTCTTATTCTTATATAACAGTTGGTGGAGCATTATCATCAACTTTCGAAATGGGCATTGGAGTCAAAGGTAAGCACGGCCTTTTACTTGCTCAGGCCGACGGCACAAATGTAACTGACCTTACGCCATATAAGGATTACTTTAACCTTATAAAAGATGACTGGTTATTAAATCTTTCCGATAATAAGAAAAAACTTGTTCTTGATGCTCCAATTTATGTTGCGGGAAACAATCATCAAGTCTGCACCGCTGACGGCTCTGCTGACGGCACCGGTGAAAAATCAGCTCCTTTTGATACAATTGAACATGCATGCTCTGTAATGAATGATTCAACAGTTATGTACACAATTTTAGTTGACGGTGAACTTTCTGGCGAGCAGATAATTCCTGCTGGAGTAAATGCTGCATATATTACCTTGAAGGGAGCGAGCGGAAATACAAGTGATATAATCAATGCAAATGCAGAAGATCATCTTGCTTCGGCTCTTACAATTGCACTTTCATCAACACAGGCTGCAGATATCCAGAACCTTACAATTAAAGGCGGTTATGCTGAAAATGGCGGCGGTATTAATATTGGACAGAATGCAGTTGTATTCCTTGGAGATGACCTTAAAGTAACCGGTAACACGGCTTCTGGTCATGGTGGCGGAGTTTATGCTCCAAACGGAGTAAATGTGAGCGGAAACGTCGAAATTACAGGAAATACAGATTCTGCTAATAAAGATTCTAACCTTTATCTGCCGCATGAAAAGAAAGTAAATATTACAGGCGCACTTACAAATGGTAGCAAAAAGGCACAAATCGGAATTTCAACAGCAGATGAGCCAAGCCTTACAAGCACTGTAGCCTTTACTTTGGATTACGAAAAATATAATTCAGGCGTAGCCCCAGGCACTTACTTTACCGGCGATAAGTGGAATGTAGCATGGGGAAGCGGTACATCAGCAGGCCAAGCCGTTCTTGCAGCCAGCGGCGGAAATATCACAATCGAACCGATTTATGAAGATATTACAATCAGCGCGGATAAGACAAAATTTGCAAAAGATACAGCCTCTAAAGTTATTACCTTTACCGCAAAAGGTGTAAATTCAGAAGGCCAGCAGGTAACCCTCCCAATCGGAACTGGCGAAGGCAAAGTTTCTCTTACATATTCAGTATCTTACCACGGCGACCCGGTTCCGGAAGAATCTGGAAGCACAAGCTATTATACGACCGATACAAATACTCTCACTCTGGGTGATGCCCTGCCTCTTGGAGCATATACAGTAAGCCTGACAGCCATTTATAACGGCAAAACTTACAGTGCAGGTTTTGAGGTAAAGATTGTAGAAATGATTTCTTACACTACTTCAGAAGCTATAACTCTAATTGCAGGTATGAGCGGGGAAAATACAATAAAAATTGTAGACTCAAATATTGATGGTTTGGTAAACGCAATCAAAACTAGATATTCCAAAGACAACACATTCAAAGTGAATCTTGATTTATCAGACCTTTCTGTAACAAGTGTATCACTGGCCACAAGACATGGAATTAAATCAATTATTCTTCCTACTTCTCTTACAAGTTTTTCCCGGGAAGATGTTGCTCATGATGCAGGAGAGGATATTGAAGCATTCATTATAAGCGAAGAAAACAGTAAATACCGTACGGTTGATGGTGTTATTTATACCAAAGATATGACTCAACTTATTCTTTATCCAAAAAACAAACCGGATGATGAATTTACTATACCGGACTCCGTAACTTCATTAGGAAGCAATGCATTTAATATGGCTAATTTCTCCAAATTAAATGGGCTTTCTCATATACAACATGTTTCATCTCAGCCGTTTTATAATGCAAAAAATCTTAAAGAGGCTGACTTCTCAGGTCTTCAAGATACAACATTTCCATCTTATTGCTTCGAATATGTCAAAACTCTGGAAAAAGTAATACTTTCAGATAAGATTACAAAAATTGGCATTAATAGCTTCAGCACATGTGACAATCTTAAAGAAGTGCATTTTTTAAGTGTAGAACCACCTGTGCTTAGTAGAGGAAATAATATAGCAGAATTTGCTGGTTGTAGCAGTAAACTCAAATTCTATGTTCCTGCTGGCAGTAAATCAAATTATACAAGTTCTTCAAACTTTACAAACTCGCAATATAATAGATTTGCCGGCAGTGGGCTTGCAGACAGAATTATTGAAGAATAAAAATCTTATTGCATTAGACGAAAAAATACCCGACCACAATCAGTGGCCGGGTTTGCCATGTTTATTCAACCATAATCTGCTTTTGAAGTTCCAGAACTTTTTCAAGAGGAAGTCCTTCTGCCTGTGCAATTTGTTCTGCTGAAAGAACTTTCAATTTTATCAGGTTTGTTGCAGCTTCAATAGCTTTCTTTTCTTCGCCTTGCTGTATTCCCTGCTTCAATGCCTCAGCAGCACGGATATCGCCATATTCTTCTACTATTTTACTTGCCATTTGTACTCCCTGTTCATCCTGCTTATGAAACTTTACTTTAGAAGCAAGTTCATCAAAATACATTTCATCGGCGTTAGGTGTTGAAAAATCGTGCATTAGTTTGCCAAGAGAATTATCACCCCGGTAATCGCCGTTGATGTACATTATATTACAGCCGTCATCAAATGGCAAATTGTTGCCTTCTTCATCTTTGATATCAAGAGTTTTGTTTACATGATAAACGGCCTGGCCTGTTTCAAACATATCATGCTCCAGAATGAATATGATATAAAGATTCGGTAAATCTTTGAATTTCTGGTTACTTTTGAGCGTATGACTGTCTAGCATTGCCTGATGATAACGTATTCTTCGAGGATCGGCACCTTCATCTGCCCTCTGAATTTCAATGTTATATTCCGTTTTAAAGATATCCTCTGCTACAACATCCAGCTTTACCGAGCGACCAAACAGATTATGTTTTTCAACCTGTGTCATTGATTTTGTAACCGTAAGGTCATTTCGATTAAGCAAAATCCGAATGAGTAATTCCGTTGCCTTTTTATCTCCGCTGAAAACCACTGTCATAAGTTCATCATCGATAAGTCGTAAATTCCTAACCCGTTCCAGCACCGCCGGGTTGATATTATCAAAACTGTCTCTTGCATTTTTCTGCCTCCACTATAATATAGTCGCAGACTTTCAAAATTCGGAAATAGATTTGAAAAAAAAGTTGATTTTTTTTGATTATTTTCATCCGATGACAATATTCCGCGCATTATGTATAATTACTTATTATTTTATAAGATAGGAATAAAGAATGTCTGAAAAACGTATTATCACAAAATCATTTTTATCTGTTCTTACTTTTATTTTCCTGATTTTTTCTTCCTGCAATAATCTTTTTGATAACGACAACAATTCCAGCTCAGAAGTCCGCTATGTGACTGTTTCCGGTGCAATAAACCCGGGTACCGCCCTTCCAACTGAATATGCCAGCCTGCTTACTTCTGCACAGGCAGAAATAGAAAATACCGGCAGCAAAAGAACTGCATGGCCTTCAATTCCTGGCGGACTTACCTATAAAATAACCGCTAAAAATACCGCTCAGGGCAGTACAGAAACTATAGACGGAACTCATTCCACAGATTATTCTTCCTACACAATTAAAATCCCGCTTACAGAAACAGAAAAAAATTACAAAATATATGTAAGCGTAATTTATAACGAAATAGAAATATTTTCCGGCGAAAGTAAAGAGTTTTCTATAAGCACTGCAAATCAGGTTGTAAGTGAAGATATTACACTTTCTGTAAATCAGACATCAACAGCACCCGGTTCTATCTCACTCGAAATTGATGTAAGCGAAACTGATATTCAAAAATGTATTATGGCATTTTCGACCGGACAAACTTTTTCTTTAGAAGCTGCAGATAATAAAATTATTACAAGAACTGAAGGAAATCCCATAGAAAAAGAAAAAGGGACATACAATGTAAGTTTTAATTTCTACGATAACTCAGATAAACTTCTCTATTCCTTTACCGAAATAATTAATGTTTTATCAGATTTTGTTACAAATACCTGGGTTCAGAATGGCGATGAACCATATTTTGTAACGACAGGTACAGGTTCTGCAAAAACAACCACCTGCAAAATTACCCCTGCAATGGTAGACGGCTTTGCCCTTACTGAATTTTACATTTCTGCAGATGGTGATTCTGCTAACAGCGGAACCTTTCTTAAACCTTTGAAAACCATTGACGATGCCGTTAAACTGATGCATAACAAAAATAAGGATTACACCATCTTCATTAACGGAAAAGTAGAAGGCGCACAGTCAATTTCTGATACTCTTTCAAAAACGGAAGCCAGCGGTACTTACCATGCCAAAACTCTTACAATCCGCGGTGCAAGCGGATCCGATTCAGATAGTCTGCATCTTACATCCGCAGGTACTGTTCTTAGCATAAGTACAGATGTTCCTGTAACAATTAAAGACCTGAAAATTCAAGGTTCAGACAGCTCAAGCGCTGCTACAACCGGACTTTCACTTGAAAGCGGTATATCCACAGATGTTACCATTTCTAGTGGCGTTGTGATTACGAATAATTATAATTCAGGCGTAATTATTGGCGACTCAGGAAAACTAACCATGACCGGCGGTCAAATTACCAAAAACCAGGCAAAAAAAGGTGCCGGTGTAATGAATAATGGAACCTTCATAATGAGCGGTGGTAGAATCGAAAGGAATACAACAACCGTTGAGGATAGCACTGACGGTGACGGCGGAGGTGTTTACTCAACAAATAAAATGATTATGACAGACGGTTATATCTGGGACAACACAGCGGGAAGAGGAACACAAGGAGATGGAGGCGGTGTATTATTCAGCGGAACTTTTGACTTCCAGGGCGGTAGTATTTATGGAAATCTTGCCTATAATCGTGGTGGCGGTATTTTCATAAATGGCGGTACATTGTTTATGAGCGGTTCTGCCGTCATTGGAAACATAACTTCAGATAAGTTTCCAACATACGATACAAGTACAAACAGAGCTTTCAAAAATGGCGGCGGTATTTATAGCGCAGGGGCAGCAAATCTTTACATCGGTTACACAAATGTAAGTTCTGATGATCCTAATTTCTCTGGCGGTATTGGTTTCAACTATGCAGCAGAAGAAGGTGGTGGTATTTTCGCAACAAGTGCTATTGAAGTATTCAAAATTGCTGGTGGAATCGTAAAAAACAATACTGCAGAAAAAAATGGCGGTGCAATATATGCAGGTGGTGATTTTACGCTGTTGAAAAAAGCATATATTCCTGCTGGAACAGATAATAAAAATGATGTTTATCTTGTAGAAAACAGATACATCTTTGTTACAGAAGGTCTTACAGGCACTGCACCTATCGCTACTATTACCCCACCAACATACAGTGCATCAAAACAAGTGCTTAATGGTACCGAATCACTCATCGCTGCATCGTGTGCAAAATTTGCATTATCAGATAATGACTGGATTATTGGTAAAGATGGAAAATGTTATTCAACTATAATAACAACAATAGGTTATACTTTGCCTGATATATTTAAGCAAATTTCTTCTGACAGTACTAAACCTATTAAAATTCGACTTGAATCAGATATTGCTGTTCCTTTACCTAATTATTTTGAAGTTACATATCCTCTTGTCGTAGAAGGAAACCATAAAATTTCAGGTAACTATGATAAAGCATTATTTACAATAAAAGAAGGCGGAAAACTTACTATAAAAGAAGGTGTAGAAGTCGAATATACAGGAAGCGATAAAGCTGCAATCAGCATAGAAAACGGTGAAGTAAATATAGAAGGAACAGAAAGCTCTCCTGTAAAAATATCAGCATCTGCATATAATCCATCTGGAATTCTAATAAACGATGGTATTTTAAAAGCCAAAAACCTTACAATTTCAGCTACTAACAAATCTTCTCTAACCATAGCAGGAGGTAGTGTTTCAATTGAAAATATGACCGCCAATAATACTACAAAATCTACAAATGGTGGAGGCATATACATAAGCGGTGGAACAAGTACATTAACAAACTGTGAGATTTCAGGAAACAAACTTTCAGCGTCAGGCGGCAGTAACTATATGGGCGGAGGTATTTTTATGGCTTCCGGCACTTTAACATTAAATAAATGTACTATCCAAAATAATATTGCAGCCTATTATGGTGGAGTTGGAAATACTCCGACCCACGGAGGTGGTATTTTTGCTAGAAATGGAAGCCGTATTACTATAAGCGATACAACCATTTCAGGCAATGGAGTATCAGAAGGCGGCGTAATTGAAGGTAAACAATATTATTTTGAAAGCGGTGTAATTTATAACGGAACAACCCTAAGCGAACCTCTATCAAACGATTAAATGTTTCATAGTTGTTGAAAAACAAGGTACAAGTTCTTCAGATGCAATGTTAAAATATAGTATGAATAGAGTTCGTGCAGTTCATAGGTTTTCTCCAAATTAAATAAAATCTGGTGAGGGGCATAATGCCTCTTGCTTGACTTTTTGCGGGAATGTGATATATTAAATAAAGGAGCACCACAGTAATGTGGCTGAATCTCCGTATGCTTTTATGAAAAAGCCTACATGGTGTGGAAACTAGTGTAGGCTTTCTTTTTTATCTAATCGCTTTCTGAATCTTTTTTAGCGAGAGCCTTGCATATTGCTAAGACAAACGATGCAACTGTAACAATTGCTGTTACAACTGCACAAAGAAGCATTACGCTTTCGTATCCTGTCATACTGCAGGCCTCCTATTCATGTGAATTCGGAGGTTCAGCCTACCATCACTGTGGTGCAAATTAAGTATAACACAAGAATATATACCAATCAAGCGTAAAGTCTTTTCTATTTTTACATCGTAGTAAAACTTTATATTTTATACGATATAGCTATATCTGATTATTGCGCTTTGGAATTTTTGCACTTCCAATTAAAAACAGCAGCAGGCGTGAGCGTTGAACCGCGCCGAAGGCGGCCACTGGACTGAGTGAGCCTGCCGAACGAAGGAAGCGGCTGGAGCACTAGCGGAACGGTGAAAGGCGAATGGGTGTTGGCACTCGCCTGTTTTTCTTTACCTAATCACAATCTCTCTTATCGACACATCTTTCTGCAGGCCTTTTTCTCCGAAGTCAAAAACGAGGTTGTGGACTTTTTTCCAGCTGAAAAGGCCTTCGCCGTTGTACCACTTCTGCTGGGCATTGCTGTAGGCGCCGCTTTCATAAAAATCTTTGAGAGGAATACTCACTTTATGCCATTTTCCGTCAGCAGGAACGGAATTTTTCTTTAATGAGGTCTGAGCACGCCATGGGAGTCCGGCCTTCCCTGCTCCGTTTACTTCCTGCTGCATAAAATACAGATCCATTGCAAGATCTTTTTGATTTGACCGGATTTCAAACTCAAGAGACTTTCCGCTTCCAAAAAGGGCTGTAAAATCGCAGTCGCCGCAAAAATCAATATCCAGATGATTATAGGGTTTTGCCTTTTTCAAGTAGATATAATACGGTTCGTCTGCAAAATCTCTTTTATAAATCATGCTTTTCAGTTCTGAATCACTGTCATCTTCCAGCCAGCTGTTATCGCACAAAATATTTTCTGCAAATCCGCTTTTATAGATTGTAAAATCATTTTCTTTTTTGCAGAATCGATCCAGGAAGGATGATGAGCTGTCTTTCCGGGAAGATTAAATCCCATAGCCTCCAAAAGATCTTTATTCAAATCCTCAGGGAATCTTGCTTCATATTGTTTCAAACTTGAATTATTAAAAATACCGATTGGCTCTCTGTAGCCCCAGCTGACGCGGATAATATTGCGTTCATCCATCCATTTTGCCTTTAATTTATACCAGCTGGTACGCTCATTTTTATCTGCATAGGTCTGGGAAACTCCCCACTCATTACACATAAGTGCAACACCGCGTTTATTGGCAAGTTTAACGGCTTCATCCAGAGGCTTAACAAGATTTACTTCCTTTGAATCTTCCGGGTAATTTTTAATTTCCTGCTTTACCCAGTCCGGGGCTTCCTCCGGAATTTCAGGCATTTTTTCCTTTACATAAGGAAAGGGAACACCTTTTACACATTTGTAGTCTGTCCAAACTGTTCCCTGATGAGTAAAAAGCATTGGTGAATAATCGTGAAAGTTATAAATGATATTTTGATCTTTATAATCCGGTAATTTTAAAAGCTCCGTTACTGAATTCCAGTTTTCAGCCCCAACAATTACGGTATGAGTTTTATCAGTTTCCCGGATTGCTTTCAAAACGTTTCCCTGTATTTTAGCCCATTTTGCAACATCATTTTCTATATTACCGCTTCTCATATGAGGTTCGTTATGAATTTCATAAAGAACATATTCCCCTGAATCTTTATAACGCTGTGCAACCTGCGGCCAGATCTTTAAAAGAATTTTTTCAATATCAGGACTTGTTTTTGAACTTCCCTGGCAGTTATTGTGATAGTCAATAATCATGTACATTTTCAGTTCTGTACACCACTCTACCGCTTTATCCAGAGCATCCCAAATCCAGTCGTTTACAATATAATCGGGAGAGCCGGAAGAAAAAGCCTGGAAATGAACCGGAATACGAACAATTTCTACACCAAGACTTTTTATGTCTTCAAAATCCTGTTTTCCGAATCTGAGGCGGTTTGAATCAGATAATGCAGCTACCTTTCCGTCCGGAGTGTAGTTTGCTTCAAGCCATACTGCAAGATTCAAACCTTTTGTAAAAGGCATTGTTTTTTTCACTTGTTGAGAAGTGCCGCTTGTTTTTGATGCAGCCGCAAAAGAATCGGCTGTAAAAATACCCAGAATAACAGCCAGAGTTATAAAAATCTTTTTCATAATATGATTATAACATGAGATTTATTAAAATCAAAAAAACTGTCTAAAAAGAACAGATTAAATAAATTTTTGAAAAATAATAAACCAGTGTTATACTTAAAAAATAGTGCACTTACGGCTCTGACCGGTCGTCTTACACAGGAGTTATTTCATGGGTATAAAAACTAAAATCACACTTGCGATGATTTGTCTTATTTTTATTACGGCGTCGCTGATTGCAGGCTTCAGTTATTCTAAGTCAAAACAGGAACTTACGGCGGCTGTAGAAACCGGAAACCTTAATCTGGCGAATACGGTTGCGGCTAAAATCCAGACGATTAATGAGCGCGAGTTTAAAATGGTCGAATCAATTGCCAGCCTTTCGACTTTCCGCGATGAAAATGTTTCTTTGCATGATAAGTGGCTACTGGCCAACTCTGTTACGGCTGGAAAAAACAAATACTTCGGAATCGGCTGTTATGATGAAAAGGGCGTAGGTTACAGTACAACAGGTGTTTACCACGATATGAGCTCTCGCGAGTATCTTGTTATTTCAATGCAAGGTAAGAATGCCCTTATGGATCCAAACTGGTCAAAAACTAACGGACATCTCTGCACTTTTTATGCAGTTCCTTTCTATAATAATAGCGGCCGCCAGATTGGTGAAGTTTCTGCTGTTGTAGATTCTTCGGATTTGTGCCATACGATGAAGACCCTTACGGTTGGTAAAGCTTCTCACCCTTTTGTTATCAGCCGTAAAAGTGGCCGCTACGTTGCTCACGAAAATCAAAAACTTGTTGAAGATAATACTGTAGCCTCTGATCTTGCTTCAGAAGGTTTTAAGCCTGTAATTGCCCGCATTATGAACGGCGAAACTGCGGCTGAAGTTTTCTATGATGAAGCAGAAAAGAAAAAATATGCTGTTTCTTATCAGCCTATTGACGGAAGTGACTGGAGTGCTGTCTGCCTTGCCCCTTATGCAGATTTTTACAACGGAATTACAGAACTTATGGCTGCCATGCTTTTGATTACGGTAGCCGCTCTTGTTGGTGCAGCTCTTATCGGCACCTTTGTAGTAAAATTCTCTATTAAGCCGCTTAAGGATGTAAGTACAGCCATTACAGGAATTGCCTCTGGCGACGCAGATTTAACCCGACGTCTTAATGCAAAAGCAAATGATGAAATTGGAGAAGTTGTAAAGGGCTTCAATCAGTTCAGCGAAAAACTTCAGGCTATTATCGGCGATGTAAAGAATTCAAAAGATGAGCTTATGGTTGCGGGCGAAAATCTTAATACTTCTACTCAGGATACGGCATCTTCCATCACAGAAATTATTGCCAACATAGACAGCATGAAACGTCAGATTGAAGGTCAGAATCAGAGTGTTAATCAGACTGCAGGTGCTGTAACAGAGATTGCTTCTAACATAGAAAGTCTTGGCCGCATGGTTCAGAATCAGTCCAGCGGAGTAACTCAGGCTTCGGCCGCTGTTGAACAGATGATTGGTAATATTTCTTCTGTAAACAGTTCTATGGATAAAATGGCTCATTCCTTCTCCGATTTGCGTTCTAATTCTCAGGTAGGAATTGATAAGCAAAAAGCGGTAAACGACCGTATCGAACAGATTGAAACTCAGTCTCAGATGCTGCAGGAAGCTAACGTTGCAATCGCAAATATTGCCAGCCAGACTAACCTGCTTGCCATGAATGCGGCAATTGAAGCGGCTCACGCAGGAGAAGCAGGAAAAGGCTTTGCGGTTGTAGCTGATGAAATCCGCAAGCTTTCTGAAACCTCTACGGCTCAGTCTAAGACAATCGGAAATCAGTTGACCAACATAAAGGAATCTATTGGTGAAGTAGTTTCCGCTTCTTCAGAAGCCAGCATTGCCTTTGAATCAGTTTCCAAAAAACTTGAAGAAACAGATACCCTTGTAATGCAGATTAAATCTGCAATGGAAGAACAGAATGAGGGTTCTAAGCAGATTACAGAGGCTCTTCACAATATGCAGGACAGCACTCTTGAAGTAAAGAATGCCTCTGCAGAAATGGAAGAAGGAAATAAGATGATTCTTGCAGAAGTTCAGGCTCTGCAGGATGCGGCAATGCATATGACTTCCAGCATGGAAGAAATGAGCATCGGTGCCAGAAAAATTAATGAAACCGGCGTAACCCTGAGGGAAGTTTCTGAGCAGATTGGCGGTTCAATCGGTCAGATTGGCCAGCAGGTAGACCAGTTCAAAGTATAATTTTCTAAGGAGATTCATATGGCTAGCAAGAGTAAGCAACCTAAAGAAAAGAAAGTTAAAGAGAAAAAGGCTAAGCGTTCCAGCTTAATAAGATTCCTTTTGTTCAGCATTGCAGGAACAATTGTTCTTATTAATGCCGCTCAGCTTATATTTATTACAAGTGATGCAAAAGAATCCATCATAGAAGAAAAGACTGCAGATTACATCAATATTGCAGATGGTTATGCACTTTCTATCCGCAATAATCTTGATGCCTATCTTAATGAACTGAACTCTTACATTGATGCCGACATCATGAAAGACGGAATCCTCCCAGATATTTACGAATGGCTTATTGCTCATGAAAAAATGCGCAGTAAGGATTTTGACTACATTATGATTGCCGGCGCCAACGGAACTGCCCATACAGACCTGGGCACAACCGTAAGTGTTTCCCAACGTCCTTACTACCAGGAAGTTTACCGGGGAAAAACAGAAAGATTCGTAAACACTCCTTTAATGTCTAAAACAACCGGTCAGCCAGTAGTTCACCTTACCCGCCCTCTCAGAGACAAAAAAGGCGAAATTTTTGCCATGATTGGCGGTGTTGTAAATGTTCAGCTTTTGACCAGCGAAGTAAACAAAATGAAAATCGGAGATAACGGCTATGCCTGGCTTATTTCTGATGATGGAATGGTTTTTGCCCATAAAAACAAAGACTTTATAATGAAGAAAAACTTCATCACAGATATCGACAAAAACGGTCCGAATGCAGATTTAATTGACGTTGCAATTAATATTGCGGCCGGAAAAACCGGAACTGAATGGATTACCTCTGAAACTGGACAGGGAAAAGATCTGATTGTTTACCGCCCTATTCCGGGAACAAAATGGGGCTTTGCCCTTACTATTCCTGATACAGACATTTACAAGCTTGTAAACCGAATAAGTACTCACATGATTATTTTCTCTCTTGCAAGCGTCCTTATTCTGATTGCCGTTGGAGCCTTCCTCCTTATCAGAATGATGAAGCCGCTTACTGTTGTTGAGACCGCAATCACAGACATTGCATCCGGCGATGCAGACCTTACCCGCAGAATCGATATTGATTCTAACAACGAAATCGGTTATGTGGTAAAAGGCTTCAATGACTTCGCCCAGAAACTTCAGGATATTATCGGCGATGTAAAATCATCTAAAAACGAGCTTACAAGCGCGGGAAATAATCTTTCTAACGCCACTCACGATACGGCAAGTTCCATCACCCAGATTATTGCAAATATTGAAAGTATGGTGAAACAGATTGAAGGACAGAATGCCAGCGTTAACCAGACTGCGGGTGCGGTAACCGAGATTGCTTCTAACATTGAAAGTCTAGGCCGCATGGTAGAAAGTCAGTCCAGCGGTGTTACTCAGGCTTCGGCTGCAGTCGAACAGATGATTGGTAACATTGCCTCTGTAAACACTTCTATGGATAAAATGGCTAATTCCTTTGCAGACCTGCGTTCTAATTCTCAGGTGGGAATAGACAAGCAGAGAGCCGTAAACGAAAGAATTGAACAGATTGAAACCCAGTCTCAGATGCTGCAGGAAGCAAACGTTGCAATTTCTTCTATTGCTAGCCAGACTAACCTTCTTGCCATGAATGCCGCAATTGAGGCCGCTCATGCAGGCGAAGCTGGTAAAGGTTTTGCCGTTGTTGCTGATGAAATCCGTAAGCTTTCTGAAACTTCTACAGCCCAGTCTAAAACAATTGGTGTTCAGCTGAACAATATTAAGGAATCTATTGGTGAGGTTGTTTCTGCCTCTTCAGAAGCCAGCATTGCCTTTGAAACTGTTTCTAAAAAACTTGAAGATACAGATGCCCTTGTCATGCAGATTAAGTCTGCCATGGAAGAGCAGAACGAAGGTTCTAAGCAGATTACAGAAGCCCTTCACAGCATGCAGGACAGCACACTGGAAGTAAAAAATGCCTCTGCCGAAATGGAAGAAGGCAATAAGATGATTCTGAAGGAAGTTCAGGCTTTGCAGGATGCCGCTATGCAGATGAATCAGAGCATGGAAGAAATGAGCATCGGTGCAAAGAAAATCAACGAGACCGGAAGCGCCCTTGGCGAGGTTTCCGACCTCATTAACAGCTCAATAGATAAGATTGGAGAACAGGTAGATAAGTTCAAGTTTTAATTAAAATCCTTCACTCCACCCAAGTCTATTGTAGCGAACAAATCGTCTACGGTTTCGCGGCGGCGGATTTCCTTAAAAGTTCCGTTAGGGCGCATAAGGATTTCACCGCAGCGAAGCTTACCGTTGTAGTTAAAGCCCATAGCACGACCGTGTGCCCCGGCATCATGAATAATAACGTGGTCACCAATATCAATTTTTGGCAGGCTTCTCTGTACTGCAAACTTATCGCAGTTTTCACACAAAGAACCAACTACATCATAAACTTCAGTTTTTGGAGCATTTTCCTTACCACTTACAGTAACTTCATGGTAAGCGCCGTACATTCCAGGGCGCATTAAATCTGCCATGCAGGCATCGACAGCAATGTATTCGCGGTAAATATGCTTCTGGTGAATTGCAGTTGTAACAAGCCAGCCGTAAGGACCAGTAATAGGACGGCCACATTCCCAGTAAATTGCAAGAGGATCAAGCCCGGCAGGAACAACAACGCGGTCATATTCTGCACGGATTCCTTTTGCAACTTCATCATAATCCACAGCCTTCTGCTCAGGCTTGTAAGGAATACCAAGTCCACCGCCCAGATCAACAAATTCAATCTGAACTCCAGTCTTTTCCTTAATTTCTGCGGCAAGTTCGAATACCAGCTTTGCAGTATCAACAAAGAAGGCAGGATTCAGTTCGTTTGAAGCAACCATTGTATGAAGACCAAAATGTTTTACGCCAAGATCGCGGCATTTTGCATAGGCTTCAATAATCTGAGCACGGGTAAGTCCATACTTTGCTTCTTCAGGCTTTCCGATAATTGAATTACAGCCCTGTTTTTCGTTTCCAGGATTGTAGCGGAAGCAGATAGTTTCTGGAAATTCTCCGCCCAAGGCCTTCTTCAAGAAATCAATATGAGTAATATCATCAAGATTGATAATATTTCCGTGCTCGTAAGCAAATTTATATTCCGAGGCCGGAGTTTCGTTTGAAGTAAAAATTACTTTTTCACTTGTAATTCCAGCAAGGTGAGAAAGCATAAGTTCCGGCAAAGAAGAACAGTCTGCTCCGCAGCCTTCATCAGCAAGAATTTTCAGAATATAAGGATTTGGACATGCTTTTACGGCAAAATGTTCGCGGAATTTCGGAAAAATACTGAAGGCTTTTGTAAAGCGTTTCATATTGTCGCGGATTGCCTCTTCATCATACAGATAAAACGGTGTCGGAAAATCCTGAATCAGATTATCAAGCTGTGACTGTGTAAGCGGAAAATTAGAACTCATACTACCCTCTTTTTTCAATATATTATGGAAAAAATTATGTCAAAATAGAAAAAAATCTTCAATATATTTAATAACGTAAAGATAAAAAAAATCTAAGAAAAAAAGTGTACTTTTCAAAACAGCATGTTATAATTTATATAAGGGTGGAAGGAAAATAAAATGTAATCTGGTATCAAAATGGGTATTATAAAGGATAATAAACAGTATAATCCAAACACTGTAAATCTTGTTTTTTCACTGATCGTTTCACTAATTTTTACTCTGATTGTAGTTTTATCAACTTCTCATATAACTACAAAACTTATAGACCAGTCGCGAAAAGAATTTGATGAATACTGCGAAGATATGTCTTCCGGTTATGCCCAGTCGGTTACCCTAAAAATTGAAAGTTATTTTTCAGTCCTTGATACCTATATAAAAACAGGCTATGCAAATAATCACAGCGACAAGGAAATTCAGCAGTATATAAACAAAATTAAACATATTAATCATCCTGATTTTATGAATGTTTCATTTGTAAACACGGAAGGAATTGGCTTCAGACAGAACATGACCCTTTCTGATGTTACAGACCGAGAATATTTCCATAAAATTGTTGATGAAAAGTTTGATTACTTTGTAAGCTCTCCTATCCGCTCACATATGAATGACGAACCTGTTATCATACTTGCATCTGCGGTAAAAAAAGAAGACGGCAGCCTGCGAGGTTTTTATTCAGCTTCCATAAAGCTTACAACCTTGAATAAGGCTGTTGAAAGTTTTCTCTTTGATAAAGACGAATGGATTTTTATTCTGGGTGAGCACGGAAAGTTCATCTGTCATCCTGACCCTGACATGATTTTAAAGACTTATAGTCCTGAAATTCACGATAGTAACCTGCTTTCTTCACGGGAAATTACAAAAATTGGTAAAGGACATTACAAGACCATTAGTACAAGGGGCACTCCTGTAACAATCTTTTTGCAAAAGGTTCCGCCTACAAACTGGACACTGGGGCTTTCAGTTCCAGATACCTTCTTTTATGCCTTCAAACAGAAGGAAAACCGTTACCGTTTCCTCATAGTTATTCTGGGTATTGCAACTATGCTTATTCTCACCTTCCTGGAATTTTATGTAATCAGTCTTTTGCACCGTCATCAGCACATTGAAACAATCTATGATTCTCTGACAACGCTTTGGACCAGAAAACACTTTGAAATTGAAGCCGCAAAACTTCTTAAGCATAATCCAAACAATAAATTCATGTTCCTGGAATGTGATATCAGACAGTTCCGCTACACCTATCAGAATTACGGCGAAGACGCCTCTGATGCCATGATTTTTTATTTTTCCCGCCGCCTGAACAAGCTTGCCATGAAATACAATGCCATTATAGGCCGCGGCTTTGCAGATCATTTTTACATTCTGCTTAAAATCCCTTCTGTCAGAAAAGCAATGGCAATCTTTAAGCATGAATTAACAGAACTGAACTTAAAGACAAAAGATTATGAAATTCCTTTTATGTCAAAATATGGAATTTCTTTCTTAATGCCGGAAAACAGCGACAGGGCAGATACAATCCAGCAATTGATTGGACAGGCTTCCTTCGCAAAAACTACAATTCAGGAAAACCTTCTTACTCAATATGCCATTTACAATTCAAAGCTTCTGAACAGAATCCGGGAAGAAAAATTCATAGAAAGCCATATGGAAGATGCCCTTAAAAACGGTGAATTCTATGTAATGTACCAGCCTAAGATTTCTCTTGCAGATGAAAAAATTGTTGGTGCAGAGGCACTTGTCCGCTGGCAAAGTCCAAAACTTGGTAAACTGATGCCAGACACCTTTATTCCTCTTTTTGAACGCAACGGCTTTATTACAAAACTTGACTTTTATGTTTATGAACAGGTATTTAAGTTCCTGGAGAATCAGATACACAATAATCAGCCTATAGTTCCGATTTCCGTAAATATGAGTCGAAACCACAGTAAGCCGGAAAAATTCATGCATGACTTCTTAGAGATTTTCAAGCGTTACTCAATTCCATCTAATCTCATCCAGGTTGAAATTATTGAACGTTCTGTAATGGATGATAAGACTCTTAAGGAAATCACTGAAAAGCTGCACAAAGAAGGCTTTACAGTTGCCATGGACGATTTTGGTAGTGGCGAAAGTTCGCTTAATATGCTTACAAAAATTCCTATTGATGTGCTTAAATTTGACCGTTCCTTCCTTACCGCTTCCACAAAAGAAAACGGCGAAATGGATAAGCAGTCAGCAGAGTTTATTCAGATTCTGATTGAAATGAGTAAGGTTTTGAATAAGTCTACAATTTTTGAAGGCGTAGAAACTGCAGTACAGAGAGACTTCCTGCGTTCAATTAATTGTGATGAAGCACAGGGATATTTCTATTCAAAACCTCTTACAGCAGAAGATTTCGTAGAATTTATTAAGGTGCACAGGTAGCGTTTAGAGTGCTGCCAGGTGTCGGTAGCGGTTAAAAATTCAAACTCAATTGTCTGTTTTAAGAACCGCTACCACGAGTTTTCTTAAGAAAACTCGTATTATAGTTTAGCCAGGTGTTTGTTAAGGAGTTCTGTTGCCTGCTTAGGATTTGCCTTGCCCTTAGACATCTTCATTACCTGTCCCATGAGCCAGCCGACTACGTTAGTCTTTCCACCCTTATAGTCTTCTACAGCCTTAGGGTTAGCGGCAATTACGTCCTGAACAATCTTTTCGATTTCGCCGGCGTCGCTTACAACTTCCATGCCCTTTTCTTTGATGATATCCAAAGGCATTTTGTTAGAAGCAAGCATTTCAGCAAATACTTCCTTACCCTGTTTTGAAGTAATTTTTCCTTCTTCAAGGGCATCAGCAAGCTGAGCAATATGAGCCGGAGTGATTTTTACATCGTTAATAGTCTCTTTATTTTCGTTTACAACAGCAAGGAGCTCTGCAAGAATAAGGTTTGCAACCTTCTTAGGGCTCTTAGACTTTGTAGCGGCTTCTTCGAACCACATTGCAAGGTCTTTTGTAGAAGTCATAGTTTCTACGTCAAAGTCTGTCATGCCGTATTCTTTCTTATAGCGCTGGCGTTTAGCTTCAGGAAGCTCACCAACCTTTTCAAGGGCAGTAGCAATCAATTCTTCGCTTACGCTGAAAGGTTTAATATCAGGTTCTACAACAAAACGGTAATCAACAAAAGAGTTCTTAGTACGCTGAACAACAGTCTGGCCTTTTTCTTCGTCCCAACCCATTGTTACTTTAAAGCCCGGGTTGAATTCCTGACGGTCTTCCTGGAATTCCTTAAGCTGGCGCTGAGCTTCGTAAGTACAAGCCTCGCGGATAGCCTTGAAAGAGTTCAAGTTCTTAATTTCAGAAATTGGAGTGTGGTAAAGTTTTCCGTCTTCCCAAACATTAAGGTTGATGTTTGCGTCACAGCGCATGTTACCTTCTTCAAGGTTACCGTTAGTAACTTTTACGTAGCGGAGGATTTCCTGAACAGTCTGCATAAAAAGAGCAGCTTCTTCTGGAGAAGACATATCCGGCTTTGTTACAATTTCAATAAGAGGAGTACCACATCGGTTATAGTCAATGTAAGAGTGAGCTCCCTGCAAGTGAAGGGACTTACCTACGTCTTCCTCAAGGTGGATACGCTCTACACGAACGCGGCGGTATTTATTTCCTTCTGTTTCAATAATACAGTTCTCGCCAATAAAGTTCTTGTCGCGGCATTTTGCTCCACCCGGCTGTTCGTCTTTAGGGAAGCTTCTGAAAGGCAGATCAACATAACCGTTTGTACAAAGAGGAATATCATACTGAGTAATCTGATAGCCCTTTGCCAGGTCAGGATAAAAATAGTGCTTGCGGTCAAATTTTGTAAAGCGAGCAATATGGCAGTTCAAAGCCTGGCCTGCAACAGCGCCAAGTTCTACATAACCTTTAGAAATACGAGGCATAGCTCCAGGAAGTCCCAGACAAACAGGACAAACACGTGTATCAGGCATTCCACCGTATCTATTTTCACAGGCACAAAAAGCCTTAGTTTTTGTCAAAAGCTGAGTATGAATCTCACATCCGATTACGATTTCCCACTTATCAATAGCCATAATCAAAACTCCAGAAAGAGTACAAATAATTTTATCATTTTATTTTATCAAATTTTAGAAAGAAGAGGTAGTAGGTTTAAAGAAATTCCAGACTCTATCAAGGAAATCAGGAGCTTCGTCGTAGGCGGAATGTCCGTAGTTAGGGTAGATATATTTTTCGCCCCCTGTTTTTTCTGCAATTTCATCAGCAAGCTCTGAGGTAAAAATAAGGTCTTGAGCTCCGGCTACTACAAAAACCGGAGCTTTAATTTTTTCCAATTCAGAAGAAATGTCAAAATTCAGGATTGCCTGGGTGCAGATTATAAAGCGGCGGATTTCTGATTCGCTGGCACCTGCAAAGCTTTCCATGATTGCATCTTTATAAGATTCATAAAAGTCTTGGGTGTAGATAGTTTTTCCCAGCATCTGGGCAAGTTCCTTCTGCTGATTAGCTTGAGCAAGCCTTTTCCATTGTCCGAATACATTCAGGCTGTTTTCGTTCATACGCGGGGTTGTCGAGCAGACTGCAAGCTTCTTTACAAGATCACCCCGTTCTACAGCGATTGTCTGGGCAATCATACCGCCCATTGAAACACCAAGTACATAGGCGTCCTTGATTTTAAGTTCCTCTATGGCAGAAATTGTGTCTTTTGCCATATCGCGGATTGAGTAGGATTCCGGCGGATTTGAAATGCGGTCAAACATATAAATGGTAAAGGAATCTAAAAGCTTACCGTACTGTTTTGCAACCGCAGGAGCAAAAGGCATAAGGCTTTTGGAATGTAAGCCGGGAAGAAGTACAAAATAGTCCTTTCCGTGACCAAATTTGGCATAAGAAAGTTCTGATCCAGAGGCCTTTATAGAACCATAAGTTACTTCTTCATTTTCCATTTATTTTTTCCACCCGTCGTATTTTTCGCACTCAAGAATGGCACGGGCATTTTCCACGCGTTCTTTTGTAGGACTTTCTGTATCTTTAAGAACGTAATCGATTCCCATTTCCTTGTATTTTGCAGCACCCAGTCCGTGGTAAGGCAAAATCTCAACCCGCTGAACATTGTGCAAAGTACGGATAAAATCACGGGTTTTTGTAAGATAGTCGTCGTTATCAGTAATACCAGGAACCAGAACGTGACGGATCCAGATTGGCTTATTGATTTTATCAAGATACTCAAACATTTCGCGCACATTTTCGCGGGTCTGGCCGGTAAGTTCAATATGTTCTTTTTCATCAATATGCTTGATATCAAGAAGAAGAATATCTGTAACGCTCATCAGTTTTTCAAATTTCTTGAACCACTCGCCTTCCATTGTAAAAGGTCCACCGGCAGTATCGATACAGGTATTAATTCCCTTTTCTTTTGCTTTTTCAAAAAGTTCGATTAAAAAATCAAGCTGAAGCAAAGGCTCTCCACCGCTTACAGTAATTCCGCCCTTCTTTCCCCAGTAGGCACGGCAACTGAGGGCTTCTGTAATAAGCTGGTCTGTGGTGTATTTTTTTCCATCAGTCATCTTCCAGGTATCAGGATTGTGGCAGTATTTACAGCGGTATGCGCAGCCCGAAAAAAAAATGATAAAACGGCTTCCGGGACCGTCTGCACAGCCAAAACTCTCTAACTGGTGAATATATCCTTCCATAAAAACTCCTGTTTAAGGTGGCTGTTCAGAGCCATCGGGTTAATTATAAAGGGGATTTTTTTTTAATTCAACTTTTAGTTTTACATTTCTACAATTAGTGATATAATAAGAAGATAATTGTGTTTAAGATGAGGGGTTGAGAACACATAAATGAAAAAACAAATATTTAAAAATAAATTTGATAAACTGACGTATTTCGTCACCTTAGGTGTGATGATGTTATACATTGTATTTGCGGCCCTATTTAAGGACTCAGATATTAAACGTATAAAATATGTCCCGCCTGCAAAAAATCTCCACCTTTATTTTGACGAAGAATTAACACAAGAAGTAAAATTACCATTCAACAATAACAAATCAGAAGAAGCCTTTACACTATATACAAAAATGCCCAATGTTCGTGATTCAAACGTAATTGAAATTCACGGAAAATACAAAATGCTTACTGCCAGACTCCGCGGTAACATTTTCTACGTTTCAGAACTGCCACGCTTTATGGGAATTAAAACCTATGCAGGAAGAAACACCTGTTTTATTCCTTTAAGCAGTGTTTGCAGCGGTGAAGTAATAAAGCTGACAATGTCATTACAGGAAAATCCTTACGGAGCCAGCATAACAAAGGTTCGGGTCAGCACACTGGCAACTTACATTCACGAAAATCTTGCAAAATGTATTCCAACCTGTATTCTTGCAATTCTTCTTTTTGTCTGCGCACTTTTTTCCCTGAATTCCTTCATTTTCAGCTATCTCTACCAGAGTAAAAAAACACTTGAAGATCTGGATATTTCTGTAGAAACCTTCCTGATTTCCCTTTCAATCGTAATCTGGATTATTACAAATTATGATGTACTGGGAGTAATCCTTGGCAATATGGCAGGCGTGGGAATAATAAACTACCTTGCCTTTACTTCAATGCCGGTTTTCTTTTCTGCCTTCCTTTGTGCCATTAATAAAAAACACAAATGCATGCTCAGATTATTCCAGATAACTGCTGAAGCCAACCTTATTTTCCAGATGATAATGTTTGTAACCGGTACCCGCGATTTTACCCAGATGCTCTTCCTTACTCATGTTATTGATGTCATCGGAATTATAATGACTGTCAGCGCCGCATTTGACTTTGCATATGTTAAGAAAATTACAGGAGAGCAAAAGATTCTTTCCATTGGAAGTGCTGTCTTTGGTGTTTTTGCAGTTGTAAGCATGTTCCTCTTCCTTTTTGGAAAAGACATGAACTATATGTTCTTAATTACAATCGGTTTTTTGATTCTTTTTGGAATGCATATTGTTACAAGCCTTCTTAAGCTTTCAACTTCGCTTAAAGAACATGCAAAATTACTTGAATCTGAAAGGAATTCCTACAAAGACCAGCTTACAAATCTTGGAAACCGCCGCCTTCTTTACAGAAAAATGGCAAAGCTGGAAGCCCTTGGAATTGATAATGAAACAAACTTTATAATGATTGATGTAAACGGTCTTAAAGTTATAAACGACACTTTTGGTCATGATGCCGGTGATGAACTTTTGAAAGGTACAGCAATCTGTATGACAGAAGCCTTCCCGGATGCAGAGCTTATCTGCCGTCTTGGTGGTGATGAATTCTTTATCATCATAAGGGAAGAAGAGTCTATTCTGGAACGCAGAATGCAGCGTTTTACCCACTATGCAGCTAACTGGAATGGCGACAAAATTAAATCTATTTCAGTTTCATACGGAATTGCAAACCGCTTAAAATATCCCGGCATGTCACTTACCGAACTCCAGAAAGCCGCCGATACCGAAATGTACCAGGCTAAATCCAATTTCTACAAAAACAAAAGCGAACTCTCCGAAGCCCTCGACGGCCGCCGTTAACTCCCCTTCAGTTGCTTGTGCAATAAAAAAGGCACCCTCATTACGAGAGTGCCCTTTTGCATTTATAAGTTTAACTTAGAAACTTCCAGCAACTGCTACTGCGCATACTACAGTACATACCGAATATAGAAAATGCGTTAAAAAAAGCAGTCCGTTGGGACTGCTTTTTAGCATTTACTTACTAAATGGTTCGCCCGATTTATCGGGCGCCGTAGGTTGTACAGTTGCGTGCAACCTACTTCGTAAGAAATCAGATATCTTAGAATGAACCAGCTACTGCTACAGCGCACGCAACTGTACAACCTACCATAGGGTTGTTACCCATTCCCATGAAGCCCATCATTTCTACGTGTGCTGGAACTGATGAAGATCCTGCGAACTGAGCGTCTGAGTGCATACGACCCAAAGTATCAGTAAATCCGTAAGAAGCTGGACCTGCAGCCATGTTATCTGGGTGAAGTGTACGACCTGTACCACCACCAGAAGCTACAGAGAAGTATTTCTTACCAGCGAGCAAGCGCTCTTTCTTGTAAGTACCAGCAACTGGGTGCTGGAAACGTGTTGGGTTTGTAGAGTTTCCAGTAATAGAAACATCAACATCTTCGTGCCACATGATTGCAACACCTTCGCGAACATCGTCAGCACCGTAGCACTTTACGATAAGGCGGTCAGGGTTTGAACCATAAGGAACTTCTTTTACAACAGTAAGAGCCTTGTCTGTACCTTCACCGTTGAAGTAATCAAATTTAGTCTGAACGTATGTAAAGCCGTTGATGCGGGAAATAATCTGAGCAGCATCTTTTCCAAGACCGTTCAAGATAACGCGAAGCTTGTTCTTGCGAACTTTGTTAGCGTTAGCAGCAATCTTAATAGCACCTTCAGCAGCAGCGAAAGATTCGTGTCCTGCCAGGAATGCAAAGCACTGTGTTTCTTCTGAAAGAAGACGTGCACCAAGGTTTCCGTGACCAAGACCAACTTTACGGTCATCAGCTACAGAACCTGGCAAACAGAATGCCTGGAGTCCTTTACCGATGTTAGCAGCAGCTGTAGAACCAGTTTTGTCACCAGTTTTTTCTGCTTCTTTGATTGCGATTGCAGATCCGAGTACATATGCCCATTTAGCATCTTCGAAACAAATCTGCTGTGTAGACTGACAGATTTCGTATGGATCGAAACCACGAGCCTTACAAAGATCGCGAGCTTCGTTCAAACCAGCCTCACCTTCTTTAAAACCATATTCTTTAAGAGCCTTATTCACCTGAGGAATGCGGCCTTCAAAATCTTCAAACAATGCCATAATAACTATTCCTCCTAAATACTACTCTTTGCGTGGGTCGATAAGTTTTACCATACCCTGATCAGCTGTTACACGACCATAGTGTGTGCGTGCACCTGCGATAGCTTCTTCTGCTGGTTTTCCAGCCTTGAGAGCGTCCATAAGTTTACCAAAGTTGATACAGTTGTAACCGATAATCTGGTTGTCTTTATCGATAGCACATGTTTCAACGTAGCCTTCTGTCATTTCGAGGTAGCGAGGACCAGTTTTGCGAGTAGCAAACATAGTACCAACCTGAGAGCGGAGGTTCTTTCCGAGGTCTTCCAAAGAAGCACCAACTTTAAGACCGTCTTTAGAGTAAGCTGACTGTGAACGACCGTAAACAATCTGCATAAAGAGTTCGCGCATAGCTGTGTTGATAGCATCGCAAACAAGGTCAGTATTCAAAGCTTCAAGAACAGTTTTTCCGATAAGGATTTCAGAAGCCATAGCAGCTGAGTGAGTCATACCTGAACAACCGATTGTCTCAACCAAAGCTTCTTCGATAATTCCGTTCTTTACGTTCAAAGAAAGTTTGCAGGCACCCTGCTGTGGTGCACACCAACCGATACCGTGTGTGAATCCGGAAATATCTTCAATCTTCTTTACCTGTACCCACTCTCCCTCTTCTGGGATTGGTGCAGGACCATGATATGCGCCTTTTGCCAAAGGACACATATGCTCCACTTCTGCAGTGTATGTCATATTAGCTCCTATAAAAAATAAAAATATGCATTTAAAAATACCACTAAAACGGGGATATTTCAATATTAAATATTATATCCGCAGAAGGCGGCTTGAACAGTAAAACAGCGGGATAATTGGTCAGCATTTGCGGCAGGGTGAGTCATATTATAGTCAGCAGTTTCGCGGCGGTTAGAACCAAGTTTTTCGTTACAGCAGGTGCAGTCAGAACAGACAGCAATATTTTCATCCCTAATGCCCACCGCCTTGAGTACAGAAAGATTTGCTTTTTCAAGACTAAGTCGATAAAGCTGTCCGCCGCCATTTTTCCAGCTGACAGGAAGCCCCCTTCCACCTGCAAGACATACTCCACCCTCTTCCAGAGGACTCAGACAGTCAGGAGAAAATTCTTTTGAAAAATAATCCGCTCTTTCCTGATTAACTATATAGCAGCAGTCCCGGATATGAGGACCAAGAAGAATGTAAAAGTTTTCAGTTTTTGCACCATAGTTTTTACAGGCAAGCTCAACTGCTTCTTTTATAATTCCTGTTCCCTTCCAGCCTGAATGAACTACCCCAAAAAGACCAGTTTCCGGCTCATATAAAAAAATCGGCATACAGTCGGCAACGGTAACCACAGGAAGTAAATCACTTCTACAGGTAATCATTCCGTCTCCCTGCTGACCGGAAGTTTCATCGCCATTTTTCAAATCATATACGATTTTTGAATGAATAAGTTCCAGGGAAACAGGCTTTACATTTCCCTTTTGACTCAGTTTTTTCAAAAAATCTTCTCTGCCGGGATTTCTTTCATTCCAGCGGAAACGCATGCTGCCAGCCTTTTTAATGCTCATACCGCATAAAGGGGCATTTTTTAGAGGAAGCCCATTCTTATAAAAAGGAAAAGTAAGATAATCTTTATCTGAAAAAAGAAGGGGAAATCTTGTAATACTCATAGACTAGAAAGTGTGTTCAATCGGTTCAAGCTCAGAAAGATAGAAAATACACTTTGAAAGATTTATGTAAACCTTTTCAAGATTATCCCGCCATTCCCGGTTTCCACGACCTTTCATTGAAGAAAAATTCTGCATTACTTCGAGGGCATTTTTAGGATCAGGAGAAAAAAGCTTTGAAAGGAATTTTACAAGCAAAGCGCTGCCTGCATTAAAATCTTTCATTACATCATAAATACTATTTTCAATCTTACCGATTGCAGTTTTAATCTGATTCTGCATCTGGATAGTACCAACAGGGAATTTAGCCCATTCAGTAAACTTTACCCCGTAATCGCCGTTTGGAGAAAGGGCAGCCAGAAGATCTGCCATTTTCTGATTTGCCTGCTGGAAAAGATTAAAGCCTGATGTATATTCCTGTCTGCTCTGAGGACCGTTAAAAACTCCTTCAAGAACAATATCATTAAGATAAGCAAGCATTTCATGATACATTTCAAGATTGAACCAGGACATAAAGCCGCCGGTAAGCTCACAGTTAAACTGAACCTTTGACCACAAAGAAGTCCATGGATGATACTTCATCTCCGGAAACTTTATGAGGCCAAAATCATCATGAAGAGTAGCAGCAATTAAATTCTTTTTTCTTTCTTTTATCCAGTCCTTCCAGCGTATTTCAAGAATTTCACGCCAGTGAGCACGGAATTTCGGGAACCAGGCTTCAGAACCATCAATATTTCCCGGCAGCCAGTCAAAATCCTGATTAATGATTTTCCCAAGCTTGATTACAGGCACACTGCTGACAAACATCTGGATAGCAGACAATTTTGAATTTGCCCCTGCCATAAACTCTTTAACAGAACGTTCAAGATCCTGGCTGTGAGGATTTGCGGCAAATTCATTTTTATGTATATAGAAGAAAAGCGCTTCTAAAAGTTCACTTGAAATAGGCTTAATGTTTGTAAAAACTGCAGAAAAAATATCATAATCAACGGCAGCATTTCTGTAAGGACAGGTATAGGAAGTGCCCACAAGATTTGTAAACTGAGCAGTAAAATGAAGGAAAGGCAATACAGAAAACTGCTTGAGCCAGGAAATTGACTGAACTGCAGAATAAAGATTTGCCTTAGAATTAGGATCAAGATTTGAAAAAATATTATCAAGATTTTTCATAAGGCGGTCTTTTTCCATAGTAGTTGGTTCTACATCAAAAGAAAGGGAAAAAGGATCTGCCTCTGAATTAATTTTGTCAGAAATTTCAGGTGTTACAAAGGAACTTAAAAAAACATAAAACTCGCCGGGCTCATTATCAATAGGAGCAAAATAAGGCTTAAAAAAATCGGCAGCACTTTTAAGATCTTTAAGGCGTTCATAAAAAATACTGTCCAGGTAATACATGCGGGTATTAAGAAGTCCCGGATGTTCACGATTTACGTGTTTTGCCATTGTCATAAGGACACTGTCATTGTAAACACGTTCTGAAGTTTTACCTGTAAAAATTGCCTTAATTTTTATAAGAACTTTGTGAATAAGCGGAAGTGTCTGGAATTTTAAATGAAGTGAAATGTTTTTTTCTGCTGTTTCGTCTTCGGTTTCAACAAGCTGAACGCTTGCCATATCTTCGCTGTTAATCCGGCGGAGCATATCAGCTCTGTCTTGAGCACTAAGGCCAGAAACAAGTCTGTCAAAAGCTGTACGATTATTCTCCAAAGACATAGGCTTAAGGTTAGCCACTACGGGAGTCGAACCCGTCTCTCCGCCTTGAGAGGGCGGCGAACTAAACCGATATTCGAAGCGGCCAAAAAATGATTTGAAAAAAAAAGGCTGACTTTCACAAGCCAGCCTTAGTTCCCCAAGGAGGATTCGAACCCCCACAGTCAGAACCAGAATCTGAAGTGCTACCATTACACAATCGGGGAATAAGTGTTTATAATATATAGAAGTTACAAAAAAAGGTCAATAGGAGAAGTTATGAATTTTGAAAAAAAAGTGAGGAAATTTTGACAAAAAAAAGCCCGGCCAGATTTTGACCGGGTTTATATCATCTATTTTGCAGCCTTCTTAGTTGTCTTTTTTGGTGTTACAGCTTTTGATGTAGGCTTTTTAGCAGTTTTTGGAGCTTTTGGAACTGTAGTATCAACTACAGAGTTATCATCGTTTGCCATTTCTGAGCGAACGTATTTATCTGCTTTCCAGTCATTGATCCAGGTTGTGCCGTCAAGACAATAGCGGAACTGATACTCTTTATTTGTATCGAGCTGAAGTTTTACAGAGAAAGATCCGTCAGGACTTTTCTTCATTGGTTTTGCAGTTGGATTCCAGCTGTTGAATTCTCCAACGAGATATACTTTTTCTGAACCTGCTGCTGCTGTAGGATTTACAGTAAAAACAACTGTACAAGTTTTTCCGTCGCTGGAAAAAGTTTTCTTTAAAGACATTTAAAATCCCCCTAAGATTTTTTTATTAGTTTTATTCTATATATATTGTTTATAAAATGCAATAACAGACTCCCTGTCGTGTAGTATGGTTCAAAACCGCGCGTTATCGCGCTACACGACCGGTAGCCTGTTATTACCTAAACATTATTTACTACCTACCAGGCACATCAGCCGCGCAAGCGCGTCTAGTTTTGCAAAGGTCGCAAAGTTCCTTTCAACTTCCGAATGCACGTAACCTTTGCTTAACTTGCGCAAGGCGCAAGTTTTTGGAGTTTGCTATTGCGCAGATCCGACTAGGCACATCCATTCGGCTTCGGCGCAGAGGTTTTCGCCTACGTAGAGTTTGCCGGCCTGTTTAATCATTTTCGGGCTGTTACGGAGGAAAGTGATTTCCATTCTGGCTTTGTCACCAGGACGAACCTGATTGCGGAACTTTACCTTGTCCAGTGTAGCAAAGAAGAAAAGACCATCTGCTGGAACAATATTCAGATAGCGGAGAGCAGCTCCACCAGCCTGAGCCATAGTTTCGCAAAGGATAACGCCTGGTACTACAGGATATTCAGGGAAGTGTCCCTTAAAAAAGAATTCGTTTTCTGTAAATGTATGTTCGCAAACACAGCCTTTTTCATCAGCGCTGACAATTTCATCAACAAAAAGGAAAGGCTCGCGGTGTGGAAGCAAAGATTTGATATCAGTTGTTAAAGACATTTTAAACTCCTAATTTAAATTATAAATATATTTTATATGATAACAGGCTTAAAAACAACCTTGCATCATTTATATACCTTACCATTAATGGACAAGCTCTCTTATACTTTTCCAGTCTAAACACCTTTTGTAATTTTCATTTGGAAAAGCACAATCCTGATTCCAGGGGCGGTCAAAGACCATAACCTTGAGCTCAGGCAGATGATCAAAAAACTTAAAGGCAGCCGGTGAATCTTCTACAGCATAGTCAAAATGCATTTTGTAGTAATCTTCAAGTTCAAGGCTGAAAGTACTTCCTTTGATAAAGTTATCCCGTCCGTACTTATTAAGACAGAATAATTCAAGGTCTTTAAGGCCGTGCCGGTTAAGCCATTCGCGGGAAGCCTCATAAGCGCTGAAAGGCCGTCCTGTAATTATTTTTACGTTGTGACCACTTTCAAGCCAACCCTTAAGAGTTTCAACAGCACCCGGAGTTTCATCATAAGACAAAAGCACCTGGGGAGTATGTCCCTTAATCATCATCTGGTCATATTGTTCGTCAGACAGTGAAAAGGATTTTTGCAGATTGAAATATTTTACCTGTTCGTAAGGTACATTAACCCCAAAAAGCTGGGCTGCAAGTTTACAAAAATAACGTGCAGTTTCGCAAAGGCAGTCATCAAAATCAACGTAAATATTCATATTTGTATAATATTAAACATTTATATTATAAAAAAGACCGCCCACTTGGGATGAACGGTCTTTCATGGGGTCTTAGGGGAAAGCGTAGCGTCCCCTAGGCGAGAGGGTAGCCCGCAACGAAGTGCGGGCGCAGGGAGAGACTTCTCCCTCCTCCTTATTTATTTGACGCCGCTCGCTAGTCTCGCGGCGAGCCGTTTTAACGATAATCCTAAAACGACCCGCTGTCGCAGCTCGTTTTTTAACGGATTTTCGATTATCGGCATTTCTTAATAATAATAGCACCATTATGTCCGCCGAAGCCGAATGTTGCAGACATTGCAGCATCGATGTTCATTTCGATACCTTTGTTTGGAACGTAGTCGAGGTCGCAGCCGCCTTCGATATCAGGGTTATCAAGGTTCTTTGTACATGGAACAAAGCTGTCGTTGATTGCTTTTACACAAATCATTGCTTCTACAGCACCAGTTGCACCAAGACAGTGACCGTGCATAGATTTTGTAGAAGAAATCTTAAGTTTGCGGGCATTTTCTTCGCCGAAAGCAATCTTAATCATGTTTGTTTCGCTTGAATCGTTCTTCATTGTAGAAGTTCCGTGAGCGTTGTAGTACTGGATTTCACTTGGATCCATTCCAGCATCCTTCAAAGCGCGAGTCATACATTTTGAACCACAGATTCCGTCAGGATTTGGAGCTGTAAGGTGATATCCGTCGCAGCTTGCACCGTAACCGGCGATTTCTGCATAAATCTTAGCACCGCGGGCCTTAGCGTGTTCATACTCTTCCAGAACGAGGATAGCAGAACCTTCACCCATAATAAATCCGTTGCGGTCTTTATCAAAAGGACGGCTTGCTTTTGTAGGATCATCATCAAAACCAGTAGAAAGAGCGTGCAAAACTTCAAAGCCTACAACACCGAACTGACAGATTGTAGATTCAGCACCACCGCTCAAACAGCAGTCAAGGCGGCCAGAGCGAACCATATCAAAAGCAGCACCAAGAGCGTCAGTACCAGAAGAACAAGCAGTTGCAATTGATTCAACAGGACCGTGAACACCAAACTGAATAGCGATGTTTCCGCCAACTTCGTTAGGAATAAGCTTAGGGATAGCCATAGGGTTAGTTTTTACACCGCCCATTCTTGACATACCAAGAACGTCAGCCTCTGTTTCTTCCAAACCGCCGATTCCAACACCAAGAATAATTCCTGTTTCGTCAAGAACAGCTTCGTTTCCCATAAGGCCAGAATCTTCAAGTGCCATCTTAGCAGCTGCAACACCAAGCTGAGTAAAGCGTGCCATTTTGCGGGCATCCTTTGAATCCATATACAAAGCCGGGTCAAAGTTTTTTACTTCGGCAGCATAGTGAACCTTGTTTACCGATGCATCAAAAAGTGTGATTGGGCCGATTCCGCTTTTTGCAGCCTTAATTCCTGCCCAAGTTTCTTCTACTGAGTTTCCAAGAGGAGTGATTGCTCCCATACCTGTAATTACAACACGTCTTTTTTCCATTTTAGTTTCCTTATATATTAGTTTGTACGAGTCTCTCTAGTTACCGGCTATTCCGGGCTCCCCTGACGGTCGGTACTTCGCACGCGCTTCGCGCCCCTTCATATCCGGCGTATGCCCGATACTACAGTTATTTACTTAACCTACGAGCCGCGCCGCTCGCTAGTCTCGCGGCGAGCCATTTTTCAGAGTAAATCCTAAAACGACCCGCTGTCGCAGCTCGTTTTTTAACGGATTCACTATTTTAAGCACCCATTCGTCGTTCGTGTCAAAGACACGAACTTACCGAGTTTACTTTCGTAAACTCGCACGGCATGTGCTGCTTTAGCAGCCCATGCCTCCATCAACTCCGATTACCTGTCCAGTAATGTAAGTTGACATATCGCTTGCTAAGAAAACAGCCGCATTTGCGATGTCTTCTGTCTGGCCGGCTCTCTTAAGAGGAACTGAATCAATCATAGCCTTTTTCAAATCTTCCTTAAGAACAGCAGTCATATCAGTTTCAATAAAACCTGGGGCAATGCAGTTTACGCGGATTCCGCGGCTGCCAACTTCCTTACACAAAGCCTTGCTGTAAGCAATAAGTCCGCCCTTAGAAGCTGCGTAGTTTACCTGACCGCCCTGACCGTGAATACCAACAATCGAGCTCATATTGATGATTGAACCTCCGCGCTTTGCCTTGAGCATTGCGTTAGAAACAATCTGAGTGATTACAAATGAACCTGTAAGGTTTACGTTCAAAACATCCTGCCAGTCTTCCATCTTCATGCGGAAAGAAAGTCCGTCGCGGGTAATTCCGGCGTTATTTACAAGAACATCAAAGCTGCCGGCTTCTGCTACAGCGGCTGTTACCACTTCAGAAAGCTGAGCGTGGTCGCCAACGTTAGCGCAGATTTCGTGGAAGCTTGTTCCGTTTGCCTTTGCAATTTCTTCAAGTTCAGCTTTTGCGGCGCTTGGCTTAGAGCAGAGTCCCCAAACCTCGGCACCGTTTTTAAGGAATTCTTCAACAATTTTACGTCCGATTCCGCGGCTCGAACCTGTAACAAGTGCTTTTTTTCCGTTTAATAAAGCCATGTATTCCCCCAATTTTATGCGTTCAAAGCATCAAGAGTTTCAACAGAGTTTACCGGTGCGCAGGTGTATTTTTCTGCGTAGTCTGTTTTTGCCCAGAGACCTGCAAGAACTTTACCAACACCAGGTTCAATCAAAGTCCATTCGTTATCTTTGTCAGCTTCAATCATGTCAAAGAGAACTTTTTCTTCGTCTGTCCAGCGAACAGGATTTGTAAGGTGAAGAACGGCATTCTTTTTGATTTCAGCTCCGTCAGTTGCTTCTTTACCTGTAACGTTGCTGAAAAGTTTTTTAGATGGTGAGTTGAAAGTAACGTCTGCAATTGCCTTTTCAAAATTATCAGCAGCTTCCTGCATCAATGGGCTGTGGAAAGGTCCAGCAACCTGAAGGCGGAGAGCACGGCGGGCACCAGCTTCTTTAGCAGCAGCTTCAACAGCTGTAAGAGCATCAAAAGTTCCGCTTACTACAGTCTGAACAGAAGAGTTAAGGTTTGCGGCATAAGCATCAGGGATTTTCTTTGCAATTTCTGCAACCTGTTCCTGAGAAAGTCCGATAACAGCTGTCATTCCAGGTGCGTGACCTTCGTTTGCCTTTGCAATATTTTCACAAGTTTCCTGCATAATAAGTCCACGCTGGCGAACAACTTTAATTACATCTTCAAAGCTCAAAACGCCTGCAGCATACAAAGCAGGGAATTCGCCAAGGCTGAAGCCCATAGCGGCAGAAGCTTCAATTCCTTTTGATTTAAGAACTTCCATAACGGCAAGGGAAGCTGTTGTGATTGCAAGCTGACTGTTGTCGCTGCGGCTGAGTTCAGCCTGATCAGATTCCCAAAGGAGTTTAGGCATATCAACGCCAGTAATTTTTGTAACTTCGTCTACAACTTTGCGTGCTTCAGGATAAGCATCACACAAATCTTTAATCATGCCAGGAACCTGAGCGCCCTGACCTGGAAACAAAAATGCATATTTCTTCATATATATCCCCCATAATGTACAATTCAAAAATGACATTTTTTATCTTTTTGTCATTATGGAAAGAATAGACAAAAAACTAAAAAGTGTCAATGATAGTTTTCTTTGTTTAGTAAAAATACGAAAATGCTCTCGCGCAGAACCGTAATTTGCTCCGCCGAGAGCGCGGAAAAGTATTTTATTATACGCCGCAGGTTTGCTTGCAGCAAACCTGCTTTTCCCACGCTCTAAACTCCGCAAATCACGAACCTGCGCTACGCATTTTCTATCCTTACAAAAAAAAACGGGACTGCCATTTTTAAGGACAGTCCCGGTTCCGCGCGAAAGCATTGTTTTTATTCAATATCTAAAATATTTGCAATTTCAGGACGCTTCCATCTTACAGCCAGATCATAAGGAGTATCCCCCGAAATATTTGCAATCTTCTTATCAAGCCCGTAAGAAATCAAAAGCTTAACAATTTCTTCATCACTTGTTTTTGCAGCATAATGAAGAATTGTATTACCCTGAATATCACACAAAGTTCCAGCATATTTTGCAATCGTATTCAGAATCTTTGTATCTTTGCTTTCAAGGGCAATTGTTACGCCGTTTCTTCCCTTCTTATCAATCATAAGGAAAGGATCTGCACCGTTTTGCAAAAGAACTGTCGCAGTATTGTAATATTTATGCTCAATAGCGTAATTCAAGGCTGTGTAACCGTCAGAATCTTTTGTATCAATCGGATAGCCGTAATCAATCAGAGTCTGCAGAAGGGCTACAGATTTTCTTGATTTTACTACTATATTAATAGGAGAATTTCCATCACTATCAGTAATTGTGTAGCTGTTTCCAAGCACATCACGGATTAAAGCAGGATTTGTATTCATCACGATAGAGAAAGGAGTATTATCCTTTTTATCACGGGCAAGAGGATTTCCACCTACATTGCGGATAAGAGTAATAATTTCCTTATCACCAAGAATTGCTGCTTCATGGAAAGCATTCTGTCCATTAACCTGCTGAAGGTTAGGATTTGCATTATGAACAAGAAGAAGCTTTACCATATCTTTGTTATTAATTCTGATGGCATCAATCAGCGGAGTAACACCGTTTGTATCACCAACATTTGGATTTGCACCAGATTCAAGAAGTTTGCGTACAATCAAATATTTACCAGAAACAACAGCCTCAGCAAGAGGAGTTTTTCCAGAAGAGTTCTGGGCATTAACGTTTGCGCCAAGAAGAACAAGTTTATCAATTGAGTCAGGAGCATCCCAGCGTACTGCAACGTGAACAGGAGTAGACCCAAGATTATCGCGGTCATAAATATCAGCACCACAGTCAACTACAACCTGAACTACAGCAGGATTATTTGTTCTTGCTGCACTAAAAAGACAGTTTTCGCCACTGCTGTTTGTTGCAGAAATATCAGCTCCCTTTGAAGTCAAAGATTTAACTGAATCTGTAAACTGCCATTCTGCAGCATAGTGCAGGACTGTGTTTCCACTGCCATCAGTTGCACGGATAGTTTTAGAAGTAATAAGCCATTCCTGAATTTTTGGATAGCGCAATGCCAGACGAAGAGGAGAATTATTATTTGTATTTGTAGAGAAAATATCTGCATTCTTTGCAAGAAGCAGTTCCCCTACCTTCTGACGGTTTTTAATTACAGCAAGGAAGAGAGCCGAATTACCATCACGGTTACGAAGATTTACATTGTCTGTAAGGCTTACTATATACTGAACCTTAGAAAGAGGCGCATCCTTTAACAAGGCAACATGAAGAGGTGTATTTCCGTCTGAATCCTGAGTCATGGCATTTTTCTGAGTTACAACGGCTTCAAGCATAGCCTGTGAACCTTCAAGGGCAAGAGCCAGCGGAGATTTTCCCTTAGCATCCATTGTATGGATATTTGCACCGTTTTCTGTAAGAAGATGAGCAGTTCCAACCTGATCCTTCTGAACTGCAATATGAAGAGGAGTTACACCTTCCTTATTACGTACATTTACATCAGCACCGTTATTTGTAAGGATTGAAACTACTTCAACATCAGAATTCACCATAATTGCATTATGAAGAACTGTATCACCAAACATATCTTTTTCATTAAGATCTGCACGGTAACTGATTAAAAGTGTATAAATCTCCTGTGTTCTATCCTTTGGAGTAATTACCATAATAGGAGTTTTTCCAAGATTATCCTTTGAATTAACGTTTGCTCCCGAATCCAGAAGTGCCTTGATAATATCAAGATTTCCATAGCGCACAGCCTCATGAAGGGGAGAAGCGCCAGAAGAATCCTGAGCAGAATTATCAGCATCGTTTACAAGAAGGTATTTTTCAATTGCAACATGATTCTGAATAGCCGCAATATGAAGAGGAGTCTGTCCGTCATCAAAACGTTCGTCCAGATTTCGGTCAGAAACGGCAGTTTCAAAATAAGCATATTCTTCGTTGTTTGTTTCAGCGCCACCCAGAATAAGGTCAGCGGCACAGGTTACAGAATCATCATCTGTAAGATTTAAGTAAGCAAGTTCAAGAGGAGTTTTTCCGGCAGCATTTTTCTGATCAATAGGAAGTTTAAGGGCAGTTGCAACTTCAATTCCCCTTACATTCTTTGACATTACAAAATGATGAACAATTGTATTATCATCACTGTCTTTTGCAGCCCCTGTTTTTTCATTAATCATAATGCCGTAGTAGGCAGGACTTGTATTAAGTGCCAGATCCAGTGCCATCTGGCCGTTTCCGTCACGGGCAAAAATACAATCCTGATTCTGATTTACAATTGTTTCTGCACTTTCTACAGCGCCGCTTTTAATTGCAAGACTGAGAGGTGTATCACCATTGTAATTTTTGAGTTCAGGATCTGCACCCTTTATCAAAAGGTATAAAGTCAAATCTGCTTCATTGGCAGCTGCCGCAAGATGAAGAACTGTATTTCCTTCTTCATCAACACCGTTAATATCATCAGCATACTGAAAGCGGGATCTTACTTCATCGTATTTATTTTGTTTGAGAAGTTTAAAAATTGAATCCTTATCTGCCTTTGGCGCTACCTGACTTGTAGTACAAGCCACAAAACCAAAGCACAAAATTGATACTGCAAATAAAATCTTTTTAGTCATAGATTTTCCCCTTCTATATCTTCTTTATCGGATTTTCAGAAGAGGAGTTTAGTTTTTAATTGTCAAAAGCCACTTTCTTCTATATTATTAAACTATGGACATGATTATTCTTTTCTTAACCGGTATCTGTATTGGTATGGCAAACGTAATCCCTGGCGTTTCTGGAGGAACTCTTGCCGTTGTATTTGGTATCTACGACCGTTTTATTAATGCAATTACTTACAATGTAAAAAAACTCTGGGCAAATAAACGTTTTGTCGGCCCTCTTTTGAGCGGAATGGCTCTGGGAGTTTTACTTTTCAGTAAACTGATTACAGTTTTGTACGAAAATTTCCCGGTTCAGACAAACTTCTTCTTTACAGGTTTGATTTTAGGAAGCCTTCCAATGATTTTTGCAAGTACCTTCCGCCACAGCGAGGAGAACAAACTTACAGCCGGAAAAACAATCGGAATCATAATCTGTGCCGCAGCAGGACTTGCAGCCCTCTTGTACTTTTCTTATCTTGAAGGAAGAGTAGACGGTGCAACTCCAGATATGAGTGCAGCCCTTCCAGAAATCACCTTTAAGCTTGCAATGCGAATCTTTATTGCAGGATATATCGGAGCTATTGCAATGGTAATTCCTGGCATTTCAGGTTCTCTCTTAATGTTGATTCTTGGTGTTTACACAATTGTAATGAAGAGTATTCCTGCTCTTTTTAATCCAAATGAATTCTTTCACGCCCTATTCCTGCTTTTGCCAAACGGAATTGGAGTTTTACTGGGACTTATCTGCGGTGCTAAACTTGTAGCATGGCTTTTGAAAAAAGCGCCTAACCATACTTACGGTGTAATTTTTGGTCTTCTTCTTGGATCGGCTGTAAATCTATTCCCGGGCTTTAGTGGAATTCATAATGCGGGTCAGGCAATCGCCTGCGCCCTGTGCCTAATTCTTGGAGCCTGCATGGCTTACTTCAGTGGTAAGCTTGCGCCTGAGGCTAAATAATCTTATCTACTTATCTTTATGTGCCTGCTGGAAATCCAGAATTTTTCGGAAGGCACTGCCCTCTTTTGCCAGTTCTTTTGAACCGCGGGTAATCTTACAAAGGGACATTCCGAATTTCTTTGCAATCTCGCGCTGGGTAGTTCCCTTATCAAGTTCTTTTACTAAAAGCCAGCGGTTTGCAAAATCCTTGAGCTCCGGCGGGGTAAAAAGGCATTTAAAAAATTCATAAATAAACTGTTCGTCTTCTGCCTGCTTAAGAATATGGCAGAGTTCTTTTACAGTCTGATCAATTACTTCATCAGTATTTTCTTTTTCAACTTCGTTACTATTCACAAGTACATTATACTATGGAAGATGTAAGGGTTCAATAAAAACTTAAAACAGATTTGTAAGTAAAATTGACGCGAGGGAGTGGAGCGTGGGGCAAAAAAAACTTAGTTTAAAAAAACAGCTACCAGTCGAGTTATGGCTTTCAAAACCGAGTTTATCTGAAAAAGGTCTTCTTTTTCAGATAATACCTACACTGCTGATTGTTGCAAAGTAACTATATTCTTGACCGCTCTCGCGGTCACAACAATCAGAGTGTTTTTGAAATCCACAACTCTCCTTAGCGCTTTTTTTTCAGATTAAGTCAGTTATAACCCTTAGTCTTCCATAGCCTTGTATTTAGCAAAGTCGGCAAGCATTTCAGGATCTTTTTTAGTATCGAAAAGACTTACGACTACTGTTGCAACAAGACAAACTACAAAGGCAGGAACAATTTCGTACAAGTCAAAGATTCCGCCATGCATATAATGCCAGAATACATCAGTCACACCACCAAGGATAAGACCGCAGATTGCACCACGGGCTGTAGTTCCCTTCCAGTAGAGAGCCAGAAGAACCAGCGGTCCGAAGGTTCCACCAAATCCTGACCAGGCAAATGATACAAGACCAAAAATTGAAGAATTAGGATTCATTGAAAGGAAAAGAGCTATCAGAGCAATAATGAATACTGTAAAGCGGCTGATATTCAAAACATCCTTTTCATCTGCATCCTTTTTAACAAGTCCCTTATAAATATCCTGACTTACGGCACTTGAAGCTGCAAGAAGCTGAGAGTCAGCAGTAGACATTGAAGCAGCAAGAATTGCACAAAGGAAGATTCCGGCAATAAAGGCTGGATACATATTCTGCATTGTCATACTGAATACAGTTTCTGCATCACCAAAAGTTGAAACACCTTCAATTGTTGCCCAAGATTCAGCACCAAGAATTGTTCCGTGGTTCAAAAGATATGCTGTTCCCAAAGTACCGATTAAGAAAGTTCCTACATAAGAAATAATCATCCATAGAGTTCCGATGCGGCGAGCCTTTTTTACTTCTGCATTTGAGCGGATTCCCATAAAGCGAACGATAATATGAGGCATACCAAAGTATCCCAAGCCCCATGCAAGAGCAGAAATAATAGACTTAAGGGAGAAAGAAGCGTTTGCTGTAAAGGCAGAGCGCAATTTATCACCAAAGTTTCCAGCTACTGCCTGAGCATCAAAGTTCTGAACAGCCTGATAAGCTGATGCAGGGCCGCCCAAAGCAATTACTGCGATGATTGAAGAAACAACAAAGGCAACAAAAATCAAAGTTCCCTGAATAAAGTCTGTTGTACAAACGGCTGTATAACCACCTGTAATTGTGTAACAGAGAATTACTACAAGACCAATTGCAAGACCTGCATGATAAGGAATACCGAATACAGAATTAAAGAGTTTTGCACATGCAACAAAGCCGGAAGCAGTATAAATAGTAAAGAAAAGCACGATGAAGAAAACTGATACAATAGAAAGAATGTGAGTTCTGTCCTTAAAACGGTTAGAAAGGAATTCTGGAATTGTAATTGAATCACCAAAAGAAATAGAACATTTGCGCAGAGGTTTTGCAACAAAAAGCCAGTTCAGATAAGTACCGACAATAAGACCAAGCGCAGTCCAGAAGGTTTCTTTAACACCGCCAAGATAGCAGAGTCCCGGTAAACCCATCAAAAGCCATGCAGAAGAATCAGATGCCTCTGCACTCAAAGCTGTTACCCAAGGGCCAACTTTTCTTCCGCCCAAAAAGAAGTCAGAAGAGCTTGAGTTTTTGTTTGCATAACGCAAACCGATGTAAATCATCAAACCCAGATAAATGATAAATGCAAGATTTTTTGCAAGAAATTGAGGAGTCATAATCACACCTTTTTATTAATATAATTTGTATGATTATACAAAATTAACGTATAAAAATGCAATTGCATTTTTTTCTTCCATTTATCAGCTTTTATTATTATATTAATAGAAGATTTTTATATTCGAGGTTTTTAGAATGAGCGAATGCAGCCATGACTGCGGATCTTGCAGTGAAAAATGCGAAAAACGTGACTTCCATGTAAATCTTCATAAGGGAAGCAGCGTAAAAAAAGTAATTGGTATTGTAAGCGGCAAAGGCGGAGTTGGAAAATCTCTGGTAACAAGCCTTCTTGCCAGCCGTGTAAATAAAGACGGATTTAAGACTGCAATTCTTGATGCAGATATTACAGGTCCTTCAATTCCAGAAAGCTTCGGACTTGGTGACAAACGTGCCGAAGCTGTTGAGGGCGAAGATGCTCTCAATCCTGTTGTTACAGATTCTGGAATTCAGCTTATGAGTATGAACTTCCTTCTTGCAAACGAAACTGATCCTGTAATCTGGCGTGGTCCTGTAATTGCAGGGGCTGTAAAACAGTTCTGGACAGACGTTATCTGGAAGGATGTAGACTTTATGTTCGTAGATATGCCACCAGGAACCGGAGACGTTCCTCTTACAGTTTTCCAGTCTCTTCCTGTAGACGGCATTATCGTAGTTTCTTCTCCACAGCAGCTTGTTCGCGTAATCGTAGAAAAAGCTGTAAACATGGCAAACATGATGAACATTCCTATTCTGGGTCTTGTAGAAAACATGAGCTATGTAAAATGCCCTGACTGCGGAAAAGAAATTACTGTATTTGGAAAATCAAATATTGATAAAATTGCTCAGGAATTCAATCTTCCTGTTCTTGCACGTCTTCCAATGGAAGAAAAAGTTTCTCAGGCAGTAGATGCAGGTGATATTGAAAGTCTGGTTAGTCCGGAACTTTCGGACGCCGCTGCTAAAGTGGAAAGTTTGTTGAAATAGGCAGATTTAAATAAAAAAACAGGCTGTGGGACGCAGGCGGAAATTAGGGGGGAACCCGTGAGGGGGTGGTACCCTGATTTACGCCGTCGCTGGGACCCGCAGCCTGTTTTTTTTGGAAATTGGCATATTACGAAAAAAACTCCCGGCACTTTGCAGCACCGGGAGCTTTCTCTTACTCAAGCATCAATTACAATGAAGCGTGACAAGTACGAGCGATAACGTCGTCCTGCTGCTCTTTAGTAAGGTTGATGAAGCGTACAGCGTATCCAGATACACGAACTGTGAAGTTAGCATACTCAGGTTTTTCTGGGTGAGCCTGGCAGTCCTTAAGTTTTTCAACACCGAATACGTTTACGTTCAAGTGGTGAGCACCTGTGTGACCAGAATCTGGTCCCATATCAAAGTAACCGTCAAGAACGTTTACAAGGTTTTCAACCTGTTCAGCCTTATCGTGTCCCAAAGCAGATGGGTTGATAGTCTGTGTATTTGAAATACCGTCCAAAGCGTAGTGGTATGGAAGCTTTGCAACAGAGTTCAAAGACTTGATAAGACCTTTTGTTTCTGCACCGTAAGATGGGTTAGCACCTGGTGAGAATGGAGCGCCAGCTGGGCGTCCGTTAGGAAGAGCACCTGTAGCCTTACCGTATACAACGTTAGAAGTAATTGTAAGGATAGAAGTTGTAGGCTCAGAGTTGCGGTATGTTGGGTGACGTTTAATCATTCCAACGAATGTCTTCAAAAGCCATACTGCAATTTCGTCTGCGCGGTCATCATCCTGTCCGTAGCGTGGGAAGTCACCTTCAACTGTAAAGTCTTTTACCAAAGTTACAGTGTCGATTACATTTCCAGCCTTGTCTTTTACTTCTACCTTTTCGCGGTTAACCTTAACTTTTGCATATTTCATTGCAGAAAGTGAGTCAACTACGTGAGAGAAGCCTGCGATACCAGTAGCGAATGTACGTTTGATATCTGTATCTTCCAAAGCAAGTTCAGCTGCTTCGTAGTAGTATTTATCGTGCATGTAGTGGATTGCGTTCAAAACGTTTACATAAACGTCAGCAAGCCATTCGAGCATTGCAAGGTATTTCTTTTCAACTTCTTTGTAGTTAGAAGCATCAATAACGTCTGCTGTGATTGGAGCGTATTCTGGACCAATCTGCATACCCTTCTTAAGACCTTCATCTTTACCACCGTTGAAAGCGTAAAGCAAAGCTTTTGCAAGGTTAGCGCGAGCTCCGAAGAACTGCATTTCCTTACCAGTCTGTGTAGCAGATACACAGCAGCAGATTGAGTAGTCATCACCCCAGATTGGGCGCATAACATCATCGTTTTCGTACTGAACTGAAGATGTATCAATAGAAATCTTAGCACAGTATTTGCGGAATGCTTCTGGCAATCTCTTAGAGTAAAGGATTGTCAAGTTAGGCTCTGGAGAAGGGCCCATGTTTTCCAATGTATGGAGGAAGCGGAAGTCGTTCTTTGTTACGTGTGAGCGGCCATCCTGTCCAAGTCCACCTACTTCCAGAGTAGCCCAGATTGGGTCACCAGAGAAAAGCTGGTTGTAAGATTCGATACGAGCAAAGCGTACCATGCGGAGCTTCATTACCAGGTGGTCAATGAGTTCCTGAGCTTCTTCTTCTGTAAGTTTTCCAGCAGCCATATCGCGGCTGATGTAGATGTCGAGGAATGTTGATACACGACCAACAGACATAGCAGCACCGTTCTGAGTTTTGATAGCTGCAAGGTAACCAAAGTAAAGCCACTGTACAGCTTCGCGTGCGTTAGCAGCTGGTTTAGAAATATCAAAACCATACAAAGCAGCCATTTCTTTCATGCCTTTAAGAGCATTAATCTGGTCTGTTACTTCTTCACGGCGGCGGCAAACGTCTTCGCTCATTGTACCATCACCGATGTTAGCAAAGTCTTCCTGCTTGTATTTGATAAGCTGGTCGATACCATAAAGAGCAACACGGCGGTAGTCACCTACGATACGTCCGCGGCCATAAGTATCAGGCAAACCTGTCAAGATGTGAGCAGAGCGAACTGCGCGGTGCTCTGGAGTGTAGATATCAAATACACCCTGGTTATGTGTTTTGTGATATTCTGTAAAGATTTTTTTGAGTTCTGGATCAACTTCGTAACCGTACATTTCGCAAGACTGTACAGCCATGTTGATTCCACCATAAGGCATAAAAGCACGTTTCAAAGGTTTATCAGTCTGAAGACCAACTACCTTTTCAAGGTCTTTTCCTTCTGGGCAGATATATGCAGCGCCGTAAGCTGTAAGGCTTGTTACAACTTTTGTTTCAAGGTCAAGAACACCAGTTCTCTGTTTTCCATCTTTACCGATAGAAACCTTGTTGTGTTCTTCTTTCTGAAGCTTCTGAAGTTCAGCAAAAAGTTTTTCTGTAGCCTTTGTAGGGCCTGCAAGGAATTTTTCATCACCATCATAAGGTGTGTAGTTATTCTGAATAAAGTCACGAACGTTTACTTCTTCTGTCCAAAGACGTCCCTTGAATCCTTCCCATTCTGGTCTTAAAGTCATATAAACCTCTTTTCACCGGTACCTTTACCGGCAGATATATTTACAAACTGGCGCCCAACTTTACGCTTCCCCATGGAAGAGCAAAATACGCGGAAAAACTTTCCCTAGCGTCATTCTGTTACATATTAATACTTTTAACACTAGATGTAAACACCTACAATGTGTATTTCTCCCCAGCCTTTACAATCTCCACTTCCGGAAAGCCGTTTTCGTGAAGGTGATTTTTGAAAAATTCCTGAGCTTCTTTTTCGCCGTGCACCAGGAATATTTTCTTAAGGCGGCTGGTATCAATTCCCTTCAGCCATTCAGTCATTTCTCCGTAATCAGCATGGGCAGAGAAGGCATTCATAAGCTCAACCTTAGCTTCAACCTTGTACTTGTCACCAAGAATCATTACCTCTTCTTCCCCGTCACGGATTTTTCGGCCAAGAGTATTTTCTGCCATGTAACCTACAATCATTACCGTGTTGCGCGGGTTTGAAATGTCATTTGCAAGGTGGTAGAGAACACGGCCTGCTTCACACATACCGTCAGCAGTAATGATAATCATAGGGCCTTCTTTCTTATTCAGCGCCTTAGATTCTTCAATGCTGGTTGTGTAGGTCAAATCACCAAATCCGAATGGATTTTTATGATGCTTCAAGAAGGCTTCGTTTACGCTCTCATCATAACATTCCGGATGAACGCGGAAAACACTAGTAGCATTTACAGCCATAGGCGAATCCACATAAATAGGCACATGAGGAATCTTTTTCTGTTCAATAAGACGGTGCAGGTAATAAACAAGTTCCTGGGCACGTTCAATTGCAAAAGACGGAATGATGATTTTCCCCTTACGCTGGCAGGATTCACGAACCACCCGGATAAGTTCCTTCATAGCAATATCGTGGTCCTGATGAAGTTTATTTCCGTAGGTTGTTTCCATAAAAATGTAATCAGGAGCCGGCATATCCAAAGCCGGATTTCTGATAATAGGCTTACATTTTCGTCCTATATCACCTGTATAAAGAATTCTGGTTTCTTTTTCCGGGTCTTTTTTATTAGGATTTACCGTAATACTGGCAAAGGCCGAGCCCAGAATGTGTCCCGCATCAAAAAATTCCAGCTGCACACCGGGAGCAACCGGCATTCTTCGGTTATAGGAAACCCCAACAATCTGATTGGCAACTGCAATACAGTCTTCCTCACTGTAAAGCGGCTTCCATTTAAATTTTTCGCCTTTTTTGGCTGCCTGCTTTGCAAGGAATTCCGCATCGCGGGCTTGAATACGGGCACTATCCATTAAAACTAAATTTGCAATATCTCGGGTGGCAGGGGTTGCATAAATATTTCCCTCATAACCTCTTTTTGCAAGAACCGGAAGCAGTCCGCAATGGTCAAAATGCCCGTGAGTCAGAATAACGGCATCAAGGTCATCTACATCAAAATCAAAATTGCGGTTCTTTTCATCAGATTCCTTACGTTTACCCTGAAAGGCTCCGCAGTCAATCATAATGTAACGGTCATCCAGTTGAAGTATATGTTTAGATCCTGTAACTTCTTCTGCAGCTCCAAGTGAAAATGATTTAATATCCATGTAAGACCTCCAAAGGTGCAGTTTCTTCTATTATATAGCGCAAATTCGCTGCGGGCAAATTTTATTCAAAGAGAGAATCTATCTCGGCCTTGTAGATTTCTGCAATACGGAAACGCATCATTTCAAGCTTGGCACTCAATTCTACGCCTGCTTCAAAGGATTTTGGAAGAAGCTTAAATTTGAAGATTTTCTCGCAAAGACGGAAACCGTTAGCAGCAGTAATCTTTTCGTTGATAATTCCCTGAATCAGTTCTGTAACTTCAGGCAGAGTAAGAAGATTTTCGTAGCTGGTATAAGCAAGATTATTTTCAGAAGCAAAGGCTATAAGGGCATCTTTTACAGGCACAATCAAAGCGCCCAGATATTTTTTATCCTGGCCGGTAACCATAATGCTTTCTATATAATTACTTTCCAAAAGGGCCGACTCGATTATTACAGGCTCAACATTTTCTCCGTCAAGAAGAACGATCGTATCTTTTGCCCGTCCTGTAATCTTGATTTCGTTATCAAGAGTCATCATGCCAAGGTCACCGGTATTAAGCCAGCCGGCTCGATCAAGCACCTTTTCTGTAAGATCTGGACGCTTGTAATAGCCCTTCATAACCTGAGGGGAACGAAGTACAATAAGCCCCTGTCTTCCAGGTCCAAGATGCTCCATACTTACAATACTGCCATGCTCTTCTGCAACAATGCGCACTTCCATTGTAGGAAAAATAACTCCAACAACTCCAGGGCGGGGATGGCGGTAATCGCGGAAGGAAACTACAGGAGCAGTCTCACTCATTCCGTAGCCTTCAAGAAGATTCAGGCCGATTGCCCGGTAAAAATCATCTATATCTTTCTGAAGGGCACCACCACCGGAAATTGCAATATTAATTCTGCCGCCCATTTTTGCCCGGATTTTTCTGAAAACCAGAATATCGCCTAGTTTATGAAGCGGCCATAAAAGAATCCAGGGAATAAAACCGATTATAGAGTCCAGAAGACGACAGCGTTTTTTAAACTGAGGAATATTACCAAAAACATAATCCCTCATTTTTGCATAAAGAGAACCAGCCCCTATAAAGAAGTTAAAGAGTTTAAGGGTAAGTCCGCCTGTCTTTTTCATAGTGCGGATAACACCGCTTGCAAGGGCTTCCCAAAGTCGTGGAACGCCGCAAATCCATTGAGGACGGATAACTGCCATATCCGGAAGAAGGACAGGAGCGGCGGGTTTTGAATAGGCAAGACCGCACTTCATATGAACGGCAACATACTGAATCAAACGTTCAAAAACATGCCATACAGGAAGAATTGTCATCCACCAGTCGCCCTGCTTACAGGTAATAAAATCATGAATTACAGAAAGCTGGCTGATGTAATTATTATGAGTGAGCATAACGCCCTTTGGAGTGCCGGTTGTTCCCGAAGTAAATATCATTGTTGCAACATCATCCGGGGAAGTGGCTTCCATTTCGGCTTCAATCTCAGCCTTTTTTGCATCAGGACTTTCCCCAACAATCTCCAGTCCCTTTTTCATCAGGTCTTCAAAGTAAAAGACAGTAAGGCCTGCTTCAGAGGCACGAGACTCCCCTTCCTGACTCATGTGGTCAAACAAAATTACAGTTTTAAGGAGGGGAACTTCTTCTATTTTTTCAAGGATTTTTCCAAGCTGCTTTTCATTTTCAAAAACGCCGGTTACGCAGTCGGCAAAGGAAGTGATAAAACGCATTTCTGTTCCCATAGAATCGCAGCCGCGGGGAACATCAGCAGCGCCAAGACACAAAATTGCATAGTCCATGATAAACCACTCGCGGCGGTTATCGGACATAAGGGCAATGTTATCGCCCCGCTTTACCCCGATTGAGCGCAGGGCATGAGCAAAGGCGATTACAGAATCATAAAACTGAGCATAAGTGTAATACTGGTATACTCCGTTTTTATCTTTAGCGGCCTGAAGATAAACCTCAGGACATTCTGCCACCCTCGCTTTTAAAAGCAAGGGAAGATTCTTAGGAAGAGTGCGTTTTGTAAACTTCATAAGAAAATTATAAGGCAGACTCTGTGATTTAACAAATTAAAACTGAATCTTCTTCCCAAGATACAGAATAGTCCAAAAGTTTGCAGTCGCCGCCGGAAAGGTCAGGGGCTTCTTCCAGGTAAACTTTCTTTAAATCCTGCATAGGATAAATTTCCAGTTCAAGCTTTGTAAAATCAATATTGTGCTTCAGATAACGCTTTAGGCCTATATCCCAGCTGAGTTTAGTATCCATAAAGAAGTGATCATCAAGCAGCATCTTTTTACCGTCTACAAGACCGTAAAGGCGGGCCTTATCCCCTAGATAATTAAGCTTTACAAAACAGTCTCTGGAAGCCTTTTTCTTAAGTTGATTAACAGGCTCAGAAAGATCCAGGCTGTAAATAGTCTTATCAGGGCTGCTTTCTTTTTCCTTTACAACAAGATTTGCACTGAAATTTTCAGCAACGCGCTCATAACAGGCAAATTCAACAGCAGGCATATCTTCCGCAAGATTTTTGTTCAGACTGCCACTTTTCTTAAAGCCGTCAGGAAGATTTTTAAGTTCAGGGTAAGCGTAAACTTTTGCATTCCCCTGGCTGATAAGATGAACTTTTCCATTTTCATCAGTAAATACGCCGCCTTCAGAAATCAGAAGACTTCCGTCAGCAAGCTTCCAGGAGTTCAAGGCATCTTCCCGGCTCAGAACAAGGTTTTTTGCCTTAGTAGAATCTGATTCATTTTCGAACTGGAAGAAATCCCTGCCGGCTTTCTGATTTTTACGGGCATAGAATACAGTTACACCGTCTGAAAGCTTGCAAAGTGGAGTTACCATTGCAGTCTTAACTTTTACTCCGCTAAATTCCATATTAAATGGAAGGAAGAAGTAATCTTTATTTTCTACATCCATTTCTGGGAATACAGTTCCGTCTGGAGCAGTAATCTTACAGTTTTTGTGCTCAGCCATATCATAAAGGCGGACGTAGTTATTTACAAAAAGATAGCCTTTTTTTCCGTCAGTGCGGAAAGAATAGCGCAGGTCTTTTGTGTTATCCGGCTGGCTAGGATTTTCTGATGGAATATCAGCAGCAAGGCCACAGAACTCCTCGCCAAAATCGTGAACAAAACTTGAATAGAGTTTAATTTCGCGCAGAGTGTCGCTCATCTGACCGTATTCACGGATTGGAGCACGGAAGTCATAATTCTTTTCCGGTAAATCATTCAGATAGCCGGTAGCCTTAGATTCCTGCAAAGTTGTAAGTTTTCCGTCCGGGTTTGTGCCGCCGTGGTACATATAATAGCCTAAGAGATTACAGCCGCTTCCCATCTTAGAAAGAGTCATAGCACCAACGTCTTCTGAACGGGCAATTGTACGTCTGTGGGCAGTTACCTGAAGTCCGCCGCCAAGTTCTGCCGTAAGATAAGGGAACTTAGAAGCATCAAAAGTAATTCCATAACCAAGACCGTGATCACTTCCAATATTGTGGTCGTTACGTTCGTAAGTAAATACAAAGTTTCCGCTCGGCTCAATTTTTGTTACACGCTGATCCCAGGGAGCATCGCAGTAGCCGCCCATTACAGGAAGCATTCCGCCGGTTCTTGCCCCACCCCAGCCGGTTGCAGTGTACAAAGGCACATTAAAGCCTTCTTCTTTTGCAATCTGCTGAAGACGTTTCATATGCTGGTCACCGCTTTCGTCAGAAAGACCTCCGCAGTGGCCGTATTCATTTTCAATCTGCACGCCAATAATTACGTTGTCGTCTTTATCAGGGGCACAAATGAAATCCTTAGACTCCTGATAGAGTCTTGCATACCATTTGCGGACAGTTTCAAAATAGCGTTCGTCATTTTCGCGCAATGGAAAATCTTTTTTCAAAAGCCAGTCAGGGAAGCCGCCGTTTCTAGCCTCTGCATGACTCCAGGGTCCAATTCTGAGCAGAAGCTTTACATCACAATCGCGGCAGGCCTGTAAAAATCCGTGCAGATCACGGTCGCCGGTAAAATCATACTGGCCTTCAATTTCTTCGTGATGAATCCAGATTGTGTAAGCCGAAACAATATCAACTCCGCCGGCTTTCATCTTGTTCAGAGACTCACGCCAGTACTCGTGAGGATAGCGCGAATAGTGAATTTCTCCCATAACCGGGAACCAGCGTTTTCCATTACGGAAAAGCGACCTTTCATCAAAAGTGTATGCAGACATAAAAACCCCTGACGGATTTTTTTCAGCAAAGATCCGTCTATTTATTAAGAAAATTATTCTTATTTATGATAAGTTTTGCGACTGCCGGACAAGCCGGCAGTCTATAAGAAAACTTACTCTTTTACAGCTGCGCCGCCAAAGCTTGTAATCATTGTTTTCTGAGTGAAAAGGAAGAAGATTACAAACGGAATTACGACAATCAGCGAACCGGAAGCAAAGGTTGTGAACTCATTCTTCTTATCTGTTACAAAGCTGAAGAGTCCAAGAGCAAGAGTCTGTTTTTCCGGCGAACGAAGAACCATCTTAGGGAAGATAAAGTCCATCCATGGGCCGATAAAACTTGTAAGTGCAAGGAAGGTAATAATCGGGCGTGTAATAGGAAGGATAATCTGAACAAAAGTACGAAGGTTTGAAGCACCATCAATTCGGGCAGCTTCATCAAGGTTCTTTGAAACAGTATCCATATAGTTCTTTACAAGCCAGGTGTTGTAAGGAATATTTCCAGCAGTATAAACCAGAACAAGACCCCACAAAGTATCCATTCCACCAATTCGCAAAAGAATTACGTAAATCGCAATCATACCAACGAAAGAAGGGAAAATCTGCAGAATAAGCAGAGCCATCATCATTGATTTTTTGAAAGCAAACTTAAAACGGCTGAAAACATAAGCACTTAAAGAAGCAGTAATTACAGTCAAAACTGAAGTCCAGAAAGCAATAAAGAGAGTGTTAAAGAACCAGTGAATATAATCTGTCTTAAAGAGCAGATGCTTAAAATGCTTAAGAGTAAAACCATCAGCAAAAGGAACAATACTCATAGAAGCCATACTGTTTCCAGGAGCAAAAGAACCGCTGACAACATAAACAAGAGGATAAATAACAAGGAATGAAATAATCGCAAAAATAAAATAAATTACGCCTTTGTTAATTTTATCTGTTAACTGATTACCAACTTCTTTCATTAGACTTCTCCTTCCTTATAGGCTTTTGTATTTCTGAAGTTGAAAATTGCAAATGGAGCAAGAACAATAAAGATCATTACTGCAATTACCGAAGCATAATTGTACTTCATCAATGTGATAGTCAACTTATAAATCCATGAAACAAGGATATCTGTACCGCCGGCAAGAGTTGTTGTTGAATCAGGAACTGTAGGTGCACCACCAGTAAGGAAGAAGATAGCACCAAAGTTGTTTATGTTATGAGCAAAACTCATGATGATAAGCGGCATTGTCTGGTACAAAACCAGAGGCAAAGTAATCTTTCTGAAAATCTGAGTTTTATTTGCACCGTCAATTCGGGCAGCCTCATACATATCTTCAGAAATGGCAGTCATTGTTCCCATAGAAAGCAGCATAAAGTAACCAAAACCAGCCCAGAGGTTTACAAGCACACAGGTAAACTGAGCCATAGTTGCGGTTCCAAGCCATGGAATTGTCTTATCAGGAGCAAGAAGGCCGATAGCCTGCAAGGTTCTGTTGATAGTACCAAAAGTTCCGTTCAAAAGATTCTTCCAAACAAGAAGACTTACTACACCAGGAACGGCATAAGGAAGAATAAAAATAAAACGGAAATAAGGAGCAATTTTTACATCAATTTCTCTAAGCTGAACTGCAACAATCAAACCGCCGAAGTAGCAGGTAAAGGTTGAAAGCACAGCCCAGATAAAAGTCCAGGCAGCAACACGGGCAAAACCTTTTGACCAGGTTGCATTACCACCCATAAGATCGTGGAAGTTCTGGAAACCAACCCAGTCCACAGTATTTGAAGGCGGAATATTATTAGGAGCTGAATAGTTAGTAAATGCAACGCAGACAGAGAAAATGAGCGGAACAATTACAAAAACTACAACTATAATGAAACTTGGAGCCAGACCAAAAATCGGGAATGACTTACCAAATGTTGTATTCAAATGTTCTTTTTGATTACCAAAGTAACCTTTTCGGCAATATTCTTTGTACTCTTTTGATGCACTTTTTACAGAAAGCACGTAAACAATAACAAACATTGCAACAACTGCAAGCATCAAAATACCGTCAATCAGCATGAAGACAGAATTGTCACGCAATTTAATAGGTAAATCATGCTGAGGAGTACCTAAAGTTACAAGATTTACAAGTTTTTTGATTGTATTAGGCAGATATGCAATAAAAGCTAACTCACATAAAGCAAAAAAGATGCCTTTTACAAAATCATGAAGGAAAATAAGATGGGAAAGTCCCATAAACAAGGATGCAGTCACTTTAATTTTAAGACCGGAACTGCCATCTTTCGGTAATTCTTTTGACATCAGCGTCCCCCAAAAAGAATTCTGAAAAAATCCGGGACCAGAAAACCTAGTCCCGGATATCATAAAGTTTCAGGCAAACTTATTTGCCAAGAATTGTTTTGTTACAAGCATCAAGTTCAGCTTTAATGTTAGCACCTTCCCAGATGTTTACAGAAGCTGCATTCATAGCTTCCCAGTACAAGCCCATTTCTGGAATAGATGGCATTGGGAATGCATAGTTGAGCTGTTCCATAAATCCGCCAAGGTAAGGGCTTGAAACTTCAACATTTACAGAAGGAACTGTTCCTGTAAGTTCAAAGCGGAGTTTCTGCATTTCTGGAGTAAGAAGGAATTCAGCAAATGCTTCAGCTTCTTCCGGATGTTCTGTATAAGCAGAAACGAACATAGCACGTGTTCCAGAGAATGATGAACAAGGTTTTGATTCACCAGGAAGTGAAGGAAGAGCCTTAACACCAAAGTTTACACCAGCATCTTCAAATGGTCTGATGTTCCAGAGACCTGTGATATGCATAGCAGCATTTCCAGCAGCAAAGTTAGAGTCACAAGTAGAAGTATTCAAGTCAGCAGCAGGAATGTTGATAGATTTTCTGAGAGACTGGAAGAAAGTCATACCTTTTACAGAAGCATCAGAGTTGATGTTTGTAGAAGTTGTATCTGTACCTGTAGGTCCAAAGAGGCGGTTTCCTTCAGCTGTTGTAAATACGATTGAGTAGTAAGCGTTTCCTACATCCATTACAAAGCCCTGTTTTCCAGGATTCTTAGCATTGAAGTCTTTTGCAAAGGCTGCAATTCCTTCCCAAGTTGTAGGAACATCTTTTTCAGCAACGAGATCTTTATTATAGAAGAGAGCATATGTTTCTGCAGAAACAGGGTAACCGTACATTTTTCCGCCGTATGTAAGGGCTGTAGAACAAGCACCCAAAACCTGCTTTTTAACTGCATCTGGATTTTTTGTTGGAAGTACGTGACCACCAGTTACCAAAGTACCAAGTCTGTCGTGTGGAGCTGCAAACAAATCAGGTCCTACTCCAGCAGGTCCGTCAAGTGCAATCTGAGTAACTGCATCACCAAGTTCAACGTTTACAAACTTAACTGTAACATTAGGGTTCTTCTTTGTGAAAGCTTCTCCAGCCTGTTTAATGAACTCATCAGGACCATTTGTTGATTCCCAAACTGTAAGTTCTACTTTTTTACCAGAAGCTTTCTTGCCACCACAAGAAGTCAAAGCCAATCCAGCAACTGCAAGGCAGGCAGCTGCTCCCCAAATCTTTTTGTTCATAAAAATCCTCCTATTTAAGAACAAGTCGGGCTTTTGCCCAAAATCAGCATTTTTTTTTAGTTCTAAAAATATCATACAATGTTAATCAACACGTGTCAATTTTTATTTTACTCAAAAACAATGCTTTTTTAACTTCTTGTATTCTATCACGGTTTAGTTTTGCGGTAAACTAAAATTTTTCAAAAATAGAGAATTTTTTCTATGTGCTATTAAATAATCAGAATATGCTGTAAAATGCCCCTTACATGAAAACATATTTTTTTGAAACATACGGCTGTGAAATGAATATTGCAGAATCTGCAGCCGTAGAACAGCTTTTAATCGCCCGCGGCTGGACTGTAGCAAAATCAGCACAGGTTGCAGACATGGCAATCATCAATACCTGTTCAGTACGCGAAACTGCCGAAAACCGCATTATGGGTCGTCTTGGCTGGTTCAACGGACTTAAAGCTGTCCGCGCTAAAAAACTTGGCGCAAAAACAAAAATGCTGGACGAAGCCGTAGAATACGTAAAAGACGGGGCAAAACCACTTACAATCGTAGTTATGGGCTGTATGGCAGAACGCCTTTTGAAAAGCTTCCAGAAAGATTTCCCTTTTATTGATTACGTCGTTGGAACTTACGCAAAACATCATTTTTCAGAAATTATCAGCGCTGTGGAAGAAGGCAGAAAACCTTTTGAAGTTGACGACAGCGAGCTTTACAAATTTGCAAGCGTTTCCGCCGAGCCTGGTGCCTTCTCTACCTTTGTGCCTATTATGCACGGCTGCAACAACTTCTGTACTTACTGCATTGTTCCTTACGTCCGCGGTCGGGAAATCAGCCGCCCTGTTAGTGAGATTTTGCGCGAGCTTGATATTTTGAACGGCTACGGGGTAAAGGAAATTACACTGATTGGACAAAACGTTAACTCATATAAAGATGGTGATACAAATTTTGCAGGGCTCCTTCAGATAATTGCAGATCACCTGCGCGAAACAAAATCCGGCATTCAGTGGGTTCGCTTTATGTCCTCACATCCAAAAGATTTTACAGATGACGTAATCGACGTAATTGCAAAGGAAGAGGTAATCTGCCGCCATATTCACCTGCCGGTTCAGCACGGCTCCACTGCAGTTCTTAAAGCAATGAACCGACGCTACACCCGCGAGCAGTATTTAGATTTGGTTAGCCGCATTAAGGCAAGAATCCCTGACGTTTCTTTAACAACCGACATTATGATGGGCTTTCCTGGAGAAACTGAGCAGGACGTAGAAGATACCCTGGATTTAATGCGCCAGGTAAAATACGAAAGCGCCATGATGTACTACTACAACCCTCGCGAAGGAACACCTGCTGCAAAAATGGAACAGCTGCCGGAACAGGTTCGTAAAGACAGACTACAGCGTGTAATTGATTTGCAGCTTGAACACACTCACGAGCAGATGATTAAGCGCGTTGGCAGTGTAATGAAGGTGCTTGTAGAAAGCATAAGCCGCGACGACAAGACTGAACTGCTTGGTCAGACAGAGCAGCACGAAAAGGTTGCCTTTAAGGCAGAGCGTTCGCTTATCGGGCATTTTGTAAATGTGAAAATTACAGAGCTTAGCGGAAATACGTTTAGAGGTACTTTAATTTAGTAGAACTGTAAAATAAACGTTCCCGCGCTCCACATTTATTTTACATCCTCCCATATTTCAGGGGCCACACCTAAAGTTGTAATAATACCTGGAATATTAGATTCCCGCTTATCGCTCTTCTTCACCGCACGGATCAAAATGTTCTTCGGCGTATGCTCAATATCAATGAACTCCATAAGCTGCACGCTGTAGCCCTGCGCTTCCAGCCACTGGCCGCGAAGGGCATCGGTAAGCAGGGCAGAAAAACGTTCACGCACTAAACCGTATTTTAAGAGAGGCGCAAAATCACTTTCCTTAAGGTCAGCTTTTTTATCTGCCGAAAGATTTTGCAGCTGGGTGTTTATCTGGTGCTGGCAGCAGGGTACGCTTAAAATTGCCTTAGCCCCGCGCTGGCAGGCATATTCAAGGGCAAAGTCGGTTGCGGTATCACAGGCGTGGAGAGTAATTACAATATCCGGGGCATTTTTTCCAGAATAATCAGAAATGTTTCCTGTATGGAAAATCAGGTTTTCAAGTCCCAGCTTTTTGGTAATCTGATTACAGTAATCAATTACGTCTTTTTTTAGATCCAGACCTTCAATATCACAAGGAATATGGCGAACCTGAGTCAAAAAATAATGAACAGCAAAAGTAAGGTAGGATTTTCCGCAGCCAAAGTCTGCAATACGAACAGGAGAAGAATCCTTTTTCTGAGCCATCACTTCATCTAAAACATCATCAACGAATTCCAGAAAGCGGTTTATCTGGCGGAACTTGTCATATTTTGCAGCAATCACCTTTCCCTGCGCGTTCATAATTCCCAAAAGTTCAAGAAATGGTACAGGCACGCCTTCCGGCAAAAGGTAATTTTTCTTTTTTGCGCTGCCGGAATTTTCTGCCGACTTAGCAGGCGCCATTTTTATTGCGGTATTTTTTGTAAGAGTGGTGATTTTTCCTTTCTTATTTGCAAGAATCGTAATTTCCTGAGCTTCTGTTCTCTTAACGCAGGATTTAAAAGTTTTTCCCGCATGCTGGTCTATAAATTCTTCAGCTTCTGCCTCGCTCAAATGCTTATGAAAAACCTGTTTTTCTGTAAAAAATTCGCAGAAATATGTAGTCCCTTCTGCCCCGGACTGAGCGGTAATTTTAATCTTGTTGTACGGCTTTCCTAAAGTTTCTTCTATATTTTTTGCCGGTTTTGATAAAGTGGCTGATATTAGCATTTCACAAGTTTATTAAAAATGATATAATAATTCTATGGCTAAGACTATTGTTTTTGTAAATCAGAAAGGTGGAGTTGGAAAAACAACTTCTGCCATAAACATCGGGGCTTATATTGCTCTTGCCGGAAAAAAAGTACTTCTTGTTGATTTTGACTCTCAGGGTAACATGTCCAGCGGTGTAGGAGTTTCTAAAGATAAACCTACCGTTTATGAACTGCTTGCCGGCCAGGTTGAACCGTCTGAAGCTGTAAAGCACACTCCTGTTGAAAATCTTGATGCAATCAGCGCTTCTATTGACTTGTCTGGTGCTGCAATTGAGCTTGTAGATCAGGAAAACCGCGAATACTTTTTGAAAAATGCGCTTTCTAAACTCAGCCCAAACTATGATTATATTCTGATTGACTGCCCTCCTTCTCTGGGTATTTTAACTTTGAATGGTCTTGCCGCTGCTGATTCAGTTCTGGTTCCAATGCAGTGTGAATATTTTGCTTTGGAAGGAATTACCCTTTTGCTGCAGACTGTAGAAAAGGTTCAGAAGGAAATTAACCCTTCGCTTACAATCGGCGGAATTTTCTTTACCATGTATGATTCACGCACTCGTCTTGCGCAGGATGTTGTAATGCAGGTTAAGTCTTATTTTAAAGACGTTGTATTCAACACTATCATTCCTCGCAATGTTCGTCTTTCAGAAGCTCCATCTCACGGACTTCCTATCTGTAAATACGACCCTTCTTGTGTAGGTGCCCGCAGTTACGAAAAACTTGCAGAAGAGGTGATTAAACGTGGCTAAATCTGGTGGATTAGGAAAAGGGCTTGGTGCGCTTTTAAAGGAAACTTCTTCTGCACCAGCATCTGTTAGTGCAATCGGAGGACTTGCTGCAAAGCCTTCTGCAAATAAAAACATTCCTGACTGTATTGAAGTTGATGACAACGGCGGTCTCTGGATTGACCCTGCCCTTTTAGTTCCGAATCCTCAGCAGCCTCGTGTTGAATTTAATCAGAAACAGCTTGAAGAACTTGCTGAATCTATCCGCGTAAACGGAATTTTACAGCCAATCATTATTGAGCAGGCTGGCGAAAAAGAATTTTACATTATTGCCGGTGAACGCCGAACCCGCGCTTCCCGTCTTGCAGGCCTTACAAAGGTTCCTGTTCAGCTTAGAAAATTTGACGAGCAGCAGAAGCTGGAAATGGCTCTTATTGAGAACATTCAGCGAACTGACTTAAACCCAATAGAAGAAGCAATGGCTTACCGCAATCTTGTTCAAATGAGTGATTTAACTCAGGAAGAAGTTGCAAAACGCGTAGGTAAAGCCCGCACAACAGTTGCAAACTCTATCCGTCTTTTGAACCTGCCGGAAGACATTCAGAAAGCCTTAATCAGCGGTCAGATTACAAGCGGTCATGCCCGTGCCCTTTTAATGGTAAAATCTGATTCAGACATGCGCGTTATGTTCGGAAAGATTCTTGGATCAGGGCTTTCTGTCCGCGAAGCAGAAGCAATGGCAGATAACCTGAACAACGGTGGCCGTGCAAGTGCAACTAAAAAGGTAAAAAAGGCTTCTAAAAAAGACCCTGATGTAGCCCTGTTTGAACAGCAGCTTAAAAATCTTTTTGGTGTCCGCGGAATTACCCTGAACGGTACAATCGACAAGGGCAGCATCGTAATTGAATACAGCTCTAAAAATGATTTTGACCGCATCTGCGATATATTAAAACTTGAAAGCAATTAAAAAAGGGGCTGCGAGCCCCTTTTTTTTTACTTCGCACAACCTTCATCGGCTTTTGAATTTCGGCTTTCTTTGCCTTCAATTTCGTAAAGGCCGGTAATTTTTCCTAACCAGGAATCGATTCTTGAGGTTTTTCCTGTAAAATCCAGACAAATTGTATCTTTCCCAAGATTAATAAAACCTATGTTTGTATCATCCTTACAATGACCTTCAATATATGCAAAGCCTGAAATGTTTCCATTTTTATCAAAAGTTCTGGCAACAACAGTAAGGGTATGTCCTTTAGCTCCGAACTCAGGATTCTCTCTGCAGTCCATACCGATTACCATACCCGGAGTCAGAAAATTCGGGTTACTTAAGTAACTTACCATATCAGCTTTGTTATGCATTACTTCATTACGGGTAACATAATCTATATAGTTTTTATTATTGTTGTAATAATTTATTTCTGCCCTTAGATAATCACTGTCAAAGCCATCACAGATTTTTGTGATATTGGCTTCATCATTTAAGAAAAAGTTTCCAGACCATACAGAGTCTGCAGCAGCCTTATATCCGTTATTTTCTATAGCATTCTTAAAAGCCTTAGCCAAAGGTGAATAATCACTAATCCCGGCATAATTTGCGGCATAGTAATCCATAAGCATACTGACATCAGCACAATCAAAAGAGGTCGGAATATAATAGGAATCACCATAGGCAGCATAAGCCTCTAAGCTGTACAAACTTGCATAAAACATTATGGCGTGAGCATATCTTGCATTTTCTTCATCTGTAGCACTTTTCTTTTCAAGCCCCGAAAAGTCAGAAAAGTTTACAGGATCGCAGGGACAGAAAGAAAACCAGCTGCTTCCACTCTTTGCGGGATCCTGACTTGTAAAGCACTTTAACTCAGGTAAATAAGTGCGGGCAGAAATATTATAGAACAAAAGACCGGCATCCAGAAAAGAATCCGATCCGCTGAAAGACATATTTCCAACAGAATTTAAAGTATTTCCCCAGGTATCATAAACGATAAGGTTTTTACACTCTGAAGCTTCTGAAAAACTTGCACTAAGGTTTCCCTTAAAATCTTTAGCATAACTTTCCAGACTGCCGTTTTCATAAAAAACTGCAAGAGGCTGCCCACAAAGATTTAAAAATGTAGAGGAATATGCCGGCTGAAGAGGGGAACGTATTTTTTCATTTTTGCTGCCACGACTTTCAGAAGGCATTCCACGAGTGGAATTTGCACTGTTATACAAACCGGAAGTATCCGTTCTGATATGGGAAGAAAGCTCTGCATAGGAATCAGAATCCTGCTGAATAAAATTGTTTTCAACACACACCTTTGCAAGACATTCATTTGAAAGTCCGTCATAAAAGTATGTAAAGATCTGCGACCTTTCATTCTGCTCGTAGATTTTTCTTCCAAAATAATCATATTTATACTTGCTTTCGGAAGTCTTTCCATTCTGCAGTTTTTCTGTTCTAACATAGACAGGTTTTAAGGAGTCTTCATATTCAAGAAAGATTCTTACATCCCTTCCTTCAATTTTTGTAAGACAGTTATCATCATTCCAGGAAAAAGACATTCCTTCTGCTGCAGAGTTCGCACCATGCTTTGAAATAAGACGGTTCATCTTGTCATATTCGTAAATAATTTTTCCAAAGGGATTTTGAACAGACCTGATACAACCCTGTGGATTGTAATCATAGGCTTCTTTCCAGGAATACTGCTTCCCGTAAAGCTGGTCAGAATTTCCCGCTGCCTGTAATATTTCATTCAGTTTTTTTACAGCTTCAGCCTCTAAAATTAAATTTACACCGTCAGGACTGTCTGTTTTTAAATACAGGCCGCAGTCTAAAGCTTCCTTCTGGGCAAAAGCTTTTATTTCCTCTGTATAAGGGTAAAGCGTTTCCGTAAGTCTGCCGTTTTTATCATAAAGGTACTGCCTTACTTCAAGATTTTTATTACAGACATATTCTATTCTTCCTTTTTCATCATAAAGAATATAATCCGCAGCAATAAGATTACCCATAGCATCTTTTGTTTCTACAAATTTCTTCTGTCCATGCTCATTGTAAGCTCTACTTTGTACTGTACCATTTGAAAATTTTCGTTTAACTTCCCTTCCAAGAGAATCATAATAAAAACTTACAGCAAAGGAGGGATTATTTGTGCTTATCTTAGAAATATAGCCCTGGGGATTATATTCACAATTGTACTCAAAAGAATTTCCCTTCTTCTGAATGCAGCGGCCATATTCATCATAATAATAATTCACAAGAAAATGATTTTTGGGGTCATAAAATTTTACCATCCGACCACCAGAATCATATTCAAATTCCATATGGCAAGCAGAGGAAGTCACAGACTGGATTTTACCGAGAGCATTTCTTTCTATAATATAATCTGGATTTTTGTGAGTAATTCTGCGATTTAAATAATCATAGAAAAACTCTTCCTCTTTTCCGGAAGACCTTTTTACCTTTGTAAGTTTTCCATTTGCATCGTATCCATAAAAAAGACCTTTTCCAAAAGGATTTGTCTCCCCTACCAGCTGAAAGGCATTATTATATTCAAAGCAGTTTTTTACTCCTTCATTTTCAGCAGTAATTTTTATTCCCCCGGACAAAGGCTCTTCACAAAGAAAAGTAGTTTTTCCTCCGTCATAAGTTTTAATACTTTTGATTCTTCCAGAGTCAGAATATTCTAATTCTGAGAGCGACTGAAAGTGATTTCTATGATTTTTTATCCGGCCATTTGCATCATAGTCCGCTGAAAAAACTGGAAGACCGTTCTTGCTTTCTTTAATAAGGCGGCCACAAACATTGAAGAAAGCTTCTTTTGAATAAACTACTTCTTCAAACAAAGCCCCTCCCTCAGACTTCACCCTGATAAGCTGGTCTGTAAGGTTTCCGCCGGCATCATATTCATAAAGATATTCTTTTACATCATTTTCCAGCACCCGAATACAATTTCCGGCTGCGTCGTATTCATAAAGCTTAGTGCCATTTCCATTAGTAATTTTTACAGGCCGCTTCCAGACATCATAATAAGTTTTTTTATGAAGGGCATTTCCTCTTTTTTCTGAAACAGAAGCAGTTGAATCATCATAAATATAGGAAGTTACAAGGCATTTTGTCCCGGCTGACTGGCTAAGTTCATAATTTATAAGTCTGTTTTTCAAGTCATAAGAATATTTTTCACTTTTTCCAGGCCCGCTTTTCAGAATCAGATTAAAATCAGAATCATAAGTGTAATTTGTTTCAAGACCAAGATAATCTTTATACTGCTTTATACGACCGTCAGAATAATAAAGAAAACTTTCTATATTATTAAGGGCATTCTGATGTTTTACTGAATAAGTTCCATCGCGGTTATAGCTGTATTTTCGTAAATCAAATCGGCCTTTTTTTACAGAATCAATTCTCGAAGCCTTTGTATAAGTATATTCTGTAAAGCTTCCATCCTGAACAGTCTCTTTTATAAGCCGTCCCTTTGAATCATAAAGAAAGGCTTCTTCAGAAAGACCATTCTTTTTAGTAACAAGGGTATTTTTCCCCTGCTTTTTGTAAGAGGCATTATATAAAGTTATTACTTCATCAGAGAGGGCATTCCTGGCAGAAGAGACTCCATCTACCGCATAGCGTTTTTCAGACAGATTTCTTCCGGCACTATCATGAGTAAAGGCTGTTTTTATTCCCTGTCTTGCAGTCCTCTTTTTTCTGATATCCTTAATCCCTGCATGATTCCAGATGATATAGGATTCTAAAAGATCTCCCTTTGTATATTTATATTCAGCAAAGACTACATCATTAAAGTAAACCTTTATTACATTTCCCCTTCCGTCATAAAGACTTTTCTTTTTATATTCAATTCCTGTAGTCAAATCCTTTTGGTCAGCCTCTACTTCGCGGCCTCGTGAATCAAAACGTCGGAAAATCTGTTTTCTGCCATCAACAGTTTCTAGCTGGCTGAATGAATCAGGATAAGAGATTTTTCTTTCCCTGCCATTTTTATCTGAATGAAAAATTACCCTGCATTTATCATCATACTTCCAGATTTCGCTGCAAGTTTTTCCCTCAGCCTTTGAAACCTTTTTTGTAAGAAAGCCATACTGGTTATAAAAATAGTCCGTATACTTCCCATTTTCATCAAGAGTCTTTAATAAGCCCGAGGGATAATAAGTGGAGGAGTTAATTTTTGTCTCATTAAACCAGGTGGCTATTACATTTCCAGAGGAATCATAATCCCAGCGGTTGTAAAAGCCGTCCCGGTCATAGGATTTTTCAACAAAGCCCAGTTCAGTATAGCTAAAGCTTTCTTTCCCACCGTCATCATAAGTAACCTTTGATACCCGGCCTTCTTCATCATAGTGATAAGTACGGTTTTCTTTTGAACCAGTCTCCCGCACAACTTTTCCTTCATCATCTATGGAAAGAAAAATTTCATCTCCATTATCACATTTCTTATAGACAGGAAAGCCCCTTTCATCATATCTGAAAATTTCTGTACCACCATAAAAGGTTTTGTGAAGCATTTCACGCTGGTCAGGCTTGTAGATAAAAAGCTCCTGATTATTTTCTTCATCAGTTACAGATACGCAAACATTTTTAGAAAGAAGAGAATTGTATTCATAGGAAAGACTGATAAACTTTCCGTCTGCCTTTTTTATTCGGGTCAAAAGCCCCTGAGAATCATATTCATACCCGACTAAGATTTCCTTATTATCGCTTACCTGAGCCAGACTGTTTTCCCAATAAATATATTTTGCAGTGCCAGAAACAGGCCCTGAAATCTCTTCTATAACCCCCTTTGCATTACGTTTTACCGTAAGAATTTCTTTTGTAGGCAGTTGAATGGTACCGTCAGATTTTGGCAGCAGATTAAATTCCGTGATATTTCCATTTTTATCTGTTTTACGTTTTAAGATTCCATACTTTGAATAAAAACTCTGATTTCCTTTTTCAAAAAGGACTTTATATCCGCCCTCACAAGATTCGTCATCAGAAATAGAAGAATCGGCCTTTAATCCGAATATCTTGATTTTTTTCGCTGTCAGCTTATCGCAGGCCTTCCACTCTCCTCCTCCGGCATAATAAAACAAAAAGGAATGTCCCTTTTCATCCACAAAATAAAGCTGACTTTTCCCGCCAAAAAACTTTTCCTTTGATGAAAAAGCCCCGTAAGCCGCATAACGGTTTAATTCATCAATTCTTTTATTGTCTTCCTGCAGTTCAAGGATCAAGGCTTTAAATTTTTCATAGTTTTCTTTATCTGACTTTGCTTTTGAAGAGGCTGTATCTATTTCAGAACTTCTTTTTCTTGCACCATATTTACTATTATAAGCGCCTGCCTTTTCGATTATCTCTTTTTCAAGCTTTATGATTTCATCAAGGCGGGCAATGCAGTCAGGAATATCGGCTGGACGGGCCCGGATAATTCTTGTATCAAGGGGACAAAGCCAGTTCTGACCAAAACTTTCGCTTTTTGCCCCCTGAGAAAAAGTTCGGCTTACAAAAAAGCAGGTAATATTATCCCTTGCAGAAAAATCCTCATATTCTGCACAGTAATCTCCGCTTACAATATTTACAGGATCTCCAGCAACTTCCATTTCCCCGTAATTAGAAATCAGCGCTTCATGCCTGGCAACAGCATTATCCAGAGTCGTTCTAAGACTAGTATTTTCTTCAGTTCTATCACTGATTTCCGCCCGGTATTTATCACATTTTGCTTCTGAGGCCTTGTCTCCCTTTGCCAGTTCCGCCGCAAGCGCCTCTTCTGCCTTTTTTATTGCATGCTCATTTCGGCTTATGGCTGCAAGGGTAACCGCAATCTCCGATTCAATCATCTGCTCCTCAGAAATACCAGAAGACGAACTTCCCATTTTATCACCCGGTTGTGTAAAAACAGAGGGGTTTGCATTTACATTGCTGTTAACAGAGCCTGGATTTGTACCAGAAGACGATTCCGAGGAAGTACTGTTTCCCCCTCCTGAACCAGTGCCTCCCCCGCTGGAATTACCACCACCACCTTTGCCTCCCTTCGCATAGAGAGAGGCTGCAAGCATAATCAGACATAAACCAGTAATAATTTTCTTACCTATTTTCAATTTTTCCTCCTTTTTTTAGTTAAAGTAGAAAAGTTTATCCAGTAAACTTTTTCCACCGCTCTGAGTAGGCACATAACCCTGACTGTCGCGTACAAAAAGAATCTGCTGGCTGGTTTCGCCCTTTATATAGGCTAAAGGATGCCTGAAACAAAGATTATTGCTGTCATTAAGGGTAGAAAAATACACTCCCGCCCCAGCCTGATCCGAATCAGAAGCCCAGCTTTCAAAAAAGAGGGCACTTTCGGCTGCCAGATATTTTTCATAAAGGGCCTTACAGTTATAAAGTCCGAAAATTGCTTCCATCATCGAAGCAATATCCAGATAAATATCACTGCCACTTCCTCCATAGGAATATCGTTTGACCTTACAATTCGAGCCGGAATACAAAGCCTTCATAAGAGAGTCGCGACGGTCTGCATTTACGATTTTTGAAGCGGCATTTTCCCACATAGCTTCGCAGGTATCAAAATATTCAGAAAACTTTCCCATATCAGCACAAAAAATCCCTGCCTTTGACTTATAGGCATACTGATTTTTAAACTGAGAAATTACACAGCCGCACAAATCCTCTGCAGTTTTTTCACGACAATTCTGGAATTCCGAAAAAAGTCCTTCATAATTCCAGCCGCTGGCATCTATTAAACCGGCAGACCCCGCAAAATACTTTGCATAATCCTTAAGCTCATACAAAACTTCAATTTCGCCGCCATAGCAGGTGTCAAAACCAAGAAAATCAAGTTTTACTCCGTTCAAACCGGCTCTAATTCCTTCCCCAATCTGACAAAGAGTCATATAAGTTCCCGAAGTAGAATCAAAAGAAAAACCTTTAACAGGGGCGGCCACCCTGGAAACTGCATTTCCAGCCGCCCCGGCATTCTCACTTCCACTCCTCCAGCCGGTTCCATGCCCCCAGATTACAAGCCCGTAGTGATTTGCCGGGTATCGTTTCCGGACATAAGTCAAAGCCGAAGAAAGCACATAACTTGAAGACATATCAAGTTCCGTTTCCTTTCCAAGGCTAAGCCCCAAATCCCTGCACTCAAGCTCCGTCGAAATTAAAGTTCTGCAATCAGCCTCCCGCCCTGTCTGAATCTTATAAAGCCTGCTTCCATACCAGTTATCGCAGGAAGTGTCATAGGCAGGACTTCTGTCAACAAGAGCAAGCACCGTAACCTGGTCAGTATTTAAGGAAGAAAACTCCATTTCGCACAAATCTTCCATCGCCGCAGCCTCAAGATCATTATCCGCGCTCATATAAAGAAGAATTGTCCAGTGCCGTTCTGTAAGAGAAAGGGGCGATGGCGGATTAATTGCCGAAAGTTCAGGCTCCTTTTCGTCCTCCTCAGCTCCCGTATCCTTTCCCGGCTCAGTCTTATCAGAAGGCTCCTCCACAGGCGGTGTCTCTTTTTTAATTTCCACACTCGCGTGATTTTCCAGGTCAAAAACATTGGAACAGGAAGCAAGGCCCAAAAGAACCGCAGAAAGCAGGCTGCAGGCCAGCGCAATTACCTTGACTTTTCTAATTAATGCTGAAAAATCCATACGGGTCCCTCCATTCAGAACCGTCCTCATAACAGATTCTGCTCACATACAAATAATCCAGCTGATAGGGCTCGTCCGGAATTTCATATAGCAGCTGGTCAATGCAAACGCAGTCTTCCACAAACTCGCCCGGCTCAACCTCCACAAAAATTTCCAGTTCCGCGTTATTAGGTCCAATTGCAGGCGGATTTCCCTCCTCGTCATACATAAAAAACACAAGCGTAATCGACTTTACCTTCTGCGAATCCTTGTTCAAAAAAGTAAAATCCAGCCCCGCAGCTTCATAAATTGCCGACGGTTCAGTTACCATCTTAGCCTGCAAGGCATACGGCGCATTTTTTGCAAAGGCATAGTTCATTGAACAGGAGGAAAAAAGGACCAAGCCGAGTGCCGCCAGCCTGACGCGGAGCTTCATCATCAGCGCCAATCCCCTTTCCCCCTTACCAGTCCCGCCACCAGGTCTTATCCCCCTGCTTCTCTCAAACTCACTCACCATCAAGCAGTTCCTCCAGTTCTTCTGCAAATTTACAAATGCCAGCCTCCCTAAATCGCTTCATTCTCTTTATATCCACTAAAGCAGATTTTCTGTCTTTCTCCATAGCAGAAATCCAGCCCTTGTAAACCACAATCATTTTTTCCACATAAGAGTTTCCCTCGTATCTAAGATTTTTCAGCTCCCGTCTGGCCTGCTTAAAATCTCCTGCCATAACTAAACTTTCTACGCGTTCAAAGAGTCCATCCGCGGTCATGGCCTTACAGCACAAGATTGACTTTCTGTCCCTAAAGTTCACTTCAAGATTTTTAATGTCCGTACAGTTGACTTTTTTTCCATCAAGAATGTATTTTCCGCACTTCAAGTTCTGAATTACAAAAAGTCCGCTTTCGCTGCTAATTGCATTACCGCTGGGCATTCCGTTTTTCTGGCAGGAAATAAAATAACCGCTTACAGGCAGGTTCTTTTCATCAACAATAATCCCGCATAAGTCCCCTTCACCCTTAAACTTTGCAGTAGTCGCACAGGACACAAAGCAAAAGATCAGGCCCAGCAAAATCTCTGTCGCAAATAACTTCCTTTTCATTACATTCCCTCCTTTTTTTCAATTTTTCCTTCCTGATTTCTGTAAAAGACCGTTTTTCTTCCGTTCTGATGAACAATTTCTCCAAGTTTTTTACCATTTCCCAAAGGCAAATCCTCGCCCCTGGTAATTACAGGAATTGAAACAATCTGAGGCTTTTTCTTAATGGCAAAAAGATTGAGATTGTTTTTCAAAACACCGATATCAAGACCTTCAAAATAGCCGGCATCCTTACCCTTAATTCCCACTTCCAGCGCCTCCTCCGAAACTTTTTTAATCGACATAGACGAAATGCCAACCTTATTTTCAAAAGTAAAATCAGCAATCTTCTGAACAAGACTTTCGCAGTCCAGAAGGTCCATATCCTTTATGCAAAACCTGATTCCCCAGGGAGAAGTCATTTCTTCCAGAAGAACAGCCTTAGACTCTCTTATGATTTTTCTGATTTCAGGCCTGTAATTCTGAATCCTTGCAATCTGCTCAGACTCCTGCGAATTCCCGTTTGACCACAAAATTTCCTCATTCATTTTTTTACCTTTAACTTCTGCATTAAGCTTGAAAAAAGACCTGTTTTCCCTGTAAGTTACCGGCGAAAAAGAAAGGCTGTAATTCTTCTGCCTGAGTAATTCAAAATCTTCAGGATAAAGTCCGTCCGCAAAAGCAGCTATTGTCTGAACTCCTCCCTGACTTTTTAGAGAAAGTTCATAAAGCCTTCCCTTTTTCTCCTGCATTACCACAAAAAACTCCCTCACAAGTTCATAAAAGTTCTGTCTTCCTTCCTCTTCCGTTCCCCTTCCCACAGCCACATTCCCAGCCCCCTGAGAAATAGCCACCGTCTTCTTTTCCCCAAAAGTCATCATTCCCGCAAAACATGCCAGCAAAATCAGACCTGAGAGAATTATTTTCCATCTCATCTTTCTGCCAGAAAAAACAGACTTTTTTAAATTTTCTTCTATATATAAGCGTTTTCCCGGATAGCGGGCCTTATATTCAGCAAGCCTTAGTCCCGACATTACGACAAGGTCGCTTTTAAAGCCCTTTCTTCCTAGCTTCAGTTTTGAGTCAAAAGAGCACTCACTGGAAAAGCAGGGATGAAGTTTTTCAAGTTCGCTGAATAAAAAGCGCCTCCTTCTTCTTCCGATTATTGTTTTCCAGGGAAGGTTTACTGTGTAACGCTCATAATCTTTTTTCAAAATTACGTTTTTCTTCATTCTTATAGGAAACCTCACACTTTCTTAAATTTTTACTCCAGACAGCCCTGACTTCTTCTTCCCCTGTATCAAAATCAATAAAATCTAGTTTCCAAAGGCTTTTACAAACCTCCTTCCATTCTTCAAGATTTGTAAAACCATAGCCCTTGCAGGTATTTATAAAACTTCCTGCAACAAATCTCCTGCACAAAACATAAGTTCTGATTTCATTCCGCTTTTCGCAAAGCCTCTTAATCTGAAAAATGCTCTGGCATATTGAAGACGAAAGAAAGAAATTGATTATCAGAGCCATCAGAAAAGAAGTAAACCTCATTTACTGCCATCCGCTATCAGTCTGATAGTAACTTTCGCTTACAATTTCACTTCTGCAGACCGCTTCTTCCCTCTGCCATCTTTTAATCTCACTTACAAGCTTTGCCTTTACAGACGAAAGTAAAAGCAGCAATGTCAGAGCGACTACAAGAAGAGTCCCGAAATTAAAAAAATTATTGCCATGAAACAATGTCTTCTCCTTCGCCTTTTCCGCCGCGCGCCTTATCTGCTCCCCAGCACAAAAGTACATAGGGCAGATTCTCAGGAACCTCTGCCGGCAGGGCTGAACTTTCAGCGCTGATATACTCAAAATCGGTGTTCCAGGGATCCTTTGCGGGCTTACGCTCAAGATATGGTCCCTTCCAGTTTTCTGGAACCGGATACAAATCGGGCTTTGTCCAGAGAGCCGAAAGTCCCTGCTCGCTGGTCGGGAAGCGTCCGCAGTCAAGAAAGTAGCTTTGAAGTGCCGCCGAATACTGTTCAATCTGATTTCTTGCAGCAGTTTTCTTTGCCATAGAAATGAGTTTTGTTGCCGAAACAGTGCTGCCCGCCGCAATAATTGCCCCGATCGAGAGTACTGCCAGTGTTTCAACAAAGGTAAAGGCCTCTGCCATAAAAGGTCCTGATTTAAAACGTTTTTTTTCATAAGTTTTTTTTCCTTTTTTCATTTTTTTTCCTTACTAAAAGAGATTTAAGCCGTTTAAAAGCGGCATTAAAAAATTCACAAGCAAAAGCCCGACAAAGATTCCTGTTCCCGCAATAAAAAGGGGTTCAATCATGGAAAGCCAGACCCTGCACTTTTTTTCGTAATTACTCCATAAAGCTAAGGCGATTTTTTCAAAGACATCATTTTTTCCTCCTGATTTCTGCGCATAATAAAAAGCCTGCTGAATATCCTTTCCAAGCATTTTTATATCTCTCTTATGGGCAAAAAATGCCCTTTCAAGTTCCATTCCGTATTCCATCCTAAGCCTTGCATTTATAAATACCTGACCAAGCCTGCTTTCAAGTCCAAGAATTCCCGCCCCCAGTCCAACTGCAGTTGCTGCATTGACCCCAGACTTAATCAGAAATCCTGTGGAAAGAAAGGCCTCGTAGAGTCTGTTATCACCAAGCTGATTTTTCAAAAGTAGAAACATAAAAAAGCAAAAGACTATTAAAAAGAAAAAGGCCTGAATAAAAGACCCGCGGAGTTCTAAATTAAAAACCTCATTTCCCAGTGTGGATTTTGAAAGCCAGCATAAAAAGCCGGAAATAAAAATACTTAAAATGAGCACAAAAACCGGATAGACCGCTGCTTCATAAATAGTCTGCAAAATTTTATCCTGCCTCTGGCTGCGTTTTTTCAAAAAAGTCAGGGTTTCCGTAAGCTTTCCGCTTCTTTCAGCCAACTCAACAAAGGAAATAAAAGTTCTGTCAAAATTAAGCTCAGAGCAGGTTCTAAGGACGTTGGAAAATCTGTTACCCTGCAAAAGCTGATTTTTCAGATAAGCTGCTGCATTTTTAATCCGCCTTGAATGTCTTCCTCCCTCTATAATTTCAAGACTTTCTACAAGGCTATGCTGCTGCAGAGAAAAAAGTTCGCTGAGCCGGCTGATAAATTCCAAAATATTCTTTCTATTAGACATATTCCGCTTCCCCCTCCCTTCTTTTACTTTTGAGAACAGGAAGTATTCTTGTTTTCATTTCCCTGATATTTTTTTCAAGCAGGTCTTTTGTGTTTTCAAAATGATTAAAAAGCTCTTCAAGTTCTATTTCCCCAAGACCAAGACAGGCTTTTACGCAAAAATCATAAGATGGAATTGCCACATCTCCAAAAAGCTGAATCTGACTTCTGCCCTTTATATTCTGATATTCAAGCTCCTGACTAATCACGCCCTTCAAAACCGAAGCAAGCACCTTTTCATCACTTCCAAGATTTTTCATACGCAAGAAACTTCCGCCGGCTCCCATTGCATGAATAGTTCCTATAACCAGGTGGCCGGTTAAAGCAGCCCTTATTGCCGTGTCAGCAGTTTTTTTATCCCGGATTTCACCAATCATAATTACATCCGGGTCCTGTCTGAAAACGTGCCTGAGGGCATTGTCAAAAGAATCTTCCTCCCGGTTATCAAGCTGCACCTGACTAATACCCGGAATTATGTATTCAGGAGGGTCTTCCAGAGATATGATTTTTACCCCGCTTTTTCTTTTTAAGATTTCCAGCAGCATTGAAGCAGCCGTTGTAGATTTTCCCGCTCCGGTTGCACCAGCAATCAGAAGCAGTCCGTTTTTCAGACCGCATAAAGAATCCAGTTTATCCAGCTGAAGGGAATTAAAGCCCAGATTTTCAAGCTGCAGGGGAATACGCTTTGTATCCAGAAGCCTCATCACCAGCGATTCACAAGTTTCAAAGTCATTTCCAATTACAGCCATTGTTGAAACGCGGATAAAAACAGGATTATTTTTTCCATAAACAAAATGACCGTCCTGACTCTTTCTCTTTTCTATTACATTGATTCCGGAAAGCAGTTTAATTCTCTGTATAAGCTCTGCGGCGCGTTCCGGAATAAGCTGCATCTGATTTTCCAGTCTTCCGCAGATTCTGAAACGGACTGTATTTTTTTCTATATGAATGTCCGTTGCATTTTTTGCCCGCCCCTCTTCAAGAATTTTATCAAGAAGGATGATTGCTGCAGCTTCCTTTTCCTCATTTTCAGCTTCCGCAAGCCCCCCGTTCTCTTCCGTCTGGCCACTTTGCGCCTGGTACAAACCGGAGACAATTTTTCTTAAATATTTTCTGTCTCCTTTTTCAAAGTCAATCTGAGGCAGTCTTCGAAAAATTTCAGGACAGTCTTTTTGACCAGTGCAGTAGTCCAGGAACTGAAGAAAAGCATTTTTCAACCTCTCTCGTAAAACCTGATTATCAATATCTTCTATTAAAAATCTTATTTTTGTTCCCTGCTGCTCAATAACTGCAACCCCGTTGTAAAGACAGTAAGCGGGAGTGAGTTTAAAAGTATATTTTTCCATCATAAAATCAGCCCTCCAGCAAAGCAGCTTTTTCAACATACGCAGAAAGTCCTTTTATTCTTTCAAGCGCCCATTCCCTGTCGTATTGCTTTTCGTTAGCCGCATATTTTTTTTCGTTTTCAAGACAGGGAACCAGGTAAATTACCATCTGGCTGCTTTCCTTTATTTTTGACTGCTTTTTGAAAAGCCAGCCCAGCAGAGGAAATTTTGAAATCAGAGGAACTCTTTTTACTTCCTTTGTATCCGAGTTTTGAATAAGCCCGCTCAAAACTACAGGTTCACCGCTTTTTCCCCTTACCTCAGTCGTGACAATTTTTTCTGTAGTTGGAGGCGGGTTCCCGGTAGAGGATGAAGTATCGACTCCCTGCCGTGAAACGCTTGCAGTTACAGTACTTGTAATCATTCCGTCTCCACTGACCCAGCCAAGCACTTCAAGCTTAATTCCAGAAGTAATTTCCCTCGTTACGCCTGAATAAACAGGCTTTCCGGTTTCTGGATCAAGGTTGTTGTCCCGGTAACGGTAAGTATTGGTATTTTGAAAGGTGATTTTTTTACCGCTAACACCATGCAGGGTTGTATCCGCAAAAACTTTTGTGCGGTTTTCTTCAATTGAATTCTGGAGGCTGGCTGCAAAAGTCATTCCAAAGGTGCCGACCACATTCATATTCAAATTCATTACACTCCCCAAAAGGGCTGATGCAGCTGTTCTGTCACCAATTCTCATCTTGTCTGCATTAAAAACAGGGCTCCAGTCATTTTGCTTTCCTTCGTCATACTGCAAAATCAGAAGGTCATAGCTGAGTCTCTGAACAGGCCGGTCACATAGCTCAAGCTGGCTGCAAAGATTTTTGTAGGCTTCTTCTGTACCGGTAAAATAAAGGCAGGAATTATCATCTGCAAGCACAAGACTTTCCTTGCTGACTTCCGGCGGAAGGTGCTTGAGTACTTCATCAGGGTGAAGATATTTAAGACTTACAAGATAAGTTGTCTGCTTTTCGTCAGTATCGAGAATAAGTTTTTGCAAGGTCGTCTTTTCTTTTTCGCTTACAAGGGCATAAAAGGCATTTTGATTTGGCAGAACAAAGTTTTCGATTTTGCCAAGCTGCCACTGCATGATGGAAATAAAAGCTTCCGGTTTTACAAATTTAAGATTAAAGCGTTCCCAGTTACGCTGACCGGAAATCAGTTCATTTTTAGTATTTGAAGAAGCAATAAAATAATAGACCTCATCAGAAAGAACATAAGAAAAACCGCCCTGTTTTGAAAGCTTTAAAAGCGTATCATCAAAACTCTTGCCGCAAAAAACTGAACGCTGGATTTTTGCATCAGCGTTTCCCAAAATACAGTAGTTTTTTCCTTCTTCCCCTTCAAAAAGACTTTCCAGAATATCAGAAAATTTCCCATCTCTGATATTAACCTCGTAAGTTTCATCCTGATTTCTGGAAATCCCTACAAAGCCTTCAAAATCAAACTGACGGCGACCGGCAGCCTCCTTTTTTCTTGCAAAATGAAAACTATTAGTTCCGCAAAGTACTTCATACTGACCAAGACTTTTTGCAAGTTTTTCCATCAGTTCTTTTTCAGAAAGCCGCTTAAAATGCAGACTGATTTTTTCTGTAGGCAGGCTGTCAAAAGTAATGGAAGACTCAATTTTCTGGCTGAGTTTTTCAATTAAAACAGAAGGCAGAATATCACAGGCATCAAGATTATAAAGACCTTCAAGGGCCTCAAATTTAAAACGACTCACCGTCCATAAATCCTCCTGTTTTTCAACATAAAGACGGTTAGACTCTAAAAATGCCCCGAAAGCCTTTTCAAAATCATTACCAATAAAACGCAAGTCACACTTACCGCTGACAGTATCATCAGCAAGAATGGGAATTCCCGCATCCATACTGACGGCAAAAAGAACATCCTTAATTGTGCAGTCGGTAAAATCCCAGCTGAAAAACTTCCCCTTTGCCTCTGCCGAAAAAAGAGCCCCGCAGAAAATGCAGCTCAAAAACAGAAGGCGCAAAAATCCAATAAACTTTTTCATAAAACTTTCAAAACCTCACACTCTATACACTCCCCCAGACTTTGCAGTTTTGACAAAATTTTTGAAAAATTTTTTAAATTTTTTGCGGATTTTCAGATTTTTACTATACATGTAGACAGATTTTTATTTTTGTTTGCCCTGTCAGGCTTTTTTCGTTATAATTTTTATTTATGATTACTTACTGGCAGCAGGAAAACGGACGCTTCTTAAAAGTAAAAAAGGACGAAATTCAAAAGTCTAAACCGCTCTGGATTGACGCCCGCAACGTTAACAGCGACGAAGCCGATGTACTCCAGCAGGAATACGAAATTGAACAGGATCACATTCTGGATATTCTTGACCCGGATGAACTTTCTCGTATAGAAGAAGGTGAATCTGGCTATATCCTTACCATTGTTCGTGTTCCGGTTTATGACCCTTCTGCAGAAACTCCATATTTTACAGTGCCGGTCGGAATCATTATTAAAGGAAAAACCATCATCACCCTTTGCTGGACAGACAGCGAAGTTTTAAAAGACTTTGGTGCCAACCGGGTTCGTAACGTCCGCCTTACAGACTTTCCGTCTTTTATTGCCCAGATTTTAAACCGCGCAAATTTGAACTTCCTTCGTTACCTTAAGGAAATAAACCGCCGATCGACTGGTATTCAGAACGAAATGAAGCTTGAAATTGAAAACCGCGAAATTATGCAGATGATGAGCCTTGAAAAATCTCTGGTTTACTTTACTACTTCGCTCAAAAGTAATTCGCTTCTTTTGCAGAAAATGCGCAACACCCGCCTTATTAAGTTTGATGAAGAAGATCTGGACTTTGTAGAAGGCGTTATGATTGATAACAAGCAGGCTATTGAAATGGCAGACACCTATTCAAGCATTATGTTTAATGTAATGAATACCTACGACTCTATCATCTCTAACAACCTGAATAACGTTATGAAAAAGCTTGCCATCATCAACATTGTTATGATGTCTCCTACCTTTGTAACAAGCTACTTTGGTATGAACGTAAAGCTTCCTTTTGATCACCTGGCAGGCTATATTCCAATTGTTTACATTACAATCTGCTGTGTAATTTCTGTTGTTCTTACAATTCTTGCCCTTAATGTAAATAAAGAATCGCTTAGAAGTCTGCGTGCCCGCCGCAAGCAACAGAGAAAGCAGCGCAAGAGTAATTCAAAAGCAAGAAAAGGCCGCTAGTTCTGTAACTTTTTTACATCTATTCATTTTAAATAAAAGGTTATAGAATGGTTAAAAAGTATGAAAAAAACTATCTGTTTTATAACGCTGATTTTTTGCGCTTCTATGTTCTTTGCCTTTACTCCTATCAGTCTTGTAACATTTAAATCCGGGCTCTCATACGTTCAGGGGCAGAACACCCAGTCTACGGTTGCAGTCCGCGAGCTCAAACCTTTTTCCATTAATAAATTTGAAACCACTTACGCCCTCTGGTACGAAATACGCACTAAGGCAGAAATTTTAGGCTATAATTTTGAAAATCCTGGTCAGCCGGGTTCTCTTGGCCGCCGGGCTGCCATTCCAAACGAAGAAAATTCCAGCCAGCCGGTTACTATGATAAGCTGGTACGATGCCATTGTCTGGTGTAATGCCCTTAGCGAAATTCAGGGCCGTACTCCCTGCTACCAGTACAAGGGAAGCGTAATCCGCGATTCAAGCGACACTGCTTCCTGCGACCTTGCAGAATGTCTTTGGGAAAAAGACGGTTTCCGACTTCCTAGCGAAGCAGAATGGGAATACGCTGCCCGCAGAACCCATTCAGGCTTTCAGGACGGAGACACCATAAGCGGAACTGTTTTACCAAAAGAAGATTATGCAGATGAAGGCCTTTTATATGCCTGGATTTCTGAAAATGCCGATTCTACCCACACTGTTGGAACAGCAGGCCTTCCTTTTGACCCGGAAAATATAAGCGAACCCGCTACAGGAAATGCCAACAATGCAGGTCTTTTTGATATGTGCGGAAACGTGCTTGAATTCTGCTGGGACTGGTTTGCCCCATATAATCAGGATGATATTTACGGAGCCAAAAGCGGCTACGAGCGTGTAAGCCGCGGCGGCAGCTTTTCCGAATACACAATGTTCAATTATTGCGGCGACCGCTACAGCTTTGACCCAAACGAATGTTACGACTACTTCGGATTCAGGATAGCTTGTACGGTAAAGGAAAATCCAAAATTATAGAAAACTACATTAGCAAAAAATGCGTAGCGGGGGTTCATGATTTGCGACGCTTTTTTCGCGATGAGGGGCACACAACGCGGAAGATTGCCTACAGAGCAAGCGTAGCTTGCGGCGAGCGAAAAGCTGGCGGAGCAAATTATGGTTCTCCGCGACAGCATTTTTAGGAAGGGAAACTTTCAAATTTTCCCTTCCTTTCAGTCTAGTTAATCTTTAAGAATGCCTTATAGCCTTCATAAATCTGGCTAAGGTCTTCTTTGTGGGTAATTTCCCATGGGGCGTGCATGCTTAGTACGGCAACGCCGGCATCAAGAACATTCATTCCGTATTTTGCAGCGTGGTAGGCAATGGTTCCGCCGCCACCCTGATCTACTTTGCCAAGTTCAGCCATCTGGTAACTTACGTTTACTCCGTCCATTGCAGCACGAACTTTTGCAATAAACTCTGGGTTAGCATCGCTGGCACCAGATTTTCCGCGGCTACCTGTAAATTTCTGGAAGGCAATTCCGCCACCCAAAAGGCTGGCATTTTCCTTATCATAAAGACCGGCATTCATTGGGTCGTAAGCAGCATTTACATCGCTGGAAAGCATATTTGAGTTTGCAAGACAGCGGCGCAAAGTAAGTTCGCTGTAAGACTTTTCTGTACGGGCAATAATTTCTGAAACCATATTTTCAAAAAGATTGCTTGCCATACCAGTTGCGCCAACACTTCCAATTTCTTCCTTATCTACGCAAAGGCAGCAGTTTGTGCGCTCGCCAGCCTGAGAATCCAGAAGGGCTTCCAAAGAAGTAAAGGCACAGGAACGGTCATCCTGTCCGTAGCCCAGAATCATAGAGCGGTCAAGTCCAAGATCTCGGGCTTTTCCTGCAGGAACAATTTCCAGCTCGGCAGAATTAAAATCATTTTCTTCAATTCCGTATTTTTCTTTCAAAAGCTCAAGAACAAGTTTTTTGCTCTTTTCTTTTGCGTCCTTCTTTTCATCTTTTGGAGCATCTTTTTTTACAGGAACCGAGGCACCCATAATCAAATCAAGGTCTTCGCCGGTAATAAACTCAGAAGCCTTTTTCTGAACCTGCTCCTGAGCAAGATGAGGAAGAATATCAGAAATGCAGAAAACTGGATCAGACTCATCTTCACCAATTACAACATTTACAAGAGTACCGTCTTTTTTGCAGACAACCCCGTGAATTGCAAGCGGAAGAGTTGTCCACTGGTACTTTTTAATTCCGCCGTAGTAGTGGGTGTTCAAATATGTGATGTTGTCTTTTTCGTAAAGTGGGTTCTGTTTTGCATCAAGGCGAGGCGAATCAATGTGAGCGCCAAGAATATTCATTCCCTTTTCAATGCTGCCGCTTCCAATTTCAAAAAGCGCCACAGCCTTGTTCATTTTTGTAATGTAAACCTTATCGCCCTTTTTAAGCGAGTCAAATTCCGAAATATCTTTGTAGCCCTTAGCCTGAGCCAGTTTAATTATTTCTTGAACGCACTCGCGCTCTGTTTTTCCCTTATCAAGAAAGTTTTTGTAATCTTCAATCAGTTTTTCGTTCATTTTGTCCTCTATATATAAGTAATTATTTGCCAGTATGTATTATTAATATAGAAAAAAATATGTAATAGGGCAACAGAAAGAAGAAAAACATCGTAAAGCAAAAAATTTGACAGCCAAAAATTTTGAATGCTATAATTTTTATAAGGAGTAACAGAATGGAAATTACGACTTTTAATCCAATGATTCTCTCACGGAATGCAGATGAAATCATTAAATTATTTGAAGAAATGGGCTTCGAACGCCGTCACCAGAAAAACAACATAGACGGAAAAGATATTTCCAGCGTTCGAATGACAGATCCAAACGGTTTTCATGTGGATGTTGCGCGCGTAGAATCCATGAAGCAGGATATGACAACAATGAGAATGAATGTTCGAGATTTTGATGAAGCTTATCAGTTTCTGACATCACGCGGTTTCAAAAATCCTAGCGGAGACCACACCGTTGAAAGTTCTACTTCAAAATCCTGCCTTTTAATTTCGCCTTCCGGCTTTTCAATTCAGCTTACACAGCACATCAGAAACGAAGATAAATAATCTGCCTGACAATAGCCGGTTGTTCATTTTGAGCGCCGGCTTTTTTTTTTGCTAAAATTGATTCCTGATCTAATTTTAACATTTTGTTATGTTTTCAAAACCTCAGTTCATAAATTGACGGACTACTTTTTTTTGTAGAGTGGTATTTGATAAGAAATTACTTATTTTGTTCTTATCACAGGAGTTTATTCAATGAAAAAGTTTTTAAAACTTGCTTTGGCCGTAGCCGCTTTGGCTACTATGTTTGGTTTTGCTTCTTGCTCGAATGACAGCAGTAATGATTCAACAGCTACAACACCGGCTGCTACAACAACTACAACACTAACTGCAGCTGATTACAAAGGAAAAACATTTGCTTCCGAAGATGGAACAGCAGTTTTCTCTTTTATTTCTGAATCTCAATTGTTTTACGGAAAATTTGTTGAAGGAAATTCATCAGATTATAAATATAAAATTATTAATTATTCTGTATCAGACGGAAAAGTAACTGCTGATGGTAATAAGACAGCATCTCTTTCAGGAACAACTTTGACTGTAGATGATGCAACTCTTAAATTGATTTCAGGTTCAAATAATAGCTTTGCCGGAAAAGCATTTATTTCAGAAAATAAAAAAATCTTCATCGCATTTATTTCTGATTCAAAGGTATTTGCAGGACTTGATAATGGCGATGGAACGTATGCAAATGCGCTGGAAGATTATGCAGTCTCAGGTTCTACTGCAAGTTGGAATGTTGGTATTAATATTACTGCAACAATTTCCGGCGACGTATTGACAGAAGTTGCCGAAGGCTATGGCACATACACTCTGAATCTTGTGAAATAATAATTTAATACCAGTTTTCACTGCCACACGGAGTCCGTCAGGACGACCAAATCCGTGTGGCATTTTTTATTCCATCAAATCATCAAGCGTAACAACAGAATATTCACCGCGACCTTTTCTTCTGTTTAAATAACATATTGTTATATTTCTAAATTCCCAGTTACAAAATTGACCGACCACTTTTTTTTTGTAGAGTAGTTTTTAGATAAGAAATTGATAAAATTATTCTTATCACAGGAGTTTATTCAATGAAAAAGTTTTTAAAACTTTGTCTGGCCGTAGCCGCTTTGGCTACTATATTTGGTTTTGCTTCTTGCTCGAATGGCAGCAGTGATGATAGTAACGATGTTCCTGCGACAACAACAACTACTGCTACTACTACTGTTACAACAAAGACTTTTACTATAGAAGGTATACCTTATGGATATAAAACAGAAAATGGGAAAGTTATTGAATCAGAGATAGTAACAGATACAGCAACTTATACAATAACTGTTTCAAAAGACGGTTCTGTAATAATGAAATACGGCAACAAATCTGTAAAAATTAGCAAAGACGGAACTACAATTACATATAATGATGGCACAAATGAATATACTGGTGTACTTAGATATGGTGTCATTACTTTGTATGATGGAGCAGGAAATACAGTTACAGCAGAATCAACATCTGAAACAAAAACAATTGCAGCAAAAACTACTGTAAAAATACTTAAATATAATGATACTGAATTAGACAATAAAATTTTTATGTACAAAAGCGATGGTGAATGGAACTATTATACTTTTAAAGACAACATGTGTTATGAGAATGATAGTCTTGAAAAAGCAAAAAATAATTTCGATATCTACGGTTATGACCGTATCGTCAGATGCAATAGTAAGCTTTATACAGCTAAAATATTTGAAAGAATGAATGGTAAAGAACTTTATGCAACTTTTACATATACTTACACAGGTGGATCTAGTGATATAGTATTAAACGAGGATGGAACAGGAACAATAACATTTAAGGAAGATGGAGAAGAAGATTCCTCTTTTGCTTGTACATTCACAAATAATAATGGCTTTGTTACTATTAAAGCAAATGTTCCTGAAATGGGACATATGTCTAAGATATATGCATATAGCGGAAAAGACCTTTATGAAATTAATGAACTTATTTTTGTAGAAAATCTAAATCTTTAATAAATCAATTACTGTACTTTCATTATAGGAAACAGGTGGCTGAATTCCTTCAGCCACCTGTTTTTTTTATTTCATCATATCATCAAGGGTAACTACAGAATATTCGTTTCGGTCTTTTATTCTGTTTTCTACACCGCTGGTAACGCCGTTTTTGGAAAAAATAATAAAATATTTTTTAGAGCGTTTAATGCAAAGTGCAGAGGCTTCTAAATCTGAAAGCTGCTTTTCATCAAATTTTTCAGAAGTATATTTACATTCGCAGATAGCGGCGTTTTCATCATCAAGGGCAAGAAGATCAATTTCCTCCTGCTTTTTTAGAACAGGGTTATTGCCCCACCAGCGGCCAAGCTCTTCGGCAAAAAAGGGCATTTTTCCATCATAAAACTGTGAACGAAGCCAGTCTTCGCAAATACCTTCAAAGCGGTGGCCAATAAAAGTATTAAGCCGTTCTTTTGAAAGCTCACGCTCATAATAAAGTTCCGGAGAAATAAGTCCGTTCAACATATTCTGCTTTTTAAATATGAACATAAAATAAAAGGAAATATAATTATCGCATATAGAATAAAGTGTATTCCGGCTGTTCTGCTTTTCTCCACAGGGAATTTCCTTTTTTACAAAACCAAGATTGCATAAAACATTCAGATATTTTGAAATTTTTGAAGCTTCTTCGCCAACCTTATCTTTTATTGTGCTAAAAGTTGAAGCACCGGCATTTATAGCCAGCATTATGTTTTTATAGAAATAAGTTTCTTTCAGTTCCATTCTAAGAAGCGTTTCAACTTCATTAAAAAGAACTCCTGTTGTAGAAAGACAATGCGTAATTATATTCTCTTTTATAGAACGTCTGTCATCAAAAAGAGAAAGATAAAAAGGTATTCCGCCAAGAATTGAATATGCGGTAACAGCATCTTCATTATTATAATTAGGAAAAAACTCCCTTGCCTCTTTGTAAGAAAAAGGAAAGAGCTTTAATTCAGCAGTTTTTCGTCCATAAAGAGGCTTTGATGAATTATCTATTATATCTTCAATTACAGACACTTCAGAGCCACATAAAATAAGAAAAATATTTTTCTTTCTAAGAATTGTATCTATGGCAATTTGAAGTCCTGAATCATAAGCAGGATTTGAATTATAAAGATAAGTAAATTCATCAATTATAATAACCAGGCGTTCAGAAAAATCAGTATTTTTTATAAAAGAGTATACATCACTCCACTTTTCAAAAGCCTTTAAAAATTCACCGGCATTAAGAACCTTATTCAGTTCTTCACAAAAATTCTGAACATTTGCTTTTTCTGAAGATTTATCGCCTGTAAAGTAAACTACATTTTTGGGGTGAATACCAGCAAAATGACCGAGTAAATACGATTTTCCTACCCTGCGCCTTCCGTGCATAATCAGCATTTCAAATTTATTTGAAGCATAAAGTTTTTCTAATAATGCAAGTTCTACGTTTCGACCTATAAAAAAATCTTCTGGATTAATCATTATATACTCCTAAGTAATATACTTTAAAGTAATATACTCTAGAGTATATAATATCATTTACTTGTTCCTTCTTCAACAAAAAAATTTCATCTGCCCACTTTCGTAAAAATCCGCTATACTAGCCCTATGAAAAATGACTTCAAGCTCTGTCCTATGTGCGGCAGTAAAAATATTCAGAATAAAAATGACCGCAAATGGTTCTGCCCGGAATGCGGTTTTGACCTTTACTGCAATGTGGCAGCTTCGGTAGGCGTTCTGATTTTTGATGACGAAAATAATTTTCTTTTTGAAAAACGCGCAAAGGAACCTAAGAAGGGCTTCTGGACTCAGCCGGGCGGCTTTATTGATGCAGACGAAAGTGCAGAAGAAGCTGTTGAGCGCGAATGCCGCGAAGAAATTGGCGCCCAGGTTACAGATATCCGCTATATTGGCTCTTACCCAAACACCTACGAATACAAAAAAATTACCTACAAAACCTGCGATATGTTTTTTACGGCAAAGCTTTCCGGCAGCGGAAGCTTAAAAGAACTTGCTGAAAAACTGAATGCCCAGGAAAGTGAAGTAGAAGAGGTTGTTGTTCAGAAAATTACAAGCGCTGAACAGATTGAAGAACTTCCACTGGCATTTGTTTCTACCCGTAATGCGCTGAAAGACTTTTTTAAGAGAGGCTAAAAATGGATATTATTTCTATTATTCTGCTTGCATCCTACTGTGCAATGTTTATTCTGCTTTTGACAATTCCCCTTCGCCGTCGAGCCCTTATGCTGCGTGCCGGCCGCCGCCTTTTTGCAATTCCAACTAAAAAGCGAACCTTCTTTAAGGGTGCTGCAATTATTCTTTTGTGCGTAGTTCTTGTTTTTGTAATTAAAACCCGCTACTTTTCTATTTTTGTTGATATTGCCTTCTGCGGAACTGCCATTCTTGGAGTTGAGTTTGTAGCCCGACTTTTTTCTGTAGCAACTCTCTGCGGAGCCTGGCAGAACGCTGTACTTTTGGACACAGAAATTGTCCTTTATGACGACATAGCCGTTTTCCCAATTCTACAGCTACCCCCGGAAGAGCAGAAAAACTACCCTGCCAACGTGCTTGTGGTAGAAACAAAATCCCGCGGCACTGTAAACCTGATTTTCCCTTCTGCCGAGCTCTGCCATAAGGTGCTGGAAGTAATTTTCACAGAACGCCCTGAACTAAAAGCTTAAATATGATTACTACAAAATGGGCTTGCGGTCGTAAAGCATGGTTCAAAACGTAAATAAAGCGTGTATCACGCTTTATTATTACATGCTGTTTGTGGTAAAGAAACTATAGAGTTCGTCGCTTTCGCGACGCTCCACAAACAGAATGTTTTTGCCCCATGCTTAACTCCCTCCGCCCAGTTTCTCTTAAAATATTTCAGTTTTATTTTGATAAAATTACTATTTTACACCACGAGCCCCTAGACAAGACTTTCGTTAACTGATATAGTAACAACACAGTTTTGGTGTGGTACCCAAGCGGTAAGGGATCGGTCTGCAAAACCGTCATTGGTTGGTTCGACTCCAATCCACACCTGAGAGAATAAAAAAGACAGTCCAGTGGACTGTCTTTTTTATTCTTGATCTTATAAGGCAAAAAATAAATATTTTTGCTCGCAAAAATATTTATTTTTTGGACGAGTAGATTTAGCCTTACAATTGGAAGAATATATTTTTACTTTGGTAAATTCTTACAATTGCAAATCGCATTTTTTACCTTGTAAAAAAAATTACACCGTAAGCCCGCGTGAGCGATAGTAGCGGCGCGAAGCGTTCGTGCAAACAGAAAAAATGCCCAATAACTTTTGCATGCAAAAGTTAAGCAAACGTAAGGGCAGTTTGGAAGTTGAAGGACAGATTACGACGTTTGCAGGAATGTAGCGACAGCGGAACCGCGGATAGCGCGACCCGAAGGGGCACGCCCTAAAACTCGTCTCTTCCATCACGCAGAGGCAAAGCCCCGTGATGATTATATATATCAAGCCGGTAACTTTTGTTGCCGGCTTTCTTTTTGCCTTTACAAGTTTTGCGCGATTACTTACAATAATAATATGGTAGTAAGTTTGATTTTTATTCTTGCGCTGGTTGTTTTTCTGGCGGTATTTATTGGTCATAATATTTCAAATGTCTGCACCTTCTGGTTTTTTAAGACTTATACAGATTTGCCGGTAACAATTCTTGTTTTTATTGCATTTGGCTCGGGAATTGTACTTTCGCTTTTGTGCGTGCTTTTTGCCCGCCTGAGAAAGTCGGATGAAGAAAAGGAAGTTCAGGCTGCCAAAACAAAGGTTCAGAAGGCAGAGGAAAAAGAGCGCAAGCTTCAGGAAAAGAACGACAAAAAAGAAGCTAAAATTGCAGCAAAAGAGGCAAAGGCTTCTAAATCTAAAAAGGCAAAGCCGGAGGACGCAAATAAAACTCTGGAAATGTCTGCTGCCGATTTGCAGAACATGTCAAAATAATTACGGCCAGTCCGGCGGTTTTTGAGGGGAAAATATGAAAAAACTTGTTGCAACTGCTGCTGCTTTTCTTGCAGTTTTGAATCTGTTCGGAGCGGAACTTAAGGCTAAAAACGTTACTGCCGAAGCTGCCCGAAAACAGGACGTTGATCAGGCAATTCATTACCTTAAAAATCAGGTTTCAAAAATTACTGAACCAAGCGAAAGACGCGCGGTTTATATTTTTATGGCATCGCTGCAGGAACAGCTTTCCCTTTACGGCGATGCTCAGATTTCTTACGCTTCGGCAGCTTCTATTGCAGCCCTGGATGCCGAAGACATGCCTAAAAAATCTAACGAACAGCTGGTTCTGGATGCAGTCCGCTGTGCCCTTAGCGGCGGAGATGCAGACACTGCAGATTCCTATCTTAATTCTGCCGTTCGCAATTCTAAAAATCCCCGGGTTCAGGCTTATATCAAATTGTATTCCCAGTGGAGTAAACTTTGCCGCGCCCAGACTGCAGAAGATTTGCAGGAGCCTATTCTTCTTTTGCAGGCCTACCGCGGAATGGAAAGCATGAGTTATGTTCAGCCGGCAGTTCTTTTGACCCTCTGGTATCTTACCGGTGACAAATCTTATTCTGTTGAAATTACCGGCCGCTATCCTAAATCTATGGAAGCGGCAGTTGTAAACGGCGATGTTCAGCTGCTTCCTACCCCTTTCTGGTTCTTTGTTCCTAAAAAGGGAGTTGCCGAGCAGGGCACCGGAAGTTACGCTGTGGCAGAACTTCCAAAAGATGAGCAGAATGCAGACGGTAACGGGGCAATTTCCCTCGCCCTGCCGGAGTCTGTAAAAGATGCTGCTAAAAATGCCGGCGCTGCTGCCAGCTCTACGGCTTCTAAACTTCAGCTGGGACTTTTCCGTACCCAGAGTAATGCAGACGCTCTTTCTAGCGAAGTAAATAAAAAAGGCTTTAATTCTTATGTAACTTCCGAAACCCGCTCCAGCGGCACAACATATTATCTTGTTCTGGTAAATGACCCGGACGGCTCGGTTGCAGATAAACTGAGAAATAACGGTTATGAGTGTTACGTTGTAGAATAAGGTAAGGGGAAAGCCTTCCCCTCGCTCCAGCCAGCAAGCTGTCTTCCGCTACCCCTTCGCCTAAGGCTTCGCCCTAAAACCCAGCACCACCGGAACCTTTCTTCTAAAGGGTGCTTTAATCGCCTTTTCACCGTTTACAACCATCTGAGCCGAGTGACCGCCGTCAAACTGCATGGCAATTTCCACATCTAATTCCTGAAAAATCTCTGCGCAGTCACCATAAGACATTTTTTTTGCGCACATTATTAAAAGAGTTTTTCCGCTGTCGCAAAGTCCCACGGCTATGCGGTAATCTTTATGGTCAATAAAGTCATTTTTTTTCCCATCCCGGAGAATTGTCCAGAAACCGCCGACGGCAATATAAGGAAGTTTTCCTTCACTCAAATCTATTTCTTCCTGGCTGTCAAAAATCTCTGCCCGAAAGCCGCTTTCTTCCTTGTAAAATGCAAGGGCAGCATATTTTTTTACGGCAGGAGAATAAACTTTCCCGTCATCAATCAAAATCCCGACGGGCTTTCCATCTTTCTTAAAAGGCAGGGTATTAATTACAATCTCCGCCCTGCTCTGCCTTGCAAAAGCCCGGGGACTTACAAGCTTAAAGTCAGGCCCATTTGTCATAATCTGCAAATCTGCAGATGTAAGGTCGATTTTTTCTATTGTATATGACGCTGAAGTCTGTGAATTTTTAGAGAACTGGAGCTGAGTTGTACGGCAGGACGAAATTAAGAGAATTAGAAATATAAAGAAAACTGCCCGCAGCGCTTTGCCCGGCTTTATCATCCTTCTCATAAACTGTTTTCTTTTATAATAACCTCTGCAATTTCAGTAAGTGACGGAACTTTTGCAAAAAGAAGTTTGCATAAATCAGCATCCGGCTGATCCTGATCCGGCACCATGCAAACCTTACAGCCTGCCCTGCTGGCACTGGTCACTCCGTTTGGAGAATCTTCAACTGCAAGACATTCAGAAGGCGCAAGGGAAAGTTTCTGGCAGGCATACTCATAAATATCTGGGGCTGGCTTTCCGTGTTCAACCATTGTAGCAGAAATAAATTTATCAAACTCCTGATCAATGCCAAGCTTTTCCAGATAGCGCATTGAACGTTCTATTGGAGAAGCAGTTGCAATTGCACGAAGGATTTTATTTTCCTTAAGGAAGGCAAGGATTTCTTTTGCGCCGGGACGGAGCTGAAGACCACGCTCGGCAATCATTTCTTCCATAAGTTTTTCGCGGTAAGAGCGGACTGCCTTGTAGTCAAAATTCGGGTCACCGCTGAGTTCTTTCATGTATTCAGGAGCATAAGGGCGGCCAAGGGAACGGAGAGTAAGTGCCTGCTCGTCTGTAAGAGTATAGCCAAAATGCTCAAATGCCCTGGGCCAGCAGATGCGGAAGTATTTTTCCGTATCTATGAGAGTGCCGTCTAAATCAAAAATTACTGCTTTAATCATTACAGTCTTCTTTCGGCACTCTCAAGAGTATTTTGCATAAGCATTGCAATTGTCATTGGCCCTACTCCGCCTGGAACTGGGGTGATGAAGCTTGTTTTTTCTTTCAGATCATCAAAATCGCAGTCGCCTACAAGACGGAAGCCTGATTTTTTGCTTGCATCCGGAATACGGTTTACGCCTACGTCAATTACAACAGCGCCGTCTTTTACCATATCGGCGGTAAGGGTGTGAGGGCGGCCGCTGGCTACAACAATGATATCTGCCTGGCGGGTAATTTCTGCCATGTTTTTAGTTCCTGTGTGGCACATTGTAACAGTGCAGTTAACGTCTTTGCGGGCCAGAAGTGCTGCAACAGGCTTACCTACAATATTTGAGCGACCAATTACTACTGCGTGCTTTCCGCTGGTTTCAATTCCAGCCTTACGAAGAAGTACAATTACTCCGTGCGGTGTACAAGGAAGAAAGCCCGGTCGGCCAATCAGCATATTTCCTACGTTTACAGGGTGGAAACCGTCTACATCTTTTTCCGGTTTAATTGCCATAATTACTTTATCTTCATTAATATGCTTTGGAAGTGGCAGCTGAACAAGAATACCGTGAACGCTAGAGTCGGCATTAAGTTGGTCAATCAGTTTAAGAAGTTCTTCTTCAGAAGTTGATTCAGGAAGATGAACGCTGCGGTCAACCATTCCAACCTCGGCAAGAGCCTTCTGCTTACCGGTAACGTAACTTACGCTGGCAGGATTTTCGCCAACAAGAATTACAGCAAGGCAGGGAGCAATTCCCTTTTCCTTAAGCTGGCTAACTTTTTTTGCAACATCAGCGCGAACATCAGCAGCAACCTGTTTTCCGTCAATAATTACAGCACTCATAGTAACTTTTTCTCCACAACTCTGTTTAATTGATAAATATCGCTAAAATCTATATGATGTAGCATAGTAAAATTTTTTAAATAAAATATCCATATAAAAGTAAAAGGAAACCCTATGAAACGCATTATTTCTCTACTGTTAGTTCTTTCGATTTTTGCGGGCGCTGTTTTTGCACAGGAAGACGACGGTCCTGATATCTACGAAGATGATTTTGAATACTTACAGAACGGTCCTGGTGATCAGTTTTTGAAAATAGAACTTGGAGCAATTTTCCCGCTCAATTTTGGAGACAAACTCTGGCCTGGTGTTCAGGCTACAATCGGTTACTACAGATTTTTGAACCAGTGGCTTGCTCTTGGAGGCGAAATTTCGGTTTCAAGCGAGTTCTCAATTGGTAACAAGGCTTTGTTCATGGTTCCAATCACCTTTGGTGTAATGTTCCAGCCGACAGTCAAAAAGTTTGAGTTCCCAATCTTCCTTACAATGGGTATTGCTGACCACACCTGGGCAAACGCAACCTACTTCCCTGCCTTTACAATTAAAGCAGAAGCTGGTGCCTTCTACCGTTTTACAGAAGCCTGGTCTTTTGGTTTAACAACCTTTGTAATGTGGTCTGTTGAAAAAGCCCGCGGAGATTATACTCACGGATGGTTTGAAACCGCCTCTCTTGCAGCACGCTACCACTTCTAATCATTTTACAGGACTTAATTATGAAAAAACTTAAAAATATTTTTGGCGCACTTCTACTTGCTTCTTCCCTCTTTTTCGCAGGCTGTTACAATGCTGTTTTTTATGAAATTCACCAGGACGTAGAATCTGAAGATGCTACTGTTTCTGGAACAATAAATCAGATTACCCGCTATACTTTGCAGGATAGCAATAAAACAGAATATCTTGTCTGCAATGCTGACGGTGGTCTCCGCTATAAGCTTGCTTCAAACCGCAGTCACGGTTCATGGTCTACTTACGACTACCTTCCTTTCAGCCTCCACTCTTATGATTATTATGCTACAAGTCATAACGGTGAGCAGATTATTCAGGTTCTTGCTGACAAAACTCACCTTTACCTTTTGACCTGCGTTTATTTTGATGATAATGATGAAGGTACGGTTGCTCCAAAATACGTAAAACTCTGGACTGCAGAAATTTCCGACTGGAATTCTGATCCTTCATGGAAATGCATTAATACCTCTACTTCAGAAACTGCCGGACAGATTTTTAAGGTATATAAAAACAGCAGCTCCGGATATTATTATTCTGCCTTCTGTATTTTCAGCACAAACAGCATTAATCCAGCAAACCGCAAAGTTTATGTAAGAAGCGGAAAATATGGTGCTTACTATGCAACAAAATCAAAAATCAGCACAAGCGAAATTCAGAAACCGGTTTATTATGAAGTAGATCCAGACGCAGAAAATGGTGTAAAAGAATTAACAACAATGCCTACAACTTGGAGCGGAGGTTCTGTAACAACATCATATACAAGCATCAATGTTTGTTCTGCTGCATATTTTAATAATCAGACAAATTTCTTCACTGGGGCAGCAGCTGTAACTAATGAAAAATATACAGACATGACTTACACAGACCTTGCTTCAAACTTAACCTACACAGAACCAGATTGTGTTTACTGGGGCTCAGGTTCAACACTTTATTACAACAATGACTTTACAGCTACATCTGCAAAAGGCTCAATCAGTGCCAGCCACAATATCAGCGCTCTTGCTGTATGTGCAGACTCAATTTTGATTGGTATGGGTAACACTTCTGCTTACTCAAGTTCAACTTCAGGCGGAATTACCCACTCATATCTTTCAAGCGGTGTACCAACAGGAACAACAGACTTCTCAACAAACGCTGCATCTCAGATTTCTTCAGGCTACATTGTATTCTCACTCTTGAACGCAAACCCAGCCGAAGATGAAACTGCAAGTGCCCTCTACGCTTCAATCGGCTTCTGCGGCACCGGTTCCTCAACCGCCGTTTCCTACAGCAGCGTAGGTTTGTGGTCTTACTACCCTAGCCGCGGAAACTGGAACCGCGAGTAAGCTGAAAGTTGTAACGAAATTTTAAACCTTGGGAAATGCAAAAATCGCGGGAGGGCGCAGGCTGCGATTCAAAAACACTTTGATTGTGATGGTCGCGATAGCGACCAGTCCAATAGTTTCTTTGCCACAATCAACGTGTAGCGCGATATCGCGCGGTTTTGAATCACAGACTGCAACCGGTAGCGATTTTTGCGTTTTAAATCATTTTAGTTTATACTATTTTCTATGGCAGATGATTTATTTACACAGGCAAAACGTTCTACAGAGCCACTTGCGGCCCGCATGCGTCCCCGCAACCTTGACGAGTACATCGGGCAGGACCACATAGTTGGAAAGGGTCGTCTTCTTCGCCGCGCCATTGCGGCAGACCAGCTTACATCTGTCATTTTTTACGGACCTCCGGGCAGCGGTAAAACCACCCTTGCCCGGGTAATTGCCAATCACACAAAATCAAACTTCATTACGCTCAATGCCGTTCTTACCGGCGTTGCAGACATACGCGATTCTATCAAAAAGGCAGAGGATTTTTATAATCTTTACAGCCGCCGCACAATTCTTTTTGTAGACGAAGTTCACCGCTGGAACAAAAGCCAGCAGGATGCCCTTTTGCCATGGGTAGAAAACGGAACAATCATTTTGATTGGTGCAACTACCGAAAATCCTTTTTTTGAGGTAAACAAGGCTCTTGTAAGCCGTTCCCGCGTATTCCAGCTTAAAGCCCTTACAAAAGATGATTTAAGAAAGGCAGCAAATCAGGCGCTGAACGACACAGAACGCGGCTACGGCCACTGGAAGGTGGAGTTTGAAGACGGCGCCCTGGAACATCTTATTGAAACCGCAAACGGAGATGCCCGCTCGCTTTTGAACGCCCTGGAACTTGCCGTTGAAACTACGCCGGAAGTATGGAAGCCATATGATGAGCCTCCGGTTCCTGCCTGGGGAAGTCAGATTTACGTTTCTAAAGAAGCCGCAGAGGAATCAATTCAGAAAAAGGTTGTCCTTTACGACCGCGACGGCGACTACCACTACGATATTATTTCAGCCTTTATAAAATCTCTTCGAGGCCGCGACCCGGATGCAGCCGTTTACTGGCTGGCCCGCATGGTTCGTGCAGGAGAAGATCCTCATTTTATTTTCCGCCGCATGCTTATTTCTGCCTGCGAAGATACAGGTCTTGCAGATCCTATGGCAATTTCCGTAGTTGAATCCTGTGCCCAGGCTTTTGACCGCGTTGGAATGCCGGAAGGCCGCTACTTTCTGGCTCACGCAGCGCTATATCTTGCAACAGCAAAAAAATCAAACTCCAGCATGGCCTTTTTTGATGCCCTCAGTGCCGTTGAAAAAGAAGATATTGAAGTTCCAAATCATCTTAAAGATTCTTCCCGCGATGCAGAAGGCTTTGGACACGGTGCCGGCTACCTCTACCCTCATGCTTACCGCGACCACTGGGTTGCCCAGCAGTATTTACCGGACAGCCTTGTCGGCCGAGTATTTTATACACCAAGTACCCAGGGCTACGAAGGTCAGATTCGAGATGACGTACTTTCTCTTCGTGAGATTCAGATTGCATCAATCCTTGAAAAAGCAAACTCACCGGACGACATAAACATAGACGAGCTTGCAACTGCCCCGGAAGAAACAGGTTCTATAAATCTTATGCCGGAACAGGGAACCCGTTCTCCTACCGCAAAATCCTGTGCAAAATCAGAATTTGGAGAAAATCCAATCAGCCAGTGGTGGATTAACGAGCATTTTAAGAGCGGCGACGGCAAAAAGGCAGAAAACCTTACCTTCAGTCCAAAGGATGCTTCAAAGGATGTCATCTTAAACCGGGCCGACCGCTTCTGGCAGCAGCGCCTTGATTCGAACCGGGCCGAAGTGCTTCTTGGAATCCGCGACAGCATGATTTCCATGGCGGAGCTTGCCCGTCACCACCGCTCTCTTGTCTGGAATGCAGATAACGGCCTTCTTTTATGGGAAGTTGCAAGAAAAACTCCGGAAGGAGTAACCTGCGGAGTCTGCCGCACAGAGCAGGGAAAACAGATTCTGGAACAGTATGGCCGTACACTGGGAACTCTTGACCGCCCTATATTAAAAGTCCGGGGAAAGACCATGTCTCAGGACTTTATGACCGAAAAAGATTTTTACGATGTTCTGGTTCAGTTCCAGTATAAGGGAGCTCTTTTTGACCGCCTTTTCTTTGTTGACCCCTTTGCCTCAGAAGCTTCGATTATTGCCCTGGCAGATGGAATTAAGGGTGTCCTCACCCCACAAAAAGTTGAAGCAGATATTTTACAGAACGTCCTTTCCGAAAGCGAAACTCCAATGGTTGCCTCAGACGACGAAGTTTTTGCCTGGGAAAGCCCCCTCGCAAAAGGCTGGTCTACAATTGTCTCTCAGAAGATTCCATGCAAGGGTCAGCACATAGGAAAATTAGTTTCCCAGCAGATTTTGACGGCAGAAACTTTGGGTTCTTTTGCCCCGATTCTTGATAAAATGGAAGAAGCTGAAGAAGAATTCTTTGGAAATACTGATAATCCTCTTTTCAGCTGGGACGGAACCTTTATTGCAAACACCTTCCGTAAGCGTGGTCTTACCGTAAAAGCCGCCACCCAGGAAGTAATAGAAAAACGCCGCATTACGCCGGACGATATAGAAAAATGGTTCAACACCGAGTCAGCCTACGGTGCCAAAATGTGCGATGCAGTCGGCACCTCCGATTTACAAAAAATCGTAAACCTGCTTCTTGCAGCATGCTCAAAAACAATTTTCAACTGGAAAAGCGAAATTACTTTCTTACGGGTTTCAGCTTCTGAATAACTTTTATTAAGAATTTCAAAATATCATCTGAATAACTTCTTAAATATATCTTAGGATTTTCGAATTGCTTCCTTCTCTTTTCTTTGTATAGTTAATATATAACTCATCTAAAAAAAAGGAGAAATAAAAGATGAAAAAAGTATTATCACTTATGGCTGTTGCAATTACATCTGTAACAATGATGTTTGCAAATGTGGAAATCAATTTACGTGTTTTTGGAGATTTTCCGACTTTCAAAGGCTCTGAAAAATTTTTAACAACCACATATGACACAAAAACAAGTTTCGTTGACATTGGACTTGAATTGGAAACAAACTTCTGGATTATTCATCCATGGCTTTTAGACATTGGTGTAAACACAGCACTTGATTTCGGAGGCGGTGTTTATCAGAGCAAAATTGCAGATGTAACAAATACAGAAGGACAGGCAACAATAGGCTTTTCTATAGCACCTGCTGTTCAGATAAATTTTGCTGAGCACCATTCTGCATTTTTTGCACCAGGCTTTAGATTTCCTGCAAGTGTAACAAAAATTGGTGGATATGGCGAAGAAAGTGAAAATACAAAATTTATCACATATCCAGAATTCACTCTGGATTTTGGTTATAAACTTTGGGCTGGAAATCATTTTGGATTCAATATCGGATACGAATTAGGTCTGCCACTTGGTTTCAAAGTTAATAACTCAGAATATAAATGGGATTCTATGTACTCTAACAAAATTTATCTTGGATTCTGTACAAATATAGGCAAACGCTACACCGGCACAGAATTTGACGAATAATTTTATTAAATTAATTTAAAAGAATGTTTTAGCCGTCATTTATCACAAGTGACGGCTTTTTTTATCAAAAAAAAAAATATATGATTTTCAACTGGAAGAGTGAAATTACTTTCCTGAGGATTTCTGCGGAAAACTAATTTTTCTTCAAAAATTCCGCTTCGTCATCATTGCAGAGGCGGCCGGCTGGCAGGCGGAGGTTCAGGTGGAAAACGTGAACTGCCCAGTCATCGGAAGGCTGTCCGTAAACGTGGTATTCTGATTTTACACCACGGGACAAAAAGACTTCGTGCAGGGGCTTTGCCTGAGCATAAAGAAAATCATTCGGGGCAGTCATTACGAATACCGGAGGAAAGCTTGAAGTGATATATTTCTGAACATCAAGACGCTCAATATTTTTCTTTATTTTACGGTTAGAACCAAGGTATGAAACTAAAATCGGTTTTGCACCTTCATCAGTTTTTCCGTCCTTAACAAGAATACACAAAGCACTGTTCAGACAGACTGCACGCGGAATAAAAGACGGTACTTCAAAATCCTTTGCAAAAAGTCTTGCGTAATCAGGATTTGAAAGAATAGTCGTGTAGTTCAAGGCAAGCTGGCCGCCCGCACTGTCACCAACAATATAGATACGCTCGCGGTCAAAATTAAACTCTTCACAATTCGTCAAAACCCATTTTGTAACGTTATTGATATCCACAAGAGGGGCTGGATAGAGATTTTCCGGACAAAGGCGGTAATTAAAAACGACTACTGCAAAGCCCCGTTCCGCCATATCAGCCGAATAAAGTCCGTAAAGCTCTTTATCACCATAGAAAAAGCCGCCGCCGTGAATATTTATGATTACAGGAAGCTTTCCTTCTGCATTTTTAGGAGTGTAAACACAAAGAAGATTATCTTTTCCGTGAGAACCGTAAGAAATATTATCACAGATATTTACTTTATCAGAAATTGTAAGGCCGGCATCGCGTTTTGCATCACCTTCAGCCCACTGTCTGCGTATTTTGTTTGCTATTATTTTATGAATTGGGTTTGTCATAATATTAATTATGGATGCAAAATTTGATATAATCAATAAAAGATATGAAGAAATCATTTTTATTTATTGCAATACTAACATTCTGCTCTGCAATGTCTTTTGCAAGCATTGAATTAAGCCCAAGATTATTCGGCCAGGCTTTATTTACAAAATATGAAACAACGGGATACAGCGAAGATTTTACAGTCACAGATTTTGGAGCAGAAGTTCAGGGACAATTCTGGCTGGTAAAGAACAGTATCTTTGACTTTGGTCTTTTTGCAGGAATAGATTTAGGAGCAGGCCTGTTTAAAATTGACTCTGTAGAAAATGACCAGTATCTGGATTGGAGTAGCGGACAATTTATAACTTCGGTTTCAACAAGTGAGCAATACGCACAATTCACTTTAGGAGCCTCTCTTGCGCCCGCAATTCAACTTACCTTTGCACATATGCATTCTATTGCAGTATCAGCAGGCTTCAGAGCTGCTTACACAAGAATGGCAGTTTCTAAAAACGAAACCTCATCAACAATTTCCTTCTTTGTTCCGGAATTTTCTGCAGAAGCCGCTTACAAATTATGGCTTTGGGAAAATCTGTCGCTTACAGCAGGATATAAATATGTTCTTCCCCTCAGTATCTTAAAATCTGATGGTAAAATCTCTTTTGATACGGCAAGCGGGCACAGAATATTCGCAGGAATAAGCTGGAGAGTTTTAAATTAGTCTAATCTTGACTTTCCGCATGATTTTTGGCAAAATACGCTTAATTATGAACGCAAAACTTCTAGTCACAGTCGTAACAGTCCTCGTCCTTAAGGTTTTCAGATAAACCGGAAGATTTGTTATATAGTGATTAGAAAAACATAAACACTGATATAAGAAAAGGCTTTCCGGTAAAAGGAAAGCCTTTTTTGTTATATAAATAATTTCCGCTTTGACCGGCGGGCTTACACAGGAGTGCATATGAAACAGACAGGCGCACAGATTATCGTAAAACTTTTGGAAATGTACGGAATCGACACGGTGGCAGGTATTCCGGGAGGTTCTATCCTTCCGCTTTATGACGAACTTAACAGAAGCTCTATCCACCACGTCCTAGTGCGCCAGGAGCAGGCTGCGGGCTTTATTGCCCAGGGAATTGCCCGAACTACAGGTAAGCCTGCGGTTTGTATGGCAACAAGCGGCCCGGGCGCTATGAACCTTTTGACTGCAATTGCAGATGCCCGCTGTGACTCTATTCCTATTATTGCGATTACCGGCCAGGTAAACACCTATCTTTTGGGAACAGATGCCTTCCAGGAGGCTGACACTTTTGGGCTTTCCCTTCCAATCACAAAACATTCAGTAATGGTAAAATCGGCGGCTGAGCTTTTGACTGTAATTCCTCAGGCTTTTGAAATTGCGGTAAACGGCCGTCCGGGCCCGGTTTTGATTGACGTTCCGCGCGACATTCAGCTGCAGGAAATTGAATTTGATGCCTGGCCTGATATTCAGAGCATAAAACTGCATGATATCCGTTTCCATACTCCGGCTAACGAATATGCCCAGAAAATGGATTTGATTACAGACGCACTGGTTAAGGCTCGACGCCCGGTTCTCTATTGCGGAGGAGGCTGTAACAGTCCTGCTGCAGCAGAGGGGCTTGCTGCATTTTTGAAGAGTTACCGTCTGCCGGTTGTTTCAAGTTTAATGGGAATCGGCTGTATTCCGGAAAGCTCTGAGAACTGGATTGGCATGGTTGGTATGCACGGAAGCTATGCCGCTAACCTTGCCATGCACGATTCAGACCTTGTTATTGCAGCTGGTGTTCGTTTTGATGACCGCGCCACAGGAGTTGTAAAAAAGTTCTGCCCGGATGCAAAAATTGTTCACATTGATGTTGATGCGGCAGAAGTAAATAAGATTCTTGAAGCAAATATTGCGGTTGTTGCAGATGTTGAATCGGTTTTCCCGGTTTTAGTTCAGTTGAGTTCTGAAAAGCAGGAAAAATACGGTGCTGCATGGCAGGAGGCAGAAGCCCGCGCCGTTTGGCTTGAAAAAATCCGTAATATAAAGAAGGAAAATGATTCTATTACCTGTGGCCGTCCAAACGACGCAAAACTTACAAATCCACGCGAATTTATAAGTTCGGTTCCTGCTCTTGCAGAAAAAGCTGGAATTAAGGCCAGCGATATTATCGTTACAACAGATGTTGGCCAGCACCAGATGTGGGCGGCACAGTATTACCCGGTTGAAAAGCCTCGCACCTTCCTTACTTCAGGAAGCCTTGGAACAATGGGTTTTGGTCTGCCAGCCGCAATCGGTTCTGCAATCGCAAATCCAGACAAGCGCACAGTTTGCTTCAGCGGCGACGGTTCTATCATGATGAACATTCAGGAGCTTGCAACTCTTGCAGAAAATAACCTTCCAGTAACAGTTATCGTTTTCCAGAACGGAACTTTGGGTATGGTTTACCAGCAGCAGAAATACCTCTTTGACAAAAACTACAGCGCCTCAGTTTTCGGCCACCAGCCAGACCTGCTCGCCATCGCAAAAGGTTTTGGAATTGAAACCGCCGATGCCGACAGCGACCCTGACTGGTACAAAAAAGCCTTCGATGCCAAGCGCGCCAACAAGCCATGCTTTGTCCGCGTTAGCGTAGGCCACGAAGAAGACGTATTACCATTCGTTCCAGGCGGAAAGGCTAATATTGACAGTATCAGGGATTAATTTGCATAAAATGTCAGCTTTTGCAGAGCAAAAGCTGATGCTGCGGTTAGGAGAACTTTAATATAAAGTGATTTTTTAACCGTAGCAGGAATTAAGGAAAATTTTAATGTCAACTTTTGCAATGCAAAAGTTGATGCTGCTGTTACCAGAACTTGCAAATTTATGAATAATTTTTAACAACAGCAGAAATTAAATTCTGAGTGTTCTTTTATATAGAAACTCTCGGAACTTTTTGTTATCATACAAGCAACATTTTCATTTTACTTGGAGGAGATTATGAAAAAAGTATTGCTTGGTGTGTGTGCCGCTTTGATGGCTGCGGCATTCGTGTCTTGCGGCGGAGAAAAAGCTGCCGTAGTAAAAATCGGTGTTTTTGAACCAGCTTCTGGTGATAACGGAGCCGGCGGAAAACAGGAAACTTTGGGTATTCAGTACGCTAATTCGGTTACTCCAACCGTTAATATTGCCGGAAAAGAGTACAAAGTTCAGCTTGAAATCGTAGATAACGAATCTTCAAACGATAAAGCCGTAACTGCAGCTTCTGAACTTATTTCAAAAGGCGTTTCTGTAGTTCTTGGTTCTTACGGTTCTGGCGTTTCAATCGCTGCCAGCGATACTTTTGCAGCTGCTAACGTTCCTGCAATTGGTGTTACATGTACAAACCCACAGGTTACACTTGGTAACGAACACTACTTCCGCATCTGCTTCCTCGATCCATTCCAGGGAACTGTTCTTGCAAACCTCGCAGCTGATAAATTCGCTGCTAAAAAAGCATATTGTCTTTCTAAGCTCGGTGACGACTACTCGGGCGGACTTGTAAAATACTTTGTTGAAGCTTTCAAAAAGCTCGGCGGTGAAGTTGTAGAAGAAACTTTCCCGGACGGAACTTCTGACTTTGCAGCATACGTTGCAAACGCTAAAAAAACTGGTGCAGACGTATTCTTCAGCCCAGTTTCAATTGAAGCCGCTGCCCTCATCATTGAGCAGGCTAACACACAGGGTATGACACTTCCTATCCTTGCAGGTGATACATGGGACTCTAACGTTGTTCTTGCACAGGCTAAGGGAACAAAAGTTCAGATTTATGTAACAACATTCTTCGTTGAAGGTTCTTCAGATCCAAAAGTTACTTCATTCGTTGACGGTTTCCGCGGATATTTGAACGCAAACGCAACTGCTAAAACAAACAACGGTGGTGATGACGAAATCGCTGCAGTTTCTGCAATGGGATTCGACGTTTACTACACAGCTTTGGAAGCTCTTAAAGCTGCAGGAAGCACAAAAGGCGCTGACGTAATGAAGGCTCTTCCTTCTGTTACTTACGAAGGTGTTTCTGGCGCAATCGCATTCGACCAGAACGGCGACGCAGTCCGCGACGTAGCTTACGTTAAGAAAGTAAACAACGAAACTGGTAAATGGGACTTCGTAGCTCAGCAGAGCGTTAAATAAATTAAAAGGGAGAAGTCTCTCCCTCCGGCGGCACTTCGTTGCCGCCTACCCTCTCTGCGGGCTCAAACGCCGCCCGCAACGCCCGCTTATTCCCCTCTGTTTCTTTTGCCTTTTTACAAAAAAGTGTTATAATTAAATTGTGTTAGCAGTAAATATTACTCAAGACATTTACAATATTGTTTTAGGGCTGATTGTTTTTCTTTCCATTTTTGCAAGCCATATAAATGAAACAAATCATGACGATTTAAATAATCTTCACAGATGGTTTCATTATATGATGTTATTAAACATCCTTATGTCTGTCTCAGACATTTTCGTCATGACTTTTAATGGCAATTCACGCCCCATTAATCACATAATTCTGCCAATAGCACTTTTTATTTATTACGGTCTTGGCTTTATTCTGTTGGGGATTATGTTCATAGAACTGAAAATATTTCTGGACAGAGTTAATAAACTAAAATACTGTAAAAAAATATTTTTCAGAATCATAATCCTTTCCACAGCCGTTTTACTTATCCTGCTGATTCTGACACCTTTCAAAAAGGTCCTTTACCAGATTGATGAAAATAACATTTATTCCCGGGCACATCATTTCTACCTGATTGGAATAGTTCAGCTTGTATTATACGCAAACCTGATTTTTTACATGCTGGTAAACAGAAGAACAATTGGAAGAACAAAGGTTTCCATTACCATAAGCTTTATTTTTATTCCTCAGCTTGCAGAAATCATCCAGTTTTTAATTCCGGGCTTATCTGTCATTAACACAGGATACTCAATTGTTTTCCTGATTATGTTTATTTTCAATAACAGTTTTTCAAATAAGGAACTAATAACAACAGAGCTGAAACTTTCTGAAAAGGAAAATGAAATTTTCAATCAGACAACACAGCTGGAAAAGAGCAAATCCCTTATCATCAAGATGCAGGATCACACAATCGAAAGCCTTTCCAACCTTGTTGAAAACCGTGACGAAGACACAGGTGAACATGTTATCCGCACAATGACTTATGTAGAATTACTTGCCATTCAGCTGATGAAAAAAAATCTCTTTTCTGAAACAATTACACCCCGCTATATAAGATATTTAAAACGCGCCGCACCTATGCATGACATAGGAAAAATCGTTGTTCCGGATGCAATCCTTAAAAAGCCTGCCCGTTTTACTGAAGAAGAATTCAATCAGATGAAAAGGCACGCAACAGAGGGCGGAAGAATAGTTCACGAAATTCTTGACGGTTATGAAGAGCCGGAATATATTCAAATTACAACCGATATTGCCGCTCATCATCACGAAAGATGGGATGGAAGCGGCTACCCTGATAAGCTTTCCGGTGAAGAAATTCCACTCAGCGCAAGAATTATGGCTCTGGCAGATGTTTTTGACGCTCTTGTTTCAGAACGAATCTATAAAGAACCTATGACTTATGAAGAAGCCTTTAAAATCATTGAAGATGGAAAAGGAAGTCACTTTGATCCTGTTATTGCACAGGAATTTTTGAACATAAAGGAAAAAATAGTAAAGGTTAATGAAAGCTTTAAATCTAAGGTAAATTCCAATAAGGCTTAGCGGCAAACCTTCCCCTAAATCCCCCTTTTTTTCATCATCATTTTTCTATATAATTACAAAGATATTTTAAAATTATAGGAAAAAGTGATGGATTTTTTACAAAATAACCTTCCTTATATTCTTGCCGGCATTTCTACGGGCGGACAGTACGCGCTCATAGCAATCGGTTACACAATGGTTTACGGTATCCTGCGCTTAATCAACTTTGCGCATGGTGACGTTTTTATGGCTGCGGGTCTTATTATGATTTATTCCTACAGCGTTATGCCTCTCTGGGTTTCAATTCCTTTTACAATCATTCTGACAGTTCTGCTTGGATTTGCAGTTGAACGCATTGCCTATAAGCCTCTGCGCACAGCTCCCCGCATGTCAATTATGATTTCCGCAATCGGTATGAGCTATCTTTTGCAGAACCTTGCCCTTTATGTAACAGGCGGTCTTCTTAAAAAATATCCGACAATCCCATGGATCAGCGATTCAATCACAATCGCCGGTGCAATCACAAAGCGGGTTACAATTATCACTCCATTTTTGACTATTCTTCTGGTTGTAGCCCTTGTTCTTCTGATTAATCATACAAAAATCGGAATGGCAATGCGTGCCGTTTCCAAGGATTTTGAAACAGCCCAGCTTATGGGAATTAAAATCGACTCGGTTATTTCCATGACCTTTATCATCGGTTCCTTCCTTGCGGCAGTCGGTTCAATCCTCTTTTTCAGTAACTACCCGGGAGTTACCCCTACAGTCGGCGGTATGCCTGGCTTAAAGGCCTTTGTTGCGGCAGTATTCGGCGGAATCGGTTCCATTCCGGGCGCTGTAATCGGTGCCTTTTTAATCGGTATCTGCGAAAACATCATCAAGGGTGTGGGCCTTACAACCTTCAGCGATGCCTTTACCTTTGTTCTCTTGATTTGTGTTCTTATGTTTATGCCGACCGGTATCTTCGGTGAAAAAGTTACCGACAAAGTTTAATCAAACCGGAGAAATCAGATGGAAAAAATAAGTTTTAAAGATAAAAAATATCAGATAATCAGCTGGGGACTTTTGGTGCTTCTTTTTGCCTTTGTTGCAGTTCTTGAAGCAATCGTTCCTCCAACCCACATTCTCTTCACCGTACTTAAAAAAGGTGCAATCTACGCCCTTGTTGCCGTTTCAATGAACCTTTTGAACGGTTTTACAGGCCTTTTCAGTCTTGGTCAGGCAGGTTTTATGCTGCTGGGCGCCTACACTTACGCAATTTTTACAATCCCTGTAAGTGCCCGTGCCCAGGTTTACCAGTATTTTGACGGAGGAGCAATCCAATTTACAATTCCTGTTTTTGCAGCCCTGATTCTTGCAGGCCTTGTTGCAGCCTTTTTTGCATATTTAATCGGACTTCCAGTTCTTCACTTAAAGTCTGACTACCTTGCAATTGCAACTCTTGGTTTTGCAGAAATCATCCGCGCCATTTTCCAGTGGGATAAGCTTGGTGTAATCACAAACGGTTCAAACCTTTTGCGTAAATATCCGGTTTTCCGCTCGACCCTCTTTTACTTTGCGGTAAGCGGAATCTGTATTGCAATCATCATGCTTTTGATTAATTCAACTTACGGACGCGCCTTCAAGGCCATCCGCGATGATGAAGTTGCGGCAGAAGCAATGGGAATCAACCTTGCAAAACACAAGCAGCTTTCTTTTACAATCAGCTCTTTCTTTGCAGGAATCTCAGGAGCCCTTCTTGCCATGTTCCAGACAACAATTCAGGCCAGCCAGTTCAAATCGGCAATGACCTACGAAATCCTTCTGATTGTCGTAATCGGCGGTATCGGAAGCGTTACAGGCAGCTGCATTGCATCCTTCCTCTTTATTGCCTGCTCTGAATGGTGGCTGCGCTTCTTAGACAACGCAAACCTCAACTTTACATCTCTTCAGATTCTTCGTCCGGGCTTCCGCAAGGTTGTATTCTCGGTTGTAATCATGCTGATTGTACTTTTCTACCAGAAGGGAATTATGGGCGAGCACGAATTTTCGCTTGCCGGAATAGTAAAAAGATTAAAGGCAATAAAAGCAAAATCTCCTTTTAAGGGACGAAAAAATCCTGATTTCAAGGAGGTAAGATAATGGCAGATTTAGAAAAAGTTCTTGAAATGAAAAACATCACAATGCAGTTTGGCGGCGTTGTGGCAGTAAATAATCTTTCACTTAATGTAAATAAGGGCGAAATTGTTTCGCTGATTGGTCCTAACGGAGCCGGAAAAACAACCGCCTTCAACGTTGTAACCGGTGTTTACGCTCCTACAAACGGCGCAGTTTACTTTAACGGTAAGGAAATTGTAGAAAACTTCCCTGCCGGAAAAATGAAAAAGCTTTACGCAGGAACTAACCGCGGCGACTACACAAAACGCCTTGAACCAACTCCTGATGTAATTACAAAACTTGGAATTGCGCGCACTTTCCAGAATATCCGTCTGTGGAAGAGCCAGACTGTTTTTACAAACGTTCTGATTGCAAAACACATGCGTAAAACAAGCAATATTTTTACGGCAACCTTCCGTCTGAATGCAAAGGAAGAAAAAAAGCAGCGCCAGGAAACTGAAGAGCTTTTGAAAATCCTGGGACTTTACGAGGTTCGCAACGAGCTTTGTACTTCACTTCCATACGGACTTCAGCGCCGCCTGGAAATTGCCCGCGCCCTTGCCACAAATCCAAGCCTTCTTTTGCTTGATGAACCGGCAGCCGGCATGAACCCTCAGGAAACTGCAGAACTTACAGACTTTATCAGAAAAATCCGCGATGATTTCCACCTTACAGTCTTTATGATTGAACACCATATGGACCTTGTAATGGACATTTCTGACCGCATTTACGTTTTGAACTTTGGAGCTTTGATTGCTCAGGGAACTCCGGAAGAAATTCAGAATAATCCTGAAGTTATTTCGGCATATCTTGGTGAAAGCGACAATGAAACTGACGAGGGGGAAGCAAATGCTTAAAATATCTGATTTACATGTATCATACGGCGGAATTAAGGCCCTTCGCGGAATCAACCTTGAAGTTCCTGACGGAAAAATCGTAACTTTGATTGGCGCAAACGGAGCCGGAAAATCAACTCTCCTCCGTTCTATAAGCGGACTTGTAAAACCTCAGGAAGGTTCTATCAGACTTGATAACAAAGAGCTGATCTGGAGCCCTATTAATAAAATCTGTGCAGAAGGAATTGCCCTTTCTCCGGAAGGCCGCCACGTCTTTTCAGATCTGACAGTTCTTGAAAATCTTATGATTGGCGCTTACCTCCGTAACGACAAGGAAACCATTCAGAAGGACCTTGAATGGATTTATGAGCTTTTCCCACGTTTGAAGGAAAGAAGCTGGCAGTTTGCGGGAACTCTTTCCGGCGGTGAACAGCAGATGCTGGCCGTTGGACGCGCCCTTATGAGCCGCCCTAAAGTTCTTATGCTTGATGAGCCTTCTCTTGGCCTTGCACCGCTTATCGTTCAGCAGATTTTTGACATCATCCGCGAAATCAACAAAAAAGGCGTTACAATTCTTCTTGTTGAGCAGAACGCTAACATGGCTCTTAAAACTGCCGACATCGCCTATGTCCTTGAAACCGGCGAAATCGTTCTTCAGGGAAGCGGAAAAGAACTTCTTGAAAATCCGACAGTACGCGAAGCATATTTAGGAAAGAAAAAGTAAGTGTCTTTAAACTGTAACGAAATCAACCTTGTTTTAAGCGAACTGAATCTGCAGGGGGCTTTTATTCAGGACATAATCCAGCCGGGTTATGACACTCTTGCCTTTTACACCTACAAAGAAGGGACTGCAAAAACAGTCCTGATTTGTACGGCTCAGAATTCGGTGCGCATAAATGAAACAAGGCGCAAAATTACAAAAAATCCCAAGCCGCTGCGCTTTATGGAATTCCTTAAGTCAAAAATAAAGGGATGCCGCATAAATACCTGTGCCCAGATTGGTCTTGAACGCGTTATTAAAATGGAGCTTTCTCATTCGGACGAGGAGCGCTTTAATATGTACATCCGTCTGTGGAACAATGCAGCAAACGTAATTTTGTGTGACCAAAATGATTTTGTTTTAGATTCCATGTTCCGCAGGCCGGAACGATACGAAATGAAGGGCGAAACCTTTATTCCCCCTGCCGTGATTGAAGAAAAGCTGAAAGAGGCGGAAGAAAGATTCCCGGTAAGAGAGTGGGAAGGGGAATCTTTCAATTCTTATATCGACTACTGGTACTCCGAGCACGCAGACAACCTTAGCCGCGAGTCACTTCTGGAAAAGGCTGAAAAATGGTATGAAAGCGTAAAATCCAAGCGGGAAAACGCCCTCAATAACCTTTTGAACAAGCAGGAAGATTTTAAGAACGCGCCTCAGCTTAAGCATCAGGGCGATTTGATTATGTCTTACGGACACCTGATTGACGGCTCTTCAAAATACCTGGAATGCGAGGACTACGAAAGCGGAAAAACCGTGCGGCTTTTGATTGACCCCAAGAAATCTGCTCAGGAAAATGCGGCAGAATACTATAAAAATTACAAGAAGGCTGTGAGCGGGGCAGAAGAGCTGGAACACGACATTCAGATTGCCCGCCTGCAGCTGGAAAAGCTTGAAAAACAGTATGCGGATATTAAGGCAGAAAAAAATCCTGTAAAAATAGAACAGATGCTGCGCCGGGATTCTACGCCTGTTCAGAAACAGAAGAAAACTCACCCTGGACTGGAATACACCGTAAACGGCTGGCTGATTTATGTTGGCCGCGACGCTAACGAAAATGATGAGCTTTTGCGCCGTCACGTTCGCGGGGAAGACTTGTGGCTGCATGTACGTGATTTTGCAGGCGGCTACGTTTTTATTAAGGCCCAAAAAAACAAAACCGTACCTCTGGATATTCTTCTGGACGCTGGAAATCTTGCGGTTTACTATTCAAAGGCTCGAAATAATACCAAAGTTGATTTATACTATACTCATGTAAAATATTTACGCAGGGCAAAGAATGGTCCAAAAGGTCTTGTAATCCCAACGCAGGAAAAGAATCTCTGCATAAGTCCTGATAAAGAAAGGCTTTCAAGACTTGATTTTTTACACGAAGAAGCGCAGTTATAACTTTTGGCTTAGAGGGGGAAGCAAAAAAAATGACGGCACAGGAAAAACGCAACTTAAAATATTCTAACATCAGCACCTGGAAATTTTCTGCTGTAAGTCCTTATTTTAATCTTTTAGGACGGGCAAGAACTTTTTTTCCGGCCTGGCACTTTATTTTTTCTGTAACCCATAATTTTTTCTTCTTACAGCAGCGTCAGGTTTTACATCTGACCCACCGTCCCGTAATTAACGTGCAGACTTCCCTGGACGACAAAATTCCATTTGAGCCGTCAAAAGTAAACACATACCTGGGCTTTATTCCTTTTTTTGTAAAGCCTTTTGACATGATGATTAAACGCCTGGGCTACAAAAAGGCAGCTCCGTATATCCGCCAGAACCTGCGTGCCCTGACAAAAACCTACAAAAGCGCCTCTTCAATTTACCGCTTTTCCATGACAACAACGGACAGACCTCACTATAAGGAAGACGCTGCCTTCAAGGCAATTCACGCCGCAGACCCTCACCTGCTCTGCGTTCCTAGCCTTCACGTTTCTATCTGCGCGGTAACTTACGCCTGGTACAAGGCTTTTTTTGAAAAAGGAATTAAGAGCGGCCTTTTTACTAAGGAAGAAGCAGACCGCCGCCTTGCAGAAATCAAGGCCCAGGCAATTGCAATTATAGAAAGCGTTCTTTTTGTAAAGCAGCACAGCGTAAACTGCATTCCAACCGCCCTTTACATGATTACAGCGGTTTTTGGCGATGATTTTTTCTCTGCCGAAGACGCAGTTTTCTTTATTGAAGAGCTTTTTAAGAAGAGCGGTGAAATCGACTCTGCAACCCGGGAAGAAATTCTAGACTACTTTACAAGCCTTTACGAGCGAAACCTTCTTGAAAACAGTTTCAACGAAAGCTGGCAGGATTCCATCAAAAACTGGCTGGAAGATTTCGCCCAAAAGACGGGGCAGTCGCTGTAATTAATTAGTATTATTCAATACACTTTTCCAATATCTTATAACGTTTTCCCATTTTTCAGAAAAACCAGTAAAATTATCATAATAATCTACGACATTATAATCATCATCTACATTTTGAGTCGCAATAGTAATTCCAAAATAAGGATTAAGATTTTCAACATTAACAGTTTCACCACTGATAAAATCTGTTCCATAACTCAGATACCACTGGCCAGCAGTCACATCACCCCATGTATGATTTGAATTAACTTTGCCAGCTTTTCTTCCTGCATAAGCATATACAATCAGTTTATCTTCTCCGTGTGCAAGGAGTTCTTGTAAATTAGTAGCAGCATCCGTTAATTCCTCATAATTCGACATATTAATATTCGCCGTGTTTTCAAGAATGTTTTTTACAAAAAAGCCCAGATCATTCAAAAATACATAAGTTCCCTGATAGGCAATACCTTTACAGGCATTATAATCAACTTTATTCTGATACAAATAATTTGTAAAAATTGCCTGATTATCCGCTTCTGACATATGCATAAGTCCATCAGCCAGAGCATCTACGGCATTTTTCAACGCCTTAACCTTTGAAGGGGAAAGGCTGAATAAAGTCTGTGTGTACATAGAACAGCCAGATGCCCAATGAGCTTCAGAATCCGTTTTAGGACAATCCACAGGCTCTCCCCCCCAGGAACGACAGTATTCACAAACAAAGTTTCTTCCTAAATCAATAGGTTTGTAAGCACTGTTCATATATTTAAAAAGGTAAGTATAGTCATGGCTATAGGCATTTGCCGGAGAAGCAACAAAATAATCTGCATAACCCGAAAGACAGTTTACAATTTCGCAGCTTGATTCAAGACAAACATCAAAGCAAAGAAGGTTTATTTTTGAAGAGCCTGTATAGCCGGAGTCAGTAAGTGCATTCGTTACGTTCTTACAGGTTAAATCCGCACCATATCTTTTGCTACCCAAAACATTTGATTCATCACAGCATAGACTTCTTGAAGAAGACAAATCATCCCTGTATGTTTCCTTCCAGACTCCAGCGCCGTGATCAGATAACACAAGAATTGTATTTTTTGCTTTATAAGTTCTGTTTGCCCATGAAAGGAATTTCGTAAGAGTTGTTTCTGACGCCATATCAGGTTCTTTTTCAAGCCAGCCAAGTGTTGAAGTCAAATCTTTTGTATTTTTGCTTATGCAAAATCCTTCTGGCTTGGGTTCAAGTCTTTCTGTTTCCTTGTACTGCTTTTTTAATTCATAATCTGCGCCAAGCTCAAAAACAGCACCATCCGGATGAAGTCTCGTAACCTTGCCATCTGCTGTATCTTTATATCCATCCCACAAGACAATAAAACGAACACTTGGATACTCTTCATTCTGCTCATTTACAGCAGGACTCCCGTCCTCATTCCTCATAAATGCAAGGGCACACTCAAGTTCCCTCATATTCGTATAAATATCATCATTTAAAGGAATATCATCCGCATCAAAATAAAAAAGACAAAGCCAGTCACTTTCAGCCCGGCTGTCTGAGTCACCAGAAGAGTTCAATGCACACGAAAGATTCAGCAACAAAGCAAAAAGTATAAAAATAAAATAAAAAGATTTTTTCAAAGGGGAGCCTCCATTATGTAAAAAAAAATAATTCAGTATTCAATATTGAAAAAAAAGTCTGTCGAAAATAATCCGGCAGACTTCCGTAAATTAAAGATACCTAAAGTTAGAATGTCAAAGAAAAACTATCAACTGTTGTACCAGTCTTTTCATTCTGAATGTAGAAGGTAAAGCTTCCTTTAAATCCTCTGTCTTTCAGAATGTTCTTATTTGTTGTTATTGTTTTCTTTACTCCAGAAAAATGGCTTTTAGCAACAGAATCAAGCCTATTATCCTTTAAGGTTGCAGAAGTATCACACATACCATAGTAATTGACATGATTTCCCCAGTCGGTAAAGAACTCCTTGAGAATACTGTTATAAAGATTTATTTTTTCTTCACTAGTTCCCTCAGGTGCTTTAAAATTCATAAAATACTTAGCGAAAGTATTACTTGGCTTTTTCACATAATCAGTATAGCTAACCTAGGTTGAAAGTCCAGGCTTCAGCCAGTTAATAGTCTGCCCAAAAATTCCTGAAATCCAGCCTGTAAGCATCTGAATATTAATTTTAACTTTTGATCCAACAGGAACTTTTCCCTGAGCCCAATAATTATTACTTGGCATTGTATAAAGCGCGTAAGTATCAAATATTGCACAGGAATGCTGAATACCTTTTGCACCATCACAGTGAGTATAAAGACCGCTCCAGTAAGGTTTCAAATCAGGACCAGAAAATTTCCATGTTGAACTGTCACTGCCAGGAACGTAAGTAATTGAAATATCAGGAATAGACTGAGATCTTGTCTCACTTACAGAGAAAGATCCCCCTATACCTCCTGTAGGACCATTAGAATTAAAGCCAATATTTCCACTAAGCGAAAAACCGCTACTGGTTGAGTAAGATGAAGAGCCTTCTGAGGTAGCAGGTTTACTTTCATTTGTTTTTAAAGAAGCATACTTAAGACTGGAAGTAACTTCACAGTAATCCATATAAGGACTGATATATTTATCTCCATCCCAATCATTTAAGTAATTAAGCTGCTGATTATTGCAGACTGCAGAAGTTCTCACAAGGTAATAATCCTGTTTATTGTCTATATCACAAGCTGTCCATACATCAATAAAGACCTGGACATTTTCATATCTGTCATTATATCTTCCGTCATAATGTCCACTACTTCTGTTAAACTTTGCCGTAAAGTTATGAACAAATGACTGGGCTTTTTTTGCTTCATCAATAGCTGAATTTGCACCCTGTATCATAAACTGAGGAAGAGATTCTGCAGGCTCCAAATCGTTAATCCAGATTACAAAATTCTCAATAGATTCTTCTGTAAGCTGAAGAAAGTGAGATGATGTATCAACATTCAATGGATTTTCTTTTAAGTTTTCATCTTCAGATGATTTACCTTCAGGATTAGTTGCAGATTTTTCTTCTATATCAGAAAAATCAAACTGATCGCCGTCCATAATTTCGTCAATATCATGAACAAAATAAACCTGACTTTGTCTTAGACCAATTGCTTCATATGCTTTTTGTGAATCACTCTCTCCACTATCCTGAAACTGAGACAAAAGATTATAAATGGAATTTGGACTTATGTCAGACTGGTACATTTCATACTCATACTCTTCTTTGCTTTCAAGTACCTCTTGAACTTTTGTTTCAAAATCAATTATCTGCTTAATTGAAGGACTATCTATAAGAAAAGTTTTTCCTTCAAGACAGGTTCTTACAGCTAATAAAATTTTTTCTTCTGAAAGACTTTCGAGATCACTTCCTTTTACTACGAAAACCTTTGGTACTGTCTCTGTACTTGTACTCGCAGAAAGGCCCATATCATTAACTGTCTTCTGCATATAACCAGATAAGCCTGAAGAAGCAAGATAAACCATATTATCTGGATCTACAGATGCACTACTACCGGAACCATTGGAGCATGACATAAAGAAAGCTGCAAAAACCAGCATAAACGGTAAAAGAATAAATTGAAGTCTGTTTTTCATATATAAAAACTCCTTGCCCTCTATCAGGTTGACAGATTGACACTATATTCTCCTCCCTGCATTAAACTTTTGTCAAATTAAATTTTTAAGATTTTGTTATTTTTTTCACGTTTTTTCTGCGTTTTTTCAACTTTTTTTACCATTTTTTCTATATACCGTTTTGAAAATTTGGTGTATAATTATTTCGTGCATATTGATAAATTAGGGGAAATTAAGGCTGTAGCGTTTGATATTGACGGAACGCTTTACAGAACCTGGAAGCTGAACATTCGGATTGTTTTTCACTTCTTGCGCTATAATCAGTTCTTTTTGAAGTATGGACTTGTGCGCGCAAAAATCCGTAAGATTCCATTAACAGGCACATTCAAAGAAGCTCAGACTCAGATGATGGCAGAAAAACTGCACTGTTCTCCTTCAGAGGCAGAACTTCTGCTTACAAAAATCGTTTACGCAGGGCTTTCTTCATATTTTTATAAAATCAAGCCTTACAAAGGCTCAGTTGAACTAATAAAGGAACTTAAAGAAGCCGGATACAAAATTGCACTGCTTTCAGATTTTCCGCCGGAACAGAAGGGCGATGTCTGGGGCGTAAAAGATTTGTGCGATGTTGTTCTTGGCACAGAAGAAACAGGAGCTCTTAAACCGTCTCCTATTCCTTTTAATGTACTTGCAGAAAAGCTTGGACTCCCTCCGGAGCAGATTCTTTACGTGGGAAACAGCCACAAATACGATGTGGTTGGTGCAAAGAATGCCGGAATGAAGGCAGCCTGGCTTGTTCAGCCTGAAAAAGGCATTTTAGGAAAAAAATCAAAGCTGGCAGATATAACCTTCTGGAAATACAGTCAGCTAAAAGAATTACTTCTGGGGAAAAAATAAACACATAAATAATAAAAAATTGTGGGTGGGGAAAAAAAATGGAAATCGCAATCGCTGTTTTAATTTCAGTCGTTATTTCATTGGCAATTTCAATGTACTTTCATGGTCTTGCAAGAGACAACAATTCAATGGAAAAAGTCCGAAAGTATGCGGATAAACGAACTGGAGATTTAAACGAACTTTACAAGGCAATTGAAGATAAGTTCAAGCTCCTGATTACAGAATTTCATACACATCAGTCACAGGCAAACGCAGCCATCAAGCTTCTTAAGGCTCAGAACGACGAATTTTCAGAAAAAATCAAGACTTTTGATTCAAGCATTAACGCCGTTAAAAAAATGGAAGCCGAAATCGACAATTATTCCCGTCTTTTGAATGATTTGAACGATATGACAGGAAAAGTTGAAGAAAACCTCCTGCGCATTCAGAATGAAAGCACAATCGTAGACAAGCTTACAGACCGCTTGAACAAGCAGGATCAGATTGTTGATTCAATCGAAAAGAAAATCCCTCAGGTTACAGAAAACTTTTCTAAGCACAACGCAGATCAGCTTAAGGCAATTGGAACTACCCTTCTCGACCAGTACAAAAATTACGCAGAAAATCTTGATAAGGAAGTTAAGGTTTCTAAAGACCAGGCAGAACAGCTGCTTGCAGACCTTTCTCAGACAATCAGAAACTCTTATGATGATGCCGTTAACCGCGCCCGCAGCCTTGAAGACACCGCTTTTGCAAACCTTAAGGAACAGGCACAGAACCGTGCAGAAGAATATCTTAAGACTTTGCAGGACAAAATGTCAGAGCTTCAGGCAGATCTGGAAACTCAGACAGCATCGCTTTCTTCAAACATCAATTCTCAGACAAGCGACGTTCAGACAAGCCTTGAAAATCAGTCTAAACTTGCAGAAGAATCAATTCTTGCAAAATTTGCAGATCTTACAACTCTTGTTAATTCAAAATCTGCCGAACTTACAGCAAGCTTTGAGCAGAAAACTGCAAGCACAAATCAGAATTACAAGGATGAAGAAGAAAAGCTTGTTTCTCAGATTAAGACAAACCTGGCCGGCATAAACGAAAAGCTTAATGCAAATCTGACAGCCCTTACAAATACCTTCCAGACAAAAATCCAGCAGACTCAGGAAAAATATTCAAAGCTTCTGGAAAGCGTTACTGCAAAGGACGACAGCATTTTTGCAAAGCTTCAGGAAAAACTGGATTCAGACAACGCCCGCTTCAATCAGAAATATACAGAAATCCTTGCAAACGTTCAGTCTAAAAACCAGAACGACTTTACTTCACTTACCGCTAAGTTCAAGGCAGATTATGAAAAGCTTGTAAGCGATTATTCAAATACTTTTGACCGCGTAACTGCCGTAAACACAAAGAAAATCAGCGACTTCAACCAGAACTTTGAAGAAGAACACGCAAAACTTCTTGAAAAATTCAATTCTATGCTGACTCAGTATGATTCTGAAACTACACAGAAAATCACAGACTTCACAAGCGCAAATGATCAGAAGCTGGAAGCCTTCATCAGCCAGAATACAGAAAAGCTCAACAACTTCACCGAGCAGAACCAGAATGTGCTTGCAACCTTTACTCAGGAACACAAAACTCAGCTTGATGAACTTGTAGCAGATACAAGCCGCAAAATTGAAGAAATTGCTCAGAATTACGACCGTCAGATTAAAGACCTTGCACAGGAAGACCTTTCGCGAATCGAAAACTTTTCTAAGCAGAGCGATGACAGAATTGAAAACGCAACTGAAGAATGGAAGACAAAACTTTCTGACTTTGAAAACACCTTCAATTCAAAAATCAGCGAACTTAATCAGATTCAGACAACTTACCAGACAAAAATTACCGGTATTAAAGATGAGCTTGATTCAGGAATTAAAGAATGTACAGACCGCACCGCTCAGTTCAAGCAGGAAATCTTTGATTTGCAGACTTCACTTTCAACAACTCTGGACACAGTTTCCCAGCAGACAACTGACACAATCGAAAAGGCAGAATCAAGTCTTCGCGAAATCAAGCGTCAGTGTGAAGATGCAGCTCAGAGAACAGAAAACCTTCAGCCTGAACTGGAAGGAAAAATCAAGAAAATCAGCACAAGCATTGAAGCAATGGAAGAAGAAACAAAAGACCGCTTGAACGAACTTTCTCAGCGTGTTTCTGATTCTATCCGCAAGGCTCTTGAACAGAACGAAGCAAAACACCTCAACATTCTGGAACAGGCAGATGAGCAGCTTCTTGCTTACAAAAAGGATATTGATAATAAGCTTTCAAAGATTCAGTTCAGCCAGAGCGACATTGACTCACTTGAAAAGAGCCTTAAGGGCGCAATGAGCGAAGTTCAGGCAAGAGTTCTCCGAGACTTTGAAAACTTTACAAGCCTTCAGAAAGAAAAACACGACCAGTTCTCTAAGGCAATTGAAGATGATTCTGCCGCAGTTGAAGCAAAACTCAACGAAATCAACACAAATCTTGATGATTTGAAGCAGACAGCAACTGGAAAGATGAGCATTAAACTTCAGGAATTTGAAGATGCCTTCAACAAAAATCTTTCTCAGAAAAACCAGCAGATTGATACAGAAATTGCAGACTGGAAACACGATTTTGACACAAAACTTGCAAACCTTACAAACAACTACGAAGATTCCCGCAAGGCACTTGAAGAGCAGTATTACGATGACCTCAAGACTGAACTTACAGCCATTCAGGAACGCACAGCAAGCCAGCATGAAAAGCTCAATGAATCAGTTGAAAATGCCCGTGCCAAGACTCAGGCTGCCGTCGATGAAGTACAGAAGATGGTTGCCGCTTTCAAGGCTGAAACAAGTGCAACAATCTCTTCTGTTACACAGAACACACAGAACGAATACAAGCGCGAAATTGAACGCAACGTTCTTGCAATTCAGTCTGCCCTTGAAAAGACTCAGACAGAACTTATGCAGGATTTGAAGGCCTTTGAAGAGCAGGTTCAGAGCCGCCAGCAGACAGGTTCTTCTACAATCGACGCTGCCCTTTCAGAATTCAACACCTGGAAACAGCAGATTAGAAGCCAGTTCGACGAATCAAGCAGCGTATATAAGGAAGAAATTGAAACATTCCAGGCTCAGACTCAGGATAAGATTGAAGCCCTGGGCCAGTCACTCCTTCAGAACATGAAAACTTACGAGCAGACAGTCCGCGAACAGCACGAAGCCTTGAATTCTCAGATTTCTGACCTTCAGAATAAGACACAGGCTTCTGTAAACGAATACGAAAACCGTTCGGAGCAGATTATCAAGCAGCTAAGCCAGATGTACGAAGAAATGCTTACAACAACAGAAAACCGTGTTCGCGAACAGAATGAAGACGCAACAGCTAAGATTGAAACACTCAAGACAGAAATCCAGCAGGCTGCAGAAAATAACCGTGCAAATCAGTCTAAGATGATTATGAAGATGCAGGATGATGCAAACAATCTTCAGACTCATTTGAGCGAAATTTCAAAAGAACTCCAGAACGTTCGCGCAAACATTCAGATTTTCGAAAAGGCTGACCAGATGAAACGCCAGCTTGAAGAAAATATCCAGAACCTGAATGAAGGCTTTGACCGTCTTGAAGATTTTGGCGCAACCGCAGACCAGTTCAAGAGCCAGTTCGGATCTCTTGTAAAAATGAACGACGATATTGCCAACCAGATTACAGTTTTTGAAAGCCAGAAGGCTAAGCTTGAAAGTCTGGGCGCTTCATTTGCAAACGTGAGCAACATGGCAAATCAGATTGATAATCAGGTTCACCAGCTTAATGCAACAAAAGACGAACTTCAGACAATGGAAGTTACAGTCCGCAACTACAACGAAAAGCTTCAGTACCTTACAGAACAGTATGAAAAACTTGACCGCAAGGACGAAGTTTTGAACCGCATCACAAAAGACGTTGATACTTCTTTTGACCGCCTTAAGGAACTGGAACAGCGTCTTACAAATGCAAACCGTCAGATTGTTTCACTTCCAAACGAAATCAGGGAAGTTCAGACAAACGTTGACAGAATCCTTCAGAACGGCCCTAGAATTACAAATGCCGTTACCCAGCTTGAAAAGCTTGATGATCTGATTACACAGACTAACGAGCAGATTGAAAGCATTCAGTCTACAAAGGGCGGAATTGATAAAACTGTAATGAACCTTAGCGCTATGAACCGCGAGGTTGAGGACAAGTTCAAGACTTTGCGCCAGATTACTGAAACTCAGATTAAAAGTGAGCCTGCCAGCGTAAAAAGCAGTACAGGAATTGCTCCTGCAAAGCGCGATATGGTTCGTACACTTAAACGCCAGGGCTGGACAACAGTTGAAATTGCAAAACGTGTCGGCATGACAGAAAACGAAGTAGACTTGATTTTGCAGCTTCCGGAGTAAAAAATGCTACGTATAGGCTTAGGTTACGACTTACACAGACTGATTGAAGGAAGAAAACTTTTACTGGGCGGAATTGAGCTGCCCTTTGGCCGCGGCGAAGACGGCCATTCAGACGGCGACGTACTTTTTCACGCAATTACAGATGCAATTCTTGGGGCAAGCGGACTTGGAGACATAGGTTCTTTCTTCCCGCCCGAAGAAGCAAAATGGAAGGATGCAGATTCAGCCCTTCTTTTGCGTACTGTAATGGAAAAAGTTTATTCACAAGGCTGGAAAATTGAAAACCTTGACTGCGTGGTAAAGCTTGAAAAACCAAAGTTTATTCCCTTCCGCCAGCAGGTTATAGAAAATATAGCAAAAGTTCTTGAGGTTGAACCTTCTCAGGTATTTGTAAAGGCAAAAACAGGAGAAAAACTGCCGCCGGTAGGCACAAGCGAGGCCGTAGAAGCCTTTGTTACTTGCCTTTTAAGCCGATAATTTTTTTAATTATTTTAATTCTGTTTCAAATCGCCCGGGTAGGTAATTTTAATGTTTGAAGCATCACCCGGGTAAACTTTAACTGCCCCGCAGAACTCCCCCCAAATCTGAGTATCATCGGTAAATTCTTTTTTTATCCCCTGAGTACTAAGTTCTTCAATCTGAGCAGCTGCTTTTTTATGAGCCTCGAGCAGACGGGAAAATACAAAATTCTGGGGAGTCTGAACAGCGCACAAATTGGCACGAACTAAATGACGCACAATAAAGCCATTTTCATCAATTTCTTTCTGAGTATCTGTCGGAGTAAGGCCGGGAACGCTGGCTCCAAACTCAAGGGCCTTTTCAATTCCTTCTATTATAATCTTCTCGCTTACAAAAGGTCGCGCCCCGTCGTGAATTAAAACAAGGTCAGGGCAATTTCCCCGCCTTTCAATTTCCAGAAGCCCTTTAAAAACAGACTCCTGACGCGATACCCCGCCCCTTACAAAAGTAAAAGCGTCATAGCCCAGTGAGCTGACGGCATCCCGCGCCTCATCTTCATTTCCTGCCTTGCAGGTAATAATGAAATCTGTAATCTGGAATTTTTTCAGGGCATTTAAGAAAGCGCCGGCACAGGCAGAAAGCACTGTACCGTCTTTAAGTGGTAAGAATTCTTTTTTAATACCGCCGCCCATTCTTGTAGAAGAACCGGCCGCAGTAATTATGATTGCAATTTTAGAAGTCTGAATCGTCGTCGTCAAAATCTTCTTCCGCATCCATTCCGTCAGCTTCTTTTGAATCATCCGAATCTTCGTCGTCATCATCAGAATCTTTGCGTTTATCAGAACCGTCCAAATCGTTCATCAAATCATCATCTTCGTCATCATCAAGAATAACCGGATGCTTGATTTTTGGAGTAGATCCAGGCGGCTCAAGTTTTGTATGGATTTCATCGCTGATTTCTTTATCAGTTTTTCCAAGAGCAAGCGCTACTTCATCTTCAAGAAGTTTTTTTGCAGAATCATAAAGCTTGCGCTCAAGAATAGGAAGTTCCTTAACTTTACTGCGGTTGTAAAGACAGCGTACAATAGTTGCAATATCCTTTACAGTTCCCTTTTTAAGAAGGTCCAGGTTCATCTGATAGCGGAGTTTCCAGTCAGAAGTAATCGGTTCAAAATCATCAGAAAGAAGATTAAGAGCTTCCTGAGCTTCTTCTGCTGAAACAATCTGACGGATTCCCAAATCATCAGCTTTTTCAACCGGCACCATAACAATCATGTCCGATGCTTCAATATAAATCTTGTAGTAGAGCATTGACTTGTCTTTAAAAGACTTTTCAAAAATCTCTGTAACTCTACCTACACCCTGGCTAGGATAAACGACCTTCTGGTCTACACTAAATTTTGGTTCCATAAGTAATTTATTATACCACAAATTTTAAGAAAGTTCAAATTGAGAAAATCTGTCTGAAAAATTTCTTGAAGCCGGGCCAGTCTGGTTAGTCAGTCGCATTTCGCCGCTTGCTAAAACGCGCGGTTTCGCTTCGCTCAACTGCCTTCGGCACGGCTCAATTCTCGTGCATGCCGGAAGTTACAAATGTTTCATAAATCTTCATAAATCTTCATAATTCATAAAAGTATTGCATGAAGAAAAGTTTAACAATTGGACTTCACAAATTGTGACCTTGATAAAAAAAATGGCGGTTGCCCGAAGGTAACCGCCGTTTGGTAATCTAAACTGTTAGGTTAGATTAGAGGCTGAATGTAAGAGTTACAGGTACTGCGAAGTTGAATTTGTCTTCTTCGTACTGTGAAAGACCTGCGTTCTTTCCGAATTCTACACCGAAGTCAAGAGAAGCATTTGTGAGCTGCTGGCAAGCACCAACGTAAGCTCCGAATGCAGTCTTAGCGAATGTAGCATCACCGTTTGTATCAAATGAAGCAAAAGAATATTTGTCTGTCTGGAAACGGAAGTCTGTGATAACTGACCAAGTATCAGAGAATGCATAGTCAAGACCTACACCGAATGCCAAACCAATTGAACCAAGTTCAACTTTTCCTTCATCATTCTGTTTCTTAGGATTTACCTTTGTGATAACAAAAGCGTTGAGTGTAAGAGCGTCCAAATTGTAGCGTGCACCTGCACCAATCTGGATAACACCTGCAGGGTCACCCTTAGTGTAAGTTTTTGTTTCTGTTACCTTAAGAGTTCCTGTTGTAGTATCAAAACCGCCGTTAGCATAAGTTGATACAGTCTTTGTCTTATAACCATCCAACAAAGTAGGAATTGTAGCACCTACAGTGATGAAAAGGTTCTCGATAGCTGTGATATCGGCAGCAACTCCGATCTTCATCCATTCTTTTGACTCATTTTTTTCATTGCGACCAGGAGCCTGTGGAGCTACGATTGCACGAATAAATGCTACATCAGGGATTGTGTAACCAACCATGAAGTCAGCATTGTGCCACATAGTTTTGTAAGCTTCTTCGTTACCAGAACCGAAACCGCCCTGATAGTCAATTACAAAGTTTTCTACAGGCTGAAGAATTACTTCATATCCTGTACCATTGTGCTCACGCCATGCACCAATTCCTTCACCGTTTGGAAGACAACCGTCACCAAAACGATATGAGTGATCATGTGTACCATAAATAAGATCTGTACGACCCCAGTTGTTATCAATTTTACCCAATTTAATAGTGAGCATATCAACTGGTTTTACCCAAACGTGACCATTATCTCCAAGACCAAGGCTTTCTCCGCCTGCACCTGGGTTTACGTGTGCATCCAATACAAAACCAGCATTCTCTGTAGAAGCAGAGAATCCAAGACCTGTACGAACACCAAATCCTGTTTCATTGATTTTTCCCCAAGGTACATTTTCCAATGCACGAACTTCATCACCATCGTAAGCTACAGGAGCAAAAACACCTTTGTTCCATGTACCGATATTAACTTCAGCGAAAGCAGATGTTGCCAAAGCAGCAGCTGCAATAATTCCAACGATTTTTTTCATTTGAAAAAATCCTCCGTTTTTTTTAGAGTGGGGGTGTTTCACGGAGGGGCGTGAAACGGAGATTATATTGAGATTTTACAAGGATTAATTTGAGAAAGTTTAAAATTTTTTAGAAAAAAACTATTACTCTATAAAAGAAGACAAAAAAAATTGCAAATTTATCATAATTATGATAAATTTTACCCGAGGTATGAGATATGAATAATATTAGACCTGTATCTGATTTACGCAATAAATTCGCGGATATTTCAAAAACTGTTCATACGAGCAATCAGCCGGTTTTTCTAACAAAGAACGGTTACGGCGACATGGTTGTAATGAGTATGGAAAATTATGAAAATCTGAACTTTGAAAGTGAGATTTACTACAAATTACAGGAAGCTGAAAAACACGCAGAACAAAACTCTAAGCGATTTTCATCAAAAGAAGTATTAAAAGAATTACAGAAAATTACAAACTAATGTATATAATAGAATATTTATCAGATGCTCTCGAAGATTTAAAAGAAATCACCTCATATATAACTAATAATCTGCAAAATCCCTCAGCAGCAAAAAAAAATTATATGGAAATCATAGCTGAAATAGAGAGCCTTTCAGATTTTCCATATTCGGCTCCTATTTACTATCCTCTACGTCCACTTAAAAAAGAATACAGAAAACTCCTCGTAAACAACTATCTGATTTTTTACTGGGTATGCGAAAAAGCAAAGACAGTTACAATTGCAAGAATAATTTACGCACGAAGAAATATTTCACGCATTTTGGAAGCTTAATTTTTTTTCATTCCCCTTAGTTTAAATTAATCCTCATTTCTGCTAATATATGTTGCAACTTATTTTTAAGGGGAACTTTTATGAGCCGTTCAAAGATAGTTGTATTGGATTTTGGAAGCCAGTATGCCCACCTTATTGCAAAGCGCTTCCGAATGCTTGGATATTATTCAGAAATTGCATTACCGTCTGCAGACCTGGACGTTTTTGAAAACGCAAAGGGTATTATTATGAGCGGCGGTCCTTCCTCTGTTTACGAAGAAAACGTTCCCGAATTCAACGAAAAGATTTTAGAACTCGACCTGCCGATTTTAGGACTCTGCTACGGTCATCAGCTTATGGCAAAATGCTACGGCGGTAAAGTTGGAAAAGCCGAGGTTGGCGAGTTTGGATTTGCCCAGCTTAATTTGAGCGACACAGTAAAGTCTCCGCTTTTTGAAGGAATTGAACCAAGTCAGCAGGTATGGATGAGCCATCAGGACGGCGTTTTGCAGCCAGGTGACGAATTTGAAGTTGTAGGTACAACAAAAGACTGCCCTTATGCAGCCCTTCAGAATCTTTCTAAAAAACGCTTCAGCCTTCAGTGCCACTGCGAAGTAAAAGACACTCCTTGTGGAAATCAGATTTTTGAAAATTTTGCCCGTTTCTGCGGCATGGAAAAGAACTGGGATCAGGATACTGTTCTTCAGGTTATTCTTGAAAATATTAAAAAAGAAGCCGATGGACGTAACGTTCTTCTCTTCCTTAGCGGCGGCGTTGATTCAACTATCACTTTTGCACTTTTGAACAAGGCACTTGGACAGGACAGAGTCCTTGGTCTTCACATTGATAACGGATTTATGCGCAAAAACGAAAGCCACAATGTAGCAGAAGCCTACCGCAAGTTCGGTTTTACAAACTTTATTGTAGAAGACGCTTCGGAAAGCTTTTTGAAGGCAATTTCAGGTCTTACAGATCCTCAGAAAAAGCGTATGGCAGTTGGAGAAAACTTTATCACCGTTCGAAACGAAGTAACTGCCCGCCAGAATCTTGATGACAGCTGGCTGCTTGCTCAGGGAACCTTGTATCCTGATATCATCGAATCGGGCGGAACTAAAAACTCTCACACAATTAAAACTCACCATAACCGCGTTGCAGGCATTCAGGAACTGATTGCAAAAGGCCTGATTATTGAACCAATCCGCGATTTGTATAAGGATGAAGTTCGTAATATAGGAAAAAAACTTGGCTTGTCAGACCAGCTTGTTATGCGTCATCCATTCCCAGGTCCGGGACTTTCTATTAACGTTTTGTGTAATGACGGAAAATCATGGAGCGCAAAAGATGACCAGGAACTTGCAGCCGCACAGAAAGAACTTGAAGAAGTAAAACTTGATATGTTCTGTCCAAAATGTACAGCAGGACTTAAACGTTCAGTTCTGCCTGTCCGCTCGGTTGGAGTTCAGGGTGACTTCCGCACCTACCGCTTCCCTGCCCTTCTTACCTTTGCAGATGAGGGTGACGGCTTCTACCACTTGCCGGACAAACGCGAAAAGGTTGAAGCCTGTTCTTCTTCTATTACAAACAGCGCAAAATACATTAACCGCACCTGTATTAAGCTTTTCCAGCGTCCTGGAATTTCTGACAGCGACCTGCACTTACAGGAAGGCTACTGCGACCGCCGCCGCTTAGATCAGCTTCGCGAAGTAGATAACATCGTTCTTACAGAACTTCATAACTCGGGCTGGTACAATAAGATTTTCCAGCACTTAACAATCGATCTGCCATACGCAAGCAGCGCTGAGCACGCAACCTTCGTTTTGCGTCCTGTAATCAGTGAAGACGTAATGACAGCAAGATTTGCCTTGTTACCAAAAGAAGTAATGAGCGCCATTGTGCATAAGATAGCAGAGTTTCCGTTTGTAGATGCCTTGTATTTTGATGCAACAAACAAACCGCCTGCAACCTTTGGATGGGAATGAGAGGAGCGGCTATGCCGCGACTTGATGAAATAGCAAAGCGTTAAAAAAATTGCGTATAGCAATTTTTAGCTTTACTGCTTTTCGAAGATTAGCAATTGTAGAAATTGTTTTTACTTTGGTAAAGGTAAAAAAAAAGACTCGGCGAGACTAGCGAAGCCGGGTCAATCATTTTTAGTATCCCCCCGGCACGAGCCTTGAGCAGCAACGAAGTTGGCCACTGGAGCGAGTGAGTTTACGAACGAGTGAAGCGGCTGACCGTTAGGGAACTGCGAAGTGCGACTGACTAACTCCGCTGGCCCCAGAAAGAAAAAAAGTTGAAATCACCTCATTTCTAGACTATAATTTTTATAATTGACTTTTGGAGAACTGAATGAGTGACGAATTAGATCCTGAGATTTCAGCTTTGTTGGGGGGAAGCAATGCGGCTTCCGATAATGACGCTGTTGATGACCTGATTGAAGATGTTGAGACTCTTGAAGACGAACCTGAAGAGGTCGGCGGGGATTTTGGAAATCTGTTTGGAGCTCCTCCTGCAGCAAAAAAAGCAAGTCCGGTTCCTTCTTCGGGCAGACGCACAATTCACGATGTTGATTTAAGTAAAACTGAATTTGCCCCTCTAGAAAAGCTTGTAAACGATACACCTTCCGACGTATACAACGATCCAAAATATTACAAGACCTGTCTGACAGGCGAAAATAATATGGCTCAGCGTGTTCATCAGCTTTTGACTAAGTACCTGACCACTACTGATCCAAAAGACCGTTCGGTTTTCCGCCAGCAGATTATTACTGCCTTCTGGGAACTTTTGCGGGGTATGGTCGGAAAAATGTCCAACATGTCCACTCCACTTCCAAAACGCATGCTTGTTCGTTACGGAATCATTCTGCCGTCACTTTTCAAACCGGAAAATAAAGAATTCTTTTCCAAAATGATTTTTGAAAACACAACCGGTGAGCCTGTTCTTTACGCTGATGAATGGTTTAAAGAAATTGCTTCCGGCCGTATGACTAACTCTGCAACTGATGAAGCTAAAAAGCCGCGTGCCCCGGAAAACAGTGAGGCTGCCAGCAAGGAAGAAAAGGCTCGCTTACAGCAGCTTAAGTCTAAAAACTCCGGTCGACTTCAGAGTGCAGAAAATATTCTGAACATTAAGGAAAATGAGCGTAAGACTCTGGAAAACGAGCTTATGCGCGATATCAAGCAGCTTTGTACCCATGCCGCCCTTTACGGAATGGAACCTCACACTGCTGAATTGAATGAAGAGCAGAGAAAACTCTTCCCTGTGATTGGAGATTTACTCCGCCGTCTTTCCCGCAACGACAAGGAATTTGTTAAGGCCTTTGCCGAATATAAGGAAGCAAAAGGAACTTACGAAAGTGTTGCAAGCAAGGTTCAGGCAGCAGGCGGTGATGAAGAGGAATCTAACGATACAGAAGCTGTTAAACTTGAATTTGAAACTTACCGCCAGATGGCTAAGATGACCGTCGGCCGACGAGGTAATCAGTTCCCTCTCTTTACGCGCGAATTCTTCCATTGTACAGAAAACGGAACCGGTATGCGCGAAAATGTAATTGAAGTTTTGCGCTGGATTGAATCTCTTGATCCTGGTGTTTTTGTGCGTATGCATAAAAATGTGGGTAACCGCATTGTTCCTTACGTGCTGCTCGCCCCTACTTACGGTGACCGCGGTTTCTGCTGGGAACCTTTTGACCGCTATAACCGAGTAACCAGCCGTGGACGTATTGTTGTTCCTATGTATCCGCGTGATTTGCGTATTGCAGTTCTTACTGCGGTTGCTGATTTAAGATGGCAGGTTGCAAAGGAAAAGGCTTCTTACTACTGGATGGAGGAAGGTCTTACCGGCCAGTATTACCAGCACGTTGAACAGATGAAGCTTAAAGGTGATTTGAAAGAGTTCTTTATAGAAGATTATATTCTCTGGATGACTAAGGAATCTACCGGTGTTCAGCGTCTTGATAAGGATGTACGCGGTATTTTCTGGCGCAACATGCCATTCCCTAAAGAGCTTAAGGAAGATTTGCGTAAACGAAGTCTTGTTTATGATGAACTTTGCAAGAAGGATCTGAACCGAGAGATGTCTGACGGATATTAGCCGATAATCGAAAATCCGTTAAAAAACGAGCTGCGACAGCGGGTCGTTTTAGGATTATCGATAGAACGGCTCAGACGCGAGACTATGCGAGCGTCCGTTTTCTTGCCCAAACTTTAATTTTACTGTAGAATTGCAGTAAAATTTCATTTTGGAGGAAAACAATGAAAAAAATCGTTTCAGCATTAGTTGCAGCATCTCTTTGTCTTACAGCACTCAGCGCAGCAAAAGCTAAAAAGCCTAAATTAATCAAAATCGGTGTAATCCAGCTGGTAGAACACACAGCTTTGGACGCAAACTACAAAGGATTCGTAGACGGTCTTGCAGAAGCAGGATATGTTGACGGTCAGAACATTAAAATCGACTATCAGAATGCTCAGGGCGAGCAGGCAAACTGCGTTACAATCGCAGAAAAACTCATCAACAACCGCAGCGACCTGATTTTTGCAATCGCAACTCCAGCTGCTCAGGCAGTAGCAAACCTTACATCAACAATTCCTGTCCTTGTTTCTTCTGTTACAGACCCGGAATCTGCTAAACTTGTAAAATCAAATAAAGCACCAGGAACAAACGTTTCTGGAACTTCAGACCTTACTCCTTGCGCAGCTCAGATTGATCTTCTTAAAAAGATTGTTCCTTCTGCAAAAAAAGTCGGAATCCTCTTCTGCTCTAACGAACAGAACTCTTACTTCCAGGCTAATCTTGCTGAAGAAGCATGTAAGAAAAACGGTCTTGATTTTGTAGAAGCAACAGTTTCTAACTCAAACGAAATCCAGCAGGTAACACAGAGCCTTTGCGGAAAAGTTGACGCTATCTACTGTCCAACAGACAACATGATGGCAGCAGGTATGACTCTTGTAAGCCAGATTGCAAATGACAACAAAATTCCTGTAATCGTTGGTGAAGAGGGAATGGTAAAGAACGGTGCCCTTGCAACTTACGGTATCAACTACTACGAGCTTGGAAAACAGACTGCAAAAATGGCAGTTGAAGTTCTCCGCGACGGAAAGAAACCTGCAGACATGCCAATCCAGTATCTGGACAAATGCGACCTTTCTGTAAACGAAGCAACAGCAAAAAAAACTTGGAATTACAGTTCCAGCTGATTTATAATTTTTAAGATTTATTCTATAATTATGAGGATTGCCTTATCGGGCAATCCTCTATTTATTTTAAAAGTAAAAGGATAAATCTATGCCAATATTGTTTGCTATGGAAGGCGCAGTTTCTCAGGGAATTCTCTGGGGACTGATGACTCTGGGTGTTTACCTTACCTTCAGAATTCTGAATGTTGCCGACATGACCGTTGACGGAAGTTTTGCTGCCGGTGGTGCGGTTACAGCTGTTCTTATCATCAAAGGAATGAATCCTGTTTTGACCCTGATTTTTGTTTTTATCATGGGTACTCTTTGTGGTCTTGTTACAGGTTTTATGAACACAAAGCTTAAAATCAACATTCTGCTTGCAAGTATTCTTACTCAGATTGCACTTTATTCTATTAATATACGCATTATGGGAAAGGCCAATACTCCGCTTTTGGGAAGTCCAACTATGATGTCTGGTCTTCGCGATTTGACAGGCGGGGCTTTGAACAATACACGCGCTTCTTTGATTATCGGCATTGTTGTAATTGCCGCAATCATTGCGCTTATGTACTGGTTCTTTGGAACTGAATACGGAAGCGCAATCCGTGCTACCGGTTCTAACGAGCACATGGTTCGCGCAATGGGCGTAAATACCAACAACACAAAAATTGCAGGCCTTATGATTTCTAACGGTATGGTTGCAATGAGCGGTGCCCTTGTTGCTCAGAGCCAGGGATATGCCGACGTTGGAATGGGAACAGGTACAATCGTTGTGGGACTTGCCAGCATCATCATTGGTGAAGTGATTTTTGGTGCCCACTTCGGTTTCTGGTACACACTCCTTTCTGTAGTTTTCGGCTCTATAATTTACAGAATTGTAATTGCAGTTGTTCTTCAACTTGGTTTGAAATCAACAGACCTTAAGCTTTTGACCGCTTTAATTGTTGCAATTGCCCTTTCTGTTCCTGTAGTAAAAACAAAAATTGACCGTCGCCGCCGCTCTCTTCCGGGCATGAATCTTGAAGATGAAACAAATACCCGCAGAAAAGATGAAGACTTAAAACGCGCAGACGGTGATAATTCTAAACTTATTCCGGAGGTAAAATAATGCTTAAGCTTTTTAATGTTTCAAAAACTTTTAATCCGGGAACTGTTACAGAAAAAAAGGCTCTCCGCGGAATCAACCTTGAACTTGAAGACGGCGATTTTGTTACCGTAATCGGCGGAAACGGAGCCGGAAAATCAACTCTTTTGAACCTGATTGCAGGCGTTCACTACACAGATACAGGTTCGATTTTCCTTGACGGAATGGATTTGACAGGAAAGCCTGAATACTTCCGCGCAAAATATCTTGGCCGCGTTTTCCAGGATCCAATGCTGGGAACAGCCGCAAACATGGAAATTCAGGAAAACCTTGCAATGGCTATGCGCCGTGGTAAAAAACGCGGTCTTGCATGGCACATTCAGAACTCAGAAAAAGAGCTTTACCGCGAGAAACTTGCCCTTCTTGACCTTGGTCTTGAAAACCGCCTTACCGCAAAAGTAGGACTCCTTTCCGGCGGTCAGCGCCAGGCTCTTACCCTTTTGATGTCTACTCTACAGAAACCAAAGGTTCTTCTTCTTGATGAGCACACAGCTGCCCTTGACCCAAAAACTGCCAAAAAGGTTCTTGAACTTACAGAAGAGTTTGTTCAGAAAGACCACCTTACAACCTTCATGGTAACTCATAACATGAAAGACGCCCTCCGCTACGGAAACCGCCTTATCATGATGATGGAAGGCCAGATTGTATTTGACGTTCGCGGTGAAGAAAAGAAAAAACTGACAGTAGAAGACCTGCTTGCCAAGTTCAACACCACAGGCGAAGTAAGCGACAAATTAGTTTTAGGCTGATTTTTCTAAAAAAGCCCTCTACCCCTCTTGATTAATTCCCCAAGATTTTATATATTAATTTCACCTTCGGGGAATTAGCTCAGTTGGCTAGAGCGTCGGCTTTGCAAGCCGAATGTCAGGGGTTCAAATCCCCTATTCTCCAGATGATAATCGTGAATCCGTTAAAAAACGAACCAATAGGTTCGTTTTAGGATTTACTCTGAAAACATCTCAGAGGCAAACTATGTTTGCCGACTCAAACACATCACAAGTTGATGTGTTTTTTTATTTAACCTTCCTACCCATAACAAAGAATTCTATCCAAACTCCTTCATACTATGCTATACTTAATCAAATGTCTAAGATTCCAGTAAGAAAACTCTTCAAACTAGAATATCTCCTCATCTTCTTTTCTTTTTTAACCTGCGTGACTACAGAATTATTTAAACATAATACCCTGGAATCCTTCACTAAAATTGACCGCGATATAAGGGAACTTCAGATTTTATATAACGATACCAATAAATCATCAGCATATAAAGAAGAGCTTTCTGCCGAACTGATGGAAGAATGCCTTCCCTACATCTATTTTTCAACAGAGTCTAAACATAAGTTAATAAGAATTCTGGAACTTTTTAAATACGATGCAGTTTCCTGGAATACAAACCATCAGAATTCAAAATATTTTATAAATCTTGTTGCCAATTTTTACGGAGATATAAAAGCAACTCAGCGTTCCATTCTTTTTGGTTTTGACAGCATGCTTTTCTGTTCTGTTTTTATACTATTCCTTGCCACAATAATGCTTCTGACAAAAAGAGCAGAAAATCAGACTTCTCTAGAAGACCTGCCTTACCAGGAAAAGGCAAAAACTCTTCCTTCACCAAAGGAAATCATTATTTTTGCACTTATAACCATTTTTGCAATCGCCTTCAATATCGCAAGTTCTATTCTTCCAAGACATATCTCAGTTCCAATGTATATGGACTCTACCTTTACAATAGCAGTTACGGCACTTTGCGGGCTTACCTGCGGAACAATCTGCGCAATTTTTACTAATTTGATTCTTTTTCTTACAAATTATACATCAATCCGTTTTGTCCTCTGCCACATACTTACAGCAGTACTTGCAGCAATTACTTTCCGCCATCACCAGCGTAGAACAAAAATAAAAAGCCTGAATTTTGAGATTTTCCTCTGGGCAGGAGTATGGAGTGCAATAAGCAATGCCATCTTGGGAGATTTTCTTGCAAGCCATTTATTTGATTCCTCTTCAGCCTCACCAATTCTTGACGGATCAGTTTTAGGACTTTACGTAGTCTTCAAAAATCTTACTGTTGCAACCTACATAAGCGGACTTTTCACAAATATTGCAGATAAATTACTCAGTGCCGCAATCAGCTATATTTTCTATATATTACTCGCCAGAAAATTCAAAAATATTTTTAAATAATTCAGCTTTTAATGCTATAATTTATATATTGTGGATTATGCATGGATTATTCAAATTAACTTCTTAAACCTCACAATTCTGGGAATCATTTTATACAGCGTCTGCAAAAACTATGACAGACAGATTCGCCAGCGCTATTTTATTAAAGCTCTTATTACCGCCATGCTATCCTTCTGTGCTGATATAAACTGGGGTATAATAGAAGGAAAAATAATAAGCGAGCCCAGACTGGCAAACTTCCTTACAAACTCCCTTTATCTGATTTCCACAATTATTTTAAGTTACTACTGGTTCTGCTACGTTGAATATGCCCTTGGCGCAGCCTTTATGAATAACAAACTTGTGCGCAAACTTATAAAAATTCCTGTTTTCATCATCATAATTGGCGTAATTATTTCATATTTTAACGGATTCCTCTTTTATATTGATGAAAACAATATTTACAGACGGGGAAATTTCATAATCCTCCATACAACCTTGTGCCACACCTATTCAATTTTCACAACAATCCACGCGGTAATCCGCTCTATAAAATGTAAAGTTTATGTTAAGGCAATTGAATATCGTATTCTTGCCATGTTTTTATTCTTCCCTTTTGGAATCGGAATAATTCAGATTTTATTACCTTATATTCCGACAGTAAGTTCCGGCATCACTCTTTCCTTCCTTTATATTTACATAGATTTACAGAACCTTTTGATTTCTGTTGATACGCTTTCGGGTCTGAATAACCGCACTCAGCTTTTGCGCTATCTTGGAGCAAGACTTAAGGCTAACCCACAGGAAGGCAAGCTTTATATATTCATGCTTGACGTAAATAAGTTCAAAAAGATTAATGATACCTACGGTCACATTGAAGGCGATAACGCTCTTATTCAATGTTCAAACGCCCTTAAAAGAGCAAATAAGGACAATAATAATTTTATTGGCCGCTACGGTGGAGATGAATTTATTATTATTGCTGACCTTCAGAGTGATTTTGATGCTGATTTAATCTGCGAAAAAATCCGCAACGAACTTGCAAAAATCTGTAAAGAAGAAAAAATCACTTACGACCTTTCTTTAAGCATTGGCTATGCATCCTACAAAAAAGAAATGCGCACCATGCAGAACTTTATTGCCGCCGCCGATGAAAAGCTCTACGAAGCTAAGAAAGCCCGAGATTTAATGGCTAAACACGCATAAATGTCCCATCCAACCACTTGCGAAGCAAGTGTCAGGAGGTTAACTGCATCCGGAAGTTGAAGTTTCCGTTACGACCTCCGTATGATTGTAAAAGCATCCTTATTTCATTAAAATATTCAAGACATTTTATAAGAGTAAATTTTTCACAGGAGTTTTAAAATATGGCAGACACAATGCATGCTTTGGAAAAAAATCCAAACTGGAAAGGTCGTCGTGGTCCTGTTGTCCTGGTAATTATGGACGGCGTTGGATATGGTAAATATGAAGAAGGTGATGCAGTTAAGGCTTCTAAAATGAAGTACCTGGACTGGTTTACAAAGAACTGCCCTCACACAAAGCTTAAGGCTCACGGAACTGCTGTTGGTCTTCCAACAGATGATGATATGGGTAACTCTGAAGTTGGACACAACGCTATGGGTTGTGGTCGCGTTTTTGCTCAGGGTGCTAAACTTGTTGGTGAATCAATTAAATCTGGCAGCATGTTTGAAGGCGCTACCTGGAAGAAGCTTGTAAAGAATGTTCAGGATAAAAACTCTACTTTCCACCTTATGGGTCTTGTTTCTGATGGTAACGTTCACTCTCACATTGACCACCTTAAGGCTATGATTACTCAGGCTCACAAGGAAGGTGTAAAGACTCTCCGCGTTCACGCTCTCTTGGATGGTCGCGATGTTCCTCCTACTTCTGCCCTTGAGTATTTTGAACCTCTTGAAAAATTCCTTGCTGAGTTCAGCGATGTTGATTATCAGATTGCATCTGGTGGTGGACGTATGTACATCACTATGGACCGCTATGGTGCTGACTGGAGCATGGTAGAGCGCGGATGGCACGCTCATGTTCTTGCTGACGGCCGTCAGTTCGCTTCTGCTACAGAAGCTATCAATACATACCGCAATGAAAACTCTGGTCTTCTTGACCAGGATATGCACGAGTTTGTAATTGCTAAAGACGGAAAGCCTGTTGGACCAATCGTTGACGGCGACAGCGTAATCTTCTTCAACTTCCGCGGAGACCGCTCTCTTGAAATTACGGCTGCTTTTGAAGAGGATAACTTCCCTCACTTTGACCGTGTACGCCGTCCTGCTGTTGAATATGCAGGTATGATGGAATACGACGGTGACAACCACAAGCCGGCTCAGTACCTTGTAAACCCACCAAGCATTGACCGCACTATGGGTGAATATCTTACAAAGTCTGGCGTTCATCTTATGGCAATTTCTGAAACTCAGAAATACGGTCACGTTACTTACTTCTTCAACGGTAACCGCCCTGGTGAGTTCGACAAGAATCTTGAAACATATGTTGAAGTTCCATCTGATGTTGTTCCTTTCGAACAGCGCCCATGGATGAAGTGTGCAGAAATTACTGACAAGGTAATCGAAGCTATCGAAAGCGGAAAATATGACCACATCCGTCTTAACTACCCTAACGGTGATATGGTTGGACACACTGGTGTATTCAACGCTGTTGTATGTTCTATGGAAGGTATGGATCTTCAGCTTGGTCGTCTTAAGGCAGCAATTGAAAAGGCAGGCGGTATTCTCTGTCTTACAGCTGACCATGGAAACTCTGATGATATGTACGAGCACAAGAAGGACGGTTCAGTAGCTATGGGCGCTGACGGCGAACCAAAGCCAAAGACATCTCACTCATTGAACCCGGTTCCAGGTATTATCTACGACCCAGAATACAAGGGTGAGTATGATACAGAAAAGCTCAATGAAGGTTTGGGAATTTCTTCTTGGCCTGCAACATTGATGACTTTGATGGGCTTTGTTCCACCAACAGATTATGATAAATCTATCATCAATTTGAAGTAGGTTAAAAGCTTACTTTTAAGCAAAGGGGAATTGGTTGCGAAAGCTGCCAGTTCCCCATATTTTTCCAGCATATTATTAGTTATTATGGAGATGGCAATTTTATTTTTTTCTGTACTGGCAACAGAATTTATTGCAGAGATGGGCGACAAAACACAGCTCATGTTGATTGGATTAACTTCAAAATATAAAATCCGCGACATTACAATCGGAACCCTTGCAGCAATCCTCATTCTGAACGCGCTTGCAGTTTTGGCAGGCGGTTTTCTTAATCAGATTTTAAATCAGTGGCTATGGGCAGTAAAATTTGCAGCAGCCCTTGCCTTTTTATATTTTGCCTTCAGCACTCTCCTGAAAAAAGAAGATGATGAGGAAGAAGACAGCGAGTCAAAAATCCGCTTTGCCCCTCTTGCAGTTTTCTGCACTTTCTTCATGGCAGAACTTGGCGACAAAACCCAGCTGACAGCCGTAACCTTCGGTGCTAACTACGGCCTTGCCCGCGCCACAATAGTATGGCTTGCCTGCACTATAGGCTTTTTCCTTGCAGATTTTTTAGGCATGCTGGCCGGCTTATTATTGAAAAAAAAGTCCCCGGAGAAGGCACTGAAATTTATCTCCTTCGCCCTCTTCTTCGTATTTGGTATTTTGACCGCCTGGGAAGGAATACTTCTACTTAGGTAGGAGCGTGCGTAGGGCAGGTTCGTGATTTGCGTAGTTTAGAATGCGGGAACAAATTACGGTTCTGCCCGAAAGCACGCACTTACATATGTAGGAAAAACCTTTCTATTGTCAAAAACATCAAAAAACATCATATTATTCCTACTATGTACAAACCAGAACTTTTAAATTCACTTAAATCTTACAGCGGCAAACAGTTCTTTACAGACTTCATTGCCGGTATCATCGTAGGAATCGTAGCACTGCCGCTTTCAATCGCCTTTGCAATCGCCAGCGGCTGCAGCCCTGAAACAGGCCTTTACACAGCCATCATCGCAGGATTCTGTATTGCAGCATTCGGCGGTACCCGCGTTCAGATTGGAGGACCAACAGGTGCCTTCACAGTTATCATCTATGCAATCGTAAATAATCCCGAGCTCGGTATCACAGGCCTTGCAACCGCAACCGTTCTTGCCGGCATCATGCTGATTTTACTGGGCGCCTTCAAAATGGGCGGTCTTGTAAAATTCATTCCTTACACCATCGTAGTTGGATTTACAGCCGGAATCGCCGTTACAATCGCCAGCGGCCAGATCGGTGACTTCTTTGGAATGAGCCCACACTTCCCGCTTACAGTTTTCGGCACAGAATACACAAAAATGCCAGGAACCTTCGCAGGAAAAATCAGCGTTTACGCTTCTTCAATCAGCACAATCAATCCATACTCAATGATTATGGCAATTGTAAGCCTTGTAGCCCTTTTCTTGTGGCCAAAGGTAACAAAAAAAATCCCGGGCTCACTGATTGTAATCATTCTTGCAACAGTAATTCACGTAATTTTGAATAAAACCTGCGGCTTCCAGACAGTTTTGATTGGTGACCGCTACAAGATTCCATCAGGTCTCCCAACTCCTGCCCTACCTTCCCTCAGCCTTCAGACAATTCAGACAGTATTCCCTACAGCAGTTTCAATCGCAGTTCTTGCCGCAATCGAATCTCTTTTGTCTGCAGTCGTTGCCGACGGTATGATTGGTACAAAACACGACTCTAACAACGAGCTTATCGGTCAGGGAATTGCAAACGTCCTCAGCCCTCTTTTCGGCGGACTTCCAGCAACAGGCGCCATCGCCCGAACCGCTACAAACATCAACAACGGCGGCCGCACACCGGTAGCAGGCATGATTCACGCAGTCGTTCTTCTTTTGATTATGGTTTGCTTTGGTAAATACGTTGAATACATTCCTATGGCAGCCCTTGCAGCAGTTTTGATTCAGGTAGCCTGGAACATGGCAGGAATCCCTGCAATCCGCGCCCTGATTAAAGGCCAAAAATCAGACATCACAGTTTTGACAGTAACTTTCTTAATCACAGTTTTTGTAGACCTTACTTATGCAATCGGCGTAGGCCTCATCTTCGCAGCCTTCTTCTTCATCAAGAAAATGATTGACCTTTCAGAAGTTCAGAGCGGAAACCGCACCGTTGTAACAGGAATCCTTGGCGACGGTTCAACAGAACAGATCGAACTTCCAAAGGGCGTTCTCGTTTACGAAGTTGACGGTTCCCTTTTCTTTGGAACAGTCCGCAAGTTCGAATATGCAACAGAACGCGCCGGCTCAGACTGCAAGGTTTTGATTCTCCGCATGAGAAACACAATTTACATCGATGCCGGAGGTCTTCGTGCCCTTGAACAGTGCAAACAGGCCTGTGACCGCAAAGGAATCACAATCATCCTTTCTGGCATCCACACCCAGCCTTACATGCTCTGCGAAAAAACCGGCATGGCAGACAAAATCGGCCGCGAAAACATCTTCGACAACATCAACGCCGCCCTCGCAAGAGCTAAAGCAATCGTTGGAGCTTAGGAATATTGCAGGTGTCAGTTTTGCTTGTCAAAACTGATGTTCGGGCTGGAAAAACCGCAATTGCAAAGTTCATTTTTAGCCCGAACAGGCCAGTCTTAACACCTAGTCGCAATTCGCAGTTCCCTAACGGTCAGTTGCGGCAGACATTGCCGCAACCGCTCTGCGCTGCTCATTTCTCCGGCCGGCTGCCACCTGAAAAAAAAATCCGCGCTCCCAGGTTCTTACAACATGGATGAACGCGGATTTTCAAGGAAACTCAGCATCATTTCAGTTTCTTCTTGCCACTTCCTTATGAGCTTTGTAAAACTTATCCTTATCATCATACATAGCTTCATCGGCAAGATGCATAGCCTCTCGAAGCTTACCGGCATCTTCCGTCCAGTGAGAACCAATAGCAAAGCAGACATCGCAATCGTAAGATGATTTTTTTCGGATTTCGCTAACTTTTTTTTCGAAGTCAGCCTTTTCAGCTCCTGGAACAATTACAACAAATTCATCACCGCCGGCACGATAAATCTCATCATCAGCAAAAACTTCCTTAAGAAGATTTGCCGCATTCTTCAAAAGCTTATCGCCCTCTTCATGACCGTAATTATCGTTACAGGTTTTAAGGCCGTTCAAATCAGCAAAAATAATTCCGAATGGAGTGCGCACCTGCATTTTATTGGAAATATGCCAGTCAACACGGGCATTCATTGCATTTCGGTTTTTAATGCCAGTCAGAATATCAATGTTGCTCATGTATTCCAACTGTTCCATCATAATATTGTTGGAAATTTCTGCAGAAAGGAAGAAAGCTGTAAGAGTAATAAATTCTTTAATCTCAACAATTTTTTCTACATTAAAATTGGTAACAAAAAGTACACCGATTATTTTCTTTCCCTGCATCAATGGAACAAGAACGACACTTTTTACTTCAGCTCCCCTGAGACTTTTTGCCCAGACAGGATTTATTTTCTCAAGTTCATCAAGGTCATGCTCATCTTTTACAAAAATAGAATCACGATCTTTAAGCATTCTTACCCAGGAATAAACAACATCCTTACTAAGAAACTTCATAAAGTCGTCAATACTTGCCTCATCATTGCGGTATTTAGAACACAAAGGAGCTATCTTATCTGCTTCTTCATCAATCATAAAAATAACGGAGCAGAAGGAATCAGTTTTCTCCTGAATATCAGCAATAACCTTATTCATTGCCTCAAGGAAATTATCTGCACCACGAAGATTAATACAGGTCTGCACAACAAAGTTAGCAGATTCCATAGAAAGATCAGACATAAGCTGGGCATCAGGATTTTTTGTAAAGTAAAATGTAAAAATCATGTAACTCAACTTGTCAGTGTCCACAGAAGAATCAAGCGGAATGTAGGTGCCGTCTACCCAGGTATCCATGGATTTTGTATCAACGTATGCATGCAGATGCTGCTTCAAAACAGCGCAGCGATAGCAGAAGGCTTCGTAATTGGGTTCTTTTGGAATAATATCAGAGTAAATTGCATTATCATAAAAATTCGGTTGAAGAGCTTTATATACAGAATTACCGGCAACAAAGCGGATATCGCCATACTTACCTTCTTCTTTTTTTTCTACCGAAATAACAACCGCAGCCTGAGAAAAACTGTCTACTAAAGCTTGAAAATCCATATTACTATTATTATAGTCCCATTTTTCAAATCTATCAAAAAAAATTATTTCAAAAAAAAATCCACAACCCTCAGGCTGTGGATTTTCATAATTAGGCTTTAGGAAAGTTACTTAATAAGCAGATTTGCAAATGCTTTCAAAGCTCCATCCATGTTACCTGATAAAACTGTCTTAGCAAGCTTCTTACCAAGCTGAACGCCTTCCTGGTCAAAGCTGTTTACATTCCATACAAAGCCCTGGAACATTACTTTGTTTTCATAGTGAGCAAGCAAAGCTCCAAGAGATTTTGGATTCAAGTCTTCACCATAAATCAAGCTTGATGGGCGTTCACCAGCGAAAGCCTTGTTAGGGTTTTCATCAGTTTTTCCACAGGCAAATGCGATAATCTGAGCAGTTACGTTAGCGCAGAGTTTTACCTGGCTTGTAGAACCTTCGATTACAACATCATCACCAGTCTGGTTTTTCTTAAAGGCGATGAACTGCAAAGGAATAATGTCTGTTCCCTGGTGCAAGAGCTGGTAGAATGAGTGCTGACCGTTTGTTCCAGGTTCACCAAAAATTACAGGACCTGTTACGTAGTCAATTTTTTCTCCAAAGCGGTTTACAGATTTTCCGTTTGATTCCATATCAAGCTGCTGAAGGTGTGCAGGGAAGCGGCTCAAAGCCTGTGAATATGGAAGAATTGCTGTTGAAGGGAAGTTCTGAACATTGCGCTCGTAAACACCAATCAAAGCGTCCAGCAAAGCTGCGTTCTTTGTGATGTCTGTGTTCAAGGCAAGTTTATCTTCTTCTGCTGCACCGTCAAGGAATTCCTGGAATACTTTTGGACCAAAAGCAAGGCTCAAAACTGCTCCACCTACTCCAGAAGTTGAAGAATAGCGGCCACCAATGTAATCATCCATATAGAAAGCTGCCATGTAGTCAGGGTTGTGAGCCAAAGGAGATGTTTCAGAAGTAACGGCAATCATGTGCTTTGATGTATCAAGACCAGCTTTTTTCAGGTAGTCTTTTACAAAGCTTTCGTTTGTAAGGGTTTCAAGAGTTGTTCCAGATTTAGAAACAAGAATGAAAATTGTCTTAGACAAATCAAGAGATTTTGCAACAGCAGAAGCATCATCAGGGTCTACGTTAGAAATGAAGTGAGCTTCCATTTTGAAAGTGCCGTTTTTCTTTGCCCAGTTTTCAAGAGCAAGGTACATAGCGCGTGGACCAAGATCAGAACCACCGATACCAATCTGACAAACTGTTGTATATTTTTCGCCTTTTTCGTTTACAAGTTTTCCAGAGTGAACGTCATTAGCAAAATCAGCAATACGTTTAACTTCGTTGATGTAGAATTCACGTTTGTTTACACCGTCAGCAATAACATCTTTTCCAAGCTGTCCGCGTGTAAGCTGATGAAGTACCATGCGGCTTTCACCAGTATTGATTACAGAACCGTTGAGCAAATCCTGATATTTTTCTACAAGCTGAGCTTCGTCTGCAAGTTCTGCAAGAGTTTTAAGAATCTGTTCGTTTACCTGTTTAGCAGCATAATTATAAGTAAGACCGCCACCCATTTTTACAGAATAGTCAGCAACGCGTTTTGCTGCATCAGAAGATGAAAGTTCTTTTGCAACAGAAACCATACCTTTAAGTGACTGAAGTTTTTTCCAGGCAGAAAGTGAATCTGCATTTGTCCAATTAATCATATATTGCCTCTAAATAAATAATGATTTGTCGAGAAAAACTCGTAAGTAAAAGTAATATATAGGAAATATTAAGAAAATTCTACATTTTGGAAGAAAAAATGGCGCGAGTGAAGGCGTGGATTCGGACTGCATTGCAGGGTGCGAGCGAAGCGAGTCAGATTCCTTATACCCTGCACCCGCAGTCCGCAAGACACACCGTAACGGGAGCCATTTTTGTTCTAAAACTTGGTAAAAGACATTTTGTATAACAATTATTTTTAATTTAATTCATATATTTTTAACCCGTTTTTTCTTGACAACTTGACTATCTAGAAATACTATTAAAGGTATGGATTTGAGAACAGTATTAACAACAGACACAGTAAACCTTCACCTGAAGGGAACAACTAAAGAAGAAATTGTAGACGAGATGCTTGAAGTGCTTTATAAGGCAGGAAAAGTAACAGATAAAAACGCTGCACGCGAATGTGTACTTGACCGTGAACGCAAAATGTCTACAGGAATGAAGCATGGAATCGCAATTCCACACGGAAAGACAGATACTGTTACAGACTTGGTTGCCTGCATCGGTATTTCTGATAATCCTGTTGATTTCGATTCATTGGATCAGGAGCCATGCCGTATTTTCATTATGACACTCTCTCCTGTAAACAAGACAGGCCCACACCTTCAGTTCCTTGCTGAAGTAAGCCTTTTGTTCAAGAGCCCTGAAAAACGTCAGGAAATCTTGAATACTCAGGATAAAGCTGAAGTTATCAGAATTCTTACAGAATAGAAGAAAAGTTACCGCTTAAACAACGGCGACCTCGATTTTGGCGAAGACCTTTATGCATTTGCGTAAAGGTCTTTTTTTTGCTATATTTGCCCTATGAAACTGGAAGCCGTATTTAATGTAAATAACAACAAACTCTTTTGGATTAAGGATAATTCTCCTGTAGCAGCTGAAGCTTTTGAAAAAATCAGCATAAAGTGGTCTCAGGTTGAACTTGATGATGAAGTTTATAATGAAGAATTCCTTGCAAATCTGCGTGACCAGCTTAAGACACTGGATTCTGCAAACAAATTCGCAATTCTTATTCCAGAAATTGACCGTCCATACGAAACTCCAGTTCAGAAAGAAGCCTTTTCAAATGCAATGAATCATACAGCCCGCCGCGTAAAAGACTGTGTAAGCGTTGCAGGCTTTTTACTTCCGGAAACTTTATTAAAAGATGGGCTTGCCGCAGGAAAAACTGCTTCTGATTTTATGGACACCCTTGCTGTAAAACACGCACAATATGTTTATTTTGCCAGCTCAGCTGATATCAAAGCTCTCAATCTGGTAGAAGATATTTCAAAATCAAACGTTGTACTGCTATAGAACCGCATTATTTGCGAAATATTACACTATTTGCAAAAATATTCTAAAAAAAATATAAAAAAAACGAATTTTTCACTAAAATTCACTTGATTTCTTTTTGCGAATATGGCAATATATCAATCGTTCTGACGAAGAACACCAATTAAGAAAGGTATCTGATGATGTACGGAAACGACGATTCAAACTTTAAAGTTTCTTCAATGTTTGCCGCTTCTTTAGGACTTATCCTGGTTGCTGTTGCACTTCTTGTTTATTTCCTCTTACCAGCGGATAAAAATAACGAAGCAGAGGAAACAATTACTCTTGCTAATCTTTCGGAAGAAACTGAAGATGAGCTTACACTTGCGTTCCAGGATTATTTTTCTGAGTACACAGTTAAAAAGCTCAACGATAATACTGATAACGGTTTGATCTTGTACCGTCAGCCGCTTTCAAAAGCAGCTGTAGAATGGTTCTACTATCAGATTACCGGAAATAAAGTTGTAGCTAATGCTATACTTTCACAGGCCGAAGCAAACGATATCCCGCTTTCGCTGGCATTTGCTTTAGCTCATACAGAAAGTTCATATAACGTAAAGGCTATCAATCGCAACGCTAACAGTTCGATTGACCGCGGTTTGTTCCAGTTGAACAGCAATTCTTTTCCTGGACTTACAGAAAGCGACTTTTACGATGCAGAAAAAAGTGCCTACTACGGACTTTCACACTTGAAGTTCTGTTTAGGTTCTGCAGGAAACGAAGTTTCGGCTTTGGCAATGTACAATGCCGGAACAAACAGAGTGCGATCTAACAAGACACCGCTCTCTACATTAAATTATATCGGCAAAATTCTGGCGTATCAGAAAATGCTTGAACAGCTTTTTGAAGAACAGGTAACTCCTTACTTCGAAAATCAGATTTCACCAAATCTTACTGTTGCATACGTCGGAAAGAAATAAGCGGGAAACCGCAAAAGAAACTCCAGAGCTCCGGAAACGGACTATCTGAAGTTTCTATAAGACAGCCTCCTAATTTTAAGCAAGACCGTTTTTTTAGTTTTTTTTCGGTCTTGCTTTTTTTTTGTCTTCAGCATATCTTAAATCTGTTAAATATTTAACAATAACTCTTAAATTTGACTGAATTCGGTCTAAATTCAGTCAAATTCGCGGAATTTATCAGCAAAAATTATTGTCCGTCAGGCGGAGGATTCCTATAATGCAGTCATCACAATCAAAGATTCCAGAAATTGTGAAAAAAAGAATGATTCAGCTTTGTACGCTGCTTGAATCTTTTTCAAAAGAAAAAATCACTTCGCAGGAGATTAAAGCTCTTACTGGGTGGACGGATTCTACTATCAGACACGACTTCTGGCTGATGGATTTGAAAAAAGGTGTATCAAACGGCTACTTTACGGCTGAACTCAAGGCAGAACTGGAAGAAAAACTTGGGCTTAAAGCGAATGCAGAAAGCCCTGCGAAAAACCTCTGCATTGTAGGATTAAACAGACTGGGAGCTGCCCTGCTGGATGAAAATATGTTTTCTGAAAGCGGCTTTGCAATTAAGGCGGGATTTGATACCAACCTTTACAGGGTTGAAATCCTGCGTTCATCATTCCCCCTCTACCCTGCGACACAGATGGACTTTGTGATAAAAAAAGAAAAGATTGAATATGCGGTTTTGACTGTGGATTCAAAAAATTCGCAGAATATGGCTGAAAAGCTTTGCACAGCCGGAATTAAAGGAATTGTGAATATGACAGAAACAGTTCTAAGAGTTCCGGAAGATGTAAAAGTAGAAAACATAAGCGTTGTTAATGCGCTTAAAATAATAAAATGACAAAGAGGTCGATTATGGCAAGAGTGTACAACTTTAGCGCAGGTCCTAGCTGCCTGCCGGAAGAAGTTCTGAACGAATGTGCAAAAGAAATGCTGGATTACAATGGAACAGGTCAGTCTGTAATGGAAATGAGTCATCGTTCAAAAGCTTATGAACCAATCATTGAAGATGCTGAGGCTATGGTTCGCAAGCTGATGAATGTTCCGGACAACTACAAAGTTCTTTTTGTTCAGGGCGGTGGTTCCACACAGTTCGCTATGGTTGCAGAAAATCTTGGCATTAAGCATAAAAAGGCTGCTTACATCGAAACTGGTGTTTGGGCAAAAAAAGCTGCTGCAGAAGCTAAAAAACTTGGAATTGAAGTTGATGTAATTGCATCAAGCAAGGACAAGAACTATTCTTATATCCCACGTGTTGAAAAAATCAGCGGTGACTACGACTACGCTTACATCTGTTTTAACAACACAATCATGGGAACTCACTACGAGTACATTCCTGACACAGGAGATATTCCTCTTGTAGCTGATATTTCTTCATGCGTTTTGAGCGAGCCTTTGGACGTAACAAAATTTGGATTGCTTTTTGCAGGCGCTCAGAAAAACCTTGCTCCAGCCGGAGTTACTCTTGTAATCATCCGTGAAGATTTGATTCCTGAACCAGAAAACTGTCTTTTAGGCACACCAACTATGCTTGCTTACAAAACTCATGCTGATAACGGTTCTATGTACAATACACCTCCTTGCTACACAATCTACGTTCTTGGAAAAGTTTTGCACTGGATTGAAGCTAACGGCGGTGCTGAAGGAATGCTTAAACGCAACAAGGAAAAGGCTGATTACCTTTACAACTACCTTGACAACAACGAAGGAAACTTCTACCACGCGACAGCTCAGGTTGGAAGCCGCTCTTTGATGAACGTTCCTTTCCTTACAAAATATTCTGACCACGCCGCAGATGATGAAGCTGCAGCAGCAAAAGAAAAGGAAATCAACGACAAGTTTGTTAAGGCTGCAAGCGCCGCAGGTCTTGTAAACCTTAAGGGACACCGCCTTGTTGGTGGTATGCGCGCTTCTATCTACAATGCTATGACTCTGGACGGAGTTAAGGCACTTGTTGACTTTATGAAAAAATTTGCAGAGGAAAATAAATAATGAGCTTTAAAATTCAGACATTAAATAAAATTGCTGCAGTTGGATTGAACCAGCTGGAGCGCGATGTTTATGAAATTGCATCTGACATCAATAATCCTGATGCTATTCTTGTTCGCTCGGCAGATATGCACGAAATGCAGCTTTCTGACAATGTAAAAGCAGTTGCCCGCGCTGGAGCCGGAACTAACAATATCCCTATTCCTGAACTCACAGAAAAAGGTGTTGTTGTATTCAATACTCCTGGTGCAAACGCTAACGCCGTAAAAGAACTTGTAATGCTGGCACTTTTGCTTTCAAGCCGTCCTGCAATTGAAGCTAACAAATGGGCAAATGCCCTTGCCGGTAAAGGCGATGCAATTCCTGAACTTGCAGAAAAAGGTAAGAGCCAGTTTGTTGGTCCTGAACTGATGGGAAAAACTCTTGGTGTTATCGGTCTTGGTGCAATTGGTGCTATGGTTGCAAACCTTGCCCTCCACTTTGGAATGGAAGTTTACGGATATGACCCTTTCCTTTCTGTAAGTGCAGCCCTCAAGCTCAACAAAAACGTAAAGATTGCAGAAACTCTGGATACACTTTACGCAAAATCTGATTACATCACTATCCATGTTCCACAGACAAACGACACAAAGGGAATGATTAATGCTTCTTCTATTAAAACAATGAAGGACGGAGTAAGAATCATCAATATTGCCCGCGGTGGTCTTATCAACAATGCTGATATTATTACTGCTCTGGACAGCGGAAAGGTAGCTGCCCTTGTAACAGACTTTGCAGCAGAAGAACTTTTGAACCACAAAAACGTAATCTGTCTGCCTCACCTTGGAGCTTCAACTCCAGAAGCAGAAGACAACTGCGCTGTAATGGCCGCAAAAGAACTTAAAGACTTTTTGGAATTCGGAAACATTACAAACTCTGTAAACTTCCCTAAGACTATTACAGACAACCCTATTCCACAGGGCGGAACTCGTCTTTGCATCAGCCATAAAAATATTCCTGATACAATTTCTAAGTTCACAACAATTCTTGGTGAAGCAAAACTCAACATTGCATCATTCATCAACCAGGCCCGCGGCGACGTTGCTTACAACATCATCGACGTAGACGGAAAAGTTACAGATGATATCATCGCAAAACTTGCTGCCTGCGACACTGTAAACCGCGTAAGACCAATCTTCGCAGAAAAGGATGAACACATTGAAGCTACATCAGACGAAAACTAATGTAAAAATGGCTTCCGGTCGCAAAGCGTGATACAAAATCGCGCAATAATGCGCTACACGCTGATTGTTGCAAAGTAACTATAGACTTAACCGCTTGCGCGGTCGCAACAATCAGAGTGTTTTTGTCTCACGCTCCGCTCCCTAGCGCCATTTTTACAATCAACCTTCCTTTATATTTATCCTTTGTCACACCTTAAACAAAGATATCTGCGAGTTGATTTCTTCAATCGCGTCGCGAACTTCGCTTGAATTCTGGGCAAGAACAGAACCGCTTTCGCCAATCTGATGAGCACCGTCTGACATTTCTTCAACGCCCTGACGCATTGTTTCAGTCGACGTTCTCAGCTTCTGCATTTCACCAAGAATAAGTTCGTTACGACCGGCAATATCCTTAGAAGCATTGCGAACCTCGCCGGTACTGTCATTCATGCCGCGAAGTGCATTACTAATCTGCATGGAACCTTCATTCTGTTCCTGCATTGCGTTCTTAATGTGAGTTACCAGCTGCTCTGTTTCGGTGATTTTTTCTGAAACCACACTGAAGGCTTCACTTGCCTCGGTAGAAGCAACTACTACCCCCGAAATTGATTCCCTGATGTTATTCAGCTGCTGCCCGATTGTCTTAGACTGGGCGCTTGAAGTTTCAGAAAGCTTACGGATTTCATCAGCAACAACCGCGAAGCCCTTACCTGCCTCACCTGCATGTGCCGCCTCAATAGCGGCATTCATAGCAAGAAGGTTTGTCTGACTTGCAATATTTGCAATTGCAACATTGGCCTCGTGCAGCATCTTACTCTGTTCTTCAATCTGCTGAATACGGGCATTTACATCCTGCTGTTTTTTAACACCAGTATCGGTATTATCTGCAAGCAGAGTAAAGGAGCCCGCCATCTTATCAACAGAAGAGTTTACAGAAGCAATATTTCCTATCATCTCTTCAACGGCACTTGAAGCATCCGTTACACTTGAGTACTGGCGTTCAATCATACTGTCTAGCTGTGTGATGTTTGTAGCAATTGTATCAACTGCATCAGCTGCCTGATGAACACCGTTTGTCTGCTCTGCAATCTGACCGCTTATGTTATCAATATGGGAAATAATCTGAGAAATTGCACTTGCCGTCCCCGAAGCATTCCCAGCAAGCGATTCACCAAGCGAATGCATTCCGCCAGCCTGAGTTTTAATATGAGCAATCGCCGTTCGAAGTTTTTCAATTGTGCGGTTAAAGTATTCACTTAAACGTGCAATCTCATCATTACCAGAAACAGGAAGTTTTGCAGTCAAATCTCCTTCACCTTCGGAGATATCCTTGAGATTTTCTGTAATTCGCGCAATCGGATGAACAAAGGTAATTACAATTACCAGAACAAAAATAACGCAGGCAATTACAATTACAATAAGTCCCATCAGTATCTGTTTTATGAGAATTGTATGGAACAATCCTTCCTGCTCTTTATGTTCCGCCGCAATTGCAATATCAATATCATCAATATAATTACCGGTACCGATTACCCATTTGTAAGGTTTATAAGGTGCCGTATAAGAACGCTTTGGCTCCGGTTTATCACTTCCAAGCTTTGGAAATTTAAAGTCTGTAAAGCCACCGGCATCAGTTTTTCCAATTTCAATAAAGTCTGCAACCATGTGTTTACCGTCTTCATCAGTCCAGTCAAGGCGGTTTGTACCCTCGGTAGCGGGTTTTGGCGGAAGCAGGACGTTCACGCCGTCAAAAGTATCAATCCAGAAGTAGCCATCACTTCCATAGCGGACACCGCGCATAATTTCCTTTACACGGGCCTGGCGCTCTTCAAGAGGAAGTCCTTCTTTCTGGTAAATTTCATCATAAGTTTTGATTACAGTGATTGCATTCTGAACCTGCCACTGAATTTTTTCATCATAAGCGCTGAGCATAAGACTCTGCTGTTTTTCAAGCGTATATTTCTGAAGTGACACAATAGTTCTCAGTGCAACACCGGTATAGGTTATGGCAACAGCCAGCAGAATAAAAACGGATATTCCACCGACTTTAAATTTCAAACTTCCAAAAAAGCCGTGATTTTTGATTTCAGCCATTAATTAAGCCTCCTGAAACTTGTCTAGTCTTCTCATTAATTTTTTGGATAAGAAAATTATAACATAGAATTATTTTCAGTAAAGTAAAAAGTAGCAGGAGGCCTAATCTTGTTATTTTCATCGCGTGGTAAAAATGCCTATTACAGTTAATTTATGCAGGTACCACGCTACACACTTCCGCTATCGCAGAAGTGTCCTAATCTTGTTTCTTCATGATAAAATTGCCCTTGAGCATTTTTGTCTGCATGATGTTTACAAAAGCTCCAGGGTCGGCTTCTTTTATAGAACGGACAAGCTTAAACTCTTCATCACTGGAAATTACAGTGTAAAGCATCTTTCTTTCAGCACCTTTATAGCAGCCCTTTCCGGTAAAAAGAGTTGCATCGTGGCCGGTAACCTGGCGGATTACACCAATCAGTTCGTCTGTATGGTCAGAAATAATAAAGAGTGTAGATTTTTGATAGCGTTTGTAAAGGGCATTTAAAAGCTGGGTTGTTGCAAACTGAAATACAATAGAATATAGGGCGCGTTCCCAGCCAAAAAGCAGTCCAAAAACAGCCAGCACCATAACGTTAAAAATCAGAATCATATTCCAGATACTTCTTCCAGTTTTTTCTGAAACATAAATCGATATAAAATCGGTTCCGCCGCTTGTTGCTCCGGCAAGAAGACAAAGGGTAATTGCAAAGCCGTTTAATAAGCCACCGAATATAGAACAGAGGATAGTATCATCAGATGCTACAATAGTAATGGCAGGAATGAAGTCTGTAAGAATACCAGAAAGAATAATCATCCATATAGAAAGAAGGGTAAAGTATTTTCCAACGTATTTAAAGCAGATGATTGCAGGAATAAGGTTGAGTCCCCAGTAAAATACCGTAAAAGGAATTTTTATGCCGGCAAACTTTAAAAAGATTTCCTGAAGTAAAAGGGTAATTCCCGTAAAGCCGCCTGGAAGCAGACCACCTGTATGAACGAAAGTCTTGATGTTTACTGCCATCAGGGCAGCCGCAAGCGAAACTACCAAAAAACGTAAAAATAGCTTCATTATCTGCCGCCTTTTTTACAGAGTGATTTTTATTTCCCTTCCGCTGCTTTCATAGTGAATGTATTTTACGCCGGCAGCATCAAACATCTTTTTAGATGCAATAACGCTTGGTGTTCCGTCGTATTTATTATCATCGTAAATTACAGTTTTAATTCCGCACTGAATGATTGCCTTTGCGCATTCGTTACAAGGAAAAAGCGAAACGTAGATTTTTGCACCTTCAAGACTTCCGCCCCTGTAGTTCAAAATTGCGTTCAATTCACTGTGAGTAACGTAAATATATTTTGTATTGAGGGGATTTTCATCTTCGCGTGACCAGGGAAATTCATCATCACTGCAGCCGCGAGGAAATCCGTTATAACCCATAGAAAGAATTTTATTGTCTGACGAAACAATGCAGGCTCCAACCGGAGTATTAGGGTCTTTTGAGCGCAGTCCCGAAAGCTTCGCAACTCCCATAAAATACTCGTCCCATGAAATGTAATCAGCTCTTTTTGGTGTAATCATAAAGTTAATTATATCATCAAATCCATATACGGGCAAACCAAAGAGAAAAATTCAAATAAATATAGAAAATAAAAAGTCTTAACATATTTTTATATTTTTTCTTCATATATAATTAAAAAGCCTTTGCATTTTCTTCTATTGTACGTTATTATTAATAAGAACATTCTAAAAAAATTATGCTAGGAGAAAAGTATGCCAAATGTAGTTTGGTTCATTTCTCTCCCTGTTGTTGGAATTGTTCTTGGATGGATTATTCGCTGGATTTATGCCAGATTTCAATTAACTGCTTCTGAACAAAAAGCAGAACGTGTTAAGCAGGAAGCAATTCGCGAAGCTGAAGCACAGAAAAAAGAAATTTTGTTAAATGCAAAAGATGAGCTCATTCGGGAAAGAAATCAGCAGGAAAGAGAAAATCGTGAACGCCGCGCAGATGTTCAGCGTTACGAAGCAAAAGTAAACAAGAAAGAGGAACTTCTTGATCAGCGTGCTCAGGAATTTGAAAAAGCTGAAAAAGAACTGACAGACAGAAAAGCTGCAATGACAAGACGTGAAGAAGCCCTTTCTAAACAGGAAGAGCATTACCGTCAGGAACTGGAGCGCATTTCTGGTCTTTCAGCAGCAGAAGCTAAAGAACTCATTATCAAGAACCTTGAAAATGAGGCTCGCCACGACGCACAGGCTCTCATCAACAAAATTGAACAGGAAGCCCAGCTCACAGCTGAAAAAAAGGCAAAAGACGTTCTTATTACAACTATTCAGCGCATTGCACCGGAAACAACAGGTGACATTACAGTTGCAACAGTTTCTTTACCAAGCGATGAAATGAAGGGACGTATTATCGGTCGTGAAGGACGCAACATCAGAACTCTGGAAACTTTGACTGGTGTTGATATTATCATCGACGATACACCGGAAGCAGTTGTAATTTCATGTTTTGATCCTGTCCGCAAGGAAATTGCAAAAGAATCACTTGAACGCCTTATTTCTGACGGCCGTATTCATCCGGCAAGAATCGAGGAAATTGTTCAGAAGGTTACTCATGAAGTTCAGAACAAGATTTACGAAGAAGGCGAAAAAGCCCTCTTTGATCTTGGTATCCACAACATGAATACAGACGGTATCCGCGCTCTTGGACGTCTTTACTTCCGTACAAGCTACGGACAGAACGTTCTTAACCACTCTAAGGAAGTTGCAAAAGCAGCAGCTATGCTTGCAGCAGAAATCGGTGCAGACCGTGAACTTGCAAAACGCGCAGCTATCCTTCACGATATTGGTAAGGGTGCAGAAAACGACAGTGACCAGAACCACGCAGAAGTTGGTGCTGAAATTGCCCGCAAGATGGGTGAAGATGCCCGCGTTGTAAACGCAATTGGCGCTCACCACAATGATATTCCTGCAGAAACAATTGAAGCAGTTATCGTTCAGATTGCCGATGCTATTTCTGCTGCCCGCCCTGGTGCCCGCCGCGAAACAATTGATAATTATGTTAAGCGTCTTGAAAATCTTGAAGCAATTGCAGAAGGCTTTGCAGGCGTTGAAAAGGCATATGCTATTCAGGCAGGCCGCGAGCTTCGAATCCTCGTTAATAACGAAAAGATTCCTGACAGCGACGTAAAAGACCTTGCAAGAAGCATTGCTAAGCAGATTGAAACAGATCTGCGCTATCCAGGCCGCATAAGACTTACAATGATTCGCGAAACACGAATTGTAGAGTATGCTCGCTAGAGCATACTCTATTAAGCGAAGCGACTTGAATTACGCACGCTAAACAAAACAGGCTGCCTTTATCGGGCAGCCTTCATTATTTAACAAGAGATTTTTAATTCAACTTAGTAATTATTATATGTCTGATATGAATGTGTTTTAGGATATTCAGCGCCAGCTGAGCGGATCAGACTTTCCATTTTTTCTGTTACATGCTTTGCAGCAATCGGTTCAGCAAGGTCTTTATATTCTGCAATATTAATTTCCGGTAATACCTGAATATCATAAACATAGCGTTCTACAGGATTGTAGGCAAAAAGAGGATCTTTTTTACCAAGACCGTATTTATCAGTTCCGCCGATAAAAAGAGGAAGCACATTTGCATTGGAATAAAGAGCTATGCGGGCAGCACCCTTTTTATAATTATTCTGACCATGGCGTGGAGAACGGGTTCCTTCAGGGAAAATGATTACGTTATTTCCCTTATCAATTGTTTCTTTACAGAGCTTACACAAATCTGCAAATTCAGTTGTATTTGTAATATAAGCCTGCTTGATTACACCTGCAAGCGGAGTTTTTGTAAGTCCACCACGAACGATACAGTTTGAATTAGGAACAAGCGACATAATGTAAACAAAATCCAGAAGTGAAGGATGATTTGCAACAATCACTTTTCCGTGAATATTTTTGAAAAATTCCCTGTCTTCTACGATTACTTTGGAACCACCGAAAAAGGAAAGCTGGGAAAGAAAATCGCGGAAGGTGCGCGAAACATAGGCTCTGGCAACCACACCAAAATCTTTATTGTGGGCATAAATTCGTAAAAAAGGAAAGACTACAATGGCAAGAACCATTGCGCCTACACCAAAATAAATCAAAAAGATTATTTTTAAAAGAACATTAAAAGAATAGGTAAAAATATTTTTGATTTTAGGAAGCCCTTCCCGGCTGTATTTTGCTTTTTCTTCAGCTGTCATACTAATATTAAACCTCAAAAACTAGAAATTTGCCATAATGTAGGCACAAATCATATTATCAAAATCGTGATTTCCTCGCGGTAAAATTTTCCAGAACAAACCGAGGGTCGGATAATAACGCGATTTTCCATCGTGGGCAAAATTATATTCAGCAAGCAGTTTTATTCCGTTTCCCCAGGCAGAAGTTGTTCCGTTTGCTGTGTAAGCAGGAGTTTCTACAAAATCTGTGCGGGCACCAAGAACATAGGCAAGACCTGCGCAAAAGCCTGCAAGATTTGGGAAAACCTTTATTCCAAGAGAAAAATCATAACTCAGATGATTTGCATGTGCCTCTGAACCGTGCCAGATAAAATCACAAAGAAGGTCACTGCCCAAAAAGAAGGTTGCATTATCAGAAACATTAAAGTGAATATCAGCAAGAGTTCCAACGATAATACGACTCTGGTCTGAAACATCATTATTCCAGTCGCGGACTTCAGAAGTTCCGTAAAAAGGAATTCCCGACATGAGTCCGACTGATGCGCCAAAGAAACTCTGGTAGGCAAAAAGTGAGTTGGCAGCAAAAAGCATTGCCAAAAGAATCAAAATTTTTTTCATATTATCCTCTGTATACTACTTTAAATGTCTGAAATACAAGTTTGATATCCGGAGTGAATTCAAAACCTACAAGGGCAGCTTCATCTTCCAGAGCATCCTGCTGGCGTTCCTTCCAGGCACCAAGATTTTCATCCTCTCCTTCCTGGCGGGCCATTTCCCAGGTAACCTCATTAAAAGGTACAATTTCTACACTTTCAAGTTCAATAACACAGCGGGGATTATTTGCCCGGTCAACAACAATGTAAAGCTCTCCAGAAACCGGAAGAGGTTCCATATCTATAGAAAAGGTTGGCCAGCTTGCAAAAAAAGCAGTTTTCTGTCCGCCAAGCACCAGGGCAACCTTTTCGTCACCGACAAAGCCTTTAGCTTCAAAATTTAAATCCCCGGCACATTTATCATCTTGGCTGCGGCCAGTTTCACTTATAAATTTATTCCAGTATTCGTCAAGTTCTGTCATAATTCACCCGTTCTAAGCCTGATTACTTTTTGAAAGCATTATTATAAATCCGATTATAAAAAACAAGGCAGGAAGACAAAGATTTAATAAAGAAGAAAGGGGAATTCCAAAAAGGAAAATACCTGTCTCAGAAAGTATTCCAAGCTCAATCAAAATCCCCCAGACGGTTCCTGCATATGAACACAAAAAGCCGCAGATTATGCTCATCCAGGCAGCAGAGCGCATTCTGGACAGGAGAAGAATTGCAAAAAATGTTACAAGTCCGTTTACTGCAAGCTTGATTATGTAAAACAAAATTTCAGGGTTCATCATTTAATTTTCGGAATTAAAAAGCAAAAGGTGAGTTTTTAATTTGCGAAAAGTTTCCTTTATCTACCTGATAAGGCACATAGGAAGTTCCCTCATAATGAGGATTGATGATGATATGATGATCCAGGCAGTAGAGCACGAATTCATCATATTTTTCCTTTGGCACTTTTGCAGTAAGGTGACAGCCGCTGCGCTCAAAATAATTATGAAGGAAGGTGTCGTAAATAAACCAGTCCTTTTCTACTCGAACTTTTTCTTCCTCCATATAATCATAGACAGCACGGGTAACGGCAGTCAAAAGAGGGAAAGAAAGGTGAGTTTCTTCAGGAAGCAGCTTTACAGTTTCCGGATCACATATAGGAGACTTTACACAGACCAGCCAGAAGGAATCTGTCCAGCCAAAAGGTGGAGCAATTACAACGCTGTCAAAGTCTGAATAATTGATTTTAGAAAATGGCTTCCAGACAATTGTTTTTTCTTTAGAGAAGATAAGGCTTGCTTTTACCGCTGTCTGCTTTGAAGGAAAAGCAAAGGCGCAGCGTGGCTCTCCACCCAAAAGAAGAGAAAGAGCTTTTTCCAGACGGCAGTTTTTTTCGCACTTAAAGCTTCCGCTGATTCCGCGCGAAAGCATATTCTTAAAATGTAAGAGGGCACTTCCTGCCCGCCAGCCTAAAACTGCACGCCCGTCCTCCAGATACATATCTGTAAGGCGAACGCCTTTTTTTTGNGTATAAAAAATATCCGCGGGCACGTGTAACTTCGCCGTAACGCTTAAAAATTTCCTGTGAAAGTTCTTTTACAGTCATTGCCTTTTCCTATTGGTAAATCTCAGATTTAGAATGGAAACCTGAGTTTATAATTATCTCTTCAATATTATTTTTGTCAACAAGAGCCGGTTTAAGCCAGAAAACAGGGACGTCTTTTTCTCCGTTGTTGATTTTTTCTGTAACCCCGGGAAGAGAAGCTGCGTCCTTAGACTTCCCAAGCTGAACCGCAAGTTCTGCAGCGCTTGCGGCAAGTTCTGTAATCGGCTTGTAGATTGTAAAATCCAGACTACCTTTAAGAACATTCTGGCAGCCTGCAATATCAGCATCCTGACCGCAGATAGGGATATGAGAATTAATTCCGTATTCTCGCAAGGCCTGAAGTACGCTGACTGCAATAGCGTCGTTTCCGCAGAGAATTACTTCCGGTACTTTTTTTGAGGCAAGAAGGTTCTGCATATGCTGATAAGAAAGGTCATAATTCCAGTTTTCGCTGTAGAAAATATTTTCTATATTAATATTTCTTCCCATAAGAGCCTGACGAAGCCCGGTAGTCAGCATTGTCATATTAAAATCTTCTTTTGCGCCAAGAATACAGTACCAGTTTCGTCTGGAAGTACGATTTATCATTCCGTTTGCCATAAGGCGGCCTACTTCATAGCAGTCAACGGTAATATACAAATCAACATCACAGTTTCTGATAAGGCGGTCATAGCTGACAACCGGAATATTTTTTGACTTAAGATACTGAATCGAAGTAGAAAGCTTATCTGCCTCTTTTGGAACTATGACAACGACATCCACGTCTTTTTCACCAAGATAATGAATCTGGCGGTTCTGTTCATCGATATTGTTTCCTGCATTCTGGACGATAACTTCGGCACCAAGTTCATTTGCCTTGTTCATAAAAACATCTACGTCGCGCTGCCAGCGTTCCATTGCAAGGGTATCAATTGAAAAACCGACTCTTACCCTGTGAGGACGGACTACATTTTTTTCGGCAGTCTTCTGATTTATTGAGAGCTGAGCCCGCTTAGAACAGGAATTAAAGCTTAAGAGAAGAGAGAAGATAAGACCTGTGTAAATCAATTTTTTAATTTTCATAACTTTTCCTTTTTCAGATATAGATGCAAAAAAATCATCCTAATTATTTCGGAATTCCGATGGAGAAAGGCCGAATTTATTTTTGAAAAGACGGCTGAAATAATTCTGGTCGTTATAGCCGGTAAAAGCTGTAATTTCCTTTATAGAATATTTTGTCTCGCTCAAAAGCTGGCGGGCACGGTCAAGGCGCTTGTTGGTAACAAAATTGATGATATTTTCACTCTTTTCTTCCTTAAAAAGCTTACTCAGGTAGAAGGTGCTGACGTCGGCAACAGAGGCAAGCACTTCCAGGGAAAGATCTTTATCCAGATTTTCATCAATGTAGCGGCAGACTTTTTCAATAGTCGGATTTTCCTTCTGGCTCTTTACATTTGAAATTGCGGAAACCAGATCTGTAATAAGCTGATTGACAAAATCCTTAATTGAGCTTGGATTATCTTCTGTCGCAAAATATGAAAAAAGATCTTCAAATTTTGGATTAGAATAAGAAGGAACAACCTCAAGCGCAATATTTTTGGCATTGATAAGAAATTCAATAAGCGAAGACTTAAGCTTTGTCTGATTCTGGCAGGATTTTTCAAGGCTCTGAAAATACTGGTCAAAGAGGGATCGGGCTCCTGCCGAATCACCGATTTTAAGACGGCTGTAAAGTTTTTTCTGAATTTCTGCAGTACAGACACTGGAATCAGCTTCGCCGGCAGCCCCTGCCCCGGAAGGCACTTCTTCACCAGAAAAGGCAATTCCGCCATCGTGAGCAACCTTACTCAAGGTCTGAAGGGAATCGTTATAAGCGACTATAATCTTATTTTTATCACTTTCTATAGCGCTTACTCCCATACGGATTCCGGTTCCTATTTTATTACTCAAAATCTGATAGATACGGCGAACTTCTGCCTTAAAAACTTCAGGCTCTGTAAGTTCAGAAGGAATCGGGAAGAAAACAGCAATTCTGTTGATTACAAAAGAACTTACTAAAAAGCGGTGCTGTTCATTGAGCACTGTTCGCAGGTTCATATAGGTATCGTGCTGATTGTTTTTTGTAACCCGGGGCACTTCAAGAGTAAAGAAACTCCAGACAGGATTTTCGATATTAAAATATTCCAGGTAAGAAGAAAGGTCTGTATTTACTTCATTGCTGAAAATGACCGAATACATAAAATCATTTTCAATCATCGGCGAGAACATATCCATTTTGCGCTGCAGGGCAACTTCGTCAAAAATCTGTCCCCGCTTGTTATCTACAATGTTCATGGATTCCCGCACCGTTTGAATAATTACGTTACGGTTTACAGGCTTGGTAATGTATTTGTAAACGCCCAGGTTCATTGCCTCCTGAGCATACTGAAAGCGGTCAAAGGCACTTATAATGATGATTACAGTATCGGGTTTGAGCTTATTAATGCAGCTTACCGTATCAAGTCCCGTAAGGCCCGGCATATTGATATCCATAAAAACAATATCAATTTCTTCCTGATTTATAATCTGCAGGGCATCTGTTCCTGACTGGGCCGTAAAAAGCTTTACGTTGGAATCAAAATTCTTTGAGATGATAAATTTCAGCGAGTCGATTGCAATCTGTTCGTCATCAGTTATAAGAATATTATACATTTGCCGGTATCCTTATTATGAATTTTGTTCCCTGTCCTTCATCATTCTGGGTAATATCAAAAACATCATCACGATGATAAAAAAGCTTAAGGCGCATAAATACATTTATAAGACCTGTTCCGTTGCTGCCTTCTTCCCGCTTAACTGCATTGGAATCAAGCGAAACCAGTACGTTCTGAAGGCCGTCCTTATCAGTTTTCTGGATGGCGGCAAAAATATCCTGGCGGATTTTCTCCGGAAAGCCTGAACCGTTATCCGAAATTGAAATCTGAATAGTCTTATCCAGCTCTTCAATTTTCAGCACTACCCTGCCGATTGAATTTTTAAGCCCGTGCTTGATGCAGTTTTCTACAAGAGGCTGCAGGGTCATCACAGGAATCTTCTGCGGGAACTGACTTTCTGGTATCTGCTTTTCAAAAACAAGGCGGTTTCCAAAACGCACACTCATTATATATACAAAATTATCAATCAATTTAAGTTCTTCGTCAATTGAAACGCTTTTGTCCTTCTGCTGGATATTGTAGCGGAAGAAGTCTGCCGTCTGCTCAATGAAGAAGCAGGTTTTATCGGCGCCTTCCATCATGGCAAGCTGGGCTCCGGTATTAAGGGTATTAAACAAAAAATGAGGATTAATCTGATTCTGAAGGGCACGAAGCTGGGCATCTGCATACAAAGCCTGCATTTCAACTTCCTTTTCCTTGAGTTCGGCTTCGGTAACGGCCTTTTCCCAGATTGCATCAATATATTCCCGGATACTGATAATCATGCGGTCAAAGGCGTCGCAGATATTTCCAATTTCATCGTGGGTCTTGGCATAAAAAAGCGGAACATTAAAGTCGCGCTGGGAAATTTTATGGGCAACATTTGAAATCTGCTTAAGAGGCTTAACAATCTTTGTAACGGAAAAATACATTACCGAAACAATGATTGAAGACACCATTATAAATAGAAGAAAAGAGATTTTATAAAGCGAATTGAGCTGCTCCAGGTTCTGGTTATAGTTTGTTGCGTTCTGCTGAAGAAGCAGTGAGCTCAATTCAGAAAGCTGGTTCATCAGCATATTGTAGCAGGAAATAGTTTTGGCATAGTAATAGTCCACCGCATTAAAGTCGTTGGCACGGCGGGCATAAATTGCCTTTCCGCTGAATAAAAGGAAGCTCTGGGCAAACTGAGACACAAGATATTCCTTTTGCAGAACTAAATCCTGTGAAGGCCGCAGCTGCATGTTTTCCATGTATTCTGAAACCTTGGAGCGGGCACTGTAGTAAGTATCGATACTGTCGAAGGTGTGGAAGTTTACGTAATTTTCTACGGCTTTTTCTGTAAGATTCAGAGAATCTGAAAAAGCTGTGAGTTCCATGTTGGATTTGTAGGCACCACCGATCAGCCTTACAGAATGATACTCAATTCTATAAACCGAAATCAGGGTAACCATAAGAATAAAAATCGAAATGAAAATTGAGAGCATGATACGCCAGCGGAGACTCTTGCTCTGAAAATATTTTAAGGTTCGGACAAAAAAGAAAAGAAGGTTTCTTATCATTTTCCAGCCTTCCTTACCTTAAGCTCTGCCGTAATGTAATTGTTTGAATGACGTAGGGCCAGATACTCAAAAATCTCTTTTATGGCGGAAATTCCGATTTTTTCAGGATCTACCGAAATAATTTCAGAAATTGCGTGACGCTCAAAAAGGCTCTCTGTAATTTCGCTGTTACCGACGCAGATTATATCAGTATGAATTGAAGTATAGGCAGAAAGAATCTGGGAAGCCTGAACCGCAGCCATTTCATTTAGAGTGATAAAAACAACTCTGTCATCTTCTTTTAAATTATAATTCTGAATAAGTTCCTGCTCGTGAAGAACCTGATCAACCACGTGAACTGCACGAACAGAAGTTTCTTCCTTTGAAAAGCCTGATGAAAAAGAGTTCAAAAAGTTTGAGTTCTGGCTCACGCTTCCAACTTCACCCTGAAGTAAAAAGACCAGGCCATCTTTTCCGGCAAAGGCAGCGGCTTCTTCTGCAGTCTTTTTTCCCATTTCTGAATAATTAATTCCGATATAGGCAACCTGAGGAATCTGAGGATGATATGTGCCGATTGTGATGAGAGGAATGGGAATTGCATCTTTTTTTATAGGAATTACGATATCATCAAGGTCTTCATTCTGAGAAAAAAAGGCAATTACGGCATCTGCATTGGCAAAAGAAGCGTAATCAAAAAGTTCCTGAAGGGAAACGTTCTGGGCATAAGACTGAGGAACGTAAAGTTCTACAATTGAATTGTAATCTGAGCTGATGGATTCTGCGCCTTGAAAAACCTGACGTAAAAAAAGCTGATTTTCGTAGTCGCCGGTTACAAGAATGTGATAGTTACGGTCTTCAAGATAATTTTCGAACTCAAGATTTCGCTGTTTTATGTAGCTACAGAAACTTAAACAGAAAAGTACCACCGAAATCAGGGTAATAGACAAAAAGAGAACTGAAAAAAAACTGACTTTTTTAACTTTTACGGCTTTCACATTCTTACCGCTTTTAATTTATGCTGAACTCAAATTCTTTTGAAGCTTCATCGTAAGAGACTAGACATTTTCCGCCTTTTTCAAGCTTTCCAAAAAGAACTTCGTCAACAAGAGAATCTGCAATTTTATCTTCTACTGTGCGGGCAATATTTCGAGCACCGAATTCCTTTGAATAGCCAAGTTGAGTAAGCTGGGTAACTGCCTGGTCAGAAAGTGTAAGCTGCACCTTCTTTTCTTTCATGCGGTCTGCCAGGCGGGCAATTTCCTTGCGGCAGACTTTTTCGGCAACTTCCATATCAAGGTAGCCGAATGGAATTACCGCATCAAGGCGGTTACGGAACTCCGGCGGGAATTCCTTGTTTACAGCCTCTTTCAGAGAAGCATCAAGGTTATCGTTGTTTTCTGAGCCGAAGCCTATTCCCTGTTTTTCCAGGTCACGGGCACCAGCATTACTTGTCATGATAATAAGGCAGTTACGGAAATCAGCCTTGCGTCCCTGATTATCTGTAAGGCTTCCGTAGTCCAGCACCTGAAGAAGAATATTATAAATGTCTTCGTTTGCCTTTTCGATTTCGTCAAAAAGTACAACCGCCTTTGGATTTTTACGGATATCTTTTGTAAGCTGACCGCCTTCTTCAAAGCCCACGTATCCCGGAGGAGAACCAACAAGACGGCTTACACTGTGCTTTTCCTGATATTCACTCATATCGTAGCGCAAAAGAGGCTCATTAAGGATTTTAGCAAGGGTTCGGGCAAGTTCTGTTTTACCGCAGCCTGTCGGTCCTACAAAGAGGAAGCAGGCTTCAGGCTTATCAGGATTGCGGAAACCAGCTCGGGAACGTTTTACAGATTTAGCAAGAGCAAGAATAGCCTTTTCCTGACCGTAAATCTCTTTACGCATGGAGTCTTCAATCTGGCGCAGGGCATCTTTATTTTCACCCTGAACGGCATCTATAGGAAGCTTTGCAATTTTAGCAGTAACCCTGCGGATTAAAGCCGGCGTTACAAGAGGAGAAGGAGCCGGCACCTGGTGTTCTGTCATTGCAAGCTCATCGTAACCGGAAATTGTAACGACAGTTTTGTCTTTTGAAATTTTAGCCCCGCCGCTAAAGCCGCCGTTTTTTGTAATATGGAGATAGGCCCCAGCTTCATCAAGAATGTCGATTGCCTTATCCGGCAGACGGCGCTCCGGCAGATACTGAAGGGAAAGCTTTACGGCATCTTCGATTGCAGCAGGAGCATAGCGCACGTGATGATAAGCCTCGTATTTTTTTACAAGGCCTTTGAGGATTTTTACGCTTTCTTCTGAAGAAGGCTCCAGAACATCAATTTTCTGGAAGCGTCTTGCAAGGGCCCGGTCTTTTTCAAAGTTTTTGGCATATTCTTCAAAGGTTGTAGAACCAATGAATTTTACTTCGCCGGTTGCAAGCACTGGCTTTAAAAGATTTGCCGCATCCATCTGGGAACTGCCGTTTGAACCAGCCCCCATAATCATGTGAATTTCGTCTATAAAAAGAATGACCTTTTTTTTCTGCTTAAGTTCATCAATAATTGAATGAAGGCGCTCTTCAAAATCACCGCGGAATTTAGAGCCCGCAAGCAAAAGTCCGATATCAAGAGAGTAAATAGTAAAATCTTTAAGATCTTCAGGAACCTTTCCCTGCACGATTCTCTGGGCTAATCCCTGGGTAAGGGCTGTTTTACCAACGCCCGCGTCGCCTACATGCAGCGGATTATTCTTACTGCGGCGGCAGAGCACCTGAATTGTGCGTTCAAGTTCTTCTTCCCGGCCGATAAGTTCATCAAAAAGCCCTTTCTTTGCAAGCTCTGTAAGGTTTGTTGCAAAGCGCTCAAGGCCGCCGGTATTATTGGACATAAATTCCGGATAGCCGTTCTGATTCTGCTGACGGTTACGCTGGGCATTTGCATTTGCAGCTCCCGCACCATCGCGGACATAAGGTCTGTTACGGCTTATATTTTCCAGCAGGCGCAGACGATCCACGCCGCTTGTTTTCAAAAAGTAAGAGCAGTAGTTACGGCTTTCATCATACATGCTGACAAGTACATCTGTAATATCAATTACATCACTGGCACTTGAAACGCAGTAGAAAACCGCCTTATTCATCATATTCTGAAAGCCCGCAGATTCAACAGGGCCTTTTACAAATTCCGAATTAGCTTCTTCCGAAACTACAGGCATTTTTGTATTAAGATAATCGTGAAGATGGGTCTTTAAATGTTCAGAGTTTGCACCGCTGTCTGCAAGCAGGTTAATTACAAATTCATTCCTTATGGCAGCCGCAAGCACGTGCTCGGGCGTAAAAAACTGATGATGAGACTGTTTTGCATTTAAGAGGGATTCTGACAGAATCTTTGTAAGCATTGGACTTACCTTCATCTGGCGCACGATACCCCTTTGTGAATCATCATTTTTTGCCATTACTCAACTTCTACCCTCAAAGGAAATCCGTTTTTCCGTGCAATCTGTTTTGTAAGATTTGCCCGCGAAACGGCAATATCAAAAGTATATACTCCCACTACAGAAGAACCTTCCTGATGCACAGTCTGCATAAGGCTTTCTGCTTCATCGTGAGTTTTATTATAAATTGATACAAGAACGTCTACCACAAAATCCATTGTGGTAAAATCATCATTATAGAAAACTACCTTGCGTTCCGGTGGAAGTTCAATGCCAGTTTCTTCAGCAAGTCCGCTTCCCGCATTTTCCATCTGATTATTATAATCGCTCATAAACATTAATATACCACAAAACAAGAAAGTAGAAAATAAAAAATATCCATATATAATAGAAAGTATGGCAAATAAAAAATCGTTCTTCGGACTTAAATTTATATATGATGCACCGGCAACTTTGACCTTTGCTTTTGTATGCATAATCCTTTTTGCACTGGACACTTTTCTTTTTAAGCAGAAACTCACTTCCCTGATATTAACTTCACCTGTAAACGGAGGTTCAGCAGCCCTGTCTGGCGGCGCTTTGGGAGTTGCAGGGGCAGCAGCCTCTAATCTTGCCTTTTCTGCTTCAAATCCTCTTTCATATCTGAGGCTTTTTACTTATGTACTGGGAGCCGCTTCCGGCGAAATCCTTGTATGCAATATGATTTTTGTACTTTTACTGGGACCTTCAATGGAAGAACGTTACGGAACAGTGGTAATTGCAATCATGACCTTTGTTTCAGCCCTTTTTTCCGGCGTTCTGAATGCCTGTTTCTGTAAAAGTCCTTTGCAGGGCTGCGAAGCAATCATTTTTATGATGATTTTTTTAAACTCCTTTGTTTCCCTTTCTAAAAAGAAAATCCCTTTCAGTTTTGTTCTTGTTTTTATCCTTTTTGTACTGAGGGGAATTTTTGCAGTAGATTTTAAGACGGCTTCTTCTGCAATTCAGATTATCATAAACGTTGCGGGGGGCCTTTGCGGAAGCCTTTTTGCCTTTTTAACTTCGCCAAAAGCTAAGGCGGCAAAGAAAAGTGAAAAGCAGGAAGGGGGACTTTTGAACCGGGCAGAAAACTACCGGGAAAATCAAAAGACTAAAAAATCACTTTTCGGAAAGAAAAAGGATGAGGATACCCAGCAGAGCTACAGCGGTGGAGATGAAACTGTTATAAGCAGCATGAGGTTTGACGACTAAAATGACAGAAAAAATTATCTTCAAGGCTTTTCTTTTTCTCTCTCTTACAGCAGCAGCTTCCTGTTCGCTCAAATATGCAGACACCGTAGATGTTGACGACACCGTGCCGGAGCTTTATTTTACAAAGGCAAAAATCACCCGTTACGAAAATGACAGGGTTACCGTAGAAATGGCGGCAGACACCGTTGAACAGTACAAGGATTCTTCTGAAAGTTATGCTAAAAACCTGTCTTTTGCCGCCTACGATGATGACAATCAGGTTACCACCGAGGGCAGCTGCGGCTACCTTTTTGCAGATACTTCTAAAGAAGTATACGAGCTTTATAACGGAATTGAACTTTACAATCATTCTGACAAGACAAACTTTTTTGCAGAGGTTTTACGCTGGAATAAAAAAACAGAACAGCTTACAAGCGGAGTAAATTCTGAGGTTCGCGTAGAAAAAGATGATACAGTGATGACAGGACTGGGCTTTTCTGCAAGCGGAATCAGTAAGACCTTCTCTTTTTCTGGCGGCGTAGACGGAGAAATTGAAACTTCTAAAAAGACTGAAGCAATAGAAGAAGCTGATGAAGAGGAGGCTGAAGAATGAAGAGAGCCTTAGGTCTTATCCTCTTATTAACTTACTGCTGCCTTCCCCTGCTGGCAGAAAAAATCTCCTTTTCGGCAGATTCTATGAGCGGGCAGGCTGGAAATTCTAATACAACTACCACAATGAGCGGAAATGCCAGCGTTTCTACAGAATCAATTGAAATTAAGGCCGACTCACTGAAGCTTTCGGGCGAAGAATACCGAAATATTTCTGCAAACGGCAATATTTCGGGCAAAAACCTTGAAACAAACATGGAGTTCAACTGCGATGAACTGAATTACGACCGCATCACAAAAAAAATTATTCTTAAGGGAAACGTAAAGCTTGTAGATGTGGAAAACAATGTAACCTGCGGAGCCCAGATTATTGAATACGATCAGGATAAAGACATTGCCATCATGCAGATTCAGATTTCCCTTACTCAAAAGGATAATGTCTGCTCGGGAGCCTATGCGGTTTACTACAAGGACCAGCAGCTTCTGGAAATTTCGGGCAACGCTCAGGTAAAACAAAACGACGATACCTTCCGCGCTCAGTTTATTACCCTTGATCTGGACAGCCAGGATATTACGCTTGGCGGAAACGTTAAGGGAACTGTAACTGACACAAAAGAAAAGAAAGAGCCTGAAAGCAGCGAAAGCGGAGAGAACGAGGAAGAGGGGGCTTCTCTGGAAAACAGCCCTGACAGCATTGAAAACACAGAAAAGCAGGGAGAGGAATAATGGCAGAAAATCATATCTTACGGGTTTCAAGTTTATATAAAGCCTTTGGCCGCAAGGAAGTTGTACGCGGAGTAGAATTTTCCATGCAGGTAGGAGAGGTTCTGGGACTTCTGGGACCAAACGGGGCTGGAAAAACCACAACATTTTACATGGTAGTAGGCTTTTACAAACCGACCGCAGGCGAAGTTTTTCTTGATGATATGTGCATTACAAATCTACCTATGTATAAACGTGCCCGTCTTGGCATTGCCTACCTTCCTCAGGAGCCTTCGGTTTTCAGAAAGTTCACTGTAGAAGAAAACATCTGGTCTATTCTGGAAACAAGAAAGGATTTAACAACCGGGGAAAAACGCGACCGTCTTGAACGCTTAATCGACGAATTTTCTATCGGACATATACGAAAGCAGAAGGCCTTTACCCTTTCCGGAGGGGAACGCCGCAGAACAGAAATTGCCCGCTCTCTTGCCATGGAACCTAAGTTTCTTTTGCTGGATGAGCCTTTTGCAGGAATTGACCCGATTGCCGTTGCCGACATCAAGGGAATGATTCACCTGCTGGCAGAAAGAGGAATCGGCATTCTTATTACCGACCATAATGTCCGCGATACTCTGGAAATTACAGATCGCGCCATCATCATAAACCGGGGCACAATCATGACCCAGGGCAGCAAGGAAGATATTTTAAATTCCGAACTTGCCAGAGAGATTTATTTAGGTAAAGATTTCAGTATGTAAGGGAAGCAGCTGTGCTACTTCAAAAGGCTTACATCGTATACGCCCTCTTTTATCTTCTGCAAAAGCTCACTTCTAGTCATAGGCTTTCCAAAAAGATAGCCCTGAAGGCGCTGACATCCGATTGAACGCAGAAAATCACGGGCTTCTTCTGTTTCCACACCTTCCGTAAGGGTCTGCATGCCGATTTTCTGGGCAAGACTTACAACGCTCGAAAGAATTGGCTGAGTCTTTGCATTTTCCGAAAACTGACTTAAGAATTTCATGTCAATTTTCATCATATCAAAAGAAAAATCCTTAAGGACATTCAAGCCCGAATAGCCAGAGCCAAAATCATCAAGCCACAAAGAATAGCCTGCAGCCCTGAAATCTTCCATAGCCTTCTGAAGCTTTTTATCGCTGTCCAGAAGGGCACTTTCCGTAATCTCCACGTGAATATCTTCTTTTGAAAGACCATAGCTTTTTATGCAGTTTTCAATTTCCTGAACCGGAGAAGCAAGTTCAAAATCAAGACGCGAAAAATTTATCGAAGCAGGAATTACTGCCTCGTGATTCTTATAGGAAAGATGAAGGTCTTCGCAAACCTGGCGCATAATGCACATGTCAAGCTTATGAATCAAATGATACTCTTCCAGAACCGGAACAAACATGGCAGGCGACAAAAATCCTAATTCCGGGTCATTCCAGCGGGCAAGAGCTTCTACACCGCAAAGTTTTCCGTTTTCTGCCCATACAACCGGCTGATAGTAAGCCTGAATCCAGCCGTTTTCAACTGCATTATCAATATTATTAATAATGTATTTTTTCTGCTTGAATTCGGAATCCATTTCCTCATTATATTCAGAAATAGTTTTGTTAAAATGCTTTTTTATGGCTGCACAGGCATAACGCGCGTGATCCAGAGCAATAGTCGGGTCTGTATAGCGGGCCTTAGGTGTATAAATTCCAGCTTTAATTCCAAGCTGTATTTCGCTTTCCTGTTCTCTGATAAGGTCTCTGACCTTTTCAAACTTTACTTCAAGTCCTTCAGCCTTTGTAAAAACAACAAAATGGTCATCAGAAAGACGGGCAGTCAGTTCACCTTCAAAAGTCTCCTTGATTATATTTCCGACAGTCCTTAAAAAGGTGTTACCTCTTCTAAAGCCGTATTTTTCGTTATAGTTTTTAAAATTTTCCAGATCAATATAAACAAAACGCATTTCGCTGACTTCAGTGTCTTCATTCTGCAAAAGCTCCATTACCACACGCTGAAAGCAGTCCAGATTTGCAAGCCCGGTCAGTTCATCAACAAGCGATTTATTTTTCAGATAAAAATTCAGTTTTTCAAGATTTTCATCCTTCTGGGCTTCTATTCGCCTCTGATGATGAATGTTAATTCCGCTCATCAGCATTGCAATCCACAGAGTAAAGGAATTAATCTTTATGCTGTAAGAAAGTGGAGCAAGCCTGTTCTGAAGATAAAGATAAAGGCCGAAAGTCAGGGTAAGAATTATAAAAGTAAGAAAAGGATGCCAGATTAAAAGTCCCAGGCAGAAAACTTCCATGGTAACAAAAGCAAAGACCTGTCCGCTTTTATCATAGCTGATATAGGAAATATAAAGGCCGAAGGCAAGACCAGTCACAGAAAAGAAAATCTTAATTCCCTGCCCTATCAGCTTGTTTTTGATTTTTCCATTAAGATAGAGAATTGCATAGATGAACATTATTACGGCTGTGGACAAAAGAAGCAGATAACAGCAGGTATGCTGAATAGTCCAGAGGAAGCTTCTCTGGCCGTCGCTCATAACCACACCGGAAATTACATTAATCAGCATCCAGATTTCAAGCGCAGAAACAACCACGCTCAAATAAATGCTTGAACGAACATCAGAAACAAAAAGATATTCCTTAACATAATCGCTGTAGAACAGATGCTCTGAGATTTTTTTTATTGTCCCTTTGATTTTTATAACAAAGTTTTTTATAAAATTCATCAAATTTGATTATAACCCCTGCTAAAAAGAAATACAAAAGAATTATAAGACTTTATTTAATAACGTTATTTTCCAGTAACGATTCTCTCCGGCTTTTGTGTTCTTTATAAATCAATTTTCGAGGTAATTTATGAAAAAATGCATTCTTATGATTTCAGGACTTTTACTTGTTTTAGGCTTATATGCCGTCCAGAATAAAACAGAATTAAGGCAGCCGCCGAAAGGTATGCCTCCAAAGGATTTTGCAGATGGGGAATTACCACCACCGCCAGACGGACTTCCGCCGGAGGGTATGTCTGGTGAGTTCGGCCATATTCCTGATGAAAAAGAACCGGAGCTTACAGCTACAATTACAGTAAGCGGCGAAGAAAAAACAATTAGGTCTGGCGAATACACTTGCGAAGAAGCGGATAAAAGCGTTCTTCTGGCAGAAAACAGAGCAAAGGTCAGCGTAAGTGATTCAAGTTTTTATAAAAATGCCGGCGACTCTTCAAATGGAGGCCAGAGTAATTTCTTCGGGCTAAACGCGGCTGTAATTGCAAAGGGAAAAAGCAGCCTGAGCCTAAAAAATGTAAATATTACTTCTGACGCAGACGGTTCTAATGCTGTTTTTGCAACTGGAGAAGGCACTGTAATTGAGGCAGAAAACCTTAAAATCCGCACAAAACAGAATTCATCACGAGGTCTTGATGCAACCTACGGCGGAAAAATCCTTGCAAAAAACGTTGATATTGAAACTCAGGGTGCTCATTCAGCAGCTTTTGCAACTGACCGGGGCGAAGGAGATGTAATTATAAACGGCGGAATTGCTGTTACAAACGGAGAAGGTTCTCCTGTCATTTATTCAACCGGCAACATCTGTGTAAAAAATATTGAAGGACAGGCAAATGGCTCTGAAATTGCAGTTATCGAAGGAAAAAATTCTATTCTAGTAGAAAACTCAAAGCTTTCTGGCGGCACAAGAAAAGAGGAAAGTAAGCATCTCAAGGAAGCTTCCAAGGCAATCATGCTTTATCAGAGTATGAGCGGAGATGCAGATCAGGGAACAAGTGTCTTTACTGCAAAGGATTCAAGACTTACAAGCACTTCAGACGGCGCTTTCTTCTATATTACTAACACTCAGGGAATCATCAATCTTGAAAATACAGTAATTGAAAACCCCGGCGATGTTCTTTTGCAGGCAGAAGGAAATGAATCTGAACGCGGCTGGGGACGCAAAGGCAATAACGGAGGAATGGTAACCGTAAATACTAAAAATCAGATTCTTAATGGAGATATATTTGCCGATGAAATCAGTTTTGTAATTTTAAACTTTGGCGAAGGAAGTGAATACACAGGCTCTATTAACAAAATGATAAAATCAACTCACGTAAACCTTAAGCTTGATAAAAAAGCGACTGTAAATTTGACAGCAGATTCTTATGTGGAAGTTTTTGAAAACGGTGATAAGAAATGCACAAATATCGTTTCAAACGGACATACACTTTATTACAATAAAAAATCTCCTGACAACAAATGGCTGAAGGGTAAGACCATTAAGCTTAAGGACGGAGGAGAAATAAGAGGGATTTAGACAAAATTGACGCAAGGAAGCAGAGTATGGGGCAAAAACATTCTATTTTTGGGTGCCGCGCTAGCGGCCTGTTCAATAGTTTCCTTCCAAAAATAGCATGTAGCGAGGTACCGAGCGGTTTTGAACCATACTCTGCGACCGGAAGTCAATTTTGTTTATCATGCATTTTATGCGTTTGCTCATCGTTTGCAAAAATGCTATGATAAAGGTTATGGAACTTTCACATGAATTTTTAGTTGAAGACAGAGAATTTAAAGATTACGACGATTTTAAGGCTAACTGCCGCTTGAAGACTATCCCTGACTTCAACTTTGCATACGACATTGTTGACCGCTACGCAAAGGACTGCCCGGGAAAACGCGCCCTTGTATGGATTGACGATAATAACGACGAAGAAACTTTCACTTTTGATGATATTTCACGCGAATCAAAACGCGCCGCTTACTGGCTGACTTCCAAGGGAATCAAAAAGGGCGACACTGTAATGCTGATTTTGCGCCGCCGCTATGAATGGTGGATTTTGATGCCGGCTCTTCACAGAATCGGTGCCATTGTAATTCCTGCTACCGACCAGCTTTTGCAGAGCGATATTGAATACCGCACAAACGCTGCCGACGTAAAGATGATTATCACCTACAACAACCCTAACATCATGGGCGAAATTGAAAAATCAATGCCAAAGTCGCCTAGCGTAAAATACCTTGTAACTGTAGGGGAGCCTCACGGCGACTGGATCAGCTTCCACGAGGAATATGAGCGCCTGCCTGCAGAATTCCCTCGCCCGGTAGGTGACGCTGCAACTCACAACGATGACCCAATGCTTCTCTATTTTACTTCGGGAACTTCGGGCTATCCAAAGATGGTTTTGCAGAACTTTGACTACCCTATCGGACACATCATCACTGCAAAATACTGGCACGGCGTTCTGGACGACGGTCTTCACCTTTCAATTGCAGAAACCGGCTGGGCAAAGGCTACCTGGGGTAAGCTTTACGGTCAGTGGATTTGCGGAACTGCTCAGTTTGTTTACGATATGAATATGTTCAAGCCTGCAAAAATGCTTGAAATGATTTCTAAATACGGTCTCACAACCTTCTGTGCGCCTCCTACCGTTTACCGCTTCCTTGTTCGTCAGGATCTGGACAAATATGATTTGAGTAAATGCGTGCGCTTCAGTACAGCGGGAGAAGCTTTGAACGACGAAGTTTTCAACAAGTGGCTTGAAAAAACAGGAAAGAAGATTTTTGAAGGCTATGGTCAGACTGAATCAACAATCATCTGCGGAAACTTTATGGAATATTCTCCGATAAAGCCTGGTTCAATGGGTCGTCCTAACCCGCTTTATGATGTAGCAATTCTTAATGAAAACAACAAGCCTGTTCCGACAGGAGAAGTCGGCGAACTTTGTATTCACGTTGAAGACGGACATCCTTTCGGACTCCTCGTTGGTTATTACCGCGACGTTGTTCTTACTGCAGACGCTTTTGACGGTGGCTGGTATCACACAGGTGATAACGTTTACATGGACGAAGACGGCTATGTTATGTTCGTTGGCCGCAAGGATGATATCATCAAGACTGCCGGTTACCGTGTAAGTCCTTTTGAAGTTGAATCAATTTTGCAGAAGCACCCTGCCGTTATGGAATGTGCAGTTACAGGTGTAGACGACCCAAAACGCGGTATGGCAATCAAGGCTACAATCGTGCTTTCTCCAGGATATGATTCAAAAGACCCTGCCGATATGGAGCGCGAACTTTCTACCTTTGCAAAAGAAAACACAGCTATGTATAAATGTCCCCGCATCTTTGAGTTTGTAAAGGAGCTTCCAAAGACAATTTCGGGAAAAATCCGCCGTGTTGAAATCCGCGAAAAAGACAAGGGAAAAGATACCCAGAACATCAAGCAGGATTTCTAGCCGTGAGCGAACGCTGCTACAAATGCTTTAAGCCCGCCTCTAACTGTTTATGCCGCTTTACCCGCGAGTTAGATCCGGGCGTAAAGTTTGTATTTTTAATGCACCCGAAAGAGGCAAAGCGAAACCGCACAGGAACAGGTCAGCTTGCCCACATCAGCCTTAAAGACTCAGAAATCATACAGGGGCTGGATTTTTCCCAGAACGAAAGATTACAGACTCTCTTACACGATCCGAAATATTTTCCAATGATGATGTACCCCGGCGACCAGGCTTGGAACGCAAAAAAAGAAGGATTTAAGGAAGTTGTTGGTGACCGAATCCCGCTTATAATTATTCTTGACGCAACCTGGTTCTGCGCCAAAAAGATGATTGATCACAATCCTTTTTTACTGGAATATCCCCGTCTCAGCTTTTTCGGTGATTACCGCTCGATTTTTACTTTTAAACACGAACCAAAACCCGAATATATCAGCACAATCGAAAGCTGCTACTATATGATTAAGGAATTGCAGACCTGCGGACTTGCAAATGCAGCCGTAAATCCCGAGCCTCTTATGGATGTCTTTAAGGAAATGATTAAGTTCCAGCTGACTGCCGAAAACGAGCGCATTATGGGGCTGAGACCAAGCACCCATAATTATGACGCTAAGTATAATAAGCTTAGAGAAATACCGGAGTTTTAATTTTCTGCGTAGGGTTTCTCGCCTATTGCTTCAAACTCGCCGGCAAGAACGGCAATCATGGCGGTAAGGGAATAATCACAACGCCAGCTGTAGCCCAGAAGAACTGTATCTGCCCAGTCCAGACGTTCGCCGAGTTTTGGAGACATTGTATTCAGGATTATAACCCGCTTTCCGCTCTTCTTAAAATATTCTGCAACTTTGGCGTGATTTTCGCTGGAAACACAGATGATAAGAGTGTCGTAACCGCTGGCAAGAGGCGGAAGGTTGTCTAATACCCACTGTGTTCCGTTTGGTCCTAAATCGTAGTCAAAGCGGAAGAAACCTGCTTCCGGCCAGCGTTTTTTTGCTTCTGAGAAAAAGTTTGGAAGACTTCCGCACAAAAGGATTCGACCGGCATTTGCCTGAGTAAGGGGCATTGTACCCTTCTTTTCAACGGTAATAGAACGGCAGGCCTGCTCAAGGAAGAATTTCATTCCTTCGCGGTCCGGCACGTATTCATCAATCGTATCAGGATTTGGATAAAGAGGAGCGGGATTTTCGCTCTTAAAATAATCAAGTTTTGCCTTGATAACACGGCGGGCAGCATCCTTTACCCGTGCACGGAATTCATCATCATGATCCATTAAATCAAGGTTTTTAACCCAGAGCTGCTCGTTCAAAAGAGGAGTTGAGGAAGAAAGAATTATATCGTTTCCGGCTTCCAGAGCCATTTTAAAGGCAGCTGAAAGAGAGCCCGCATAACTTGTAGCGCCAACCATAGCCATATCATCAGTGATGATAAGTCCTTCGTAGCCCATCTGATTGCGAAGGATTTCTGTGAGGAAGTATTTTGAAAGACTTGCAGGAGCACCGCTTTTTTCGATTAGAGGAAAACTCAAATGACCGGACATAAGAGCCGGGCAGCCTTCTTTAAAAAGATAGATATAAGGAACTAACTCGCGTTTTTTAAGGGTTTCAAAATCTACGTTGATAACAGGAAGCTTTCCGTGTGAATCCAGGCTTGTATCGCCGTGCCCCGGAAAGTGTTTTACAGTCGGAATAACGCCTGCAGCCATACTTCCGCTCAAGAAAGCACTTCCAAGAATGCCGGCCTTGTCCGGGTCGTCACCAAAGGCTCGGGTTCCTATAATCGTTGAATCGTGGTTTGTAAAAAGATCAACGGTCGGGGCAAAGTTCATGTTGATTCCAAGCACCTTGATTTCGCGGCAGATGTAGTAGGCGCTTTTCCAGGAATCAATAGGATAGCCGGAAGCGCCGATTGCCATATTGCCCGGCGCAATTGTAGTGTCTCCTTTTACGTGGCGAACCCAGCCGCCTTCCTGGTCTGTGGCAACAAAAAGAGGAATCTGAAAGCGGCCTTCCGCAGATTTATGCTGCATGGTCGCAACTGATTTTGCAACCGTGTGAATGTCGTCCGTGTTCCAGCCGAAAACCTTAATGCTGCCAAGTCCGCGCTCAACCCACCAGTGCAGAAGAAGAGGAGGTTCAGCGCCCGCCCAGCCGAACATAAAGGTCTGACTGAGGAGTTCTGAATTTGTCATCTGGTCGGTAATAAGGCGGGAAAGCTCGTCTGCAGGAATGTCTGACCAGAAGGTGACATTGCGGTTTTCCATTACATTTATCGTCTGGGCAAAAAAGTCCCCGCCACTTCCAATCAGAAGTGACGCCATTATTAAGCATTTAACTAAGAAGCTAGGCTTTTTCATCTATTTTTCCGCCTGTTTGATTTAATGTTTTTAATATATTGAGGATTGAAGTTTCCTCATAGTCGTAATGTTTAGTTTCGGCAGGAATAAATTCCAGAAAACGTTCGCCGGAAGTAAACTTATATATAGAAGGAATCCATTCTTTTTCGCCATGAACTGTCTGCAGCCAGTAAGTAAGATAAAGCAGATTTTTTCCATAAAGGTATTCCTGCTTCTGGCACAAGGGAGATTTAAAATCAAGCTGGTGAATTGAAGTCTGCTTTTCTTTTTTTTGAGAGACTTCGGTCTGTTCTGCATTTTTAGCAGCCTTGAAAATTCGGAGGGCCGATAAGACCGCTTCTTCATCTTCTTCAATTTCTCTGGAAACAGGATTCAGATATTTTCCGTATTGGGCCTTAATCTTTTCAATCTTTTCTTCTTCAGTCAGATTTATTTTTTTCTGAAGGGCGGCATCCTTACTTTGGGGCTTTACAAATTCCTTATCTTGGGCCTCTTCAAAACGGGAAAGCTTTTTAGAAAAATTCGAAAGTGCTTCTGTAATATTTTTCATTTCCGCCTCTTATCTTCCTAAAAATTTCTGAGCCGAATGAGCTGCAATTGCACCGTCATTAACCGCAGTTACAATCTGACGGAAAGGCTTTGAGCGGACATCACCCGCAACAAAAAGTCCTGGCATGGCAGTCATCATATTTTCATCCGTTATGATATAACCCGCCTCATCCTTTGGAAGCATATCAACAAGGGAAGTCTGAGGAAGCATTCCCGTAAAAACAAAAAGGGCATCGGCAGGAACTTCAGTTACCTTACCAGTTTTTAAATCTTCCAGCATAAGCCATTCAACCTTATGCTCGCCAAGAACTTCCCGCACCACTGTATCGTAAAGAGGCTTAACACCAGCCTTCAGCATTTTTTCCACAACAGCCTTCTGGGCCCGGAAGGAATCCCGTCTGTGAATAATGCTTACATCATCTGAAATGTTTGTAAGGAAAGTTGCCTCGCTGCAGGCTGAATCGCCTCCACCTACGACAAAGATTTTCTTACCGGCAAAAAAAGGTCCGTCACAAACTGCACAGTAAGAAACACCCCGACCCTGGAATTTATCTTCACCAGGAATTCCCAGCTCTCTATGAACAGCACCGGTTGCAATACAAAGCGCCCTTGCATAGTAAATAGTCTTTCTTGTAGTTACGATAAAATTTTCATCCCGCTTGTCGATTGAAGAAACAAAGGCTTCTACAATTTCGGCTCCAAAAGCTTCTGCCTGTTCTTTCATTGTCTGCATAAAAGCTGAGCCGTTCTGCGATGGATAAAGTCCCGGATAATTTTCGAGATCAGAAATCTGTCCTACCTGCCCGCCTGACATTGAGGCATCGAGTACTACACACAAAAGGCCTCCGCGAGCTGCATATTGAGCAGAAGCAAGTCCAGCAGGACCAGCTCCAATAATCACATAATCGAAAATCCGAGTATCCATACTTAAATTATATACAATTTTCCGCCCTTAATCTTAAAAAATCGAAGAATTTTGAAAAAAAAACTTGCAATTATATGATAGTTCTCCTATACTATTGATAGTAAGACTATCACGTAAAGAAGAGCACACTTCACAGAAAAAAGCAATTTGGAGGATTTAAAAAAATGAAAAAAATTACTGCAATTCTTGCTGCTTTATTTATCGGTTCTGTATTCTGCTTTGCAGACCCTGCAGAAGGTTACTGGATTTCTTATGATGAAAAAACCAACGAAGCAACTGCCGGCTGGTACATCTATCAGAAAGACGGAAAACTCTTTGGTACTATGACAGCCGTTCACGGTGAGCCACAGGATCAGGTTGCTTACGGTGCTAAGAAAGCAACTCCAAAAGATTTCCCAAAACAGGGACCTTTGTGCGAAATGGTAATGGTTGGTACAGACTGGATTTACAATCTTGAAAACCTTTCTGAAGGTGTTTGGGGAAAAGGCAGCATCGTTGACCCGGGCGACGGAAGCAAATATACATGTAAAATCGCATTCCACGCTGCAGACAACAAAAAATATTCTGTAGATACATTGGAAATGCGCGGTTCAATCGGACCAATCGGTCGCAGCCAGTACTGGAAGAAAGCAACTGAGGAAGAAGCCCGCGCTATCCGTTAGTTAGTGCGACTGCGGTGCAAAATGCACAAGAGCACCGCAAGTAAACTTCCTGCCATAATTTAGCTCCTTTTTTTAGATATATTTATAGCCGCCCGTGAGTTTTTCATAGTTTCTCGCGGGCGGCTGCCTTTTTATTGGCGTGGTCGTAATCTTAACACCAACTTCCAGATGCCCGTAACCACGCCTTAACTTGCGCAAGCGCAAGTTGCTGGAAAACAAGACACGGCGGGAGCGTGGAGTGCGCCGCAGGCGGCCAGCCACAAGGTGGATGGCTGAGCGTAGCGGAACACGGAAGGCGACTTGGAATTACGACTCGCCTCTAAAAATAAGGATGAACCTGAATGCGGATGCGCGCAGCGCAGACGGCAGGTAGTGTCGCGGCACTTGTACCTGTAGCTAACATTTTTACGCTACCGAGTGATATCCTTGAGCCAGCCTTTTTTAAAGTAATGAATAACGCTTGGCGGCATTTTTACAAACTCATCGAGGAAGAGAATAAAGTAGACTGTGAGCGGCGGCAGCTTGAGGACGAAGGCGCAGATAAGCCCCACAGGAACCGCAACGCCCCACATAAAGCAGGCATCCAGAATAAAGCCGAACTTTGAATCTCCACCGGCGCGGAAAATACCGCAAATCAAAACTGTGTTGATTGTAGCCCCGACGATTGAGTAGGAATTGATAAACAAAAGAACATTTCTGTAATGAGCCGCAGTTTCTGTAAGCTTGGCAAGATGAGGCATAATCGGATACATGCAGATCATGGCAAGACCGCCTAAAAGCCCTGCGGCAATGGTACTTCGCACAAGACGTGAACCGTTACGTTCGGCAAGAGCCATATCGCCCGCACCAATTGTTTTTCCTAAAATTATTGCACCACCGTAAGCCATACCAAAGCAGATAATAGAAGCAAGATTACGCACAACGTTTACAATTGAATTGGCAGCAACAATATCTTCTCCAAGATGGCCAAGAATTACAGAATACATTGAAAAAGCGGCTCCCCAGACCAGTTCATTTCCAAGGGCAGGCAGAGAATATTTGAAAAAGTCGTGGGTAAGATCCTTGCTGCGGCGGAAAAGAACTGACATTGTAAGGCGAAGTTCCTTCTGGCGGGCAGCATAAATAAGGCAGACAGCAAGTTCAAGCGCGCGGGAAATTGAAGTTGCAATTCCAACACCCATGATTCCAAGTTTTGGAGCGCCAAAAAGTCCGAAAATGAATACGGCGTTCAAGCAGACATTGGTTCCTAGAGCCAGGAAAGTCAGGGCTGTCGCAATTTTTACTTTTTCTACACTTTTGAAGGTGGCACAGAAGGTCTGGGTGATAGACATAAAAATATAGGAAAAGCCCACCACGCGAAGATAAACAACACCGGTTTCAATCAAGTTTGGATCAGAAGTAAAAATCTTCATTAAAAAATGCGGAGTGAACATTGCCGCAAAACCAAAAATAAGACCAACAGTCAAAGAAATACGCAGGGCAATTCCTGTAAGGGTGCGGATTGAATCCAGATCCTTTTTTCCCCAGTACTGGGCACAAAGCATTCCAAGGCCGGAAGAAAGACCAATGGTAATCATAAAGAGAATAAAGACAACCTGACCTGCAAGAGAACTTGCGGCAATTGCGGTCTGACCAACATAGCCCAGCATGATTACATCCACAGAGCTAACTGCTGCAGAAATAAGGTTTTGAATTGCAATCGGGGTAACGAGTCTTGCCAGTGATTTATAAAAATCTTTTGCTTCTGTATTCATAAAAAATCCAAAAAATTAAAAAACTAAAAATGTTCTAATACCATTTTTCTTCATTTTGATGTAAAATTAAAGTTATGACAATTGCTTTATTTTCAGACAGTTATTTACCCACAAAGTCAGGTATCGTTACAGTGGTTGTTCAGCTGAGGGAGCAGCTTATCAAAATGGGTCACCGGGTAATTCTTGTGACCGTAAATACAACAGATGAATATACAACAGATGATCCGGATATTTACCGCGTTCATTCAGTTCCGCTTGGACTTGGCACAGACCAGTTTTTAGCCCTTCCTGCAATGCATCCTCTTGTTCATTATTTGAAAGCCCAGAATGTAGAAATAATTCATTGTCATACTGAATTCGGAGTTGGAAAAGCAGGCCTTCGCGCCGCAAGAATCCTGAAAATTCCTGCAATCTGTACAACACACACTATGTGGGTCGATTTTTATAAATATTATCTTCCTCATGTTCAGAAAATCATGCGTCCTTCTATGGTCGTAAGCTTTATGAATCACTTTTACAAAAAATTCCATGCTTTGATTGGCGTTTCAGTAAAGGCCCGTAATTACTACAAGCAGCCGGATATGATTCCTCAGGTGCCGTCAGTCATTATTCCAAACTCAATTGACAGCTCAAAGTTTATGGCAGAGCATGCAACAGAAGAAGAAAAACTTGCCCTCCGAACTCAGCTTGGAATAGACAAAGACGACATTATGCTTTTGTTTGTCGGCCGCGTTGGAGAAGAAAAGCGGGTAATTGAGCTTGTAAAGGTTTTCCAGAATGTTACGGCAAAAAATCCTAAGATTAAGGCGGTTATTGTCGGAAACGGCCCTGCCTACGAAGAACTGGTTTACGCTGCCCGCAACGAAATCTTAGAGAAAAAAATCATCTTTACAGGCTTTGTTGACTGGCAGAAGGTTCACACCTACTACGAAACAGCAAATATTTTTGTTACCTGCTCGCTTTCTGAAATGCATTCCATGACAATTCTTGAAGCCCAGATGACAGGACTTCCTCTTGTACTCCGCCGCGACGACAGCTATCTTGATTCTGTTTTTGACGGTCAGAACGGCTACCTTTGCGATACAGAACGCGAAATGGAAAAGCACATTCTGGAGCTTGCAAAAGACAAGCACAAACGGGAACAGTTTTCACGCCGCAGCCTTGATGTAACTAAAAAGTTTACTATCGAAACTCACGTAAAAAAGACAATCAAGGTTTACGAAGAAGTAATTAAGGCTTATCCGAAAAAAATCGACGAAAACAAAGTGATGAAGATGCTCGAAAAAATCTAGGTATGAAGCCCTTAGTAATCTGCACCACCCTTTTAGTAGAAAAATCTCCTCAGGCCCTGCCCCTTGGCGCCGCTTGTATTGCCTCTGCAATAAAACAAAGCGAGCTTAGCCGGGAACTCTGCGACGTAAAACTGACAGCCTTTTCCATGGAAGACCAGGACTGCTCAGCCGCTTCAATTTTCAGAAAATTAATAGAAGAAAAACCTCAAATCGTATGTTTTTCAGTCTTTGTCTGGAACCGACTCCTTCTGGAAGAAGTTTCTCAAAAACTCCGCGAAAAAGGAATTATCACAATTGCGGGCGGCCCCGAAATTACGGCTCACCCGGAAGTTTTTACAGCCTTTGACTACACCGTTTCCGGCGAGGGGGAAATTAAAGTCCCTGCTCTTGTGGCAAAACTGCTAAGTGGGACGGAAGATAATACTAAACCGGCGAAAGACGGCCATCATCAGATAGAAAAAGAATGCCAGCTTGCAAACGCACAGATTGACCTTGCAAGCCTCAGCTCTCCCTACCTGGACGGCACAATTGACCCGGCTGAATACGGCGGCGCCCTCTGGGAACTTGCCCGTGGCTGCCCTTTCAAATGCTCCTACTGCTACGAATCAAAAGGAAGCAAAACCGTCCGCCTCTTTCCAATGGAACGAATCCGCGCCGAACTGGAGCTTTTTGCTGCAAAAAAAATCCCCCAGGTCTTTGTACTCGACCCAACCTACAACGCTAACAAGGAGCGCGCCCTTCAGATTCTCCGCCTTATGGCTCAGAAAACGCCCGATACATTCTATTATTTTGAAGCCCGGGCCGAGTTCATCACGCCGGAGCTTGCCCGAGCCTTTACAAAAATCCCCTGCGCCGTGCAAATCGGACTGCAAAGCGCAAATCCAGACGTGCTTGCCCTGGTTCACCGCCCTTTCAATAAGAAGAATTTCACAAAAAATATCGCAATTCTTAACCGCGAAGGTGTAATTTTCGGCTTCGATTTGATTTACGGGCTTCCCGGCGAGACTCTCCGCGGCTTTAAAGACGGAATAGACTTTGCAATTTCCCTCTACCCCAACAATCTGGAGCTATTCTGCCTTTCAGTGCTGCCCGGAACTGACCTTTTTGACCGCGCCAGCGACCTGCACCTGACATTTGAGCCACAGCCCCCATACCACATCATCCACACAGATTTATTTTCCAAGGATGATATTTCCCGAGCCGCATCTCTTTCCGCTGCCTGCGACCTTTTCTACAATCAGGGCCGGGCCGTACCATGGTTCAACACAATCTGCCATGCAGCAAAAATCCGCCCCTCTCAGTTTTTCTCTCAGTTTGCAGACCACTTAAACGCCTGCAAGGCTGGCGGCACGGGAAACGGCCACCTTCCAAATCTTACAAATCTGCAGCATCCCCAGATAGAAAAACTGCAGCTGGACTTTATAAAAAAACTTTTCGACCGCACAGGCCAGCAGCGCCTCTTCAGCGCGGCAAAAGACCTTATAAGTTTAAACGGAGCCCTTGCGCGAACCCAGGAAAGCGGCAAATCCGAAAAAGTCAGCCTCTCCTACAACGCCGAATACCTCTTCAGCGAATACGCCAGCGACCTCAGGTTCTTCTGCCAGAATGTCCGCCCCTCTCCTTGCAAAATCCAGACCTTCATGAACGGGCATATTTCGGATTTCAGGATTGTGAAGTAGAAAATTCCCCCTCAATGACAAAATATTTGCTTTTTACTATAATATTGTGCTATGAGTAACAATAACGAAAATAAGAAAGACCCTTTACTTTGCCACTGGGCAGATCAGATGGCTGACAAAATTATTCGTGAAAAGGGTGATTTGGATTCTTACACCTGTGCGTCGGGAATTACACCGTCGGGAACAGTTCATTTGGGAAACTTCCGCGAAATTATTACTGTAGATTTAGTTGTTCGCGCGCTTCGTGACCGCGGTAAGAAAGTACGCTTTATTTATTCATGGGACGACTACGACGTATTCCGCAAGGTTCCAGCTAACATGCCGGATCCTGAAATTCTTGAAAAATATCTCCGCTATCCTATTACTATGGTTCCGGATACTACAAGCCGCAACGAAAACTATGCCCGCCACCACGAGGTTGATATTGAACAGCAGCTTCCTCGCGTTGGTATTGCGCCGGAGTTTTTGTATCAGGCTAGCCGCTATCGTGCAAACCGCTATGCAGAAGGTATGAAGCTTGCAATGCAGAACCGCGACGTTATTAAGGGCTGTCTGAACGAATACCGCGATGACGCTCACAAAATGAAGGACAGCGACGTTTATTGGCCTGTTGCTATTTTCTGCGGAAAGTGTAACAAAGACACAACTGAAATTACTGATTACGATGGAGAATACGGCATTACTTACAAGTGCGAATGCGGTCACTGCGAAACTGCTGATATCCGCACATTTAAGGGTGCTAAGCTTGGCTGGCGTGTTGACTGGCCTATGAGATGGAACGAAGAAAAAGTAGTATTCGAGCCGGGTGGAAAGGATCATATTAGTCCTGGCGGAAGCTACGATACAGCAAAACTTGTTTCTAAACGCATTTACGGCTGGGACGCTCCGGTTACCATGCGCTATGACTTTGTAAACCTTAAGGGAGTTCCAGGAAAAATGTCTTCTTCTAAGGGTAAGGTTATTGCTTTGCCTGATGCTCTGGATGTTTACCAGGCTGAAGTTTTGCGCTACCTCTTTGCGGGAACCCGTCCTAACACAGAATTTGCCATCAGCTTTGATATGGACGTTCTTAAAGTTTACGAAGACTACGACAAGACTGAACGTATTGTTTATGGCGTTGATAAGGCAAAATCTGAAGACCACTTTAATAAAGAAAAACGCATTTACATGCTTTCTCAGATTGACGGAAAGATTCCTGAAACAATGCCTTACCAGATTACAATCCGTATGCTTTCAACTCTGCTGCAGATTTATTCTGGCGATGCAGACAAGGTTATTGCTTCTTTGGGTGATGTAAAACCTGAGCAGGAAGAACGTCTTCGCCGCCGTATTGCCTGCGCTTGGTTCTGGATTCAGCATTCAGCTCCAGACTGCGCTCCTGAGTTCTGCTTTGCTTTGCGCAAGGAAGGAACTAAGGCTAAATTGCCACAGGATATGGCTAAGGCTGTTGCTAAGGTTTTGAGCGACGTTGTTCCAAAGATTGATACTTTCCAGATTGATAAAGACTGTCAGGAAGCAATTTACGCTGTTGCAACTGAGCTTGGTCTTGACGCTAAGGCTTTGTTTACAGCTTTGTACCAGGCTTTGATTGGAAAAGATCAGGGGCCTCGACTTGGAAGCTTTATGAGAATTATCGGAAAGGATAAGCTTGAAAAACTTTTGGGCAGCGTTGAAGGAGTTTCTGAAGAAGAACTTAAAAAGGCTGCTTCAAACAAAAAACTTACTCCTGCGGAAATCGATAAATTGCCATTGGCAGAACGATTCAGCCGCCGTGTAATTCTTAAGGTCAGCAAAATTGAAAAAGTAGAGCAGCATCCGGGCGGAAGCTTCCTTTACATTTTGACTTTGAATACAGGTGACGCAGAACCTCGCCAGATTGTAAGCTCAATCGTTCAGTTCTATAAGCCGGAAGAGCTTTTGAACCGCAACATTGTTCTTGTTTACAACTTGAAGCCAGCAAACTTCCGCGGAGTTCGCAGTAACGGTATGCTTCTTGCAGCAAGCGAAGGCGGTGCAGATGACCACGATACCTGCGAAGTTATTTTTGCTGATGATTTTGAACCAGGTACTATTCTTGAACCGGAAGGATTCGATGTTCCAGCTGACGTTGCAGAAATGTGCTTTGTAAAACCTGAAAAATTTGCAGAAATGAATCTTTCTACTAAAGACGGATTTGTTGAAGTTGAAGGTAAAAAGATTGGTTCAAACGGTAAGTTCATTACTGTAGAAAAGTATAAGAACGGCGCTATACACTAATGCAAGGGTCGTAATGTAAATTACAGTTTGCAGCAACACCAACCTTTGCTTAACATTTTGCTTTTAGCAAAATGTTGTGGCAATTTTTTCTAGCAACCATAACAAAAAGGGGAAGCCTGAGAGCTTCCCCTTTTCTATTTAACCTTATTGTTTCAGCTTATTTACCAGCAGCCTTATCCTGTTTAATCAGAATGCGGAGGGCTTCTACCGCAGTTTTAATTGCAAGTTCGGTATCGTGAGCCTGTTTGTTTTCAAGGCCTTTCTTTGCACGCTCCTGATTTGCAACTACTAAGAAGCAGGAACCTACACGAACGCGGAGGAAGCTTCCGGCTACGAAGAGGGCGGCGCTTTCCATTTCGCTGGCAAGACAGCCAAGTCTCAGCCAGGCTTCCCATTTATTCTGAAGTTCGTAGCTTACCGGCATGATTTCAGGTTCGTGCTGACCGAAGAAAGAATCCTTACACTGAACAACTCCGGCGTGATTGCGGATTCCAAGATTTTTTGCGGCCTGAACAAGGGCATTTGTAACGTCCAGGTTTGGAACGGCTGGGAATTCAATCGGGGCAAACTCGCGACTTGTACCTTCCATACGGATGGCGCCGGTTGCAATTACAATGTCGCCGCCCATAACGTCTTCCTGCATACCGCCGCAGGTGCCGACGCGAATAAAAGTCTTTGCGCCGCATTTAGCAAGTTCGTCAATCGCGATGGAAGCAGAAGGACCGCCGATACCTGTAGAAGTTACGCTTACCTTAACTCCGTCCAGCGTTCCTGTGTAGGTAACGTATTCGCGGACATCTGCAACTAATTTTGCATTGTCAAAGTGTTCTGCAATTTTTGCGCAGCGTTTTGGGTCGCCCGGCATAATAACATATTCGCCGATGTCTGCAGGTCCAACTCCTGTGTGATACTGTTTTCCTGAACCTTCTGTATAATCTACCATAATTTTTTTCTCCTTTTGGTTTTCAAACTAAATATATCTTTCCAAAATCAGACGCAAAAGACCTTTACCGCGGCCGGTTTGTTCTTCGCGAACCTGATTAAGTATTATGCACAATGCTTTTAGTGCGGCGGCGTTTTTTGCCTTTTTCTGAGAAGGCTTTTCAACCTCTACGACTACCGTTTTGTCTTCCGAACGTTCTACCGTACAGGTACAAGTCCAGAGTGATTTTTCAAGCTGACTGCATTCGTATTTTGCGCTCAAAATCCACTTGTTCTGCCTGAGCGAATTCAGCTGGCTCACAGGATTTTCTATCCATTCTTCAGCCGGCTGATAAAGCCAGAATTTTTTGATAAAAAGGTAGGCGGCACGGGCAACGCTGAGTTTAGCTCCAATTTCCGTCTTTGCCTTCTGGCTGAATTTCTTTATATCCCCGTCGCATTCAAGGGTAAGCTTTGAAGTATAAGTATTATCCTTATTTGCACTTATCTGAAAATTAGTAATCTGAATTGCACATTTTTTGCAGAGTTTTTTCAAAAGGATTATAAAGCTTTCTTTTTCATAATCATTTTTTTCAAAATCCGAAGCAGGATTTAAAAGTGCATCCACAACCTTTTGAATTGCTTCAACATTCCATTCAGAATCAACTGCAACTGCACCCAGAATTGATTCCAGTAAATCACCTTCCCTCTTTCCGATTATCCGCTCAAAGGGAAGTTTTATTGTAAATTTGTTTAACCCGGCAATTTCAATTTTTTCAGCAAGATTCTCGTTCTTTATCAGCTCTGAATTGCGCTGGGTAAGAGAACATTCGGTTTCATTAGAAGAAAACTGCTTTTTCTTAATCTTACAGAAATGTTCTGCAAATTCCTTTGCAAGAATAAAAGTCAGAACCTTATCTCCAAAGAATTCCAGAAGCTCATAATCCATATGCTCGGGATTCTGCCTTGAATAAGCCTTTGTCGTAAAAGCCTGTTCCAGAAGCTTTGGATTTGAGAAAGTGTAGTTAATTTTTGTCTGAATGACTTCAAGGTCTGCTTTTGTCATAAACTATCTAATTATATCACAGCGCAATGAATTGCACACATAAATTTACAACAATATTTTTTACACTTTTCTTCACTCCTCGTTTATAATTTTTTATATGACTGTAAACGAAATTTTAAAATCTCTTACTCTTAAAGAGAAAATCAGACTTTTGAACGGCGTAGGCGGCTGGTACACTTTTGATGCTGCCGGAAAACTTCCAAAAATCATGATGACAGACGGACCTCACGGACTTAGAAAACAGGGCGCAGGTCAGGTTGATATTAACGACTCTATTCCTTCAACCTGCTTCCCGACCGCAAGCTGCGTTGCAAACTCCTGGGATCTTGATTTGATAAAAGAAATGGCGGGAGAAATTGCTGACCAGGCCCTGCAGGAGGAAGTGGGAATCGTACTTGGCTGCGGAATGAATATTAAGCGTTCGCCTATGTGCGGACGAAACTTTGAATATTTTTCGGAAGACCCTCTGCTGGCAGGTTCTCTTGCCACCGCATACGTAGACGCAATGCAGAAGAAAAACGTGGGAACTTCCATCAAGCATTTTGCCTGCAACAACCAGGAAACCCGCCGACAGTCTTCGGACTCTATTGTTGACGAGCGAGCCCTCCGCGAAATCTATCTGCGACCTTTTGAAATTGCGGTTCGTAACGCCCAGCCTTCAACAATCATGGCTTCTTACAACAAAATCAACGGAAAATACACCTGTCAGAATAAAAAAATCATCAAGGACATTCTGCGCGACGAATGGGGCTTTAAGGGCGCTTTGATTTCTGACTGGGGTGCCGCAGTTGATTTCCCGACCTGTATTAAAGCCGGCCTCAACCTTGCCATGCCTGATTCCGGCGGCTATCAGCCAGGTCAACTTGAAAAGGCCTTTAAGCGCGGCGAAATCACAGAAGAAGAAATTAACCGCGCCTGCGAAAAGGTAATTGAAGTCGTTCTACGTTTTGCAAACAATCAGAAAATAAAGGCTGATTACAATAAGGCTCATTTGACCGCGAAGAAAATTGCTGAAAACTCGGCTGTTCTTCTTAAAAATGACGGGGCACTGCCACTCAAACCTCAGAAAATCATCATTCTGGGACAGATGGCCGAAGACATGCGCATTCAGGGAGGCGGTTCAAGCCACATCAACGCAACTCCTGGCCCTAATGTAATCGAATGCCTCAAGCATAAGGGCTTTGAAATTGAATACGAGCCTGCATATCCGGCTGATGATAAGGTTGAAAGCACTTCTGACCAGGAACGCAAGGCTTTGGCAGAAAAAGCTGTCGCTCTTGCAAAAAAAGCAGCAGAAGAAAATACCCCGGTTCTGCTTTTCTGCGGTCTAACAAACCGAACAGAAGGCGAAGGCTTTGACCGCCACGATATGGCTTTACCAGCAGAGCAGTTAAAAGTCATCAATAAGATTTTTACTGTAAAGGCAAAAGTAATTGCCGTAACTTTTGGCGGCTCTCCCTTTGCCCTTCCTTTCTATGATGATTTGAACGCTATTCTTCACATGGCACTGGCAGGAGAGGCTTGCGGAGAAGCCTGTGCAGCACTTCTTACAGGAGAAGTTAATCCAAGTGGAAAACTTTCTGAAAGCTTCCCCTTCTCAGAAAAAGACCTTCCATCGCGCGCAACCTGGGGCAAGGAGGAAAGTGCTATTGAATACCGCGAAAGCATTTTCACAGGCTACCGCTACTACGACACCTTCAAAGTGCCTGTACGCTTTGACTTTGGCTTCGGACTTTCCTACACAAGCTTTGAATATTCAAAACTGAAAGTTTCTGCATCTGACTTTGACGCGGCAGATGCTAACGAGGCACTTGGAAACGTAGGAGGCAAATCTGGTTACGGTGACACAGCAAATGCAACAAATAAGCTGACAGTAACTTTCACCCTGAAAAACACAGGAAAGCTTGCCGGCTCAGAAGTCGTTCAGCTTTACGTAAAAAATCCTCAATGCGATTACCTTCGCGCAAACAAGGAACTTCGCGCCTTTACAAAAGTTTTCCTCCAAGCCGGAGAAGAAAAAGAAGTTACTCTGGAACTTGACGCAAAAGCCTTCATCCTCTTTGATGTTGAAAGTGGAAAATACATAGCTCCGTCTGGCACTTACGAAATCCAGATTGCGGCATCGCTTTCTGATGTAAAACTGTCTGAAAAAATCACTGTAAAAGGCATGGACTACAAGGCAAATGATAAAGAACGTCTTCCTTCATACTTTGAAGCCGTTGACGGAGAAATGTTTAATCACAAGGATTTTGCCAGCCTCTACAAAGAGCCTCTTCCTGATGACTCTGCACCGGTTCCAGGCACTTTTACAATTTACAATTCCCTTGCAGAAGGAGCTGCAATCAGCAAAGTCTGCAAAAAGCAGCTTGATAAGATTGTAAACGGAATTATTGAAGACAACAAAAAAATGGGCCGCAACGAAAACGACCCTGCCGTAAAAATCGCAGTCTGCGGTATGACCGAAAACCCTATTGAAAGCATCATCCTTTTGACAGCCTGCAAGTTCAAGCCAAAATTCGCCAGAGCCCTGGTACACCTTGTAAACCGCAGGTTCTTAGCCGCATGCAGGGAACTTATATTTGGAAGGTAAAGTTAAAAAAAATCAGCGCGAGGGAGCAGGGTGTGGGACAAAAACATTCTATTTTTGGTGCCGCGCTAG